>CAZJHH010000007.1:0-147954 GCA_964545875.1 uncultured Synergistaceae bacterium
TCAGAAGCCAGGCATCCCCGGGGTCCGCCCGGAGGTCCAGGTTGCCCCGCTTGCCGAGAATGGCCGTCACGGCTCCCACGGGTTTGGCGATGCTCCGGGCGAAGAAGAGAGATACTCCTACGATAAGCAGGGTCATGACCAGAGAGGCCACGAGAATGACGTTTCGCAGAACCCGCACCGGGGCGAGGAACTGCTCCCGGGGTGCGGTGAGCGCCGCGAGCCATCCCGTAAGGGGCACCGGGGCGTAGGCATTCATCTGATCTAGACCGTTGAAGTGGTACTCCACCCGGCCGGAATTGCCCTCCAGTCCGCGCCGCATGGCGGCCGCAAGATCAGGAGCGATCTTGTCGCTCTCCACGGTAGCGTTAAGATTTCCCTGAAGCTCCTTTACCGGATGAGCCGCGAGAATTCCCCGGGTATCCACAAGATAGCCGTAACCCTTGTCTCCCCATTTTAGAGCCAGCACCTTTTCCGAAAGGCTCTCTAAGGATTCCATAGCACAGAGAACCCCTACCACCTCTCCATTATTCATAATCGGCGATGCGTATACACAGGAAAGGACTCCCGTGTCGCGGTCTACAAGAAGATCGGAGATGACCGTTTTTCTTTCTTTTATCGCCTGAAGGAAATAATTCCTATCCTTAATGTTTGGCCCCGGGAGGTTACGCCGTACCGAAAGGGTTTCTCCCTGAAGATTCGTTACAAACACATCCACAAAACCATATTCGTTATATAGGGGAAGGAGAAGGGGACGCTGTTTCTCCCAGTCCATTTCTTGAACGAGAGGTTGCTCCGCTTGCATTTTTAAAACCTTGGTTTTTTCCGCGATATGATCACTCATCTCGCTTGCCAGAGCTTGCACAAGAGTTTCTCCTTCTTTCCAGGTGGCATTCATGATGGCTTGGCTCGAACGGTTAACGGCAAAAAACCCTATGATTCCCATGGCCGAAAGGGCCATCACGAGAAAAACGACGATAAGCCTTCCACGAAGTGAATGAAACATCTACACCAGCTCCTCTCCTCATCGCCCTCGGAATTCTCCTCCGCTATTCCGAGAAAATTTTTCACTATCTCTCTTTCTCTCTTGCGCTCTCTTTTTGATTCTCGTAATAGTGCGGTTCGGCACTCCTGAAACAGAAAAGAGCCTCGGCCATTTCGATAATCCCGCAATGAACTAAAATGCTCTCTTTCTGCACAGAGCATGGAGCTCTCTATTTCAGAAATCCTACGCCTTTCTCCGACATGTTACTGCGTGAAGAGCCCTCGGAGTAAAGCCTTGAAATGTAAGCCTAGCCGCTTCTTTGAATGACGCCAAGAAAAATATGTGAAAAAATACGAGAAAATAAAGAACGATCTCCTTGCCCTTTTTTCACCGCACAACGAGCCCGGCTCGGAAAAAACATTCCGAGCCGGGCTCGTTTCAGACAGAGTATTTCTTTAATTCAAAACGGTAAAAATTCGGTTTATTGTCTGGTCTGTTCTTTCCGCTCTTCCGGAAAAAGCGTTTTCGGGCAGTACGGTTTTCAGGATTTTCTGCAAAGGGCCTTGGGAGATCCCTCCTCCCGGGAGTCGTCTATTTTGAAGAGCCTTACCCGTTTTCGCAAATCTCCGCTGATCTTGGCAAGTTCTTCCCCTCCCTGGGCCACTCGCTCCGCCGCGGCGGCCACATCCTCCATCTGTTGCCGGAGAGAATCCGCCACCCCCGAGGAGTCGTTCACCTTTCCCGCCATATCCTGTACCGCCGCGGCGATCTCCTCGCTGGAGGCCGCCTGTTCCTGCCCCACTGCGGCCACATCCTGGGAAGATCCGGCGATACTCTCCAGAGATTCCATGATGAGGGCGATTTTTTCCGAAACGTCCTGAACCAGTTTTTCCACGTTCCGGGCTCCGTGCCTGTTCCGCTCCGCCCCGTCTTTCACCGAGACGAGATCCGAAGAGATGGAACTCGCAAGATCCGCAATGTTTTTGGCGGCTTCGTTGGAATCCTCCGCCAGCTTGCGCACCTCCTCCGCCACCACCGCGAAACCCCGCCCCGCGTCTCCCGCCCGAGCGGCTTCGATGGCGGCATTGAGAGCGAGCAAATTGGTCTGGTCCGCTATACCCGTGATGGTAACCACGATCTTCTGAATCTGGGCGGCCTTTTCCGCGAGCTCCTCCGTGGCTTTGGCAGATTCCTCCACCCTCACGATCTGCTCCGCCACATCCGTGACGGTCTTCTTCACCGCCTGGATTCCCGCGTCTCCCGCATGGCGAGCGGTCTCCACCTGCTCCGCCACATCGTTGCTTCTCGTGGCTACGGTACCCGCCCCGGCGGCTACCTCCTCCACGCTGGCGTTAAGTTCCTGGCCGATGGCGGCAACGTTTTCCATGGCATTTCCCAGGGTCTCCGCTCCGCTTCGGGCCTCCTCCACGCTGGCGTCGGTCTCCTCCGCCACGGCGGAGAAGTCTTCCGCATTCTGCCCCAGGGTTTCCGAAGCTGCCGCAATGGCTCGCATGGCCTCCCGAAGCTTTTTGCCCATCTCCACCAGAGAACGGGCCACCTGGGTAACTTCGTCCCGCCCCCGGGTATCGAATTGCACCGTGAGATCCCCCGTGGCAAAGACCTCCACTCCTTTTCGGAGGTTGTTCAAAGATCGCACCATGGAAAGGGCGATGAAAAAGGCGAGAACTCCTCCGAGCAAGAGAGCCCCCAGGGAAAGGAACGTCAGAAGGCTCTTGGCGGTTTGGGTACTCTCCTCATTGGCCAGATTAGCCTTCGCGGCCCGCTCCGTACAGTATGTTGCAAGATGTTCCATACGACTGTTAAAGGCATTCAGAGGTTCCTCAACCTCGTTTCGGTATACCTCGTAGGCCTCTTTATCCCGGCCCCCCGCCATGGCGAGGCGAATCACATCTTCCGATCCTTTCCGAAAGGCTGCAAGATGCTTTTCCGCCTCCCGAAGCTGTTCCTCTTCAAAGGAGTCCATTCGAGATTTCCGGTAGTTTTCCAGGTTTTTATTATCTTGTTCACGTCGCCGCTGAATATCCTCCAGGAGCTCCCGTTCTCGCTCCGAATTTTCCGTGAGCATAAGCGTCAAAAGGCTTCCCCGGATGGCTTGGAAGTTCGCCCGGTTGTCGTTGAGCCACTGTACCGGAAGAAGATCGTCCTGATAGACCGCATTCAGAGCGAATTCCGCCTTTGTTAGATCGTAGTATCCGATGAAGGCCACCAGGCCAAGAAAAATACCAAAAACACCCGTCAGGAGCGCCAAGCGAAAACGAATGGAAAGACTGCGAAAAAAGTTCATCATAATTCATGTCCTCCTTAATAGTATAAAATAAAATTTTTCGTCACCCTATGTGATGGATTTTTCTCCGGAGTTTTTCTTCCACTCCCTTACGGTGATAATCATGGAAATTCCATACAAGAATGCAGTCCATAAAACTCACTTGCAGGCATTTTTCCCACAAACCGTGGCAAAAACCCTATTTTTCTCATTTTATCAGAAAAATAGGGTTTAAAAAAGCGACTTTAGTTCTTAAAGCTCCCTCATAAAATTTTTTCTAATCCCCTATTCCCTTGATATACAAGAGAAAATAACTTCAGAAGTTCTGCCGATAAATTTTCTTTTTTCCCACCCGGAACGCTCTTTGATCCCTCAGACTCTCCCAAAGAAAGGTTTGTGTGTTAAAGTTTTCTGGAACCTCTTTTGTTCGATCCTCAAAATATTTTTAATGCGTTGAATTTTTTGCTATTTTCTAACAAAAACATCCGGGGAGGCACCATGGGGCTGTTTCGAAGTCACGCCAATTTTTCCATCCGCCGAAGGCGCATGTACTATGGAGTGCTCGGGGCATTGGGAGTGCTTCTTTTTCTGAGCCTCCAGCTTTTGGCTACCTATCGAGATGCGGGGATAGAAGACTACCAGAAGAATCAGGTGGCAAACTTCCGTATGCAGCTTAGGGCAACGCTCCGTTCCTGCCAGATCAACACGGGAACAAACCCCATTCTTTCAGGGGAAGATATGGAATCTCTCGCCCGGGGGCTGAGGCTTTTATTCAACCTCCGCACCTTTGGCGTAGCCCTTTCCTTGAATGCCAAAGGAAACGAGAAGCTCTCCCAAATCGACGGAGGCCCCTTCGGAGGAGATTCCCGGTTTTTCGTGCCCAATTTCTTCTGGAAGGAGTATCTCGGCTTTCTCGAACTTTTTCCGGGCATGACTCTTCCCAAGCCCTTGGAGGAGGAGCTTGCGGCCTGGATTCTTCAGGGAAGGGATTTCTGCCTTTCCTGGAAGACCTCCCGGGGATGGTTCGATGTTCTCGGGGTTTCCGTTCCCTCCAGCGAGACGGGAAAGCGGGAGGTTCTCATGACCTTTCAGGAAGCCGAGAGCTTTTCCCAGGGGCGGACCCTTTACTTTCTTCTCTCGCTCTTTCTGGTGCTTTTTGCGCTTCTTCTCATGGGAGTGGCCACGGTGGTGTACAGCATATTGATCAAGCTGGAACGCATGGCAGTGCTGGACAAGCTTACCGGAGCCCATACCCGGGGAGCCTTTCTGGAATCCGGAGAAAAGGAAAAGAGCCGGGCCATCCGGAAGGAACATCCCCTTTCTCTGGTGATGGTGGATTTGGATAATTTCAAGAGAGTGAACGATCTTCACGGACACAACACGGGGGATTTCGTGCTCCGCAAGGTGGCGGGACTGGTACGAACGCAGATTCGAAGCTACGATGTCTTCGGGCGTTGGGGAGGGGACGAGTTTGTGCTGCTTCTTCCGGAAACGGGTATCCGGGGGGCCTCTCAGGTGGCGGAAAAGCTGCGAAGCTGCATCAGCCAGGACAAGGCCCTGCAGGCTTTGCAGGTTACCGCAAGCATCGGGGTATACCAGGTGGAAAATCTGGAGGAATCTCTTTCGGGAATTATCGAAAAGGCGGATCAAAAAATGTACGCCGCCAAAGAAGCGGGGCGCAATCAGGTGGTGTGCTGATACGCTCCACAGAGTACGCAGATAAGCGCAGGTTGCAAAACCAGGCTCCTTCCCCGAGCTTTCGTTTTTTCATCCGTGTACCTGTACTCTGCGGATTTCCGGTTTTCCGAATCTGCGGATAGTTCCCCCCGGTTCAGGCAAGCCACCGCAAGGAGCTGGCCTTGAAGAGCGCCCAGATTTCCTTGCCCGGGTGGAGCGCCAGCTCCTGCACCGCCTCCGCGGTAAGCCTGGCCGTGAGGGGATGCCCTCCCGCCACTACCCGCACCAGCACCCGGCCGCTACCGTTCTCGTAGAGCATCTGGCTTATGTGCCCCCGAAGGGAGTTCCGCACCGAAAGCCCCGCAGGATGTTCCCCCGCCAGAAGGATGTTGTCCGGGCTAAGGGAAGCCACGCCTTCTTCTCCGCAAAATTCCGAGGCCATCACCCTCTGGCCGTCTTCGAGAAAGAGCTCCGCTCCTCCGAGAGATGCGGCCTTCCATCCTCCTGCAAAGAGATTTTCCGGCCCGAAGGAGGCGATACGGCCGTTGTAGAGGCTTACCACTTCGTCCGCCACTTCGTAGAGCCATTGAAAATCGTGGCTTACCACTACCAGGGTGGTGCCCCAGTTTTTTCGGGCCTCTCCCAAAGCGGCCTTGATTTTGGCGGCGCTTCCCAAATCCACGCTGGCGGTGGGTTCGTCCAGGAGAAGCACCCGGGGGCGCAGCACCAGCCGAGAGGCCAGGGCCACCCGCTGGGACTCTCCTCCCGAAAGCTGATACCAGGCGCGGCGCATAAAGTCTCCGGGATCCAGACCTACCATCCGGAGGGCCTCTCGTACCCGATCTTCCAGGTGCTGCGTTTCTCCCCGCAGCCGAAGGCCGTAGGCCACGTTTTCCTTCACCGAACGCTTGAGAAGGTAGGGTTCCTGGAGCAAAAGCGTCACTTCCTTGCGGTATTCCTCCTCCCGAGAGAGGGCGGGGGCACCTCGATAGGCAAGAGTTCCTTCGTCGGGAAGCTCCAGAAAGGCGAGAATTCGCAACAGGGTGCTCTTGCCGCTTCCGTTGGGGCCTACCAGGCCCACCACCCTCTGAGCCTTGATCTTGAGATGCTCCACGTCCAGAGCCTTTCGGGTGCCGTAGAAGCGCCGTATTTTTCGGAGTTCGTAGAGAGGAGCGCTCATGCCTGCACCCTCCTGCGAAGCAACGAGAGGGAACCGTTTACGAGAAAGGCGATGGTGAGAAGCACCAGCCCCAGAGCGATTCCTTCGGCGAATTGTCCTTTTCCGGTTTCCAGGGCGATGGCGGTGGTGATGGTTCGAGTGTGCCATTTGATGTTGCCCCCGATCATCATGGAAATTCCCACCTCCGATATAACCCGTCCGTAGGCGGTGACCCCCGCCATGAGTACCGCATAGCGGGATTCCACCAGGCTCGCCCGGGCGAGCTGCCCTTTTTTGGCCCCCAGGGTAAGGAGCGTCATGGAAAGGCGGGAATCCAGGGATTCCACGGCGGAGGCGGTGAGAGCCATGACGATGGGAAGGGCCAGCACCATCTGCCCCAGGGCAATCCCCGGAAGGGTGAAAAGCATGCCCAGCTCTCCCAGAGGGCCCCGGCGGGAGATGAAGGCGTAGACCAGGAGGCCCACCACCACCGTGGGAAGGGCCAGAAGAGTATCCACCAGGGTGCGGCAGATTTTCCGGCCGGGAAAATCCGCATATCCCAGGAGAAACCCCAGGGGCACGCCTATGAGAAGGCTCAGGGCGATGGAAAGGCTCGAAACCTTGAGGGTAGTGATGATGGCGGACCAGAGCTCCTCGTTTCCCGAAAAAAGATATCCCAGGGCCTGGACGAAACCCTGCATAATGTAATCCATTCTTCGTCTCTCCTCTCGATGTCTTCAGGTCTTCCTCTTTTACGGCTTCCGGCATGCACGTACAAGTATACGGCACAATACCCTTCGTGGCTTCCTTAGTGTTCTTCGAGAAAAAATGTCTACTTTGCAACAAATATGCAAAATATCTACTATTGACAAGCCCTGGGGTCTTTCGTTAGAGTCAGCATGCAGACCTTGGATACATTATACACGAGATCCTTTACAAAGAGCTCCGAGCCTGTTTGCCTACAAACGGAAGTGTCCGTTCACGGCGATGGGCCGTCAGGGCCTGTCTGGAAACGGACAGACCTTCCAACGCGAAAAGGAGGAATAGCGGTATGAAACAGTATTTGCGGAAGACCATCATGGTCAACTGCATCCCTCACCATGTGGTGGCGGATGCGGACACGTCCCTGGCGGAAGTTATCCGGAAGCAGCTCGGCCTTACGGGCACCAAGATCGGATGCGGCGTGGGACAGTGCGGAGCCTGCAACGTTCTTATGAACGGCAAGCTGGTGCGCTCCTGTATCGTCAAGTGGAGCAAGGTTGAAGAAGGGGCCGAAGTCCTCACCATCGAAGGGCTCGGCGCTCCCGGGCGGCTTCACGCCATTCAGTGGGCCTTCGTGAAGAGCGGTGCCATTCAGTGCGGTTTCTGCATTCCTGGTTTCATCATGAGCGCCAAGGCGCTTCTCGACGAGAATAAGAATCCCACCCGGGAAGACGTGCGCGATTGGTTCCAGAAGAACCGCAACGCCTGCCGCTGCACGGGCTACGTCCAGGTGGTGGATGCGGTGATGATGGCCGCGGAAGTTCTCCGGGGCGAAGCGGAGATGACGGATTTCAAAGAAATGATGGGCAAGGACGGCTCCGTCTGGGGAACCTACTATCCCCGGCCCAGTGCAGTGTACAAAGCCACCGGAACCTGGGACTTCGGGGACGATATCGCCCTCAAGCTTCCCGTGGGCACTCTCCATGCGGTTCCCGTGTGCCCCGAAACCCACCATGCAAAAATTCTCAAGATCGATATTTCCGAAGCCGAAAAGATGCCCGGAGTCTTCAAGGTGGTCACCTTCGAGGACATCAAGGCCAATAAGGGTACCAACCGCATTCGTGGACAGGCAGGTTCCGGCACCGCCACCACCGACGGCTGGGAACGGCGCATCATGGTCGCCGAGGGCGACAAGATCCGCCAGATAGGCGAGTGCGTGGCCATCGTCTGCGCCGACACCGAGGAGCAGGCCAAGGCGGCCGCCAAGGCGGTGAAGGTGGAGATGGAGGAGCTTCCCGCCCTTCTGCATATCAAGGATGCCATCAAGGCCGATGCCGTAAAGGTATACGAGGAGATCGACGGCATCGACGGCATGCCCAACGTCTTCAACAAGCGCCCCATCATCAAGGGCGATCCCAAGGAAACCGAAGAGCTTCTCAAGAAATCCGCCCACGTGCTGGAAGAAGAGTTCTACAGCTCCCGGCAGCCCCATCTCACCATCGAGACGGATTGCGGCTTCGGCTATTACGACCACGAAGGACTTCTCACCATCCAGACCAAGAGCATCTGCGTCTACCGGCATCAGATGATGATCGCCCGGGGCGTGGGAGTCGCTCCCAGCAAGATCCGGGTTATCCAGAACAACATGGGTGCCAGCTTCGGCTACAAGGTGGCCCCCACCAACGAGCCTCTCCTTGCCATCTGCGTCATCGCCACGGGACGCCCGGTGTACATGCGCCTCGACATGAAGGAGCATATCGTCCGGACTCCCAAGCGCTCCCCCTTCCTCTTCAAGGTGAAGGCGGGAATCGACGAGAAGGGCAAGCTCACCGCCGTTGAATCCGCCTGGTACGTGGATCACGGCCCCTATTCCGAATCCAGTCAGGATCTTACGAACAAGGGCGGCCAGTTCCTCTTCGCTCCCTACCGGCTGAACAATATTCGGGGATGCGGCTATACCGCCTTCACGAACCATAAGTGGTGCGGCGCCTTCCGGGCCTACGGAGCTCCCCAGACCTACCTGGCGGGGGAGATCATGATGGATATGCTGGCGGAGAAAGCCGGCATGGATCCCCTGGAGTTCCGGGAACATAACGTGATTCAGCCCGGAGACACCATGCCCAGCGGCCAGCGCCCCGAGGTCTATCCTCTCCAGGCCATGATCGCCAGAGTTCGCCCCTACTACGAAGAGGCCAAGGCCTTCGCCAAGGCCAATTCCACGGATAAAGTCAAACGGGGCGTGGGTATCGCCTTCGGTATCTACAACTCCAACGACGACGGCCCCGACGAGGCCGAGAGCGATGTGGAGCTCACCAAGGACGGCGTGATCCTCTACAATACCTGGGAAGATCACGGCCAGGGCGCCGACATGGGCTGCGTGGGAACCGCCCACGAAGCTCTGAAACCTTTGGGAATCAAACCCGAACAGATCAAGCTCATCTGCAACGACACCTCCAAGGCCCCCAACAGCGGAGCCGCCGCGGCGAGCCGCTGCCAGGTCATGGTGGGGAACGCCATCGTGGACAGCTGCCAGAAGCTTCTCGACGCCATGCGCAAGGATGACGGCACCTACCGCACCTACGACGAGATGATCGCCGAGGGGCTCCCCGTACATCACCGGGGTCAGTGGACCGCCACCCTCCGGAACGTGGACGGAGACGTACAGCACTGCACCGGCATGGACGACGTCACCGGCCAGGGATATCCCTTCGCGAACCACATGTTCGGCATTTTCATGGCCCAGGTGGCTGTGGAGACTGCTACCGGCAAGACCACGGTGGAAAAGTTCACCCTGGCGGCGGACGTGGGGAAGATCAATAACTTCGCCGTGGTGGAAGGCCAGCTTTACGGCGGTATCGCCCAGGGAATCGGCTTCGCTCTCAGCGAAGATTTCGACGACGTGGAGAAGCACAACAACCTCATCGGCTGCGGACTTCCCTTCGCCAAGGACATTCCCGACTGCATCCGGCTGATTCATATGGAGAGCCCCCGGGAATTCGGTCCCTTCGGTGCTTCCGGAACGGGAGAACTGCCCCTTTCCGCCCCGCACCCCGCAGTGCTGAACGCTATTTACAACGCCTGCGGCGCCCGGATCACCGAGCTTCCCGCCCTTCCCAAGAAGGTTCTGGAGGCCATGAAGAAGTAGGATCCCCTCCCCGTGCCCCGGAGCTTCTCCGCAAGAAAACCCGGGGCACGGGAAATATACTGGGAAGCCACGAGCTTCCTCTAACTCTCCCTTTTTGAAAGCGGGATCTTTGCAAAGATCCCGCTTTCTCATATATACTGACCTATATGCCCCTTCCAGCTTTCGCTTGGTACGGCAAAATACTTTGCCGTAATTTTCCGGGGGGCCGCAAACCTAAAACAAGAGACCACAAGGAGGGTACTGCCATGCAGGATATTCCAAAGAAACCCCTTACGGGACGCATTGAAGATCTTCCGGTATACAACGCTTCGGCCCTGGCTCCGAATATCACCAAGCGGATTATTTTCGGCCCCGAACGCTTCTGGAAGGAATACACCATGCGCCATTTCGTGCTTCCTCCGGGATGCTGCGTTCCTCCCCATTCTCACGAGTGGGACCATTTCGTGCTGGGTATCGCCGGGGAGGGGCAGATCGTGGTAAACGGCGAGGTGGGGCCCCTTCCCGAAGGATCCTGGGGACGTATTCCCGGGGGCACCGAGCATACCTTCGAAAACCATCACCCGGAGAAAGATTTTGTCTTCATCTGCATCGTTCCCACCCATGGAGATCCCCACGGAAAACGACAGCTTCACCGGCTGGAGCGGGGAAAGAAAGGCGATTCCGATTCGGAGGAATAGTTTCGGAGAGATGGTGCCAAGGAGATCTTCCGGGGCATCTTTGTTCCGAGGCGTCTTCCGGAAAACTCGGCCAAGAACTCTCGCTCCAGGCGGAAAGATGTGCTGCGAAGAACCACCCTTGCTCTCCGCATCTCCTCAATCCGGAGAGCGAGGGAACGATAACCGAACGAGGAGCCCCTTGTACAAGGGGCTCCTCGTGTATAGGCTTCCGCGACAAACGTGCTCCACAGTCTTGCTGCTGTTTCGCTTATTCCTGGTGCAGCAGGGCCTCCTGGGAGGATACGATTTCCGCAAGCTGGGCGAGAGTTTCCTTCTGTACTTCCATGGCTTTTCTCATGGCCTGTCCCTGCTGAGCCGCCAGGGAAACCACGCTCTGCATATCCTGCCGCAGTTCTCCGAAGCTTCCTTCCAGAGACTGAACCTTCCCCTGAAGCTCTTCGAGAACCTTGGCGGTGTTTTCCAGCTCCGCCGCCGTGGCGGTAATGGCGTTAATGCTCTCCTCGGCCTTCTGCATCATGGCCTTTACGTTTTCGTTTACCGAACGCATGGCCGCAACCTGCTCTTCCACTGCGGCAATCCGGCCGCTCATCTGGGTCCACATGATGTTCCCCAGCACGAGCGCAAAAAGCGCTACCGCCGCAAGACCGATAAAAAAGGCCTTCTTCGTTACCACCCCTACCCCGAACTTCTCCACCAGGGCCTCCATCTTCTGAGACGCCTTCGATTCACCCATAGAACATTTACCCTCCTTGATTATGTACAGGATGCCTTCTACACCGTCACCGCCCCAGCGGTGTTCAGCTTCATTCCGAAAAGCTCCCGAAACGATTCGCCAGCTGCCGCCTCCCTACTGTTGTTCCGAAGAGAGAAGCTCCTCCTGGGTGGCGGTGAGAGCCTCGAGATGCTCCAGAAACTCCTTCTGAAAGGCCAGGGATTTTTTCGCCGCCTCCTGGAGCCGGGCCTGAATCTTCGAACCTTCTCCCGCCATGGATTCGAGCTCCGCTTTCATGGTCTCCATCCGGGAAAGAGCGCTTTGCAGATCTTTCCGAAGCTGGTCTACCTGGGAGTTGAGGTTCCGCACGTCCTTCTGGAGAGAGGCCATATTTTTCTCTCCTTCGGGAGAAGCGGTTCCTTCCGAAGCGGCTTTCATGGTTTTTATCTGGGATTCCAAGGCGGAAACCGAGTTTGCCAGCTCCAGGTTCTGACGATTCACGGAACTCCATACAAAGGAGGTAACTCCGAGAAAAATCGCACAGAGAACACCTAAAGAGATGAAGAGCATCTTCTTGTCATTTCCTCCATTACCATTACCGCATTCAGTCATCTTTCTTCCCTCCTTGACAGCTGCCATATCCGGATTTCTCGAACCTTAAGCGCACCTGGGTTATTGTACCATACCTCGCCGGGGGACTACATCCGATTTTGCCTGAAAAAAGGCGATTTTTCGCTCTTTCGGGATCTTTTTTCCCCGGCTCCGGAAGAGGGTTTTACGGAGAAACCTCTTCGGGGGTATCCTTTTGTTCCAGCTTGTTCCGAAGATCCTGAAGCTCTTCCTCCTTCTGCCGGAGCATTTCCTTCATTTCTTTCCGGGCCTCTTCAAGAATGCGGGAGGCTTCATGCTTCAAACTTTCTTTTTCCTCCATAAAGCGACCCTCCAAGGCCTCTTTCTCCTTGAGGAACTCCTGGCGCTGTTCCGTCAAGCGCCGTTCCATCTCCTCTTTTCCCTCGGTAAATCGCTGGGAGAAGTCCTTTTTCAAAGCTTCCAGCTTCTCTTCGTATTCCCGCTGCAGCTCCTCCCGTACCTCTTCTCCCTTTTTGGTGGCCTCTCCGAGCTTTTTCCGGAGATCTTCCATCATGACCCCGGCTTCGTCGGTTTTCTCCTTGAGAAGGCGCTGCCACTCCTCTTTCTTCCGGGAGAAGTCCGCCCCCAGATTCCGGAGATCTTCCCGGGCTTTCTCCATCTCCTTTTCCGCATCCTTCAGGGATTCCCGCATCCAGGACTGGGCGTTGCGCATCTCCTCCCGAAAGCCTTCGGAACGTTCGTCCATAAGAAACCAGGTTCCCCCCGCTCCGAGAGCGAGAAGAGCCACCCCCGCCACCACGAGAAGCGTGGCGCTTCCTCTGTTGCGCTTTGTGTGCCTCATGATTTTCGAACCTCCCTTGCAGTACGCATGTCTTTCTTTCGACGGGCTCGAACAGGCCCGCCCCATGGCTCTCATTGTACCCCTCGAATTCTCTCGAAAGAAGCGGCAAAGAAGGCCTTTCCCGGATGTGGAGAGACGTTTTTTCTCTTCCTTCCGGATACGGAAGGCTAAAAAGGGCATTTTTGCGATGAAAGGCATAGATCAATGCTGACCTTCATTCTTTCGGGCAAGATGACGGAAGAGACGATCTTCGCTATCATAAAGGGGTACATACCCTGAAAAGAGAAGGGAGTTTTGAACCGTCATGATCCGTCGAAGCCTGGTGGAACGACTTTTTTCCGCCGCCTCCATAGAACGCTGGAACGACCATCCCCGGCCCATTCAATTTACGGAGCTGGGCAAACAGGCCCACAAGATGATCATCGCCTACCTTATCGCCACCGAGGAGGAACGCCGGAACGAGGACTCCCCCCTCTCCTGGACCGCCCTGGTGGAAGGGGGCATCTTCGAATTTCTTCACCGGGTGCTTCTTACGGATATCAAGCCTCCCATCTTTCACATGATGATGGAAAAATCCGGGGATAAGCTCAACCGATGGGTGCTGCAACAGCTTGAGGAAGATCTTCGGGGGGTAAGTGTCGCCTTTCGGGATCGTTTTGAAGCGTATTTTTTCGGCACTTCCTTCGCGAGGGAAAAGCGAATTCTGCGGGCCGCCCACTATCTGGCCACCAAGTGGGAGTTCGGCCTTGTCTACCACTGGAGCCAATCTCTCTACGGCATCGAGGAAACCCGGCGCTCCATCGACTCGCAGCTGGAGGAATACCAGGACATTCCCTCGGTACAGGAAATGCTGCTGGGCATGGAGAGTTATTCCCGCAAGGGAGGGCTCTACGCCTTTCTCGACCTGGTGGGACAGCTCCGGTTTCAGAAGCGCTGGTCCCAGACTCCAAGAATTCCCCAGACGTCGGTGCTGGACCATATGCTCTGCGTAGCCTTTCTGGCCTACGTGGTGACGGTGCACATGGAGCTTCCTCCGCTCCGGGGGCGGAACGCCTTTCTGGGAGGGCTCTTTCACGATCTTCCCGAGGTACTTACCCGGGACATCATCAGCCCGGTGAAACGCTCCGTGGAAGGGCTGGAGGAGCTTATCGAAGAGTACGAGAAGGAAGCCATGCATTCCAAGGTCTATCCCCTTCTCTCCGAAGAGTGCGGCGAGGAGCTGCGTTTCTTCACGGAAAACGTCTTCCATCAAAAACTCCGGTTTCCCTCGGGAGAGGTGCTTCTTCTCAAAGAAGGCGATGAGACCCCCGAGGCCCTTTCTTTGCAAACCACCCCCCAGGCATGGCCCTTCGACGGCGTTCTGGTGGAGATCTGCGACAAACTGGCGGCCTATATCGAGGCATCCCTCTCCATCCGGCACGGAGTTACCTCTCCCAGCCTGGAGGAGGCGAGGAGAAAGGTTTATCAGCGGTTCGGCAAATCCCGGTTCGGCTCCTTCGACATGGGCTGTCTCTTCGATTTTTTCCGATAGTTTTTATGCCTCGTTCCTCCTTTCCGGCATATGCTATACTGAATATTGAGAAAAGAGAGTTTTTTCCCGGAAAGGACGGTGTGTGTTCATGGGAGTATGTGAGAAATTGGAGAAGTGCCCTTTTTTCAACGGCCAGGTTCCCATGCCCGAAAGCATTGCCAGCTCCATGAAGGAGCGGTACTGTCTCAAGGACAAGACCCTCTGCGCACGGTATATGGTGGCTTCCGCGGGTAAACCGGTTCCTCTCGGACTCTATCCCAATCAGGTGGACAAGGCTCGAAAAATCCTCGAATCTCCATGATGTTGCGAAAAAGAGAGGTCTTCCCCCTTCCGGAACACCTCTCTTTTTCGAAGAAGAAGCTCTTTCCAGGGAGGTCTCATGAATTTGTCGAACAACTCCTTTTCCCCGATTTCTCCAAACGAAGAGAGCCAGCGCTACGAAGCTCTGTTCCAGAAAAATTTCTGTCCCTTCGCCATCTACCGGGTAGTCCGGAACCCGGAGAATTCCGAAGCTCCCCAGGTGCTTTTCCGAGACATCAACCCCGCCTATGAGAAGGTTATGGGAGTCCGGCGCTCTTCCGTGGTGGGCCGAACCTTTGCGGAGGTATGGCCCACTACGGAATCCGCGTGGCAGGAGCTTATCGAAGAGGTGATCCGCACGGGAAATTCCGTGGATTACCAGGGTTTCAACAAGGAGACGGGGCTCTATTTTCAGGCCCTGGGATTCGCCATCGGCTCCGAGGAGGTGGCGGTGCTCTTTCTCGATATCACCCCCCGGATTCTGGCCCAGGAGGCGCTGAAACGAAAGGAAAAACATCTCCTTCAATACAAGGAGTCTCTCCGAAATCTCACCACCCGGCTCACCCTGGCGGAGGAAAAGGCCCGGCGACAAATCGCCACGGATCTGCACGACCGTATCGGTTATTCCCTGGCCATGATCCTCCAGAAGCTCCATCTCACCTCGGAGAAGCTTCCGGAACCCTGTTCCCGGTCCCTGAAAGAGGTTATTCCCATGGTAGAGTCCGTAATACGGGAAACCCGGAGCCTCACCTTCGAAATCAGCTCTCCCCTGCTCTACGAGGTGGGGCTCGAAGCGGCTTTGGAATCTCTGGGAGAACAGATGCTTATTCCCCGGGGAATCGAGTTTTCCTTTACCGAAAAGGGGGCTCCGGAACACCTGGATCCAGAGGTGAAGATTCTTCTCTTTCAGATGACCCGAGAGCTTTTGATGAACGTGATCAAACACGCCCGGGCAAGCCGGGTGCATCTTCGGATGTACCGGGATTCCAAGGGAGTGGGGATTACGGTACAGGATAACGGCCGGGGATTCGATCCCGAAGTCTTCCGCACCTCCGAAAGCAAGGCCTTCGGCCTTTTCAGCATTCGGGAAAGGCTCCGGCATCTTCGGGGCTATCTTCGGGTGGATCCCGTTCCCCAGGGAGGAGCCTGCGTCACCCTCTGGGCTCCCCTGGAAGTTCCCCCAAAGGAGGAGGGCCTCTCATGAAGCACCGTATTCTCTTGGCGGACGATCATGCCATCGTGTTGAACGGCCTGAAGGAGCTTCTTTCCAAGGAACCGGATCTGGAGGTGGTGGGCATGGCCCGGAGCGGCCGGGAAGGACTGGAGCTCGCCCGGAAACTCCAGCCCCAGGTGGCGGTGCTGGACGTTACCCTGGGAGACCTGAACGGCATCGAGGTCTCCCGAATACTCCGACAGGAGCTTCCGAATACGGCTATCCTGGGGCTTTCCATGCACGACAACCCCCGGATGATCGCGGAGTTTCTCCGTACCGGCGCCCAAGGATACGTTCTCAAGGAATCCAACCCCCGGGAGCTGGTGACGGCCATCCGAGTGCTCGCCTCGGGAGAGTGCTATCTCAGCCCCAAGGTAACCAGCGTGGTTCTCGAAGATTACCGGAAGCTCCTCCGCAAACCCTCCCCCTCTTCGAGGGATCTCCTCTCTCCCCGAGAGACCGAGGTGCTCCAGCTTCTCGTTCAGGGAACCAGCACCCGGGAGATCGGAAAAACCCTCCACATCAGCAAGAACACCGTGGATACCCACCGACGAAAAATCATGGATAAGCTGGGATGCAACAACCTGGCGGAGCTTACCCGCCTGGCCCTCCGGGAGAACCTCGTGACGGGAGATTAGAAACGAGGATTCGGAAAGGCCGGCGGCGTCATAGAAAACCCCGGATTGCCAGCAAAGCACGGGGGTTTCAACAGGCAAAGAACACCCCTTCTACAAGCTGCGAATATCGAATTTCCGGATGGATTGCCGTCCGGAAATTTTTTGTTCTTCCTCTCACGTTTTGTACTACCCCTAAAATCACGTTTTTCCTTATGGAAGGTAACACCATAATTTTCATAAAATTCGGATACTCGCCGAGAACTTTCGAGATTTTTTTTCAAAAGCCCAAAATCGTTCTCACTCCACTTCGTGAGATTCTTCGCACATGGTTCTTTCTTCTCTGGAGCTCTTGGAGAATCTCCGGCCCTCGGCACACCGTGCCATACATATCCAAAAGAAGGGAGGTACATACATTGTCCAAGCTCGCGGGAAAGAAGTTGTTGCTTCTGGGAGAACGGGACGGCATCCCCGGCCCCGCCATGGAAGTGGCTCTGGAGGCTACGGGAGCGGAGGTGATCTTCTCCGTTACGGAGTGCTTCGTGTGAACCGCCGCAGGAGCCATGGACCTGCAGAATCAGCAGAGGATCAAGGACGCTTTCGACACGTTCGGCAAAGAAGCCCTGGTGGTGATTCTCGGCTCTTCCGATGCGGAAGGAGCGGAGATTTACGCCGAAACGGTGACCGCCGGAGATCCAACCTTTGCAGGCCCCCTGGCAGGAGTTCCGTTGGGACTCCCGGTATATCACATGTTCGAAGAGGAGATTCGAGAGGAAATCGCTCCCGAAATCTGGGAAGAACAACTGGGAATGATGGAGATGGTTCTGGAACCCAAAGCACTGGCGGATGCGGTGCGTTCCATCCGAGACCAGCACAGCGAGGTGCGCCTCTAGCGACTGGTGCGATTTCCATCTTTCCGGATCCCCGTCTTTCGCATAGGAAAGACAAAGGGGAAATGAATTCGGAATTTTCCACGATAAAGGAGTGATTGGCATATGCGGCTGGAAATCGGCAATTTTCACGTAAAGGAGATCGCCTTCGGAGCGAGGACCGCCTTTTCCGAAGGGATCTTGAGCATCAACAAGGAGGAAGCCCTGGCGGTGGTTCGGGAGGATGAACACATCACCTCCGCGGAACTTCACATCGTCAACCCCGGAGATATGGTTCGCCTCTGCCCGGTGAAGGAAGCTCTCGAAATGCGCTGCAAGGTAAAGGGCGGCGCCAGCATCTTTCCCGGCGTAACGGGAGATCTCGCCCCCTCGGGAGAGGGCACTCTCCACACCCTCAAGGGAGCGTCCCTTATCGTGGTGGGCAAACACTGGGGAGGCTTTCAGGACGGTCTCATCGACATGGGAGGCCCCTTTCAGAGAAATACCCTCTTCGGAGCCCTTCGCAACTTGGTGCTGGTGGCGGATTCCGACGAAACCTTCGAACAGCGGGAACAGCAGAAAAAGAACCGGGCCCTTCGCTGGGCGGGAATGCGCCTGGCAGAGTACGTGGGACGCTGTCTGAAGGATCTGACTCCGGAAGATACCGAGATTTTCGACCTTCCTTCCCTGAACGAGCGCTCTCCGGAGGTCCGAAAGCTTCCCGGAGTGGTCTACGTGCTGCAGCCCCAGACCCAGATGGAAGCCCTGGGATACAACACCCTCATCTACGGATGGGACGGCAATCGCATGCTCCCCACCTTTATGCATCCCAACGAAATTCTCGACGGTGCGGTCATCTCCGGCAGCTTCATGCCCGTATCCTCCAAGATTTCCACCTATCAGTGGCAGAACAGCGTCACCATTAAAAAAATCATGAAAGAGCACGGCAAGACGCTGAACTTCCTGGGGGTCATCATGTCCAATCTCAACGTGGCCATGGATCAGAAGCAGCGTTCCGCCCAGATGGTGGCCTCCATGGCTTCCAATCTGGGAGCGGCGGGAGCCTTCGTGGCGGAGGAAGGCTACGGAAACCCGGACGTGGACTTCATTCAGGTTCTGGTGGAACTGGAGAAGGTGGGCATCAAAACCGTGGGAATCACCAACGAATGCACCGGCCGGGATGGAGCCTCCCAGCCCCTGGTAGCGCTGGACGAGGCGGCGAATGCCATCGTCTCCTGCGGGAACGTCTCTCAGTATCTGGAGCTTCCCCCCATGCCGGTGGTACTCGGTGAACTGGAAGCTCTTGCCCGGGATGGCCTTTCCGGCGGCTGGGAGGGATGCGTCCGGGAGGACGGTTCCCTGGTAATGGAGAACAACGCCATGTTCTGCGCCGATGGAATCTGCGGAACCTCCCTCAAGACCTGCAGGGAATTTTAAGGAGGAATTGCCATGAAAGCCATTTCCTATCTCAATCAGTTCTTCGGCCAGGTGGGAGGGGAGGATCAGGCGGATTACGAACCCACCCTTCACGGAGGGACCGTGGGAGCCGCGGGGCTCCTGAACAGCCTCATGCCCCACGTGGAAATCACCCATACGGTGATCTGCGGGGACAACTTCGCCGCCAGCTCCACCGACGAAGCCGTAGCCCGGATTCTGGGCTTTTTGGAGGACAAGGAATTCGATCTCTTCTTCGCAGGCCCCGCCTTTATGGCGGGACGCTACGGCAATGCCTGCGGCGCCATCGGCAAGGCGGTGAAGGAGCGGTTCGGAGTTCCCGTGATTTCCTCCATGAATGAAGAGAATCCCGGAGTGGAGCTTTATAAAAAAGATCTCTACATTTTCCGGGGAGGCCGAAAGGCCACCTTCATGAAAAAAGATCTTGAAGCCATGGCGACTTTCGGGGAAAAGCTGGCCACGGGAAGCCCTTTGAAGCCCGCCGAAGAGGAGGGCTATTTTGTCCGGGGAATCCGGTACGAAACCTTTTTGGAAAATCCCGTGCCCGCGGCGGACCGGGCCATGGAGATGATGCTCAAAAAACTCAAGGGAGAGCCCTTCGTCACGGAGCTTCCCATTCCCAAGATGGACAAGGTGCCCCCGGCCCCCGCCATTGCAGATCTTTCGGGCATCACCATCGCCCTGGTGACATCCGGAGGCATCGTTCCCTCCCACAATCCGGATCATATTCAGTCCGCATCGGCCACCAAGTGGGGAAAATACGACATATCGGATCTCGAGGTCTTTCCCGTACCGGATTACAAAACCATCCATGCGGGCTACGATCCCGAGGCGGCGGATACCGTGCCGGACCGGGTGGTTCCTCTTGACGCCATGCGGGCCTACGAAAAAGAAGGGCGCTTCAAGAAGCTCCACGATTATTATTACGTCACCGTGGGTACCGGCACCACCCAGGGAGAGGCCGCCCGGATGGGCCGGGAGATCGCGGAGGATCTCAAGAAGGCCGGTGTGGATGCGGTCATTCTTACCGCCACCTGAGGAACCTGTACTCGTTGCGGTGCAACGATGGCAAAGGAAATCGAGCGAGCGGGCTTTACCATTACCACCATGTGCAACCTTCTGAACGTGGCGAAATCCATGGGGAACAATCGGCTGGTACAGACCGTATCGGTTCCCTACCCTCTGGGAAATCCCCAGCTTTCCAGGGAAGAAGAGTGGAAGCTCCGGTATCACCGGGTAGGCGTGGCTCTGGATGCCCTTACCAAAGAGGTGGAGGGATACACGGTCTTTCCCACCAAGATCTAGGGAGTACTGTAGAAGCTGTTACGACGGGGTCGTGCCAGGGCCCCGTCCTCTCTCTACTCCGACATGTTTCACGTGAAACATGTCGCTTTGACTACGCATAGACACATAAGGAGGTTTCCCGTGAAGAACCTGAATAAGGAATCACCCTGGAATGCGGTCTTCGTAATCTCCCTGATCATCACCTTCGGAGTGGTTCTCTGGGGATGGATCGCTCCCAAAGGGTTCGAAGCCGCCGCCCAGGGGCTGTTCAACTTCCTCATCGACGATTTCGGCTGGCTTTACATGGTGGGGATGACCATTTTCGTGGTCTTTCCCATTATGCTCGCCCTGAGTTCCTTCGGCAAAGTCCGGCTCGGCCCCGAAGACTCCCGGCCGGAGTACTCCACCCTTTCCTGGTTCGCCATGCTTTTTTCCGCGGGTATGGGAATCGGCTTGGTTTTCTACGGCGTGGGAGAACCCATCTTCCACTACATGCAGCCCCCCTTCGCGGAGCCTCAAACCGCCGAGGCGGCGGCCCAGGCCATGCGGATATCCTTTTTCCACTGGGGGCTTCATCCCTGGGCGAATTATGCGGTGCTGGCTCTCGCCATGGCATATTTTCAGTTCCGGAAGAACGCCCCGGGGCTGGTGAGTTCGGTCTTTCTCCCTCTTCTGGGAGAGAAAGGCGTCCGGGGACCTCTCGGCAAGATCATCGACATCCTGGCCATTTTCGCCACCATCGCGGGGGTAGCCACCTCTCTCGGCATGGGGGCTCAACAGATCAACAGCGGCCTGGAATATCTCTTTAACATCCCCTACAGCATCCGGGTGCAGTTTTTCATCATTCTCATAATCGGCATCATCTACACAGGCTCCGCCGTGACGGGAATCGACAAGGGAATTCAGTTCATCTCCAACATGAACCTCCGTATCGCCGCCTTTCTTGTGGTGGCCATGTTTATCCTGGGGCCCACGGTATCCATCATCGAGGCCCTTCTTACGGGAATCGGGGACTACATGGGAAGCGTGGTGCGGGAGAGCTTTCACATGGCTCCCTACGGAGGGAATTTCAAACAGTGGATGGGATGGTGGACCCTCTTCTACTGGGCCTGGTGGATCGCCTGGGCTCCCTTCGTGGGAAGCTTCATCGCCCGGATCTCCCGGGGGCGCACCATTCGGGAGTTCGTCACCGGCGTGCTTATCGTTCCCGCCCTGGGAAGCTTCACCTGGTTCGCCGTCTTCGGCACCTCGGCGCTGCATCTGGATATCGCCCAGATCGCTCCCGAAGCGGCCCAGAAGATTATCGACAACATCGCCACGGGGCTCTTCGAGATGTTCAGCCACTATCCTCTCGGCATGGCCCTCTCTCTGGTTTCGGTGGTGCTCATCTCCACCTTCTTCATCACCTCCGCCAACTCCGCCACCTTCGTGCTTTCCATGTACTCCACCCGGGGAAATCTGAACCCTCCCAAGATGCAGATGGCGGTATGGGGAGCTCTCCAGGCGGCTCTTGCCTTCGTACTGCTCCAGAGTGGAGGGCTCAAGGCCCTGCAGATCGCCTCCATCGCCGTGGCCTTTCCCTTTGCCATAGTCATGGTTCTCGCCTGCTGGTCCCTCTGGAAGGCCCTGCATGAGGATCGCGCGGAGAGGGGATAACTGCATCTCTAAAGGTGTTCTTCAGCCGAAAAAATGTACCAGGATTGATGATATTCGTTTCTTCGAGGCTCCGGCATATACCCGGGGCCTCCTTTCCATACCGAGACCGACGTTCGCTATCAAGGAGGTGGCATTCATGGAAGAGGTACTGCTGCTTTTCGATGCCCGTCATCCCTGCTGGTCCCCAAAAACCGTGGCTCTGGAGGGAGAGGATCCGGAAAATCTGGATCGCCTCGAAAGGGCGGGATTTCTTGAAAAAAAAGACACCCTCTATATTCTTACCTTCCGGGGGAGAACCCGCTATCGGGAGATGGCGGATCATTACTGCCTCCCCTGCCTTCCGGGAAACTCTCCGGAAAATCTCGAAAGAGCCCACCGGCGTACCCTCCTGGAACTCCTTCTGAACCGAGGGTTTCAGGGACGATGGGGAATCAAGGAGTTTCGCCCCGGAGAGCTTCTGGAATACGCTCCCGCCCTTTCTCCGAAGGAGCTCTGGGAGGAATCGGAAGAGGGCTTTCGATGGCTTTATCCGGAACACCGGGAGGTTCGGCAGATCCGGGAGAGCTGGCCCCTTCCCCTGGAAATTCCCGCAGCGGATCCTTCGAGAGAGGAACGATGGAATTCCTGGGCTGGGGAAAAAAACCTTTCCCACGGTCTCCTGGAGCTGGATCTGCTTTTTCTGCACCACTACGACAGCGAGCACTTTCAGCACCTCTCCTCTCCTCCGGGGGATATCCACGGGCTTTTTCATACGGATCGCTTCTATTTTCAGTTTCTCCCCTCTTCGGCGAAAATTCCCGAGGGTCTCTGGAACGAGCTGGGGCAGTTTCAGCTCTGGATGATGCTGCAACGACGGATATTTCTTCCCTGGTATTTCGACCGGGATACCACGAACTACGACTCCATACCCTGGTGGTTCTGGGTAACCCCAAGGGAAGAGGATCTGGAGCTCCTCTCCCGATACGTATCTCCCCGGGGAAAGGAACTGACGGAACCAGCCCTGCCGCTGCAGATCTTCGGCATTTCCCTGGAAGCCCTGGAGGAGAATGAGGAGAAACACGAATATCACTGGGATCTCTTCGAGAAGATCGCCCGGCCCCTCTCACCGGCCCTCTAAGAAATCTTTCCTTGCTGGTTACACGAACGATCTTGGTTATCATCAAAGCCTTCCGGCGAATCTTTTTTCGTGCAGGAAGGCTTTTTTGCACCTCCACATTCCAACCTTTCGAAAGCCCTTTCCCTTTCCAGAAAGGGCACTTTGTGCTTGACCTGCCGGAGCATTATGTATAACATGCAATAGAGATGCGACATCGGCAATTCCCCTCTTTCCGTGTCGCACCGGTTGTCATACGAAGGGAGTTTATTCTTCATGCGCCACACATATCAAGAGCCCCCTTTCTCTCCGGCCCTCAGGTTTTCTTGCGGGAACCGGCATCGAGGACATGCGGTTCCTTTTCTCTATGAAAGGAACGAAGCGGTATTTCTTATTTCCCGGGAAATATCATGATCGCTTCCTTCTGCATCAGCCTCAAGGTTCTTGCCATAAACATCCCTCTTCTTCTTCTTTTCGGAATTTCCATAGGGTGGATCCTCGCGAAAAAAACCTTTCCCGGCCGCACCGCCCTCTCCCTGGTGGTGCTTCTTCCGGTGGTGCTTCCCCCCAGCGTGATGGGGCTCTATCTTCTCGCCCTTCTGGGGCATACGCCTTTTCTCAAAGAGCTGGGTATTCCCTTTACTTTTACCGCCGCGGCTATCGGTGCGCTTCTTCCGTCTCTTCCTATCATGATTCAATCCTGCCGGACGGGCTTCGCCGGAGTTCCCTCTCTCCTGGAAGACACCGCCCGCACCCTGGGTGATTCGGAATGGCGTATTTTCTTCCGCATTACCCTTCCCCTGGCTCGACGCCATCTCTTTGCCGGCCTCGCTCTTGCCTCTGCCCGAGCCCTGGGAGATTTCGGAGTTACCCTCATGGTGGCGGGAAACATGCCCGGCCGCACCCAAACGCTTCCGCTCTACATTTACAGTCAGGTGGAACGACTTCACTTCTCCACCGCATATCTTGCTTCGATTCTGCTGGTGGCGGCGGGAACCGCCAGCCTCTTCTTCGTCCGCCGCATTGAGGAGGGACGCCATGAACTTTCTTCTTGAGGGATCCCTGACCTTTTCCCGAGGAGCCTTTTTCCTCACCGCATCTCTCTCCTTCAGGGGGGGTATGGGAGTCATCTTCGGTCCCAGCGGGGTGGGGAAAAGCACTCTCCTGCGTATTATCGCGGGACTGGAACCCCGCGCCCGGGGAACCCTTCGCATGAAAGATCGCATCCTTTTCGACGAACACTCACGCTTCTGGCTTCCTCCCCGCAAGCGTCGCATAGGATATCTTTCTCAGGATCTCGCTCTCTTTCCTCATCTTACTCTGGAAAACAACGTAGCCTACGGCATGCCCCGAAAATCCGGAAAAACTCCCGGAGAGTGGCTCTCTCTCATGCGTCTGGAAGGCCTGGAACACCGTTACCCTCATCAAATTTCCGGGGGCCAGCGCCAGCGGGTGGCTCTTGCCCGCTCTCTTGCGGCGGAGCCGGATCTGCTTCTTCTGGACGAACCTTTCAGCGCCCTGGATGGCCCGCTGCGCCGCAATTTACGCCGGGAATTGCGACAGCTTCAAGAGACCACCCGAACTCCCATGCTTTGCGTTACTCATTCCGTGGAAGATGTGAGCGCCTTGGGAGATGTGTTTTATTTTCTTCGGGAAGGCACTCTTTCACCGGGGATCCCCATCGAGGATCTCTGGTCTCCTCATGCGGCATATCATGCCTGGAGTGCCTTCGGCTGGGGAACGGTTCTTCAGGGAACCGTGGAAAAAACCGAGGAATGTTCCTGGCTTTCCGGAGATACCTGGAGACTCCGCCTTGCGGAAGATCCCTCTCCGGGAAAAAATGCCGCCTTTATCCCCCCTCACGGAATCAAGCTTCTCTATCCGGACTTGCCGGTAGATCCGGTTTTGCAGCCCAACATTCTTGAAGGAACCGTAACGGAAATTTTTTCTCTGGGAAGCTTTTATCGTATGTACATCTCTGCGGCGGGGCATTCCTGGCACGTGGAGTATTCCCTGGAATCATATCGCGAAATGAACCTTTTCGAGGGTTCTTCGGTTCGCATGGCCATTCCTCCCAGGAGCATCCATCTTTTCGATGCCCCTCCTTCCACGGCGCATCCGGAGCACAAGCCCCATTCGTATGATTATTCGTATCGTGAAGAAACAGATATCTTGCAAACGTAGACAAGGAGGGCTTTTACGGTGAAACAGAAGATAATAACTCTCGAGGAGGCTCTGGGGCTTCCCCTTTCCCACGACCTTACCCAGGTGCTGCCGGAAAAGGGATACAAGGGGGCTCGCTTTCGAAAGGGCCACGTGGTCACCGAAGAAGACCTTCCGGTGCTCCGCTCCATGGGACGGGAACACCTTTCGGTACTCTCCCTGGAGGAAGGGGAGGTCCACGAAAACGATGCCGCCCTGAGACTCGCAAAAATCCTCCGGGGAGCCAACCTCTCCCTTTCGGGGCCTGAAGAGGGAAAGTGCGTTCTCTCCGCCTCGGTCTCCGGGCTTTTACTCTATGATCCCCAGATGGTCCACGCCATCAACGAAGATCCTCTCTGGATCTTTGCCGCCCTCTCCCCCAAAAGCATGGTAGCTTCGGGAGACACCATCGGAGCCTTCCGTATTATTCCTCTGGCAGTATCCGAGGAGACTGTCCGAAGAGCCGAAGGAATTGCCGCCCCCATGGAAATTCGCCCCTTCCGCCCTCTGCAAGTCTCCCTGGTTACCACGGGATCGGAATTGAAAAAAGGGCTTGTTCGAGATGCCTTTGCCCCCAAACTCCGGCGCAAGCTGGAACTCTTCGGCGGCACCCTTCTGGAACAGCAGATCGTGGGAGACACCCAGGAAGAGATCGCCGGAGCTATCCGGAGGGCTCTCGAAAAAAACCCCCATGTGGTACTCTGTACGGGGGGAATGAGCGTGGATGCGGACGACCGCACTCCCGGAGCCATTCAGGAAGTGGCGGATTCCGTGCTCTTCCGGGGAGTTCCCGCCCTTCCGGGATCCATGCTCATGCTCGGCATACGGGGCAAAACCGCCCTCATCGGAGCCCCCGCCTGCGTGGTGCACGACGAGCGGACTTCTTTGGATCCTCTACTCATGCAGATAGCCGCAGGCATCTATCCCACAGAAAAGGAGGTGCGCCGTTGGGGCGTGGGCGGACTGTGCGCAGAGTGTTCTCCCTGCACCTACCCCCGATGCCCCTTCGGAATTCGGTAATGAACAAGTATGCCCATATTCTCGCATCCCACGACATACGTCTTACATCGCTGCGGCTGGAGCTTCTCCGTATTCTCTACAGCACGGACAAGCCTCTGAGCCACGGAGAGCTCATGGAGCTTCTCGGCAACGAATGGGATCGGATTACCCTTTATCGTAATTTGGCCCTTCTCGAAGAGCGCCGGGTAATCCACAAGATCCAGGGCACCGACGGATCCTGGCGCTTTCGCGCCCATCCCCTGAACACTCCGGGATGTCCCGGAGACCATCCTCATTTTTGCTGCCTCGAATGCGGCTCCATGGAATGTCTTCTGGGGCAGTCCATGCCGAGGGTGGACGTACCCGAGGGATGCTCCGTGGAGGGAAAACAGCTTCTCGTATACGGCATCTGCAAAGCCTGCGGAGATGCGCGAAGGGCCAAAAAAAACAAGCTTTCCTCCGAAGAATGACCCCCCGAGACTGCTTTGCCTGACATGCTTTCTCGGAAAGGCTGCGTCGTGGCGGGGTCGATCTGACAAGCGAGGAAGAAAAAAAGGAGAGGCCCTTTGAAGGCCTCTCCTTTTCTGTATGCTCGGGCTTTCCATTCAGGAAAGACGGGGCACGATGGTGGTGCGCTCTGCGGATCGTCCGAAAAAATGATATCCCGATCCTCCCTCGGCAAGAAGCTCCAGCAAATCATCCGGCGCGGTAACCCGTATACCTCCGAGCATGTCCACTCCCCGTTCGAAGAAGGCTCGGGGATACTGGCTTGCGGTGGGGCCGAGCACGACGACCTTCGCATCTTTCCGAGCCAGGGCGAGAAGCCCCTCGAGGGTGTCGTTTACCAGGCTGGTTCCCGTAACCACGAGAAGATCCGCCTTCGGAACGTATAGAGGAGCTTCTTCGGCGGGAGAGTAAAAGGGCATCTCGTCCTTTTTCAGAGTCCGGGGATCCATTTCGAGCACCCGAAAGGGCTTGCCCCGGGCCTTCAAGCGCTTGAGATAGGGAGCGAGAGCCCCCACCACCACCACGAATTCCTCCTCGTGCAGCGTGAGCAGATCCAGGGCGTCCTTTTCAAGAACAACTTCGAAGTCCGGGGTTCCCTGAGAGCGTTCCAGGGTAAGGGAGAGGGCATTCAACGTGGCGATTCCCAGAGCCTTTTTGAGGGGGCTTCCCTCTTCCATCTCCCGAAGCACCCTATCCACTTCCATCCCCTTCAGGCGCCCCGAAAGGGGCATGACCTTCGCCGAGGAGGGGCAGCAGACCGCCTCGGGAATGGCCTTTACCGGAGTGAAACATATGCCTCCATCTCCGTTGCTCAGCTTGACTCCCGTGAAAAAGAGGCCGAAAACCACTCGTTCCACCCGAAGGGATGCATACTCCTCCGCAAGAGCCTGCCGAAGATAGGCCCAGGTTTCCTTGAGAATTACCCCGGGATCGAAGGAAATCATGCCTTCTTCTCCCTTCGGGAAGCCTGAAAGACTCCTGTGCGGGCCGCACGATGAAGAAGAGAGTCGCCAAAGGTTCCGGAAACGGTCACCACTTCTTCGAGGGGCACTAATCCGGCCTGCTCCATAAGCCGGGGAAAATCCTCCACGTGACAGAGAGGATGACCGAAGCTGTGGAGTCCCTGTTCGAGATCCTGCAAACCTTTGCCGGGGGCGCATCCGGGATTGCAGAACCAGTGATTCGAAACAAAAAGCCCTCCCGGAACGAGGGATCCGGCAATTCTTTCGAAAAAGCCGGGAAGCTCCTTCCGAAACTTGTAGAGTACGTGAGACACCAAAATGATGTCGAAGGGGCCTTCGAGATGTTCCACCATGGCATCCCCTCCCCGGAGGATCACCCGGTTTTCCAGACCCGCTCCCGCAACGTAGGGCTCCGCATAGGGCACCACGTGGGGCTTGTCGAAAAGCACCATGCTCATTTCCGGATTTTCCTGACAGAGAGCCATGCCGAGAAGCCCGTGCCCTCCTCCGAGATCGAGGATGCTCCGGGCTTCGGGAAAATGCTCCCAGGACGTTACGGCTTTCACGATCTCCTGAAGTTCCCCCTGGAGCATTCTCTGACCCAGAGAACGGATAAAGGATTCTCCGGGGCCCGAAGAGAACTCCCGGAGTACCGGCTCCTGGAGCAGCAGAGTCTCCCCGAGGAAACTCCAGCGACTTTCCGGGCTTCCCCAGGCGGCGAACCAGTCTCCCTGATACGAGGGAGAAGTCTGGACGAAAAACTCCGAAGCTTCGGGGGAATTCCGGAAAAAACTCTCCTCTTCCTGAACGAGAAAACCGAGCTCTTCCAAGGCATGAAGATAGCTTCTGCAAAGAGCCCCATTGATACCGAGTTCGAGTACGAACTCTTCTTTATGAGCTTTTTTCTTCTCCTCGAGCCAATCGAAAAGGCCCAGATTCAGCGCTACGGTCACCGCTTTATAGGCCTTGTACCCCCGACCGAGATCCTGAAGTACTTCAAGCCCCTCCGGAGGAGACACCATGCCGAGTCTGGGCGGTACGTTATAGTTCATAATCGTCCTCCTTTAGAGCTCTTTGGCACCGAAGGGATCGAGAAATCCCTCCACCTGCTCTTCTGTCAAAGAAATTTCATAAAATTTCTCGAAAAAATACTTCGTCTCTTCATGCAGATCCACGTCGGAGAACCTTTCGGGATAGAGGGTCGTGGCAAGCCAGAGAAAGCCCAGGGCCGCTTCGGGAGAAGGGCGGTCCCACCAGAAGGCTCCTATGGGGCAGTAGTAAACGGAATTTTCCCGAAGAGCCCGGAGATTACAAAGGCGGGGATCCTCTTCGAGATCTCCCCGAAGCACCGGCTTTCCCTCGTTGGAACTGAGAATAAGCACATCCGGATCCCACTGGAGAAGTTGTTCCACGTTCACATCCCGCACCTTCCCCATTTCGGAGGCCACGTTGATGCCCCCGGCGGTCCGGATAAAGGCCTCTCCCCACCAGGCGCTTCCGTTGGTATGAAGAGGATTTCCCAGCATGTAGTACACCCGTTTCCGCTCTCCCTGGGAAAGCGAGGCAAGCCGTTCCTCGAGAAGCCCGAGAATCTTCTGCCAGTAATCCACCAGTTCTCGGGCCCGAACTTCCTGCCCCGTAAGGGATCCGAGAAGGAGAAACTCCTTCTGCAGTGTTTCCATATCTGCCCTTCCGGTAAGCACCGTCACTACCGGAAGCCCCACATCCCGAAGCTGTTGGTTTCCCTTTTCGGCGGTAACGCTTGCGAGAACAAGATCCGGTCGAAGCTTCAGAGCCTCCTCCACATTGATATTGTTGAAAGATCCCGCATGGGGAAGCTCCCCAAAGGCGGGATAACGGGATAGAAGAAGAGGAAAACGCTCCATGGAGGGCTGCCCCACGATCTTCTCCGCCAGCCCCAGCACCGCGATTTCCTGGGTCACTCCCCCGTAGCACGTTATGAGAATGCGTTCCACCTTTTCAGGAACGAAAACGCTTTTTCCCCCCATATCCACCACGCTCTTTTCGCTCCCCCAGGCATTTCCGAGGAGAACGAAGCTCACTGCCGACGCCATCAAAAGGCCCAGGCACACTTTTTCGATCAACTTCCCGTTTCGTAAAAATCTCAATACCCCACCCCGTTTCTTTCGCATACTTTCGGATTGTATTTCCCGAAAAGCTTGTCCTTACTCCCCGTAATTTCGAGAATTCTGCAAAAACGGCGGAACCCCTCGGTTGCCAAAAGCCCTTGCCCGACAATGTGGGTGCGGAAAGACTTCCGGTTTCAGGAAACCATCAAGGGCACGCAAACCCGAACCTCCCCTCCCCGACAGCGTTCTTCGGAACTCGAAAGAACCTTGAGGGGAGTTCGATAAAGCCCGCTCATGGACTCTTCCGTAATAACCTCTTCGGGAAATCCCTGGGAGATAATGTTTCCATCCTTGATCAGCAATACCCGGGTTCCCGCAAGAAAAGCGTGGTTGGGAAAATGTGTGGCCATCAGAATGGTGTACTTCTTCTTCACAAGATCCCAGAGCGCCGAAAGCACCCGAATTTGATTGGCATAATCGAGATTTGCCGTGGGCTCGTCGAGAACCAGTACCGGAGCATCCTGAGCCAAGGCCCGGGCAAGAAGAATGAGCTGCCTCTCGCCGCCGCTCAATTCGTTGAAACGGCGTTCTGCAAAGGAACGGAGGTTCAGGGATTCCAAAGCCCTATCCGCCGCCTGAACATCCTTCTTTCCCGGGGCTCTCCCCCACTCGAGATAGGGAATGCGCCCCATGAGCACAAGCTCCTTCACCGTATAGGGAAAGGTGGTGCTCCCCGCCTGGGGCACGTAGGCCACCCTCCGGCCCCGTTCCCGGGAGGAAAGCGCCGTCAGTTCGGCTCCTCCTATGAGAACCCGGCCCCGCTGAGGCGCAAGTATGCCGAGAACACACTTGAGAAGCGTGGTTTTTCCCGTCCCGTTCGGCCCCAGCAAACAAAGACAATCCCCGGATTCTCCGGAAAAAGTGACATTCCGCAGAATCTCTCTCCGGGATGAAAAGGAAAAACAGAGATTCTCCACGGTAAGCATCAATTCCACTCCTTTCGGGCTTTCGCCAGGAGAAGCACAAAAAAGGGAGCTCCCACCAGGGAGGTCAATATTCCAAGAGGAATCTCCCCAGGGCTCATGATTCGCCCCAGATCATCCACAAGAAGCAGAAAAATTCCTCCCAGCAGAAAGGAGGCGGGCAAAAGAACGGGAAAACTGGATCCCACGAGAACCCGAGCCACATGAGGTATCAGGAGCCCTATCCAGCCGATAATGCCACTCACGCTGATGGCCACTGCGGTCATGAGAGTGGAGCCCAGAATGACGAGACATCGGATTTTTCCCAGCGGAATGCCCAGCGCCCGGGCCTCCTCTTCTCCCAGGGAAAGCCCGTGGATCTGCCAGCGGAAAAGGATAAAGCATCCCATGCCTCCGAGAAGAGGCAGCATCAAACTGGCAAGATCTCCCCGGTTCATCCGGGAAAGCCCCCCCATAAGCCAGAAGGTGATTCCCGGCAAGGTATCGAGAGGATCTGCCAGGAATTTGACGAGAGAGAGAAAAGCCTGAAAGAGGGCGGACACCACCATACCTCCGAGAACCAGTACCACCATGGAACGGCGGCCGAGAAAGTAAAAAATCAGAAAGGATCCCCCCACCGCGAGAAGAGCGCACAAAAAGGCCATGCCCTGTATGCCGTTCCAGGAACAACCCCAGAGCATTCCCAGGGCGGCGCCGAAACTCGCCCCCGCAGAGACCCCGAGAATTCCCGGCGAAACCAGGGGATTGCGAAAAAGATTCTGATACGCCGCTCCGGAAACCGCCAGGGCACCGCCTACGCAAAGGGCTCCCCCGATGCGGGGAAAACGAACCTCCCAGAGAAGTGTTCTGAGAATGGGCTCTTCCTCTCCGGAGGAACTCAGAAAAAAAGCGCAGATTCTTCCGGGAGAGAGGGGATAGCGCCCGAAAAAAAGAGAACCCACGCAGAGAAGAAAAAGAATTCCCCCAAGGGTTATGAAGCAAACCTTTCGATGCATCCCGACTCCTCCTCCGTAGGTTCCGAAACGTAGAGACCCCTGTTTTTGTATATTATGCGTATCCAATGTATATGCATAATAAGCAACTACGTTGCCTTTTGTCAAATCCTCAACGTTTTTTTGTAAACCCCACCTTGGCATGCAAGAAATTCCGGCGTGTACCTATAGCGGGGCCTTGGAAGCAAATTTTCTCAGGATTTTTTCAAGAAAAATACTGAAAACGATGCGGAGGGAATTCTTCTTCGCTCTTCCGCTCTCGATTCGCGTCTTTCCCTTCATTTTTCCGTTCTGTGGCTTGACGAAAAGGTTCAAAGTACATAAAATGCATCAAAGATGCACTTTATGCGATGCGGAGATTTTTCATGTTTTTTCAAAGGAGGTTTGTGAAGTATGCAGGGCAGAATGTGGCAAAAGATATGCGGAGGATTTGTACTTCTTGCAATTCTGGCTTTTCCGGGATGGGCGGAGGATTCGAAGGTGGTGGCGGTGGCCGCCAGCATGGCCCCTGCCATGGAATCCATTCTGGCACACCAGAAAGAATCCGGGGGACCGGGGAACTCTCTGGAAATGGTGAACGGCGCCTCGGGCAAACTTGCCCGTCAGATCGAAGAAAACGCTCCCTTCGGTCTTTTTTTGAGCGCCAATGAAAAGTGGGTGCGATACCTGGAGGAGAAGGGCCTTCTCGAGGATGCAACCCCCCTGGTGGAAAGCCCCCTCGTGCTTTGGTGGTCCAAAGAAGAAGCCCCCTCTCTGGACGTTCTTCGGGATCCTAAAAGCCGCATAGCCGTGGCGGATCCTGAAGTTGCCCCCATTGGAGCGGCAGGAAAGAAATATCTCGAGAATCTGAACCTTTGGAAAACCCTTTTCGATACGGAACAGATCGTCATCACCGGAGACATTCTCAAATCGGTTCTTGCGGTAAAGCATGGAGGAGCCACGGTATGCTTCGTCACCGAAGGAACCGCCATAGAAACGGGAGGATCCTATCTGGTCCTGGATGCCGAGGCGGCCCGTTACTTCGGAGGCGTGGTCACAAAGTTTTCCTCCCCCGAATTTCGGGATTTCTGGAACTTTCTCCGTTCTCCCGAAGCAAGCTCGCTCTGGAACAATTCGGGATTCCACCAGGTTCCGTAACCTCCCGCCTCGATGCTCCACACCTATCACACGATATCTCCTCTCTCCCTTTGAGCAAGGCTCTTCTTCCCCTAAAGAAGAGCCTTGCTCTCTTTTACGGAGCCTTCGAGAAACGCCCGAGCCTCCGCCATTCTACGCAAGTTTGCACCCTCCCCTTGAACATTTTCTCTTTTGCACCTAGTATATACCCCTGTAGGGTATATACTAGGTGAGGGGATGATGACCATGTATGTTCTGCGCATTCTTTTTGCCCTTCTTTATGGGGGCATCATGATTCTCGGGTGGTACTATCCTCCCGTGGCATTACTGGTTTTTGGCTTTCTCGGAGCCATGATCCTTCTGGGAAGACGAAAACGTTGGTGCAGTTTTTACTGTCCCCGGGGAAGCTTTCTCGATTTGGTGATGGCAAAAATTTCTCCGAAAAAACCTCTTCCTTCCTGGGTTTTCTCGCGAAAACTGTGGATAGGAGCCCTCTTTTTTATGGGAGGTTTTTTTCTCTTTCAACTCCATAAATTGCATCTGTTTACCGACTTTTCCTGGTACGCTCTGGGATTTGTCTTCTATCGCATGTGTTTCGTTTCCTCTCTGGTAGCGCTTCCCTTGGCTCTTCTTCGTCATCACCGGGGATGGTGTTCTCTCTGCCCCGTGGGAAATCTCCTGCGTCGTTGAGGTAAAACCACCAGACAGCATTTTCTTAAAGCGTTTCTTTCTCCGATAGACCTTCAAGAGGTGCCCTGTTCTTGTGGACGCTTCCTGAAGGTCTTTTTCCATCAAAGGATCTTTTGCACATACCACCGAAGATGAATGAAAATTATTTCCCGGGAAATTTTTCCTTCCAGGGATCTCTGTTTTCGAGAATGTGCTCTGCTAAAAATATAGACTCTGCCGCACAGGGTCGCCATGGGAGCGGCCATGGAAGACAGAAACGAAGGGTCGGTTTGAAAACCATGAATTTTTCTCTCCCTCCTGAAACGTTCATTATTCCTTCCTAAAAGCTTTCTTTCGTTTCCTCCTTGCCAAAAAGAGAATCTTCCCCTACAACTAATAGCGTCATCTTTTATCGTTGGGAGGCATGGTCCATGGATATGGCAGTGCTCGTAAAACAGGTTCCCGATACTGAGGAAGTCCGGATGGACCCTGAAAAAGGAACCATGATCCGCCAGGGGGTGGGAGCCATTATCAACCCTCTGGATCTGAACGCCCTGGAAGGAGCTCTGGCTTTCCGCCGCGCCAGGGGAGGCAAGGTGACGGTCTTCTCCATGGGGCCTCCCCGAGCGGAAGAAGCCCTCAAAGAAGCCCTCGCTCTGGGAGCGGACGAGGCCTACCTCCTTACGGATTCCGCCTTTGCCGGAGGAGATACCTGGGCCACCGCCCGAGTTCTTGCGGAGGCATGCAGAAAGTACGGCCCCTTCGACCTCATCCTGGGAGGCGAAAAGGCCACGGACGGAGAAACCGGTCAGGTGGGCCCCGAGGTGGCGGTGATGCTGGATATTCCTTGCAGCACCTACGTAAGCTCTCTGGAGCTCCGAGAGGGAGGAGTCCGGGTACGGCGCACCGTGGAAGAGGGGTCGGAGTATCAATTTCTCCCCTTTCCCTGCCTTCTCACGGTACTCCGGGATCTGAACGAACCTTCCATTCCCACTTTGGCGGGAAAGAAGCGGGCCCGAAGAACCTCCATTCCCCGAATCTCCCGGAAGGATCTCGATATGGCCGAGGCCGAAACGGGTCTTTCGGGATCTCCCACCCGGGTAGTACACATCCACTACCCCACCCTTTCCAGAGAGACGGTGTTTTTCGGTCCCCATGACACGGAACGGGGACTGGATTTTCTCGTACAGAAGCTCCGGGATTTGGCGCTTTTGTAAGATGCGAACCATGAGAGGAGTTTCAGCGTGACTGCCCCGGAAAAGAGCATTCTGATTTACGGCGAGGTGCGGCAGGGGAAAATTCATCCGGTTACCCGGGAACTTACGGGAAAGGGGCGAGAACTGGGAAACCGCCGAGGGGGCCTTTCCGTGGGGGTGCTCCTGCTTACGGATTTTCTCGAAGATTCTCCGAAGGTGCTTTTCCGGGGAGGGGCGGATCGGGTGTATCTGGTGGAGCATCCTTCGTGCTCCCAGTTCAACCAGGAGATTGCCGCCAAGGTTGCCGCAGCGCTCATCCGGGAGATACAGCCCGAAATCGTCCTTGCCCCCGCCACCACTTCGGGACGCACGGTGCTCCCTGCGGTGGCTGCCCTGGTAGGCACCGGACTTACCGCAGACTGCACGGAGCTCGCCATCGAAGAGGAGACCGGGTTGCTTCTCCAGACCCGACCCGCCATCGGAGGAAACGTGATGGCCACCATCAAGACCCCGGAACATCGCCCCCAGATGGCCACGGTGCGCCCCCGGACCTTTCCGATTCCCCCCGAGGAGGACCGTTCGGGAGAGGTTATCCGTCCTCCTCTTCCCCGAGAGTGTTTCGAAAGCCGAATCGTTCCCGAGGGCATCCAGATTCTGGAGGGTGAAGCGGCGAATATTCAAGATATGGACGTGCTTATCTCCGGAGGAAAAGGGCTTCGGGGAAGTGAGGGCTTCGAGCTTCTCCAGGAATTGGCGGAGCTGCTGGAAGGCGGAGTGGGAGCCAGCCGTCAGGCGGTGGAAGCTCAATGGATCGGTTATCCCCATCAGGTGGGGCTTTCGGGAAAGGTGGTCTCTCCCAAGCTCTATCTGGCAGCGGGAATCTCCGGGGCGGTGCAGCACCTTGCGGGAATGCAGACCGCCGAGTATATCGTGGGCATTAACAAGGATCCCGAGGCTCCTCTCTTCCGGGTGGCGGATCTCGCCCTCTGCGGAGATCTGTACGCCATACTTCCCCGACTCATCGAACGAATCCGAAAGGAGCGGGGCCAATGAAACCTGGAAAGTACGCCATAATAACTCCGACGGTACTGGAAGAGCTTGTTTCCCTGGTGGGAAAAGAGAACGTGGCCACCCAGCGGGAAAAACGGGAAGCGTACTCCTACGACGAGGTGGAACGTCACTTCTGGCACGAAGACTACTGCGCCGAGGTGGTGCTCTTTCCGGAATCCACGGATCAGGTGGCGTCGGTCATGCGCTACGCCAACGCCCATGGTATTCCCGTAACTCCCCGGGGAGCGGGAACGGGGCTTTCCGGAGGAGCCGTGCCGGCTTACGGCGGCATGGTGCTCTCGCTGGAAAAGATGAACCGGATTCTCGAAATCGACACGGAAAATTTCACCGCCACCGCGGAACCCGGCGTGATAACGGCGGAGATCAACCGGGCCGCCGCCAAGGAAGGACTCTTCTATGCGGGAGATCCCTGCAGCGGCGATGTGAGTTACATCGGGGGCAACGTGGCGGAGAATGCCGGAGGCAACAAGGTTCTCAAATACGGTACCACCGGGGCGAACCTTCTGGGGCTGGAAGTGGTGCTTCCGGACGGCTCGGTAACCTGGTTCGGGGGAAAACGGCGGAAGGACGTGACGGGGCTGGATTTTCTGCATCTTATGGCGGGCTCCGAGGGCACTCTGGGAATCGTCACCAAGGTGATCGTAAAGCTTCTTCCCAAACCCGCCTACACGGTGGATCTCCTGGTTCCCTTCCCCACTCCCCGGAAGGCCATGGCCTTCGTTCCCTGCATTATGACCGAGGCCCGCATCATTCCCTCCTCCCTGGAGTTCATGGAACGCTCCGCCCTGAAGATCGCCGAACGCTTTCTCGGAAGCTCTCTTCCCTACGGAGAGGCGGGGGGACATCTGATCATCCAGCTGGAGGGAAACGACCCCCAGGCCCTGGCGGACCAGTACGAACAGGTGGGAGATCTCTGCATCGAACAGGGAGCCCTGGAGGTTTTCGTGGCGGATAACCGAAACACCCGGGAACGGCTCTGGAAGGCCCGTAAGTGCATCTCCGAAGCGGTGATCGCCTTTTATTCCCACTATACCAAGGAGGATATCGCGGTGCCTCCCAAGGCCATACCGGACCTTCTGGAAGAGGTGCACCGCCTGACAGAAGCGTACTCCCTCGAATCGGTCACCTTCGGGCATGCGGGGGACGGCAATCTTCACATCAATCTCCTGGTACCCCCGGAGAATTCCGGCTGGGAGGAAACCATCGAAAAAGCCCGGCTGGAGCTTTACCAGACCACCCGCCTTCTGGGAGGCACCCTTTCGGGAGAACACGGCATCGGCCTGAAGCGGCGGGGCTATCTGAAGCACTTTCTCGATCCTTCCCAGATCGAACTTATCCGGCGGGTCAAAAAGGCCTTCGACCCCAATCTTATTCTGAATCCCGGAAAAATCATCGAAGATCTTCCGGGAGAGTCCGCAGAACTTGCGGCAATCGAACAAGGAGGTACGTCATCGAGATGATCCATCTGGTGGAAGAACTGGAAAGGGCGGCGGAAAAAGCCTTCGGGCGCATCGGCTTTCTGGAGGAGGAAAACCGGAAGCTCGCGGAAAAACTCTCCGCTCTGGAGCTGACGCTTCTCGAAAAGGACGAGGAGCTCGAAAAGGCCCAACAGAACGGTTCCGTAACGGAACAATCCGTAGAAAAGGTACACCGCCTCGAAGCGGAGCGGGATACGGTTCAAGAGCGACTTTCCGGACTTCTGGAGCGTTATCGCTCCCACATCCGGGAAGAGGAAAAGAACTCTCCCCAATTCTAGAGGACTCTTTCAGCGGAGTTTTCCGCATACAAAGGGGATGGAGGAATCTTTTTCCGCATTGTGTGTCTGTTAGGTTCTTCCGTGCTACAATAAACGAGATATTTGTTTTATAGTAGAACTTGTGAAAATCGCAAAAAAGGAAAGGAGTTGTACAGGCCCATGAAATACGAGGTACTTTATCGCGGCGGTGCCAACGCCATTCTTAAGGTGGATCTGGAAAAAAACGAGAGTATCAAGGCAGAATCGGGAGCCATGGTATCCATGGAAGGTTCCCTGGAAATCAAGGGAACCATGGACGGAGGTTTTCTGAAAGGACTCGGGCGGAAAATGTTTTCCGGAGAATCCTTCTTCTTCCAGGAGGTTCAGGCAACCCAGGGGCCCGGTGAGGTAACCCTCGCTCCCGCCTATCCCGGAGACGTGGAAGCCATCGAACTCGACGGTTCTACGGATATCACGGTGCAGAAGAACGGATTTCTTGCGGGATCCTCGGGTATGGAAATCTCCACCAAGATGCAGAATCTCATGAAGGGGCTCTTTTCGGGAGAAGGGTTTTTCGTGCTCCGCGCCAGCGGCACCGGAACCCTCTTCGTAAGCTCCTACGGCGGCATCATGCGCAAAGAGCTCGCTCCGGGGGAGGAGCTTGTGGTGGATAACCAGCATCTCGTGGCCTGGACCTCCGATACCAAGTACGCCATCGAAAAGGCTTCTTCCAAGGGATGGATCTCTTCCTTCACTTCCGGAGAAGCTTTGGTCTGCCGTTTCACCGGACCGGGGCTCGTCTTCATCCAGACCCGGAACGCCGCCGCCTTCGGAAGCTGGATGCTCCCCTTCATTCCCATCAAAAAGTCGGAGTAAACCCGCAAACCCCGTAAACGAAACCACCGCTTCCGACGTGGAAGAAACACAGCCTATCCAAGCATCTCGGTATCCCCCCGCTCTTTTTCTCTTTCCCGGAAATAGGCGGGGGGCTTCATTTCTAAGGAAGTTTCAAGGAGCCTGAAAACGCCCCTCCTTCCTTGAAAATGAACACGTGCCCATAGAGGAGTGTACCATGGCAGAAAAAGAACCCAGCCTTTGCCGCAACCGACCTTTTACAGAAGAAGCCGCTCCGCTCTTCGAGGCTTCTTCCGAAGAAACCGCTCTGGTGGAAAAGCTTCTGGAAACCATGATTCACCGGCAGCAGCGAATTCGCCGCATCACCCGGGGAGAACGGGCCCTCTGCCTGATCACCGAAGAAGGCCTGGGAGGCACCGCCTCGAACCTCTTTCCCAATTCTCCCGAGGAGCTGGAGATTATCCGTTCCTTCGAGGGAAAAACCTTGGGAGAAGCGGCGGAGCTCCTGCACCACCCCCTGATCCTCTGCCGGAGCCTCGGCATGGCCGCCCTGGGAGCGGGAACGCCTTTGCCGGAAACCCTGGAATCCCGGGGAGCCCTGGAGTACCTTCTCGAAAAGGGAGCGGGAAAAACCGTGACCATCGTGGGAAACTTCCCCTTTATTCCCCGGCTTCGCAAAGAGGCCGCCACGCTGCATCTTCTGGAGCTTCGAGAAATTCCCGGAGCGGTGCCCCGAAAGGAATGGGAAACCGTTTTGAAGGAAACCCATGTTCTGGGCATTACGGGCACTGCCATACTTACCCGCTCCCTGGCGTATTTTCTCGAAAAGGGCTCCTCCGCCTTCAGCGTCATTCTGGGCCCCTCCACTCCCATGATGCAGGTTCTCTTCGACTACGGAGCCAAGGTTCTCGCAGGATCCCGGGTACGGAATCCCGAAGCTCTGGAAAAGGGAATTATCCAGGGAGACTGCTTCCGGGAACTCCAAAAGAAGGGACTGGAACACATCGTACTGGAATCGGCATAGCGAAAAAACTGTACATATCCGCAGACTACCCGAATGACACGGATTTTCCGTTTTTCGACCCGCGTCATTCGCGTAATCTGCGGATAGGATTGTCAGGCGTAGCGTTTCAGAATATCCAGAAGCACCCCATGATCCAGATTTCCTCCGGAAATAACCACCCCGATCTTCTCTCCCTCCAGAGGAACCACCTCCTCCAGAAGAGCCGCCACGCCCACCGCCCCGGCTCCCTCCACCACCTGGTGATGCTCCCGGTGCAGCAGGGCGATGGCCTCGGCGATGGACTCCTCCCGTACCGCCCGAACTCCATGAATCTGCTTTTTTCCAAGATCCAGAAGGGTCTGGGGAATACCTCCCATGAGACCGTCCGCCAGGGAGGGTTCGTAGATCACTTTTTGCACCGTCCCGGATTCCCATGAGGCTATCCAGGGCTGAGAGGCCACGGATTGAATGCCCCAAACCCGGATTTCCGGAACCATCCCCCGAGCTCCCAGGGCCACTCCGTTCATAAGAGCCCCTCCTCCGGCGGGAGAGAGAATCTCCTCGATCCGGGGCTGTTCAAAAAGCATCTCCAGGCCGATGCCCGCATTCGCCGCCACAAGCCAGGGGTCGTCGAAGGAGGAAAAATAGAACTTCTTCTCTTCTTCCGCAAAGGCGTGGGCCGCCTCCTCCGCCAAATCGAAGTGAGCTCCGGTAACCCGAAGATCTACCCACTCCCCTCCCCTACGGCGAATGGCTTCCTGTTTCGTCTTCGGGCAGAGCTGGGGAACGAAGACCGTGGCCTTTATACGAAGCTCCTTCGCCGCCAGAGCCACCACCTGGCCATGATTACCGCTGGAGGTAGTCACCACGCCCCGGCTCTTTTCCTCTTCCCCAAGCCGGGACATGCGGTAAAGAGCTCCCCGGGCCTTGAAGGCACCGCAGATCTGCTGATTTTCCCACTTCAGGTAGATCTCCTTTCCCGTGCGGCGGCTCAACACGGAGGAATATTCCAGAGGGGTGGCACGCACTCGGCATCGTAAATAGCCATAGGCTTCCAGGGCATCTCGAAAGGTGGGAATAAAGGGCCATTGCTGCATGAGAAAATCATTTCCTTTCCGTACAAACTGAGGGGCCGCTTCCGAAGAGGCAAAACGGTCCAGGGCCACGAGAACAGAACGACTCCCCAAGCCTACTCCTTTATCAGAAAGCATACAACCTCCATAAGGTTTCTCCCTACTCCCCGGAGCGACGCGGACAAAACGAAGGAAGCCCCCGGGAATTCCAAAGAACCCCGAAGAGCTTCCATAAAGGTCATGATACATCAATATCTCTCTACGCTATATAATTCCTCTTTCAGGCTTTCCATACCCCGAACAGACCATGACGCAAACCCCCGAAAGCCATCATCCTCCCTCTCCGAAGCGTAGCCCCGGAACATTTCTCGAAACCGCGGCAGCCATGCCTTTCGTCTATCCCCGGAGATATCCCAGATTTCTCAGCCGCACTCCCACCCTGCGGGCTAGAATTATCGCTCCGGCCATCTTCACCAGATCTCCCGCAATGAAGGGAACAAAGCCAATGCGGCAGACCTGAAGAAAGGAGAGCTCCTTTCCCGCCAGATAGTTAAGGTTCCAGTAGAGCCCGCCGAGCCCCAGGGCATAGAGCGCTCCGAGCCCGAGAAGGCATGCTGTGCCATAGGTCCATGCGGTGGCCTCGGTAAAAAGGGAACAGTACCGCCCCGCCGCCCAGGAGGCCCCGATAAAACCCAGAAGGAAACCGAAGGTGGGAAGAAAGATCACCCCCGGCCCGGAAGCTCCTCCCGCCAGAACTGGAAGCCCCAGAAGAGCGAGCAGCAGATAGAGCGTCTGGGAGATCGGACCCCAGAAGGGGCCCAAAAGAATTCCCGAAAGAAGCACGAAAAAGACCTGGAGTGTCAGGGGCACCAGAGGAAAGGGAATGCGTATCCAGGCCCCCACCGCGGTAAGCACCGCAAAGAGAGCCGCCAGAATCATGAATCGCCGGGTTTCGTACGATAAGGCCACAAAGATCAGATCCTTTCTGTCAACCAGCAAAAATTTTTTAGTTGACATAAGAATAGCATAAAAAAGCCTCCCTACCAAGAGCGGAGGGAGGCTTTCGAGAAGTTCCGAAAAAAGAGAATCTTCAGTTTTACACCCCTAGTTCTGCGTTGTTTCCGAGCTTTTTCCCAGAGGATTCATGAGATATCGCAAAACACCTTCGGGGCCTACGATAACGGGAAGGCTTTTGAGATTCGTCTTGTAGAATTCCATGGTTTTCAGGAAGAGAAAGAGCTCTTTGCTGTTCCGGGTGGCGTTTTCGATGATATCCTGAGCTTTCTTGTCCCCTTCGCCCATGGTTTCCTGGGCGGTTTTCCGAGCGTTGGAAAGAATTTCCGTGCGGCGCCGCTCCGCCTGGGAGCGTATGGCAGTAGCCTCGGCTCGCCCCTCCGCCCGAAGCTGGGCGGCGATACGGTCTCGTTCCGCCTGCATGGATTGATAGACGGACTCTTCGTTCTCTTTAGGAAGAAAGACCCGCTTGAAGGCCACCTGATTCAATTCCAGGCCGTACTTTTCCGCCTCTTTGCGGGCGGCGGTCTCCGCATCCTTGATCACCTGGAGACGTTTGTCGCTCAGGAGATCGTCGAAGGTCATATATCCCGCCACCACCCGTACAGCGGAGTATACCGAGTCGTCCAGGCGCTGCTGGGCCGCCGCCACGGTCTTGATGCGGCGGTAGAAGGTATCCAGATCCTTGATGCGGAAAACGGCTATGGTGTCGAAGATGATGCTTTTTTTATCCGAGGTTACCACCGCCACGGGATCCGCATCGTATTCTATGAGGCGCTTGGTGAATACCCGGGCGGCATCCATAAAGGGCACCTTCACGTGAAGTCCCGCTTCCGTGGTGGTTCGTACGATCTTTCCCAACCGGAGCACCACCGCCTGCTGGTCCTGGCGGACCACAAAAAACATCTCGAAGGAAAGCACCAGGGCTACTCCCGCAAGAGCGAGCAGAACGATCTTCAGAATGGTCTTTTTCATGGCTCTTCCTCCTCTCTACTGCTCGGTTTTCAGGATTTTCAGAAAATCCCCGAGATTGAGCACGTTCAGGGAATCCTTCTCTCCCGTATCCACCACGAGAACATTCAGCTCGGGCCAGACGCTGTCCATGTTCTCCAGCCAGAGGGTGTTCATGACCAGCTCGGGATCCCTCCGATAGGCATCCCGGAGAGAAAGAATCCGGGCAGCTTCTCCTTCGGCGAGAGAGACCCGGCGATAGGCATAGGCCTCGGAATCGTTCAGAATTTTTTCTGCGGTTCCCCGGGCGGAAGAGAGAATTTCGTTCTCGTACTTCTGAGCCTCCAGTTCGAGCCGATCCTTCTCGGCCCGGGCAGAGTTCACCTCGCTGAAGGATGCCTGGACACTCTGGGGGGGCTCCACATCCTGAAGCTGTACCGCCACTATGAAAATCCCCGTCTGAAGGGTTTCCAGCCAGGCCTGAATGCCCATGCGCGCCCGGGTCTGAATTTCTTCCTTCTTGACGGTGAGCACGTCATCGAGGCCTACACTCGCCACGACTTCCCGCATCTTGGCCTCCGCAAGATCCCGGAGCATCTTGTTTCCCTCGTTCCCTCCGGGGAAATTGGTGAGAAAAAGTTCCGGCTCCGCCAACTGGAACTGTAATACCCAGTCGATCTCCACGATCTTGTTATCCGCCGTAAGGTACTTGGATTCCTCGGGATTATTCCGATATTTGGCGGGAGGCCCGGGATCCTCGGTACGGTATCCGAACTCCAGGCGGAAAATCTGCTCCGCCTGGATCATTACCACCTGGTCCATCAGGGGAATCTTGAAGTGAGGCCCCTGATCCCGAACGCTGACGATCTTGCCGAACCGATAGATCACACCCCGGTTTCCCGGCTGCACCATGAAAAAGGAATAGTATCCCAGGGCAAGAACGGCGAGAAGCACGATTCCCAACGCCACCAGGCGGCTCCCCCGACGGCTGACTTTCTTCCATCTCTCGGGATCCCGGGGAGGGCGGGAGGGCCGGGAGGCGGATTCCGAGGATCCTCCCTCGGTTTCCTCACCGTAGCCCTGATAATCGTCGTCATCCCCTCCGAAGGGGTTGCTTCCCCGGGATTCGCCCTTGCCGAAAACCTGGGAAATATTGGCTACCATCTTGCGGAGTTCCCTTCCCAACGGGGTGTTCGGGCGCTTCCACGCAATAAAAACGAGAATAAGAATCAAAAGCACAAGAGTGTTCATACTCCGGACTGCCTCCTTTCACATACCACACACAAAATTCTCTCCATGGAGCACCACGATCTCATGAAGCTCCTATACCGCAAGAACGATCTCCTTCGCCAGTCCCCGGAACCCCTGAAGGTACTCCTTACGCTCCTTTCGCAGGGCGGAGATGATGGTGCCGTACTCCTCCCGAGACCAGTAGGTGTAAGGATCGTACTCCTTCCAATTCGACAGGGGAAGGGATTCGGGGATTTCGTATCCCAAAATGTCATCGTACCGCCATCGAAGGCTGTTTCGCAAAATGCCCTCCACACAGGCAAAGGTAACCTCCGGGGTTATGTTTGCCCCCTGAGCGCCCCCCACTCGGCCGGTGCTCAATACGTAGCACTGCATGGAGGGGTTGTCCTGCAAAATCTGGAGAATTCGGTTGCCGTTCTTCTGAGGATTGTCGATCACGAAGGGATCAAACCCCACCACCCGCTTGGCCTGTCCAACCCGGGAAGGATCCTCCGCACTGGTGATGGTGGACTCTCCCAGCATGAAGTATGCCGCTCCCTGCTCGGGAGAAATCAGGCGTCCCACCGGAGGAAGCACATAGCGCCGCATGTTGAAAAGCACCACATCCACCCGGGGAAGATCGATGCGGTCCGAAGAGTTGGGGATGGCACTCCGGGGAACCAGAGCCCGGCCGTTGGTGCTGATGGCGTGATTGTCGAAGTTCACGTCTCCGTCGTCGTTCACCCAGACGTTTTCGAGGATCGCCTTTTTGTGCATGGCCGCCTGGAGCAGGGGCTCCTGCTTGGAGACATTATCCGTCTTGATGTAGAAATTTCGCTCCGTTCCCAGAGCCCGGCCATCCGAGAGGAGAAGATTGATATCGTCCTGGAGCACCTCCACCCCTTCGGGATCTTTCAAGCCGTGATCCGCCGTGGTGATGGTGGTTTTGCCGGTTCCCGAGAGACCGAAGACCAGAAGGCCCTTCTCGGTAAGGGTTTCCGAACCCTCCTCGCGAAGAATAACTTTCTTGCTTCCCGCATGAAGTCCCACTCCCCGCATATCCTCCCGGGCGATGTGCATGGCCATGCGAAGAGTGGCCATTTTGGTCTCCCCGTAATAATCCGTACCCAGAATGTAGGTGGCCCGCTGATGGGGAAGCACTAGAACCTTTCGCTGATGCCATTCGGGAACCACCACGGTTACCATATCCGCATAATCCTCGTCTGCGGTGGCGTAGAAGTTCCATCCGAACATCTGGGCAATCCGGGCATACCGCCGGGTAACGTAGAGATTCGCCTGAAGAGGAAACCCCGAAGACGAGCCGATGCGGGAGGAAATACGAATCATCTGCTGCCACCGGAGATACTCCCACACCTGCTGCAGCAGGGAGAGTCTATCTTCGTCGAGATCGTACACCACCTCCGTAAAGGGGGCACTCCGGGAGCGAATTCGGGTAACGTAGAGAGAAGACTCCTGATTGTTCGGTATGGCTTCATGAGCCGCCAATCCTCGGAGTTCCTCCTCGGAAAGATCTCTCAAAATACTTCGGCACACGGGGTGCCGCAATCGCCGCAGAAGATGTTCCGCGTCATCAAGCATTACACATTTCTCCTTCTTTTCTGTTCGTTCGCTTGGTTTTGTCGAACCGCCTTTTCGTCTCTTCGAGATCTTCCGAAGACCTTTTCCGGAAAACCCGACATCAGGCTTTCCACTGCCAGGAAAGAACGGCTCCCTGACCTCGGAGTCCCTCCAGAAGAATTTCCGCTTCTTCTTCCAGGGAAAGCGGAACGGGGAAGAGCATTTTCACCGTGGCTCCGAACTCCTGCTCCACCAGATGTTCGGGAACCTGAAGATCCTTGAGGTGGTAGAGCAACTTCTGATGCGCATCGTACCGAACTTCCAGGGCCAGAGGCCGGGCCATCTGTTTTACCCCCACCCCCGCCACTCGGAGTGCCCCGGAAGCGCTTCCTCCGTAAGCCTCGATAAGACCCCGAACACCGAGCTTGATACCTCCGTAGTAGCGGGTCACCACTATCAGGGTATTCGTGAGCTCCTCCCGAAGAATGGCTCCGAGAATGGGTTTTCCCGCAGTCCCCGAGGGTTCTCCGTCATCGGAATAGTATTCCCGCATGCGGGGGAATCCTACCCGATAGGCCCAGCAGTTATGCGTGGCATTCCGATAGAGTTCGGAAAGCTCCCGCACCTTTTCCCGGGCCTCCTCCTCGGAACGAGCCAGGCGCACCCGGCCGATGAAGCGAGACTTTTTGACTGTCTCCTCCACATCCACCTCTTCTTTAGGCTCTCGGAAAACGTCTTCGGGCTTACTCTTCACAATTATTCCACGCCTCGTGCAAAGCCTTGTAGGTAGCCTCGATCTCCTGGGGAACCACCCGAACATCTCCGAGAACGGGCATAAAATTGGTATCTCCGTTCCAGCGAGGCACCACATGCATGTGTACGTGCCCGTCACACCCGGCTCCGGCCACCCGACCGAGGTTCATGCCCACATTGAAACCCTGGGGAGAAAAAGCCTTGCGGAGCACCCTCAAGGTTCGCTGCACCAAAAGGCCCATCTCAAGAACTTCCTCCTCTTCCAGCATATCATAGGAAGCCACATGACGATACGGCACCACCATGACATGCCCGGGGTTATAGGGGAAAATATTCAAAATCACGAAACATCGCTCCCCCCGGTGCAGTATCCTCGTGACATGGTCCTCTCCCCGGGAGGGAAAGTCGCAGAGGAAACAACCCGGAGTCTCCTCGTTTTTTTCTATGTAGGCCATTCTCCAGGGAGCGTAAATTCTCTCCATGCTCAGACAGACCACATCCTTTCATGCAATTTCTTCCGCTTCTCTCGGGATGTTTCACGTGAAACACCCAGGAAGAGCCACGGAAGTTTCTCCGCCCAGGGGGCAAGAAATTCAAAAGAGCCTCCGAAGCTTCGAAGTTTTTCAAAGTGTTTCACGTGAAACATGGCAAAACCCTTTGGGAGATGTCTTCTCACCGTGACGGGAAAGTCTTCGGAAAGAACAACACGCACAAAAACGACGAGAATGCCGCCGGAAAGCCTCCAATTTCTTTGCCCCACCGCAGCACTTTCATCTCATTCGAGCTGTTGCTCCCTTCAAATTCTGCCTTGCGGGAAAGGAATTGCCTCTCTTGGGGCACACCTCAATCAGTATAGGTCATCCCGGAGAGTCGCAAATTTTCAAAGCTTCCGGAGGAGCGTCTTCGAGTAAGGGCGGAACAACCTTTCCAAACCTTTCCGTCGTCTTTTATTGCCTTTTACCTCTCTCTTCCCGAATGATCTTGCGGATCTCTCGAACCACGTTACAGCCTCCCAGGGCAAAAAGAAGCGTGAAAATAGCGATACGAGAGGAAAGAGAAAATCCCCTCTCGATTAACTTAGCATTTACATAGAAGGGGAGAATTACGTGTCCTCCCACCAGCAGCGCAAGTCCCGTAATGCGCCCGAACGTTCCCACGAAGCACCTCCTCGGTATTATTTCCCGGGAAATATCTCTTCACAGGTTTTCAGGAGATGCTCCAGAAAGGCATCCCTCTCTTCGCCGCAAAGGTTCATGAGTGTGATGGTGGAGCCCTTGCGTTTTTGTTCCACCCGAATCTTGAGACCGAAACGCTCCTGCATGTTCCGCACCAGGGGGTTTTCCTGAAGGGAATCCGTTTCGGAAGAATCTTCCCGGAAAGGCTCCTGGGAGTCCGTCTTTTTGATTCTCCGTACGAGCATCTCGGTCTGGCGAACGCTCAGATCCTGATCCACGATCTTCTCCGCAAGAATCCGCATCTCCTCGGGCTCAAGCCCCAGAAGAGCTCTGCCGTGCCCTTCGTTGATGATTCCCTCCTGGATCATTTCCTGAAGCGCCGGAGGAAGCTGGAGAAGCCGTATCTTGTTGGCCACTCCCGAACGGCTCCATCCGAGAGATGTGGCGATTTCTTCCTGAGTCAGGCTTTTCTCCTCCTGAAGAGCGGCGATGCACGAAGCGATTTCGATGGGCGAAAGATCCTCCCTCTGAATGTTTTCAATGAGAGCGAGGATGCCTCTCTCTCGGGAATCCTCCACGAAATGAACGGGTATTCTTTCGAGCCCCGCAAGCTTCGCCGCTCGCCAACGCCGTTCTCCCGCTATGATTTCATGGGAGCCGTCCTCCCGGGAACATACCGCTATGGGCTGAAGCACTCCGTAGCGTTTGATGGAATCCGCCAAATCCTGAAGCGCATCCGCATCCATCTCTCTTCGAGGTTGTTCCGGGTTCGGAGAGAGGGCCTCCACCTCCAGAGAAGGAGAGGAGGGAGATGCGGAAAGATCCATCTCCGGCAGAAGGGCATCGAGCCCCTTGCCTAATGCTCTTTTGCGAGCCATTGAGCAATCACCTCCTCCGCGAGATCGTCATAGGCCTGAGAACCCGGGCAGGAGGGTTCGTAGTAGCGCACGGGCATGCCGTGGCTGGGGGCCTCGGACAATCGAATGTTCCGGGGCACCACTGTACGGAAGACCTTGTTTCGATAGGATTTCCGTATCTCCGCCTCCACTTCCTTGCTGAGGTTGGTCCGGCCGTCGTACATGGTGAGAATGATGCCCCCCATGCGAAGATCTTCGTTGAGATATCCCTGAACGAGTTTCATGGTTCGGGTAAGCTGGCTGATTCCTTCCATGGCGAAAAACTCGCATTGCAGAGGCACCAACACCTCCGCCGCCGCCACGAGAGCGTTGATGGTAAGGAGTCCCAGAGAAGGAGGACAGTCGATGAGTACCAGGGAGAAGTCCTGAGAAAGTTCGGCAATTTTCTTTTTCAGCCGATTCTCCCGGCTCAGAGCTCCCGCAAGTTCCACTTCCGCCCCCGCAAGATCCAGAGTGGCAGGAAGGAGCGTTACCCCTTTCCAGGGAAGAGGGCAGAGCACTTCCTCGACTTTTTTCTCTCCCAGCAGAACATCGTAGACGCTTTCGGAGATCTCCCGGGGATTGATGCCGAAACCGCTGGTACAGTTTCCCTGAGGATCCATATCCACCACCAGTACCGAATAACCCCGCTCTCCCAGAGCAGCCGCGAGATTGATGCAGCAGGTAGTCTTTCCCACGCCGCCTTTCTGATTCGCCATGGCAAGCACCGTCATCTTCGTCACCACCATCTCCTTTTCTCCGCCATACCGGGACGTCGGGGATATTTCTCCGGCGCAGCTTCCGATTTGGGGAACTTTATTACGTAATGGAGCTCCCGGTCTTCCAAGGTGTAGCCGTAGATGCGGGGATCGGAAAAGCCGAGCCCCTCCCACCGGGAACCGATTTCCAGAAGCTCCTCCTTTCCCTTTTCTCCTTTCATGGCGATGAAACTTCCCCCGGGAGCCACCAGAGGAGCCGCATATTCTCCCACCACCCCCAGATGGGAAACCGCCCGAGCTCCTGCAAGAGAAAAACTTTCCCGTTCTTTCCGGGCGAGATCTTCGGAACGTTCCGCCACCACCCGACAGGAGGCAAGGCCGAAATAGGTGCGTACTTTTTCGAGAAAGGCCGCTTTTTTACGGATGCTCTCGCAGAGCACCACTTCGAGATCGGGACGGCAGAGAGCCCATATCATGCCGGGAAGGCCCGCCCCGCTTCCCAGATCTGCCACTTTTCCTTCCCGAGGGAGAAAGTACAGCGTGTAGGCACAGTCAGTCAGGTGCCTCTTCCAGAGTACCCCTTCTTCCGAAGGCCCCACCAGGCGGATCTGCCGGTTTTCCTCCAGAAGGATCTCCATGTATCGTTCCAGAATATCTCGTTTTCTTTCAAGCATTTCTTCGATTTTCTTCGCCCCGAGGGAATATGTTATAATGAAAATCACACCCTTTTGCAAAAAAGTCTCTCCGCCATGCGTCCTCCCATGTGCGGTTTCCGAGGAGGAATTCCTTCTTCATGACCACCATTATATATGGAAAGGTTCCCTTTATCGAAAAAAAGAAGCCCTTTCTTTTCCTTCTCCTCTTTCTTCTCCTTGGCCTTCCGGAGCTTTTCCTTTCTCCCCATGTCTGGGGAGGAGAAAGATCTCTGGCCCGGGTTCTGGAGGTGTACGACGGAGATACGGTGGTTATTCTGAATGCTTCCGGAAAGAGGGAAATTCTTCGTTACGCCGGCATGGATACTCCGGAACTCCATCATCCTCTTTTTCCCCAGGAAGAGTTCGCTCTCCGGGCATGGGAACGAAACCGGGAGCTTGTGGAAGGAAGGGAGCTGGAGCTTCTCTCCTTCGGGAGGGATCGCTATGGACGCCTTCTGGGCTATCTTTTCCTTCCTCTCGCGGAAGGATCGGTACCCATACAGGAGATTCTCCTCAGGGAGGGCCTGGGGGTGCCCCGATACGGCTCTTTCCGGGATCCTTTTTACGACTCTTTTCTGAAGGCCTTTGAAAATGCCCGCTTATCCGGGGCGGGATTCTGGAATCTCGCGGGAAAACGCCTCTTCACCCCCTCCCAGATCTGGGACTCTCTTCCCTATCTCCGGGGACATTTCATCACCCTCCGATGCGTTCCGGGAAAATGGAAGCAAGGACCGTCGAGAATACTCGTGCACACCGAGCATCCCCGGGTCTTTCTTTCCCTGGCTTCCCGGGAGATTCCCCAGACTCTTCCGAAAAAACTGGAAGAGCTTTCGGGAATTTCACATCTTTTTTTCGGAAAAATCAGCCTTTCCTACGAAGGTGCCCTGCTCCATCTTCATCATTCCTGCCAGATTTTTTAGTCTTCGAGAATTCAGAGAAGGGCACACCTTCTTTCTACTCAAAAATCTTATCCACAAATGGGCATATTTTCCCTGTTTTTCCCAGGAGAACGTGCTCTTTATCCACAAATCTCTCCACATTTCCACAATATCCTCTGTGGAAATGTGGAGTTTTCCACATAATCAGAGCCTTTTCTCCTCTTTTCCGGAGGAGTTTCTTTTTTTATTTCCCGAGAAAAGGTGCTTCTCCCTCCCGGGGTATGTATAATGATAACAAACGAAACATCTGCCCCATTCTTGGAGCCACGAAACATGATGATATAGATATAGAGAGGGAGAGAAAATTGGCTATAACGTTCTTTCGATACGCACTACGCTTTCTTTGGGGATTTCTCCTGCTCCTCCTCGTACTTGCGGGAGCCCTTGTTCTGGGGAGCCAGTTCTTTTCCTTCGGGGGAAATCTCCTTCTCCGGGGAGCGAATTTTTTCGGGGCTTCCCGGAACCTGATTTTTCAGAGCCAAGAGGTTCGGGGAAATCCTTTGAAGGGCTATGCCTTTGAGAATCTTCTTCTTACCTGGCAGGACCGGCCTCTTTTCCGGGCGGAAAACCTGGAAATAACCTTTTCCTTCCAAAACCTTCTTCGGGGAGAAATTCCTCTGGAAAATCTGGAGATCCGGGAGTGGTTCGCGGATCTCGATGCGGCTTCGGCCATGCCCTCTTCCGAAACAACCTTCTCCCTCGGCTATCTTCCCCGAAACATTCTCCTGGAAAAGGGATCTCTCCTGCTCACCTCCCGGGATTACGAGCTTCTCCGCTTGGAGGGAGAGCTTTCGGGAAGCACGCAGATTCTTCTCCGGGAGCTTTCCGCTGAGCTCGGTTCTCCGGATGCCCTCCCCCTTTTCTTCCGGGGAACGCTACGATTGGAAGAAGAGAACCTTTCCCTTCTCCGGGGCGAACTCTTTCTGAAGACCACGCCGAGGGAGGGAGATCCGCACCTGCTTCTCTCGGGGGATATCCTTCCCCGGCAAAATCTGGAGTTTCTCTTTTCCGAGTTCCCCCTGGAGCAGCTCGGAAAGGCCTCCCTCCTGCAGGAGATTTCCCAAGTTCTGGAAACTCTCCGGGGATCCCTTTCGGGGCCTGCCCGAATTGAAGGATCGCTTCCCGAGAGCTGGAACGCCGAAACGGACCTTCACATTACCCGGGGAAGTCTCGGAGGGATCTACCTTTCCACTCTGGATCTTCAGGGATTTGGCGCCGCCCAGGGCCCTCTCGAACTTCTCTTCGAGGGGCATGCCCTTTCCGGAGGCTCTCTGAAGGGTTCCCTTCTCTCTCCGGGATCCCTGGAGGAAAGTCTCTCCGTGCATTTTTCGGGAACCTCCCTGGATCTCTCCCTGGGAGAGGCGGTGCATTCCGAACTTGCGACGCTTTCCGGAGTTCTTCCATCTCTTCAAGGTTCCTACGTCCGGCAGGGAAAAGAGGCCTCGGGAAGCGTGAGTTTCTCGGATGTCCGGGGAGTCTACAAGGATTTTTCCTTCGAAAATTTTCGGGGAGAGGTTCTCCTCTCTTCGGACAAAATAGAGGCCTCCCTGGAGGGGCTTTTGGAGCATCTTCCCGTTACGGGAGAGGGAACGGTGCTCCTCGGAGAAGCATCTCCTCCCAAGCTGGACATGGTGTTCCACTCCCCCGGCATGCCCCTGCACCGACTCAAGGGAATTCTTCCGGATCTGGAGCCTCTCCGCCTGGAAGGAAACCTTGCCTGGGAAGTGGCTCTTCAGGGTTCTCCGAAAAACCCCACGGCTTCCGCAAAGCTCTATTCCCAGAGAATACGAATTCGAGGAGAACTTCTGGAAGCTCCCGAAGCCACGCTGCTCTATGAAAATGAGACTCTCTTTCTTGAAAAAGCCCGGATTTCCTGGAAGGATGTGCTTTTCGAGGGACAGGGAGAGATCCGTAATCTCCTCGGAACCCGGAATATGAAGATTCAGGCCTCGGCGCTTCCTCAGGGAAACCGCTGGGCCCGGGAGGCCCTTTCTCCGGAAATACGGAAATTCTTCGCCCCCCAGGAGGGAGGAAAATTATCCCTTCTTCTGGAGGGAACTCCGGAGAACCTCAAGGGATCCCTTTCGGGAATCCTCCCTCAGATAGAAACCCCTCTGGGAACTACCGGAAGAAGCTCGCTGGAAGCGGCCATAACCTCCCGGGGAGTGCAGATCTCGTCTCTTTCCATTCCTCTCCGGCAGGGAGAATTCAAATTCGGGGGATCCCTGGAGCGTACCCCCTCCGGAGGGCTGCAATCCTCCCTGGACGGGCATATCCGGAACATCTCCCTGGATCCCCTGGAAGCCTCGGGAATACCCCTCAAGGGAACCCTGGAAGGACAGTTCCGGCTTCGGGGCTCCGAGAAAAATCCGGTGCTCTCCTTTTCCCTTACCTCCCCGGAACTGGCTTTTCAGGAGTACCGGGGAAACCGCATCTCCTGCCAGGGATCTCTCTCGACGGAAGCCCTGGAACTGGAGGAGCTTTCTCTCGCTTTCTGGGACGGCAGGGCACGCCTTCGGGGTACCCTGGGGCCCTTGGACAGAGATCCCCGGTGGAACCTTAACGGAGAATTCCACGAGATCGATCTCATGAACACCCAGGATCTGCTGGATGTGGCCCAGGTCTATCTCAAGGGCACCGGAAACGGGACGCTCTCCCTCGAGGGCCCCCTGGCATCTCCGGAAATTCTCGTGAACCTCTCCTCTCCCAGGCTGCTTCTCAACAGCCTCGCCTTCGAGGACGTTTCGGGAACTCTTCAGATCTCCCCTGAGGAGATTCGCCTGGATCCCCTGGTAGTTCATGCGGGAGGATCTCCCCTGGAGGTTTCAGTGGTGGTCCTTCCCGAAAAATCCTGGGATACCTCCTTCTCCGCCCGAGGAGAGGCTCTGGATTTGGGATCCCTTCTCACGAGCTGGGAGCTCTTTCCCGAGGATCATCCCTTCTTTCCCCGGGGCATCCTCAAACTCCGGCTCCAGGGCGATGTACGGAAAGGAGAGCTTCTGGGAAAAGGACACCTCTCCTCTCCGGAAATCTTCGGAGGCGATCTCCGGGGTACGAATCTGGATCTTCCCTTCGTCTTCGACAACCGGGCCTTTACCCTGGAGAAGGGTTCCCTCGCCCTCTACAACGGAATTCTTCACGGGGAAGGAGCCCTGGACTATTCCCAGAAACCCGCTCTCTGGAGAGCCCATCTCTGGGGAGAAGAAATTCAGGTGGCTCCGTTGCTCCGGGATCTCTACCCCATGAGCGGAGACATCTCAGGAACCGGCACCTTCGATCTCACTCTCAAGGGCCCTGCGAACTATATCTTCATGACCACCGGCGAGGGCAATCTCAACATTCGGGAGGGAGCCTTTTCGGGATTTCCCCAGCTGGCTCCGCTTCTGGCGAAATCCCAGAGACCCGGGCTGGACTTCGCCTCTCTCCAGGTTTACTTCTCCGTGGACGGGAGAACCCTCTACTTCGTTCCCGGAAGCCGCCTCACCGCTCCTCCGGGAAATCCCATCTACCGGTACTTCTCGGCGGACGGTTTTCTTCCCTTCACGGGGAGATCCATGAACATCAACTGCCTCACCGAGGTGAACGCCCCCGCCATCAACGCCTTTCTGGGAGCCTTTGCGGGTTTCCTCGAAACGGTCTTTCTCGCCGAGGATATCACCCAGCTGGGAAATATAACCCAGGCGGTGGAGGACGCTCTTTTGGGAGGAATCTTCGGAGGGCTCTCGAAGAGCGACTTTCGGGAAATTTCCTTTTCTCTGAAGGGAACCATGGAAGAACCCGAACTGGCGAACCTTTCCATCGCCACCAAACAGAAGGCCTTTTTGCTGAATCCTCAGGACAGGGAAAAGGGAGACAAGGGACCGGACTTCAAGTTCACCTTCTCCTTCCCCACCGGGGAGGGTAAAAAAACCAGCGATGACATTTCGGGACAGCTTACGGATCAAATCTTCGAGCAGGCCATCAAGCAGATACTCCCTTGATGAGATTACAACGAGCCTTCACTCGCGTTCCGCAAGGCTCCATTTTGCTCGGGCAAAGGGAACGCCAAAATAAAAAATCACTTGTTAAACGCTTCGGGATGCGTTATAGGTACCGTCGCTCTCAAAAGACCCCTGCCACTTTCCTAGGGTTCACATAAGTCAGTCTTTGGGAGATCTCCTTCAAAAAACTTTGTATTCTTGACAAAACTATGGAATAATAACGGAGTGTCTTACCAAGAAAGTAGCCCTCAAGCTCTTTTTCAGCTACAATACCTTCTCTCCCGGGAAAGAAACCATACTTCCCGCGAAGCCACGACGACCTCCACGAGGCAGAGGAAGTGAACGTTCATGCTACTTATCACCACGGCACACGTGAAGGAAAACATGGTGCTCGCCCATCCCATTCTCAATCCCAACGGAGCGATCCTTCTGGGAGAGGGGGCATTACTCACGGCCTCCCGAATCCGCCGCATTCGAGAACTGGGCATCGGGTTCATCTACGTGGAGGATGACCGTTTTCCCGACATCGCTTCGAACTGGGTAATCCGGGAAGAAACGTACCGAAAGGCCATGAACGATCTGGACACCCTTTTCCAGACCACCTCCAAAGCTGCGGACAGATATGTGCTTCTTGCGGATATGAGGGAGATCCACAGCGTGTTCCGGCAGATTCTGAACGATATCTTCTCCCTTTCGGGAAAGACCCTCATACACTTCATCAACTCCCGGAGCATGTTGAACAACCTCTTCGAACACTCGGTGAACGTGGCTTTTCTGAGCCTGGTGATGGGAAAACGCCTTGGCCTGGCCTACATGCAGATGTACAACCTCGGCCTTGGAGCTCTGCTCCACGACATCGGCAAGGCTGTGCTCCCCAAGGAAATCCTCGATCCTTCGCATCGGCTCGTTCCCGAAGAAGAGGAACTTTACCGCATGCACCCCCGAACAGGTTGGGAACTCCTCTCGGGACAGGAGTTCATCTGGCCCACCGCCCGCATCATCGCCCTCCAGCATCACGAATTCTGGAACGGATCGGGCTATCCTTCGGGGCTTTCGAAGCACGATATCCATCTTTTCTCGCACGTCGTCTGCATCGCCAACAGTTACGACACCATGATATATCCTTCCCGGGAATATCCGACCCCTCGCCTTCCCAGCGAAGCTTACGAACACATTCTCCGGAACCGGGGAGTTCTCTACGATCCCCAGGCGGTCTCCATCTTCTCGGAGAGCGTGGCAAAATATCCCGTAGGAACCTGGCTCCGTCTCTCCACGGGGCATTTAGGAATGGTCATTTCCATCGACACCTATACGGGACTTCCCAAGGTACGCTGTTTCTGGCATCTTAACTTCGGAACCATGAAAAGCCCCGTGGAAATCGACCTTCGGGAAACTCCCGTGGACGTGGTGGAAGTGTTTTTCGACGAACCTCAGCCGGAACTTCTCTTTGACAAGTCTCTTGATAACAATGAAAGCGAGTGAGTAGTTTTTTATGAAAAAAGTTATTTCCTGTGTGGCCTTCGATCTCGATGGTACTCTCCTCCGCTCCGACGGAACCGTTTCGAAACGAACGAAGGAGACGCTTCTTCTTCTCCAAGAGCGAGGATGTCTCTGCACCATCGCCACGGGACGCATGTTCCGTTCCGCCCAAGCCATAGCGAAGGATCTCTTCCTCTCGGATGTTCCCCTTATCACCTACAACGGCAGCCTCGTGAAGACTCCCGGCGAGAATATTCCCCTCTTCACCCGAGGCATTCCCGCCGAAGTGGCGGGAAAACTTCTTCGATTCTGCAAAGAGCGTGGCTGGTACGTCCAGAGCTATCTGGAGGATCGGCTCCTGGTGGAAAAAAAGAGCTACTGGACGGAATATTACGAAACCCTGGCGGAAGTGGAGGCCTTTCCCCTGGGAGAAGCCTTCTTCACCCCGTCCCGGGATCCCCTGAAAATCCTTCTCGCCGCCAACAGCGAGGAGGAACATGCCCTCATGATCCGCACTCTCACGGAACATTTCGGAAACCATCTCTTTCTTGCGGGATCCCATACTCCGAAAGCCCGGTTTCTCGAAGTGGTGGCCCGGGGAATAGATAAGGGCAAGGCCCTGGAAAGGCTCTGTGAAGCCCGGGGGATTTCCCCGAAAGAGACTCTGGTCTTCGGAGATTCCGAAAACGACGTGCCCCTCTTCGAAAGTGCCGGCGTGAGCGTGGCCATGGGAAATGCCACTTCCTCCATTCGCGAAAGAGCCGCCTTCGTCACGGAGAGCAACGACCGTGACGGAATTCCTCTCTTTATCGAAAAACGTTGGGAGGAGTTCTCTTTCGAAGCTTCCGGAATCTCCCGATCCGCCTGAAAAGTTCCCGCAAAATCTGGGAAATGATACTTTAGGGCCCTTGAGACGACCTCCTTTCTCAAAGGCGCAGGACATGTATTTTCTAAAAAATGCCGGAAGAACCTCGTGAGGTTTTTCCGGCATTTCGTATTCGAACCATACGTAAAGAATCCATCGTCCTTGCCGGCACTCCCGAGAATGATTTTGCATTTCCTCGAATCTCCCTGGCACTCTTCAGGGGCAACGAACCACTCCCAACACCGGAAAGGCTCGTGCAAGGACGAGCCATGCATTCCACGGAATCCACCTCTTTACCGAATATATAAACCCTATTGAGGAAGCGTTCCCTCCACCCCTTCCACAAACCAATTCATGGAAAGGATCTCTTCGTCCGAGGCGCTTCGCCCCTCGGGAACCGTAATCTCTCCCTCCTGATTTCTGATGGGCCCCGTGAAGACATCCCAGACTCCGGAAAGGATTCTCTCCTTCTCCGATGCCACCAGTTCCTTCACTGCATCCGGTACATCATCGCCGAAGGGGGCGAGATCCACCACACCTTCCTTGAGACCCCACCAGATATGCTCACTCTCCCAGGAACCTTCCACGATTCTGCTCACCGTATAAATGTAGATTCTGCTCCAATCCCAGATGGGAGCGGTAAGGTGTCTGGTGGGAGCGTAGAGGCTCATGTCGTTGTTATATCCCACCACGTACACTCCCGCCTCTTCCGCAATCTGCGGAACCGCTCCGGAATCCGCATGCATGGCAAGCACATCCGCTCCTTCGTCAATAAGGGCTCTGGCAGCCTCCTTCTCTCGCCCCGGGTCGAACCAGGAAAAAAGCCACACCACCTTGACGACTGCTTTTGGATTAACTCTCCGCACTCCCAGAGTAAAGCCGTTGATTTCCTGGATAACTTCGGGAATGGGATGAGCCGCCACGTAGCCTATCACGCCCTTCTCGGTCATGCTTCCCGCCACGAGCCCCGAAAGATATCGGGCCTGATACATGCGGCCGAAGTATGTGCCCACATTTTCTCCCTGTTTATACCCCGAACAGTGCATGAAACAGACGTCTTTATGGTGCTTGGCTACTTCCTGGACAAAATCCATGCATCCGAAAGAGGTGGCGAAGATAAGCCTCGATCCGTTCCGCACGAGGGTATTCATTACTCGAACAGAATCGGAACCTTCAGGAACTCCCTCTACCACGGCACTCTTCAATCCGGGGAAGGCTTTTTCCATTTCTCTGCGCCCCTTGTCGTGCATAAAGGTCCATCCTCCGTCTCCCACAGGGCCGAAGTACACGAATCCGGGCTTCAAATTCTCTACGGAAATTGCTTCCATTCCGAAAACACCGTTTCCGCAAAAACAGCACAGGCAAACCAGAAACAGCACCAGAAAACCTTTTTTCATTTCCCACGCCTCCTTCTCCATACTGCGTTTATGCCTCTTTCTCAGGCAGGAGTAAATCACGATTTCGAATTAACGTACATCCATACGAAGGGTATAGACAAGGAGATGGGGAAAGATTATGGAATATATCACTTTTCGTAATACCCGATCCGTCAATTCCTTTTTGGGAAGACTTCTCTCGAAGCATATCAAGGCATCCAGTGGCAAATTCCCTCCAAGGGGTGGGTTTCTCGCCACTTCAGAAAGGATTTTTTATCCCTTATTCCCCCGTCGAGCACCGCTCGATAGACTTCTATGCCTCTGACCTGTCCTTTCGGAAAAAGATCCCACTTCAATCTGAGAATGGCCTCCCGGGTTTCCGGAGTAAGTCTCCGAAGAAGGCGATCCGCCACGCTTTCAAAATATCCCGCATAGACGGAATCCTCCAGAATGTGAATCATATCAATCTGCCAGGCCTCTCCAATTTCGTCATGACAAAGAGCCTGCCAGGATATGCAGCGGTCCTCCTCCTCCAGCAGATTCACATAATGTATCGTATGAACCTTCGGATGTTCCGCGAGTAACCCCATGGCTCGAAAACTCTCGGAAAGCCGAAAGGGGGAGGTGTATATGTGAAAATCCACATCCCGATTCGCCGCAATCAATCCCATTCGAAGGGATCCCACCAGGTTGACGGTAGCTCCGACACTTTCCCAGATTTCCCGTATTCGAAGCTCTTGTACCATCTTCCACGCCCGTTCTTCCATTTTCTTCGTTGCATCCACGTACGAAACCACTCTTACAACGCCTCCATTCCGAGAAAAATAAGGACAAGGAAGAATTATAGCATCCCCGGAGATGGTTTACGGCTCCGTTAAATAAAATATTTATTAAAAAGCGTGAGATACATTCCTTTCCGAATTGGGTTCGGAAGGGTAGCTGCATTCTTGGATTCTTCCATCGAGAAGGGGCATCCGGGGCGAGGCGGATGTCCCTCCTTGATGGAAAGAAATGGAAATACGCTTGTTCCAATACGGTTTACTTTTATTCCCGGATACCGCTGTTTCTTCCGTGCCAGAGCATTCCCAGAAAAGCGGTAATAGGGACCGTAAGGAGAAGTCCCGCAGTTCCCGCAAGGCTTCGCACGAGCTCCTCCGCAATACTCGGATTGTTGAGAAAACCGATAAGGGAAATTCCCGATTCCGCCACGAGAAGCACGAAGGGAAGGGCGCTCCCCACATAGGCCAGTATCAAAGTATTGATCATACTTCCCAGCACTTCCCGCCCCGCGCCGATACCCGCCTTCCAAAGTCTGGAAGGCGGAATTCGGGGATCGTAGTTCACCAGCTCTCCCATGGTGGCGGTAACGGATATGCCCACATCGAGCACCGCTCCGATGGAGCCGATGATCACCGAAGCGAGAAGAATGCCCCGGAGGGAAAGATGCGGGAAAATACTCGAAAGAAGAGCTCCTCCCTCCCCCGCAAGTCCCGTAAGCTGCCAGAGCCAGACGAGAAACCATCCCAGAAAAAATGCCGCCAAAGCTCCTCCGGCAGAACCCAGAAAAGCCACGGGCCACCAGCTTTTTCTCCGCACCACCAGAACCACCGTAAGGGCGGAGATGAGCAGTACCGCCACCAGAGCGTAGGGTACGGGAGATATGCCGTGTTGCAAAAGGGGAACATACCAGTAAAGAAGCACTCCCAGAGAAAGAAGCAGCCCGAGAAGAGCCCGGAACCCCGCCATGCCCGCACTTGCCATGAGAGCTCCCAGGGCGGCAAAAATCAGCATCACCACCCAGGGGGCTCGAAAGGAATCGCTGATATAGTATTGATACTCCCCATCGGGAAAAAGATCCGCCAGAAGCACGTAGGCCCTTCCTTCCCTCAAGGGTACCCCTCCATCACGAAGCTGTTCCAGAGTGATGGAAAGATACCTCCCCCGCTCCTTTCCCGAGAGAATTTTAAGCACCACCTCCAGCCGATCCACCTCCCACCCCTCGGAAGAAGGTTCCTCTTCCCGGAGAGATCCCATCTCGGGCGGTTCTTCGGAATCTTCGAAACTCTCGGGCTCTTTCTCCTCTTCCCCGGAATACTTCAACGATTCGAGACGCACCAGATTACTCTCCTCGGGCCATCGAGAAAGCATGATAAGGTACGTGAAACCTCCTCCGGCAAGAGAAAACAGAAGAACCAGCAACAGCCGCAAAAGATATCGCTTCGCCACGCCCCAGCTCTCCCCTCTCAAGATTCCATGCTCTTCCGCAGGAGATCACCCAGATTAAGCCTGGGTGTCTGCTGCTGATCCGCCGCCCGAATTCCTCCCACCAGGGTATCTCGAATCTCCATCTCTCGATAGGAAGAGGGATAGTACAGTGCCGCGGCATCCTCGTGCCCTCCTCCGCGGATTTTCTTACCGTCCTTGAGAAGTCCCACGAGCTTTCCCGCCAGACCATTCCGGCTGCGCAGGGAAATTGCCCAGTCACCCCGCATTTTTTTGTTCGCCACCGCCACGATCCGGGGGGGAGCATCTCCGTGATCGAGAAGGAGGCCGCAGAAATCCGAAACGTCTCCGAATTCAAGAAGGTCAGGGCCTACCCACACAAGATCCTTTCCCGAAAGAAGCACCTTTTCCCTGGCCCGGGAAAATCGCTCTTCCTGGTTCTTCACGAAAAGGCTCGCCACTCCATGCTCCCAGGAGGTAAGCTTTCCCGAGGGATCCCCCACAAGACGGGAGAAAACGCTCCAGGGGCCCGAAAGAGTTACCAGGGCCTGCCAGAGTCGGGCCTCTTCCCGCTCTCCGAGCCAGAGATCCCTATCGTTGGCGATATCCACAAAATCCTCCAGAAGCCGTACCCGTCCTATTCTGTCCTTCTCCCAGGGTTGCTGCAAAATCCAGTTGTAGTACACCCGGGCGGCGCAGCAGGAGGTATCTACTCTATTCCAGGGACGGTTGCCGAAACGCTCCAGAGTAGTCTGATGATGATCGAAGAGAAAGGGTTCTTCTCCCCGATAGGTCTGGTCGATGAGGTCCGCGGTTCTCTCCTTCTGGCAAATGAGATCCAATACCAAAAGGTTCCATTTATCCTGAAATTGCAATCCCTCGGCAATACATTCGTCCACTTCGTGATATCCCGTAAGTATCACCCGAGGAATACCTCCCCAAGGTGTATGAGCATACCAGGCCACCGCTGCAGAGGCCACGCCGTCAAGATCGGTATGACTCACAATAAAAGGTACTCGTTCTTCCATATCGAACCTCTCCTATCACGTTGTCCACAATTGTGGAAAAGATGTGGATAAGTTTTTCCATGCTCTTATCATGGTTTGTCACGAAAAATCAGTTTTCTTTATCACTTTACCGCAATTACTTAAAAAGCATCTTTCAACCGTCTATACACTATCCACACCCCTTTTTTTTGGCCTCTTCCTGTGGATAACTCTACTATCTTCCCTCCGAGTATGATACTATAGCTTTCCGCATTCCCAAGACGAGGTGACTTTTGTGGATAAAAACATTAAGGATTTGTGGATAACTCTCCACACCCACGCACGGAACGAGATGCAGAATCAGAACGCTTCGGTGTGGCTCGATACGTGCGAACCCATATCTCTGGAGAAGAACGTGCTCGTTCTCGATACGGGCAACCTTTTCGTGAAGGAACAGATTCAGAAAAATCTTCTTCCGGAGTTGGAGGATTTGGCCCGTTCCCTGGGAATAGCCGAAAAAATATCCCTTCAGGTAACCATGAGCGTTCGAAGCACCGAGGAACAGACCCGGGCGGAACAGCTTACCCGTCCCTCCTACTCCATGAAGACAGGACTCAATCAGAGCTATGAATTCGAAGCCTTCGTGGTGGGGAAATCCAACCGCCTCGCCCATGCATCGAGTCTTGCGGTAGCCCAGAATCCGGGATCCGCCTATAATCCTCTTTTCATTTGGGGAGGAGTGGGGCTCGGAAAGACCCATCTCATGCATGCCATCGGTCATTACGTTCTCGAAAACGCTCCCCAGGCCAAGGTCTCCTACGTGAGCTCCGAAAAGTTCACCAACGAGCTTATCAGCGCCATCCAGAACAACCGAACCCAGGATTTCAAGAACCGCTACCGCACCATGGACCTGCTTCTCATCGACGACATTCAGTTTCTCGCCAACAAGGAGAGCACCCAGGAGGAGTTTTTCCATACCTTCAACAGCCTCTACGACGCGAAAAAGCAGATCGTCATCAGTTCGGACAGGCCCCCGAAGGAAATTCAGAGCATCGAGGAACGCCTGGTAAGCCGCTTCGAATGGGGACTCGTGATGGATATCCAGCCTCCGGATCTGGAGACCCGAATCGCCATTCTCAAGAAAAAAGCGGAATTTAGAAATTTCGTGGTTCCCGACGAGGTGGTGTACTTCCTTGCCCAAAACATCCCCAGCAACATCCGGGAGCTGGAGGGAGCCCTCAACCGTACCATGGCCTGTGCCCAGCTCAGCTCCGAACCCATCACCACGGAGAACGTGGCAAACTGGCTCAAGGACACCCTCCGGACCATTTCGAAGGATCCCGTTACCATCGAACGAATTCAGGAGCTGGTGAGCGAAGCCTTTAACGTAAAGCTTGACGACCTGGCGGGAAACAAGCGTACCGCAGATATCGCCCTGGCCCGGCAGGCAGCCATGTATCTCGCCAGGGAGATGACCGACGCCAGTCTTCAGCAGATCGGAAGAGCCTTCAAGAAAAAGGATCACACCACGGTACTCCACGCCTGCCGGCGAATCGAAGAGCTCACCAAGAGCGATCTTCATGTGCACAAGCTGGTGGATGCGGTCCGGAATAAGCTGTAGAAAGTATGTGTTTTCTTTTGTGGATATGTAGGGGCTTTTCCGATTTCCCCAAAAATATGTGTATAGAGTGTACAACTTCTCATGTATTTCCACAAAGATATGCACGGCGGAACTTCTTTCAGCCCTAGAAGAAAACTCTTTATACACCGTATCCACACCACCTGCTACTATTACTTCTTATTTTCAATATCTAGATATACTGTGAAAGGACGGAGATCCTCTTGAAGTTGACCATCCATAAACCGGACTTTATCAAGCGATGGAACATGGCGGAACGCATCACCAGCTCCTCCAACGCTATTCCCAGCCTCGGAGGGATCCTCTGTACCCTTCATGAAGGAAACGTTTTTCTTCACGCCACGGACTTGAAAACTTCCTTTACCTGTTTGGCGGAGGGAGTTTCTCTCGAGAATTCGGAGGAGGGCCGAGTTATCTTTCCCACCAAGGTAGTGGGAGATCTTTTCAAAAAAGCTCCTTCCGAAACCTTTACGGTATCTGTGGAAAACGAAAAGGCCCTTATGAAATCGGGGAAAAATGTCTATCGCTTTACCACCTATCCCGTGGAGGATTTTCCCAAAATTCCTTCGGCAGAACAGGCCCGGCCTCTTTGTAAAATTTTATTAAAGGATCTTGCACGTCTCATCGAGGAGGGATCCTTTGCGGGGTCCGTGGGAGAAGAATATCCTCAGTACCTCAGCGGGGTTTCTCTGCGAATTCGGGATCATCGGATAACCTTGGCGAGTACGGATATTCGAAGAATTACCCTTTCCCGGGCTTTTCTCGAGGACGTATACGAAGAGGACGTGGATGTGGTGCTTCCCGTAAAGGGACTCCGGGAACTCCAGAGGGTGGTGGCCATGATGGATGATCAGGAGAGCGTGGTGGAGCTCCTGATGGACGATACCCAGGTTTTTTGCCGAGTGGAGAACGTGGTGCTTTCGCTTTTGCGCATGGATGTGCGTTTTCCCCCTTATGAAAATCTTTTGGAACGGGCACGAACTACCTGGATGGTGACGGAGCGTACTCTTCTGCTGAATGCCATGGAACGTTTGGATGTTCTCGTTCGGGACGGTACCCGGATGGTGATTTTTCAGTTTTCCCCCGCCGGAGAGTGCACCATGGCGGCATTTTCTCCGAATGTGGGGGCTGCGGTGGAGCACGTGGCGGGAGAGATCGACGGAGAACCTCTGCAGCTTGCGTTCAACTCCCGTTTCTTGCTGGACGGCCTCAAGGCCCTTCACGGAGAGATGGTGCAGTTTTCCCTTAATGGATCCACGGGGCAGCTCACCATGTTTCGCCCCGATGATGAAAACTATCGGTATGTGGTGATGCCCATCGATTTGCAGCAGCAGGATCACGAACGCTTCCGCCGGGATATGCTTTCCGTTCAGGAGGAAAAGGATGGTTATTTCGAAGAAGTTTCCGAAGAGTGATTTCTTCGCCTGACCGATGTATCTCAGTTCTCTCGAATTACGACGGTTCAGAAATCTTCATGACGGAAGGTACGCCTTTTCTCCGGGGCTTACCCTCATACGGGGAGAGAACGGGGCGGGAAAGACCAATCTTCTGGAGGCGCTTTCCCTTCTTACCGGATGGGGCACCTTTCCGGGACGAAAGGTAGGGGATGTTCCCCGGTGGAATTCTTCCGAGAAAGCCTTTTTGGGAGCTCGGTTCGAGGAGGAATATTTCCTGGAAGTGAAGAGCGAGGTGGGAAGACAGAATCTTCTTCGGTGTGGCTCCCGGCGTTGTACCGCCGGAGATGTTCGCTCCCGGATTTCGGCACTTTTTTTTCTTCCCTCGGATATGGAGCTGGTGGAAGGATCTTCTTCGGTACGCCGCCGTTTTTGCAATCGCCTTTGTGCCCTTCTTCACCCCCATTACGCGGAAAAACTTTACGAGTATAAAAGGCTGCATCGGCAGAAAACGTCTCTTCTTCGGCAGGGCCGGAGCACTTCCGGAGTGGACCGCCTTCTCATTCCTTCCGGAGCATGGCTTTGGGAGATTCGAGAAAAGGCATTGAAGCTTTTCGTGAGTAGAGGACTTTCTTCGGTGGGATCCATGCTTTCTTCTCCAGTGCGGGTAACCCTTCTTCGAGGGGGTGGAGGATTGCACGAGAATCCTCGGGAGGATTTCGCCCAAAGCCTGGAGTGTCACGCTCGGGAAGAACGCCGAAGGGGCCGGGTTCTCCTGGGGCCTTCCGGGGATGATCTGCTTCTGGAGGTCGGGGAGCGCCCCGCTTCGGTGGTGCTGAGCCGGGGACAGCGACGCCGGCTTGCCCTGGCTCTTATGCTCGGCATGGGATATCTCGTGGAGGCTTCGTGCCGCCGGAAACCCCTCTTTGTACTGGACGAAGTAACGGCGGAACTCGATATACCCGGACGATCCCTTCTTTTCGAAGCCCTCGAGGCTCCGCAGTGGCAGGTTCTGGCAGCTACTGCGGAACCCTTTTGGAAGGACTGGCCCGGAAGAGTCCGCTCGCTTCGGGAAGGGGTTCTTTCCGAGGAAGAGTAAAAGCCTTGCCGGAAGCATCTTCGGAAGAGGGGCCGACAGCATCTCCGGGGTGCTCTACGGCATAATTTATTTTTTAATGAAATATATAAAGGAAGATGACTATTCCATGCCCCAAGAATACGATGTAATCGTTGTAGGAGGAGGCCATGCGGGATGTGAAGCCGCCCTGAGCGCTGCCCGAATGGGATGTGCCACCCTCATGATCAATCTTTCCCTGGATAATGCGGCTCTCATGGCGTGTAATCCCTCCATCGGAGGCCCCGCCAAGGGACATCTTACCCGGGAAATCGATGCCCTGGGAGGAGAGCAGGCCCGGGCCACGGATGCTTCCACCCTGCATATCCGGTGGCTCAATACCTCCAAGGGGCCTGCGGTGCGCTGTCTTCGTTCTCAGTGCGACATGCGGCGCTATACGGGATATTTCATGGCGCTTCTCGAACGGGAGCCGAACCTCTCGGTCTTTCAGGCTCTGGTGACGGATCTTCTCGTGGAAAATGGCACCGTTCGGGGAGTACGAACCCGGATGGGAATTTCCTTTTCGGCCCCTCGGGTGATTCTCACCACTGGCACCTACCTGGGAGGAAAGGTGCACATCGGGCTTTCGAGCTTCGATTCAGGCCCTCTGGGAGAGATGCCCGCCCTGGGACTTACCGCTTCTCTCCGACGGGAGGGTTTCGAGATGGTGCGCATGAAAACCGGCACTCCTCCCCGCATAGCGGCGCATACCGTGGATTGGAAATCCCTGGATGCCCAGGAGAGCGCCGAGGAGCCTCTCTGCTTCTCCCACTGGAACGAAGGAAAACGCTACTCCGGCGTTGCATGCTATCTTACCCGGAGTACCCCGGAGACGCACGAAATTATCCGGGAGAATCTGGATCGCTCTCCCCTCTATACAGGGGTTATCGAGGGAGTGGGGCCCCGGTACTGTCCCTCCATCGAAGACCGGGTGGTGCGCTTTCCCGACCGGGAGGGGCATCAGGTTTTTCTGGAGCCCGTGGCGAAGGATAGCGTGGAGATCTACATGCAGAACTTTTCCAGCAGCCTTCCCTTCGATGCCCAGGAAAAGATGGTCCATTCCCTCCGGGGATGCGAAAAGGCGTGGATTCTGCGTCCCGCCTATGCCATCGAATACGATATGATGCCCCCCACCCAGCTTACGGGATGGCTGGAAACCAAGAAAATCCGAGGGCTCTTCTGCGCGGGGCAGATCAACGGTACCTCGGGATACGAGGAGGCTGCCGCCCAGGGGCTTTTGGCGGGGATCAACGCGGTGCTCACGCTTCGGGGAGAGGAGCCTCTGCTTATCGAACGTTCCCGGGGATACATGGGGGTTCTCGTGGACGATCTCGTTACCCGGGGAACCAAAGAACCCTATCGTATGCTTACGAGCCGCTGCGAATACCGTCTTCTTCTGCGGCATGACAATGCGGATACCCGGCTTGCTCCTCTGGGACGAAAACTGGGATTGATCGGGGATGATCAATGGAAGGTGCTTCAGGAACGATGGAAGTGCCTCGAAGAGGAGCGGGAGCGGCTCCGGAAAACCCGAATTTCTCCTACCCCCGGGGTAAATCAGGTGCTTGTCCGGGAGGGAAGCATTCCCCTGGATGAACCCTGTACTGCGGAGGAACTTCTTCGGCGCCCCGAGATTTCCTACGATGCGGTGGCTCAGCTGGCTCCTCCGGCGGAACCCCTCTCCGAAGAGATCCGCCGTCGGGCGGAGGTGGAGATCAAGTACGAGGGATATATCGCCAAGCAGCTTCGTCAGGTGGAGCGTATGGAAAAGATGGAGCATTTCCGCATTCCCCGGGAGTTCGACTACACTTCCGTAAAAGGGCTTCTTTCGGAGAGCCGTCAGAAGCTGCAAGAGCTTTGTCCCGCCACTCTGGGGCAGGCGAAGCGCATTTCCGGAGTGACTCCCGCGGACGTACAGCTTTTGTGGATTGCCCTGGAAGCTCATCGTCGAGGAAATCGTGGCTAAAAATCCCCGATTTTTCGGAGCCACCCCCCTGCACCAGCTTCTTTGGAAGACCCTTCCTCCCGAGGTTCGGGGAGAGCTTTTTCTGCGGGATATCCGGGAGGCCTGGGAACGGCTTGTGGAAGGCCCCCTGGGAAAGTGTACCGCCCCTCTCAAAATTCGGGAAACCGTTCTCTTCGTGGTGGCAGCTCATCCTCCGGGAGCTCAGGAAATGCAGTTTCAGGAACGGATAATTCTTCGAAAGATCAACCGGGAATTTTCTCTGGAACTCTCCCGGATGCGGATAAGCGTGGGAAATCTTCCTCCCAGAGAAATTTTCCGGGAAGATCCCGAAGCCCCGCGAAGAAAGATCTCCTACTCCCTCTCCCGGGAGGAGATCCGGCAGGAAGAAAAGAACTTCGACCTTTCATCGGAAAACGAAAATCTTCAGCGTTCTCTGGCGGAACTTCGGGTAATTTATAAAAAACGTTTCGGAAAATAGCCTTTATTCTGGTATTTGTCCTCTTTTGAGGTATACTGGAATGCGACGTTTTGTAGGCTGCAGCACCTCTTCAGAAGCTTCCCGGACACGGGGAAAAACAAAAAAAGCGGAGAGTGCGGAGAGTCTAACGACACTGTGAAAAGAGGGAGAATGTATTGAACTATCCTGTACTGAACTTGGGGAAACACCAGCCGAAATATCCTCTCATCCAGGGAGGGATGGGGGTTAAAATTTCGGGAGCACAACTCGCAGGAGCCGTGGCGAAAGCGGGAGGCGTGGGAACCATCGCCAGCGTGGGCCTTGCCTGCGATTCCCCCCACTATACGGGGAGAAACTATTTCGAAGCCAACAGTAAAGCTCTGGCGGAAGCTCTTGCGGAGGCCCGGAGAATCGCTCCTTTGGGAATTATCGCGGTAAACTGCATGACCGCCCTGACGGATTTCGTGGATCACGTGCGCACCGCCTGCGAAAACGGTGTAAACGCCATCATTTCCGGAGCGGGACTTCCCCTGAACCTTCCGGAGCTTACCAAGGACTTTCCCGATGTGGCCCTGCTTCCCATCGTAAGTTCCCTTCGGGCTCTCAAGATTATCGTCAAGAAGTGGTCTCGCAGCTATGACCGTCTTCCCGATGCCATCGTGGTGGAAACTCCCCTCCATGCGGGAGGACACTTGGGAGCCACCAAAATGTCCCAGGTGGAGGATCCGGATTTCTCCCTGGAGACGGTGATTCCGGAGATCATCGAATATCTTCGGAACGAAGTGAAGGTAGACATTCCCGTCATCGGTGCCGGAGGCATCTGGGATCACGGGGATATGATGCGGGTCTTCGAGCTTGGTGCGAAGGGAGTCCAGGTGGGAACCCGCTTCGCCTGCGCCGAAGAGGGGGATGCAAGCCTTCGGTTCAAGCAGGCCTATGTCGATGCCACCGAGGAGGATGTGGTGCTTATCAAGAGCCCCGTGGGCATTCCCGGAAGGGCTATCCGCAATCCCTTCGTGGCGCGGTATCTTGAGGGAGACGTAGAAAGCAAGCCCTGTATAGCCAACTGCCTTACCCACTGCTCCTATCGAAACGACCGCACCGCATTCTGTATAGCCCAGGCCTTGGTGGACGGCTACCAGGGAGATTGGGAACACGGTCTCTTTTTCTGTGGGGATAACGTGCATAAATGTACGAAAATCGAAAAGGTGGAGGAGATTTTCCGAGATTTCTTTCCCGCCTAGCCAGGATACAGTACGGGAAGAATGTTCCGAGAAGTTTGGGGAAAAGTAGGAAAAGTCCTTATGTGTCCTACTTTTCCCCGGCGGAATATCCCGAACTCCTCCTTGCGAGCCGGGACCATCTCCCCCTTTTTGAAGATCTGAAAAGGTATTATGCTACAGGCAGTACGAGCCTGCGTCTGGCATACGATAAAGGAGGGGATGCGGTTTGGCACAATCCATGAACCTCGATTCCGCGGAATATAACGTATTCAAGGCCTTCTGGGGATATGTTCTCATTCGTCATCACGAGGGATACGAAACCCTTCTGTATGCGGGGGTTCTTACCAAAGGAAGTCTGCGCTCCTTCGTAACCTGGCAGGGAGATCCCGAGGAGTTCGGCATTACCATAAAGGATGAAGCTCCTCTCCAGACCATGCTGGAGCATATCGAAACGCTTTCCGATAATGCCCCTTCTCCGGAAAACAATCTCTACGTCCAGAGCCTCAGGAAGTACTGTACCGACAAGCTCTGGATGGTGAAGTTCCGCCGGGACGATGCGGATACGGTGATACGCCATCAGCTTCAGGACTATCTTTACGAAAGAACCCAGAGCCACTGTATCGTCTTCGTCCGGGTTCGCCCGGACGTGGGAGTGAAAGAGCTTGAGGAATTTCCGAAGTTTTTCACGGATCCCCTCTTTCAAAAGGAGGAGCCCCAGGAAGAAACCTTCGGAGAGGATGCGCTTTTCGAGGAAGATCTCGAAGAACTCAAAGAAGAGGAAGGATCCCTTCAGGTGCGGATTTCCTGCTCTCCCGTGGTGGATCCCATCCGGGGCGTTCCTGCGGGAGAGGTTCTTCCGGGAGATATCGTCTGGGTGCACCTCAAGGAAGATTCGGTGATCTACAACCTTCTCCGGAGCAAGGTTCCCGATTTTTCGGGAATCACCGAAGGGGTGGTGGAGAATTTCGTTTCCCGGGATGGCCGCAAGATGATGCATCTCCGGATATCCGAGGGCATTTTCGGCCAGTGCGTGGTGCGGGAGCATGTACGGATAAAGACGCTTCGCCATGGCATTCCCGCTATGCCGGGAAAGCCTCCCTCCCAGGAAAAGATGTGGTTTCTCCTCACCGGATTCATTCTCATTCTTCTCGCCTTTCTCTTGGTAATCATAAAGGTTTTCTAAAACATCTCCTATAACGACACGGCGGCATTGCCCGGAAAGGAATCGTATATAAACATGAACATACGTGTGGGTCTCATCGGCTTCGGCAACGTGGGCCAGGGGTTTACCTCCCTTCTTCGAGACAAGGCTCCTCTTCTCCGGGAGGAGAGGGGATGCGACATATCCCTCTGTTTTATCGCGGGGCGTTCCAAGGGATCCGTCTATCTTCCCCAGGGAATTCCCCTGCATAAGGCTCTGGAAATTTTCGCCGCCGCCGGTACTCTGGATGCAATTCCCGGAGAGCGGGTGGAGGATCCCCGGGATCTTCTGCGCCGTAAGGCGGTGGATGTCCTCGCCGAAGCGACTCCCACCAATCTCGAAACGGGGGAACCCGGGCTTTCCCACATCCGAGAAGCTCTGGAGCAGGGAATTTCGGTGACCACCACCAACAAGGGGCCCATAGCTCTGGCGTGGAAAGAGCTCTCCTCTCTCGCCGAAAGCAGAAAAGCCCGGCTTCTCTGCGAGGGAACCGTCCTCAGCGGTACTCCGGCAATCAACTTCATTACCCGTACCCTCGCAGGCTGTACGGTGGAGAAGGTGACGGGAATTTTCAACGGCACCACGAACTACATGATCACCCGCATGGAGGAGGGTCTGGAGTATGAGGAGGCTCTTCGGGAAGCCCAGGATCTGGGATATGCCGAGGCAGATCCCACGGCGGACGTGGATGGATGGGATGCGGCGGTGAAGGTGGCCATTCTCGGAAAAATTCTTTTCGGAGCCTCTCTGGAGGTGCGGGAGATCGCCCCTCGGGGAATCCGGGAAATTTCGGGAAAAGATGTTCGGGAGGCTTTGAAGAAAGGAAAACGTATTCGTCTTCTGGGTACCCTGGGGCGAACTTCCTCGGGAGTTTTCGGCGAGGTGGCCCCTCGTATTCTGGAGGGGAATCATCCTCTTTCCCGAGTGTGCGGAGCTTCCAACGCTCTGGTGGTAAGCACCGACGTGTTGGGAGATGTTTCCGTTACCGGGCCCGGAGCGGGACGCCGCGAAACGGGGCAGGCCCTTCTGGTTGACATACTGGATCTTGCTGGTAAAATGAAATAAGTACAATTTATTCCGTCCGAGTAAGGGCGGTTAGGTACAGGTAGCTGTAGCAGAAACTTTGAACGGTTAAAGGAGGAATGGTGTATGAGAGTATCGGAAATGGTTCAGAGTGGAGATTGGAAAGGGGAGAAGCACGTTCCCGTAGTGGAGGCTCCCAAGTGCGTCAAGTCGGGAGAGGCCTTCGATGTCACCGTGAGCGTGGGCAAGGAGATTCCCCATCCCAATACCACGGAGCACCACATTCGCTGGATTCGCCTCTACTTCAAGCCCCAGGGAGGCAAGTTCGCCTATGACATGGGGTACTTCGAGTTCAACGCCCACGGCGAAGCTGCGGGGGGCCCCAATACAGGGCCCGCATATACCGATCCCTGTGCCACCGTACGTCTCAAGATTACCGAGCCCGGGGAGTTCGTGGCGGTTTCTTTCTGTAACATTCACGGCCTTTGGGAGGGTTCCGCTCCTGTCAACGTAGAATAGTTCTTCTTTTTTGGCGAGAAGCGCCGTTTTCGGCATATTTTCTCGCTGCCATGGATCCAGAATCATATTATCCGCACAGAACAGACCGGGGACGCAGAGTAACGAGGGCGTCCCCGGTCTCTTTTTGGTTTTGGGTATATTTCCGAGGATACGTAGTATCGTTTTTTTATCCCTTCTGGATCTCCTCCATGGCGGTATGAAGCCGGTATTCCTCTCCCAGAACGATGAGCATGTCCTCTTCCTGGAGAGTTACGTTTCCCGAAGGGGTGGGGACGATGGTGCCATCCTTCCGGCGGATGCCGATGACGAGAATGTTGTATTTCGAAAGAAGGGGTACCTGGGCGAGAGTTTTGCCGATAAGGGGGTTTTTCGCTTCGATGCGATAGGAGCCGAACTCCAGAGACATATCGCTGGAGACGCTTAAAAGCTCGAGAAAATCCGAAACCTCGGGTTTGATGGCGGCACTTGCCATGGCGAGAGCTCCCGCATTGACGGGATTGAAGACCTTATCCGCCCCCGCCCGGTAGAGAATGTTCATGGATTCCGGCGAGTTCGCCCGGGTGAGGATCCGGAGATTCGGTGCAAGGTGACGGGCGGTGAGAATGACATAGACGTTGTTGGCGTCGTTGTTCAGGGCGATCATGATTCCCTTGGCGCTGGATAATCCCGCTGAAACGAGAATATTTTCATCCCGGGCGTCTCCGGGAATTACGAGAAATCCTTCCTCCCCTGCGGTGCGGCAGCGTTCCTCATCCATTTCGATGATTGCGAAGGGTGTCTTTTTTCGGGCAAGTTCCCGGGATATTTTTCCTCCCATGGCGCCGAAACCGCAGATAATCCAGTGTTGTGAAAGCTTGTCCACCGCCTTGTTCCTCCTTTTTCCCATGGCCACGAGCATACGGTTGATGATGATCCGCTGAGAGAGATGGGCCACCGCATACCCCATGGTACCGATGCCGCTGATCATGATTCCCACCGAGAAGAGTTTGAGCAGGGGAGTCAGGTTCGGAGGGGCTTCGTACCCCACGGTGGTGAGGGTGGTGACGGTGTAGAAGAGGGAATCCACCAGGGAAAGACCGCCGATGAAGTGATATCCGAGAATTCCCGCGATGAGCACTCCTGAGAGAAGGGTTATGAGAAAGGCCGGGGTAAGCCGCCCTTCGGAGCTTTGTTTCGAGGACATGGAGGCCTCCTTTTTTTCCAAGATGGATCGGACTGCCGGAGCATATTGTAGCAGTGGAGGAGATAAAGAAAAACCGTGAAAACGAGATGTTCCGTCTTCATGATTGGGATTTCTTCGTGTATACTTTCGTAAAAGAGCGAAAAGAATGGGTTCTTTCGCTCTATTCGAGTATTACGAGAGGAAGGGAGTATTATTATGCTGGAACGGGAAAAGGTGCATAAAAACCGCTATTGGCTTCTTTTTGGAGGAGGTTTCCTCATCATCCTGGGTATGATCTCCGTGGGAGCTCCCCTTTTCATGTCCCTTGCCATCGAGCAGATTCTTGGATGGATTCTTCTCGGGGGAGGAGTCATTCAAGGTTTTCAGTGGTTTCGGGAACGCCACAGAAGCCATGGATGGACCACCCTCCTGGTGAGTCTTCTGGGAATTCTGGCGGGAATCGTGCTGTTGGTAAAGCCTCTTCAGGGAGTGCTTACCCTTACGCTCATCCTCTGCTTCTACTTCATTACTCAGGGAATACTCCAGATTCTCGCTTCTCTCAAGGTACGCCCCCTTCCCGGATGGGGATGGATGCTCACCTCCGGAATTACGGCGCTTCTTCTGGGGCTGATGATGTGGCGGCGGTTTCCCAGCTCTGCCGCATGGGCCATAGGGCTTCTGGTGGGAGTGAATCTCCTTCTTATGGGATGGTCCTCCGTGGCTCTGGGGCTGGGCTCCCGGAAATCCTGACGAAAAGTAAGGATAATCGTATGTCTTGCAACGTTGTGAAAAAGGAGAAGGAGGAGAGAAAGGCATGAAGTGGGCCTTTCTTTTTGTGCTCCTCCACGATCTTTCTTCCTGGGGAATCCGGCTCCTCATGCTCTACCGGATTCCTCGGAAACATCCTCCCGCAGCCTCCATGGCCTGGCTTCTGGTGGTTTTTTTCTGGCCCTGGCCGGGGCTGCTGATTTATCTTGCCATCGGTACCAACGTGCTCCCCAAGAAACGGCTTCAGCGACATCGAACCCTTATGGAACACCTCCAGAAGGTGCACGAGAATATCAGGGAATTCTGTTGCTGTACTCCCGATGAACTTCCCCGGGATTTGGGAGATATGGCGGAACTTGCTTCGAACCTGGGACATATGTTTCTTGTTCGGGGAAACCGGGCCCGGGCCTTCGACAAGGCGGAGGATTTCGTAATCAGCCTGGTGAAGGATATCGACGCCGCCCGGAGTCAGGTACATCTTCTCTATTACATTCTGGTGGAGGACGCCCTCGGAAAGCAGGTCACCCAGGCATTGACCCGGGCGGCACAACGAGGGGTTCACTGCCGCCTTCTGGTGGATTCCGTGGGATCTTCCAAATTTCTGCGCCGGGGAGCGAAGGCCCTTCGAGAAGAAGGGGTGGAGGTGGTGGGAGCTCTTCCGGTGGGTATCTTCCGAATGCTGGTCTCCCGGTTCGATCTGCGGAACCATCGTAAAATTGCGGTGATAGACGGCACGGTGGGCTACTCGGGCTCCCATAACGTGGTGGATTCCAGCTACGGCCACAAAGATCTTCGGTGGGAGGACATCTCCCTCCGCCTGGAAGGCCCCGTGGTTAGCCAGCTTCAAACCATTTTTCTGGATGACTGGTATGTGGATACCGAAGAATTTCTTGAAGATGCCGCAGCCTTCCCTCCTCAACTCCAGGAGGGAAGGGTGATCATGCAGACCGTTCCCAGCGGTCCTTCGTATACCACGGAAAACTATCAGCGTCTCATCGTCGCCGCCCTCTACGGTGCCCGGAAACGAGTGGTGATCACCACTCCCTATCTCGTGCCGGACGAAGCCTTTCTTCAGGGTATGGAGGTGGCGGTGCTCCGGGGCGTTACGGTGCAGCTCATCGTACCTCGGCGGAGCGATCAGTTCTTCGTGGGAAATGCGGGCCGGGCATATTTTGATGAACTTCTGAAAATGGGCGTGGAAATCTATCTCTTCGAGAAAGACCTTCTCCATGCCAAAACCATGACGGTGGACGAGGATCTCTCCTTCTTCGGATCCAGTAATTTCGACATCCGTTCCTTCTCCCTGAACTTCGAGGTAAACCATCTTCTGTATGGCCGGGAGGTTACCCGGGCACTTCGGGAGAAGCAGGAGGTGTACATGGGTTCTTCCACCCGGCTGACCGAAGATGCCTGGGGGCAGCGTTCTTTTCTCTCGGAACTCGTTCAGGGAACAGCCAAGCTCCTCAGCCCTCTTCTCTAGAGAAGAAAGGTTTTCCGGAAGAGAATTCAAGGATAGATATAACGAAGAAGGGCCTTTCCATATCTTGCTGCCGGAGACACGGCAGTTCCGGTTCTCCCGCTCACATGGTGCCACATATCAACGAAAACCGCTCTATTCCGTGGCGTGACGAAACAAATCCTTGGATGCTCAGGATGTTTCCGGAAAATCTTGAGGGGAGATAAAATAGGCTTTTCGGGAAAAAATAAAAATATCAACAAAGAGGGCTCTCCCAAAAATGTGGGAAAGCCCTCTTTGTTATCCACAAAAGAAGGAGGATCCTTCTGTAAAATGGGATAACGAGGGGGAAAGAATCCTCAACTCTTGTGGATAAGGCTGTGGAAGTTGTGGATATAAGAGAGCGGTTTTATTAAGAGCCGAGGTTTTCCACAAGGGAGTGTGTATAAGTGGATAAGATATCCCCAAAAAGAAACGCTTCCCAGACCTTGATATCTTTGATTTTTTCCACAAACCGAGGATTTTTTTCGCAATCCTTGCCGCCTATTATTTAAGTAAAATTCATGGAGATTTTCAAGTACACCACGTAAGGTTTGTGATTCATGTTGGAAGAAGAGACTCTTTCCAGGTTGCCCGAGAAGATCGGAAAGCATGAAAACCACGGTTTGATCTTCATGAGCTTCGCGGCGGCGGAATCTTGGATGTTGTTGCGGAAAAATCTTTTCGTCTTCTCCAGGTCAAGGAATTCGGAACATGTGAAAAAGTCCGCTCCGGTTCATTTTTTTCATGGAAAGACGGAAAAAAATATCTCAGGATCGGGAACCTTCTTTCTGCACCATGTTCCGGAAGAATAATCCGGGGGAGTTCTTTTTTTCAAGGTAGTGAAGGAACGTTTCGATGCGCACCGTATCGTTTTCGTCTTCATGGCCGTCGAAGCAGAGGTGCAGCACCGGAAGGGATTCCGCTTTCTGAAATCCCTTGTGAAGCCCCTGAAGAGAAATCCCCGTGTTTTCATAGGTGGAGGCCAGGGTGAGAATGCCCTGAATTTCCGGAAGAGGCCCGAGGATTTTTGCCTCCCGGTAGCGTCCGAAAGCTCCCGCATAGTATCCCAGGCTTTCTGTCGCTCGCTGCACCAGGTTTTCCGGATCCTTTTCGAAGCATGCCCTTTCTCCCAGAGCGGAAGCCAGGGAGGCCATTTCCTCCTTCCAGTCTTCCAGTTTTTTCCGGGCTTCCCGGGAGGAGGAAAGATTCTGATCCACGTAATCCCTCCAGAAGAGCCAGAGGGCTTCGCTCAGGGGACTGTACACTACCCGGTATCCCTTTTTTTCGATTTTCGAGAGCAGAAAACCGTTAAGAAAATCGTTGTGGAGTATGGAGAGCTCCCCCGTGGCGAAAAGGGTTCCCAGGGGTTCTTCGGTTTTCCAGGCTTCTCGTACCTCTTCCGCCAGAGGGAGAAGGGTCTTCAGCGAGAAGGTTTCCTGGCGAAGGCTGTCCATGAGAGAGAGGAGAAGGATATTTCTTTTTTTGAGAGGAGCCAGTTTTACCAGATCTCCTCCCAGCAGCACCCGAAAGAGAAGATTGCGCCGGGATTCTTCGAGGTGCAGCAGGTCTTCCAGAAAGGGAGAGACGATACGCACACGGGAACATCCCTCTTTATCCAGGGTAGTACCCAGGAGGCGGCTGAATTGCCCTCCCACCTCGGCTCCTTCGTTCCGGGGAACGAGAAAGGCCGGGGCTGGATCGTCCTCTTTCCGGGTGGCACATATGTGCATTACATCCCCCAGAAGGGAAGTCAAGGAAAGATATTCGTTGGTCATGGTGTGCCTTCTTCCGCAATCCAGAGACTTACCGGTGGTGCGGGGGCAGCACTCGGCATGTATTCCCAGGGATAGTAAGGCTTCCTTTCCAAGCTCTCCGTAGGGATAGAGATGAGGGAGATAGAGAACTCCCTCTTGGGGAAGAAGATCGAAATCTTCGAGAAGAGCCCTTTGGGAATGTTCCATACGCTCCAGTAGAACGGAAGGCTCCGGAACCCTCGTCTCCACGGGTATTTTCGAAAGGCTGTGCAGAAAAGCCTCCATTCGGGTAATCACTCCCACCGGAGAGGCATGTTCGTCCACTTCCACGTGAAGATAGGGCTTATCTCCCATAATCTCCTGGAAATAATGAGAAAAGGCGCTGTCCGGGCCGCATCCGTGATGGGAGAGGAAGATGGCGTAGAAGTTGGGATGTTCCTTCACGAACCGGGCGGCCTCGAGAATATGCTGCCCGAAGGGCCAGTACATGTTGGGGTGTTCCTTAGAAAGATCGACTTCGGGAAGGCTGTAGAAGGGAAGTACTCGGTGTCCCCGCTCTTCGAGAAACTCCGGAATCCCCAGATTGAGCACCGGATCGAGAACCCCGTAGATTTTGGAGATTATCACGAAAACCCGGGCATCCCGGGGAAGTTCTTCGAACACCTCTTTCGTGCGAGCTCCCAGGGATTTCTCGAAATCGTGATAGGCCTTGGAGGATTTCCGAAGGGCTTCCATAATCTCGGCCTCGCTCCGGTGGAGTTTTTTTCCGAGATCCAGGAAACTGCGCCGCATGAAATCCTCTCCCAGGCTGAAGGCGATGGTGGGGGCGAGAAGGGGAATGCCCCGTTTTTCCAGATCCATGGCCCGGTTCACCATCTTGAAAGCCAGCTGCATGTAGGGACATCCGTAGTTCTGCCGGGAGGGAGATCCGGGGTGGGGAACCGTATAGAGATCGGGAAAGAAGAGATAATCCACTCCTCGCTCCACCAGCTCCGCCACGTGACCGTTGATGAGCTTTACGGGATAGCAGGTCTCCTCCAGAGCGTAGGCCTGGCCCTTCCGGATGGTCTCCTCGCTGGTGGGATTCGAAAGGATCAGATCGAAGCCGAGTTCCTCGAAAAAGACCCGGAACATGGGGTACATGCCGAAGGTGAAAAGAGCCCGGGGCATTCCCACGGTCTTTCGGGAGGATTTTTTCGGGGGTGCGTAGCCTTTGAAAATGAACTCTCCTTCCCGAAGAGAGAAACCCCTAAGGGGCTTCTTTTTGGCCGGAGGAGGAGAATTTTCGAAGGCTCTCCGGATATCCAGGGCAAGCCCCTTGAAACTTGAAACGCCTCGATCTTCCTCCAGGGCGAAAAGGGCCGCTCCGTAGGCTCCTGTAACGCTGAAGAAGGAGGGCACGGAAATTTCCTGTTCCATAAGGCTCCGAAAGGCGTTCACCACCCCCTGGTTGTAGGCGAGGCCTCCCTGAAAGAAAATCTTGTGGCCTATTTCCTTCTGCCCTACCACCCGGTGCAGATAGTTCCGTACGATGGAGTAGCAGAGCCCCGAGGCGATATCCTCCAGAGGGGTTTCCTTGGCGAGATGGGCTCCCAGGCTGGTTTCGATGAACACCGTGCATCGATCTCCCAGATTGACCGGGTTTTTTCCCTGCAGGGCGAGATCCCCGAAGGATTCCAGAGGAATGTTGAGCTTCTTCGCCTGCTCTTCGATAAAGGAGCCCGTTCCGGCGGCGCAGATCTTGTTCATCTGAAAATCCACCACCCTTCCCTTGGAGATTCGGATGAACTTGGAATCCTGTCCTCCGATCTCGAAGATGGTATCCACCTCGGGATCCAGGGTCACCGCCGCCTTGGCCTGGGCGGTAATTTCATCCTTCACCACGTCCGCTCCCACCAGAGTGCCGATAAGGTGCCTTCCGGATCCGGTGATCCCCGCCCCTATAATGGAAAGATTCCGGGGAAACTCCAGGGAAAGTTCCCGGAAACCCTGTTGCAGGGCCTCGAAAGGTTTTCCCATGGTGGCAATATAGCGGTGAGCCCGAACTTTCCCCTTCCGGTCTATCAGGACGAGGTTCGTGCTGGTGGAGCCCACGTCGATTCCCAGAGCGCATTCCGTAACCTTCTTTTCCGAATCCGGATGTTCCCGAAGCATGCGATGTTTTCCCAGACTGTCCTTCTTGCCGAATCCGGAGAGTTCCTTCAGAGGAGTGGTACCGTAGTCGTCGAAGAGAGGAGTGTCCGCCTCCTCGGTAGACTCCAGCACGGATTCCGGGGAGAGAGGATATTTTTCCTCCCATCCCAGAAGGGAAGCCCCGAAAGCCGAGGGTAGTTCCGCATGTTCCGGCACCAGAAGGTTTTCCGGAGAAAGCTTCAGGATATCCCGGAGGGCCCGGATAATACCTTGATTTTGAGAAACTCCTCCCACGAAAAGAAGGGGAAGCTCCAGGGGGAGTTTTTTCATTACTCCGGCACGGTAGTTCTGCACCACCCCGTACGCCAGACCGAGCAGAATATCCTCCACCGGAGTCCCCTCCTGCTGGTGATGCACCATGTCGGTTTTTGCGAAGACGCTGCAACGCCCGGCGATGCGTGGAACGGACCTCGCTCTTTCCACGAGGCGGGAATACTCCTCCAGAGGAAGATGCAGCCGGGACATCTGCTCCTCCAAAAAGGATCCCGTTCCGGCGGAACAACCGGAATTCATGGAAATTTCCGGGGCCCCCGAGGCGCCTCGAAAACCCGTAACGTAGGTGGCATTTTTTCCTCCGATCTCCGCGAGAGAGCCGAAGGAAAATCCCATATGAGTACATCCTTCGATGAGAGCGGTAACTTCGTTCACGCCGTGCATAACTCCCCGTTGAACAAGAAACCGGCTGCCGCTTCCCGTGGCGGCTCCATGGAGAATGTCTTCCGGAGCATAGAGCGAAAAAAGCTCCTCCATAAGCGTTCTCACGGTTTTTTTGATATGTCCCCGATGCATCCGGTATCTGGAAAAAACCATTCTTCCTCCCTTTTCGGTAAGCGCAAGCTTTACCGAAGAATAGCCCACATCCACGCCCAGACTGTACATAGAATCCTCTCCTTTTGAATTATTGTCGTATTCCTGGTCCTGACGAAATTTCTGAAAAAGCCTCGAAGATGTTTATGTGTGCGCACGCATATATAAACATCTAAAAAAAAAGCTCCTTTGGAGGAGCGGAGAAAAGAAGCTCCATATATTCAAGGTAAAACTGCGAAATCCGAGGGAGGGAAATCGAGTTCTATAAATAAAACATATCACGCCTAGGCATTGTAGTGCCTTTTTCGTAAAAGTCAATATGTGGAGAGAATTTTGTTCTATCAAAAAAACAAAAGGCCCTTGAAAAGCCCAAAAAAGGCGGTGGGAAAAACCCACCGCCCGAGAGGCATAAAATTCTGATAACTTGTTTAGCGGGGATGGGCCCGGCGAAGCCGTTCTTCGAAAATCCAGGAGAGCGCTATTTCCCGGGAAATATCTCGATCCGAAAGGAGGGTGCCTTCAAGGATTTCCGGAGATCCTCCGGCCTGCACAAAGAGGTTTCCGAAGTCCCGGAGGGAGAGGATTTTTCGAGGGTTCGTGGACTCCAGACGGCTTTCCAGGGCACCGTTAAGCATGGCCATTCCTTGGGTCTCCGTAAGAGGCAGCAGGAGACCGAAATAGGACTTGCTCAGCCCCGGAAGATATTCGTAAAGGGTGGCATCCTGCACCGCTTTCCAGAGAGGATGTTCCTGAGGAACGTCCTGATAGGAGTACATGGAAAGCCGGGAGTTTCCGTTCCACAGGGCGTCCTGCACCAGAAGAGGAGGAACTTCCCGGGGAGAAAGGCGGTATTGCGCTGCCAGAGCCGCAAGGGCTCCCGCAGCCTGCCCCGTAAGCATGGTGATGGGTTGCAACCGGGTGGCTCCGTTCACCAGCCGAGAGACGGAGATGTTTTTCTCTGCCCCCAGAAGCCCCTCGGCAGATTCCGGAATAAGGCATTCCAGGGGAACCTGAAAGACCCCCTTGCTGGGAATCCACTTTACCGGAAAGTCTGCCGCGCTTTCCCCGAGATCGTGCTCCATATATTCGTCCAGATGGCTTCCGTGAATGTCCACGGGGTATTCCCCCAGAGCGATGGAGCTTGGAAAGTTGCGGTAGGCCCGGCCGGTTTCCTTGTGGCGTTCCAGGTCTTCCACCGTGAGAGTTTTCAGCCCTACCAGACGACGGCTCTCCCGAACGTAGGGAAAGGGAGGAAAGTGAGCCGTTACAGGGTGGTATTCTTGAGGAACCCTCTTGCCGGTTCGCAGATCTCCCACGGGAGCTCCCCGGTCGAATTCCTGGGAGGTGTCCACCGTCCATGGCTGTTCCAGATCGTTTTGATAGTAGTGGAGAAATGCCAGAGTGCGGAGAAGGGCTCGGGTGTCGACATCCTTCCGGTACTCTCGATCTTCGAGATAGCGCACCGAAAGGCCGGGGAAGTAGCCCCCTCGTCCGGGATAGTCATTGGTCCAGTTCATGCCGGTTTTGGTGATGTTTGGCCAGGTTTGGGGCTTGCCGCAGTCGATGGGCAGGTCGTTCCGGGGGTCCGGCAATCCCCGGTAGGCGTTGAAACTCGGAATGTCCACAGGATATCCTCGGGGCCACGTCTTTCCCTGAAGGGATACGTTCTGTTCGAATCGGGAAAGATCTTCGTGATAGCTTTCGGGGGGGTCTGTCATGCGGAGTTCCGAAGGGGCGGAAGGATCCTTGCGGATTACCGCCACCCAGGTGATATCCTGAATGTTCGCATCTTCCCGTATGAAGGGAGAGATGGAGTTCCCCGCCCGGTACCGGGCAGGGGTGAGGGGGAGAAGATCCCCGCACTCCGTGGCATCGATAAAGACCGAAGCCCGGAAGCGCAGAAGCTTCAAATCCTGCTCCACCGCGATTTCCTCCAGCCGATTCTCCCGGGAGAAGCCATCCTTGAGGCGGCATCGCAGATAGACGTCCAGCACTCCCGGGGAGCCGTCCTCCAGGGTGGAGTTCCGAATCTCCCGGATCATTTCGTAAAGAATCTCTTCTCCTGCCCGGGGTTCGAAGGCGATGGTGTCGGATCCCCAGTAACAGGTGTTGACGGGGGTGCCGCTTTTGGCATAATACTCCCGGACCCTGGCGAGAAACTCGCCGTAGATTCCCGAGCGGTTCCTGCGAACGTCATCCATGGTGGAGACGGCGGCTCCGGTCATCTGTCCTCCGATCCATCCGCTCTCCTCTACCAGGGCCACCCGGGCCCCCATGCGGGCTCCCTGAATGGCCGCCATGGTTCCTCCGGTTCCGGCGCCTACCACCACCACGTCGTAGGCCAGATGTTCCTCCGGAAGGGATACCGCCTCTCCGGGAGCGCTTCCGAAAAGAACTCCCGGAAGGAGAAGAACAACAAGCATGACATACCATATTCTGTCGAATCGCGGCACGAGAAATCACCTCATTCGTAGAGATTGTCTTCGTTTCTCATGATACCAAACCCGAGAGATTGTGCATACGCAGCAAAAAGCGTGCCATGGTGAAAATTTCTGAATTCGAGGCTTTCAGGAGTTTCCGTATACGTTCTTTTACAAGGAGAGCATGGTGAAAAAAAGAAAAAAAGAAAACGAGACCACGGAGCAAAGGCTGTCCCGGCGGGAACCCCGGGAATGGACCCATTCCTTTTCCTGGGGCGAAGAGGTTTTTACGGTGCGGATATGTCGTTTTTACGAGTCTTCTCACTATGTCATGATGGAGGTCGTTCCCGGAGGAAGGGTGGAATTCCGGATTCCCTGGAACATGCCCCCCGAAACTGCGGAGAAGATGGCGGAGGAAAGAAAGGAGTGGATCCGAAAACGCCGCCCCAAATTCATGGGCCTTCCGGATACGCCGCTCTGTCGTTATGAAGAGGGAGAGCGGCATCCCTATTTTGGGGAGTTCTATCCTTTGAAGCTTTTTCGAGGCTCCCGGGAGAGCGCAGTTTTCCGGGAAGGAACTCTATGCCTTACCCTTTCTTCGCCGGAACGTCCCGAAAAGGTGCAGGAGCTTTTATGGGAGTTCTACCGCCGGGAGGCAGCTCTGGTCTGCGAAGAGTACTTCCGGGAACATCTGCCCCGTTTCAAGGCCCGGGGAATGAAGCAAAATCCGCAACTCCGGATGCGTTATCTCACCAGAAGCTGGGGGCGGTGCAACTACCATTCGGAAAAGGTGAGCCTGAGCATCTTTCTCGCCGCCTATTCCAAGGCCTGTATCGAAGAGGTGGTGGTGCACGAACTTTGCCACTTCTTTCACTGCAATCACAGTGCCGCCTTCTACGCTGCCATGGATATCATGCTTCCGGGTTGGCGGGAGCGAAAGGAGCTCTTCCGGAGAATCTCGCTCTTCGCCATCTCTCAAAAGTATCCCCTTTGAAATCTTCAAAGCCCCGAGGTGGAGTGATGCGGGAAGAGATCTGGATCGGCGGGTTCCGTTTCTTGCAGGGCCTCCACGGCCACGTGGTTCCAGGAGGAGATGTCGTGTGGGGGGATACCCCTCAAGTTTTTCCGGGAAGCGAAGAAGGACTTTTGAATTTCATGGCCTTCACGACAAATCCGGATGATGCGGAGAGGGTGGAAAGATCCTTCTCTTTCCATACATCGAAATTTTTTAATCTTCGGCGTTCTCTTGCACCTTTTCTCTTTGATGGTGTACTCTCTCTGAAAGTATGGCAAATTTTCGGCGCTGTACCATGAAAGGAGCTTTTCCGTGTCCGGACTGCGAAAAGATATAACCCCCTTCAAGGGCGTTGTTCTGGCGGTGAGCATGATTATCGGTTCCGGCCTTCTGGGGCTTCCGGGACTTGCCCTGGAGCTGGGCTCTCCCTATGATGCTCTGGGGGGATGGATCTGCATCTCCATCGCCATGATTCCCATGCTCTACATCTTCATGAACCTCGGTATACGATACAGCACCGCCGCAGGCCTCGCCAGATACGCCCAGGAGGCGGTGGGGGAGTGGGGGAGCTATGCGGTGACCTACCTCATGTGCGGCAGCGTTCTTCTCGGCATGCCCGCCCTGGCGTCCATCATCGCCTCGTATGCCGCCAGATTGCTGGGCTTTCCCGAGGGGCACACCCTTCTGCTCTCGGTGGGGTGCATTTTCTTCATGGTGGGGAGCAACCTTCTGGGTGTTCGGGCCACCTCCTGGGTAAACGGCCTTGCCTTCGTCACTCTTCTGGGGCTTTTCGGTATCATGGTGGGAGAGAACCTCTCCTATTTCGAGAGGGGGTGTACGGCTCTGGGAGAGCTCGGAGGGGGAGAGATTTCCCTGCATCCGAAAAACCTCTGGAGCATCTGTGCCCTTCTCTTCTGGGCCTATCTGGGATGGGAAAATCTTTCCTTCGGTCACGAAGAGTTTCAGGAGCCCGAAAAAAATCTGCCCTGGGTCTATGGGGTCAGTTTTATTCTGGTTACGTCTCTCTATCTCATTTTGGCCTTTACCAGCGTGGGGGCGGAGCTTTCGGGATACTCCGTGAAGGGGCCCGAGGGAATGGCCCGGCTTGTGGAAAGCAGCGTGGCGGAAAAGGGACTTCTTTTCGTCATGCTTTTGGTTCTTTTGGCGAACGGCAACGCCTGGGTCTTTTCCATCAGCCGTCTCTTCTACGCCTCGGGAAAGGAGGGAAGCCTCTTTCGATGGCTGGGAGTTCTGGATTCCCGGGGGCTTCCCAGCCGGAGTCTTCTCTTTCTCCTGGCAGCCTTTTCGGGAGTCATTCTGCTGGCTCCTCTTCTGGGGCTTTCCATCTCCTTCCGCATTCTCCTGGTAAGCCAGAACTTCGTCTTTCTCTTCGGCCTCAGCATTATCGCCTTCTGCCGGGTGGAGCGGGGATGGCGCCGGCTGATCTTCGGTTTGGGAGGAGCGGTATCGTGTCTTTTTCTCCTCTCGGGTTTTTCCTGGTGGATTCTCTATCCCCTGGGGCTCATGGCCCTGGGGTTTCTGATGTACCGATACCGGGGCGGCTCTCTTCGGAAAGAGGCCTGAAGAGCGAACTTTCGAGAGTAGTTCCGTCTCATGACAGTGTCTGCAAAGCTTTCGCCCCATGGCCTCCAAAGGAGCCTCGCAAAGCCTCACTATTTTTCAGAAAGAGGGGAAAAACATGAAGAACCTTCGTATCGCCACTTTTAACGTCAATTCCGTACGTTCCCGGCTGCACGTACTGGAAAGCTGGCTTCGGGAGAGCCCCGTGGAAATACTCTGTCTCCAGGAGACCAAGGTACAGGATTCGGAATTTCCGGCGGACTTTTTCGAAGGCCTGGGCTACCGGGTGGCCTTTGCGGGTCAGAAATCCTACAGCGGAGTGGCCCTGGCGAGCCGGCTTCCCCTGGAGGAGGTGGTGGCGGGGTTCGAGGACGGAGAAGAACCTCAAGACGCTCCCCGGATCATCCGGGGGCTCTGCGGGGGCATTCGGGTGGTCAATACCTATGTACCCCAGGGAAAGTCCATCGATCACGAGGATTACGGCTATAAAAAGCGTTTCCTCCGCCGGGTGGAGGCCCTTCTTCGGGAGGAATGCGCCGCCGATCGTCCCCTCATCTGGGTGGGGGATATGAACGTGGCTCCCACGGAGATGGACGTGACGAACCCCAAAAACAAGAAGGATCACGTCTGTTTTCACGAGGACATTCGAAACCTCTTTCAGGAAATAATCGCCCATCTCGGGCTTCGGGACGTGTACCGCAAGCACCGCCCCGGAGAAGGGGAGTTCTCTTTCTGGGATTACCGGGTCAAGGATTCCCTGAACCGCAACATAGGATGGCGCATCGACCATCTTCTGGCCACTCCCGCCCTGGAGGGACGTTCCCTGGGCGCCTGGACGGAACGGGAACTTCGGAGCATGGAAAAACCCTCGGACCACACCGCAGTGGTGGGGGAGTTCGAGGGTTTTTGAAAACGGAAACATATGGAAGGGTCGTCCCGGGAGCTTGTAAAAATCCGTCTCTCCCGGAGGGATCCTCTTTTGGGACACGTGCTACTCCTCGGCATCCTCCCAGAGTTCGTCCCAGGGAAGGCCCTCCTGTTCTCCCGCATCGAGCACCACCGAGGTGCGGGTCTTGCCGAATCGGCTCAGCTTGAGAAGAATGGCGTCCATGTGCTCCATGGAGACCGCTGCCACGTGGAGCACATAGTCGCAGTCTCCCGTGACTCTCCAGCAGTGGAGCACCTCGGGAAGAGCGGCGATCTCGTAAAACATCTTCGTGGCGGGATCCTTGAATTCCGTGTGCATGCTGATGATGGCCCGTACGGGAAATCCCGCCTTGGCCACGTCCAGGCGAGGGGTATATCCCTTGATGATTCCCGCATCCTCCATGCGGGCGATCCGCTCCGCCACGGTGGGAGGAGAGAGCCCCACCATCTTGGCGATACTCCGGAAGGAGCTTCGGCAGTTTTTCTGAAGAGCCTTCAGAATGGTGATATTTTCCCTATCCGGTCCCTTGATCCTGTTCCGAGAGAATGTCATAAAAATAGTTCCTTTCATTCGAAATCTTTTCCTGGCTATTTTTCGTATTATAGCAATTTTTCCCCGAAAAAATAAAGAGGAAGCCCAAGAAAAACGGCAAAAATTTTTCGTTTAAAGTATAAGATCCTCCTTTTTTATGATAGTGTTGCGGAGTTCGAAAAAATTTTTACAATGCCCCGTTTCTTCACTAAAGGAGGAGGTTTGCGGATGTTTTCTTCGTACCAGGAGCTTGAAAACTACGTACGGAATAACCAGGTAATGATGTTGGATTTCAAAGTCACCGAACTCGGGGGGAAGTGGCGGCATCTCACCATCCCCGCATCCCGGCTTTCGGAGAAGATCTTTGAAAAGGGGTTCGGCTTCGATGGCTCCAATTATGGATACGCCAAAATCGAGCAGAGCGACATGGTCTTCATCCCCGATCTTACCACGGCTTTTCTCGATCCCTTCTGGGATAGGAAAACCCTCGCCTTTCTGGGTACGGTACATGCCATTACCGATGAGGGATATATCCCTTACGCAGGGGATTCCCGGCGCATTCTCGCCTCCGCCCTGGAATACATGAAAAAGAGCGGTCTGGCGGATACCTTTCTGGTGGGACCGGAGTACGAATTTCACATTTTCGACCATGTGGCCTACGCCAACGAAATGCAGTCGTCCTTCTTCGAGGTGGATTCCTTTCAGGCGCACTGGCGCACCGGAGACGAAGAGGGCAATCTGGGTTTCAAGGTGCCCCTCAAGAAGGGATATCATCTGGATGCCCCGGGGGATGTGAACCGGGATCTCCGCTCTTCCATGGCCATGCTCCTGGATGCACTGGACATTCCCGTAAAGTACCACCATCACGAGGTGGGGGGGCCGGGGCAGCACGAAATCGAGCTCGAAATGAACGAAGCCTTCCGCCTTGCGGATGCCACCATGCTCTCCAAGTACATTATCAAAAATGCGGCGGTTCGGCACGGAAAAACCGCCACCTTCATGCCCAAGCCTCTGCACGGAGAGGCGGGGAACGGTATGCACGTGCATATGCAGCTTTGGAAAGACGGGGAGTCCCTCTTTGCGGGGCCCGACAGCAACTACGCGGGGCTTTCGGACCTGGCGCTCCACTTCATGGGAGGCATCTTGGTGCATACTCCCGCTCTCACCGCCCTGGCGAGCCCTTCCACCAACTCCTACAAGCGCCTCGTTCGGGGTTACGAAGCTCCCATCGGCATCGGTTTCGCCACCGCCAACCGCTCTGCGGTGCTTCGGGTTCCGGGGTACGCCAAGGCTCCCTCCTCCCGGCGTTTCGAATTCCGATCCTCCGATGCTTCCGCAAATCCCTATCTTCTCTTTGCGGGGCTCCTTCTCGCGGGAATGGACGGGGTGGCGAGAAAGATCGATCCTCTTCGGGAGGGATACGGTCCCCTGGAAAAGAACTTCTACGAACTTGGGGATAGCGACATCAAGCTTCTTCCCGCCTCCCTGGAGGAGGCCCTGGAGGAGCTCGAGAAGGATCACGATTTTCTTGTCAAGCCCGGAATCTTTCCCGAAAGCCTTCTGGAAAACTGGAAGATTCTTAAATCTCGGGAGTGTGCCTCTCTCCGGGAACTTCCCACTCCGGGAGAATACGCTCTCTACTACGATTGTTAGAAATACGTGTCAGAACCATGCCGAAAGGGGACGGACCTAGGGTTCGTCCCCTTCGTACGCTTATTCGGATGTCCTGGATCTGCGGCATCAGGGGGAAATTTTTTCGAGCAGCCTTGCGTATATGTCGTAGATCTCCTCGCCGAAACAGACCAGGTAGATCGTTTCGGGAAGAGAATGGTGTTCCAGAAAGTTTCGTATAGCCTCCAGCGCAAGAGGGCAGGCCTTCTCGGGAGGATATCCGTAAACCCCGCAGCTTATGGCGGGAAAGGCCAGGGTCTTGCATTCGTGGAGCGCCCCCAGTTCGAGGCTGTTTCGGTAGCACGAAGCCAGGAGCTCCGGCTCTCCCCGGTTTCCTCCGTGCCAGACCGGGCCCGGCGTGTGGATTATCCAGCGTGCGGGAAGGTTGTAGCCCCGGGTAATCCGGGCTTCCCCGGTGGGGCATCCTCCCAGGGTGCGGCACTCCTCCAGAAGCTCCGGCCCTGCGGCCCTGTGGATGGCTCCGTCCACGCCTCCTCCTCTCAGCAGAGAGGTGTTGGCGGCGTTCACCACGGCATCCACGTCGCAGCGGGTAATGTCTTCTCGGAGAAGGACCATGCGGTTTTTCAAATCCTTCACGGCTTTTCCATCCCCCTCTCGTTTTTCGGCTCTTCTTCCTGGGGTTCCACATGAACCACCACATCCATCATATCGGGAAAACGATCTATGAGAGCGAACTTTACTGCGGCGGCCAGATCGTGTCCCCGGCGCACGGTAATCTCGGGATGTACCTGGATATGCAGATCCACCATGAGAGAGCTGCTTCCCAGATAGCGGGTGCGTATTTTATGGAGTCCGAGAATGCCCGGAATACGAAGGACTATGTGTTCCATGGTCTCCAGATCCTCCCGGGAAGCCCCCCGATCCATGAGCTGTTCCAGGGGATCCCTGCAGATTCTGTAGGCTACCCGGAGAATGAACAAGGATACCAGGGCGGCTCCGAGGGAGTCGAGAAATATCCAGGAGGGGTCTATCATGGTGCCTCCCACGGCGAGGGCCACCGGAAGGGAGCTCAAAGCATCCGAGCGGTGATGCCAGGCGTTGGCGGAAAGAGCCATGGAACGGGTTTTCTTTCCCCAGAGGAGGGTCCACCGATAGAGCCATTCCTTGCTCGCCATGGAAATCAGGGCTGCCATAAGAGGAATTCTGCCGGGAGCCGATCCCGGAGAATGAGGAATGTGAAGGGAAGCAAGGGCTCCCCAGAGAAGCCGGAACCCTACCAGGCCGAGAACCAGGCCGATGAAGAGAGTTACCATGGTCTCCAGGCGCTGATGCCCGTAAGGATGCTCCGCATCGGGGGGCTTGTTCCAGAATCGCATTCCCACGAGAAGGGCCACGTCTGTAACGGTATCCGAGAGGCTGTGAATGCCGTCCGCCAGAACCGCCTGGCTGTTTCCCCAATATCCCGCACCGCATTTGAATGCGGAGAGGGCGATGTTCAATCCCAGCCCCGTTAGGGTTACCCGAAGGATTGTGCGATTATGGTTTTCCTTTGCCATGAAATATCAGTGAACCTCCGCCTCCCGGAATTTTTTGAACCTGTGCCACAACAGAGGAACCGTACAGGCTCCCAGAAAAATCAAGGCTCCCAGATGTACTTCCAGGGGAAGTACGTCGTGAACTATACTCATGAGAACCCGGGGATTCAGGTTTAACCTTTGATAGAGCAAGTCTACCAGAAGACCCGCCCCTACGGAAAGTATGGCTATGCTTCCGAGGTAGAGGATTATTCCTCTTTTGCCCAGAATCTTCGTCAGCACCGGAAGAGCGGAGATGTTCGTGGCGGGCCCCGCAAGAAGAAAGACCAAGGCCGCTCCGGGAGAAACCCCCTTCAGAATGAAGGCTGCCGCCAGAGGCGTGGAGGAGGTGGCGCAGATATACATGGGAATTCCCACCACGAGCATGATCAGCATGGCGTGGATTCCCCCTCCCATCCATTTTTCGAGAAAATTTTCCGGCATGAGAGCTCCGAGAAGCCCCGAAAGGACCACTCCCAGGGCGAAGGGAAAGGCCAGATGCCCCCAGAGTTCCCCCGTGGCGTAGCGGAATCCCTCGCGCAGACGCTCCCAAAAGGAAATCTTTTCCGAAGGACGTTCTTCTGCATGTTCTCCCGCATGCTCTCCGCAGCAGGTCATTTTCTCGGGTTTTTCTCGGGATTCCTGGCAGGAGCATGAAGGAGCGGAAAGGGGTTCCTCCAAGGCCCGGAGATCTTCCTTTCGGTCGAGAAAAACCATGCCCAGCCCTGCGGCGAAGGCGGTGCAGAACGCCGCCAGAGGACGGGCTACCGTAAGAATCGGATCCAGAAGGGCGTAGCTGATGGTTATGGAGTCCACCCCGGATTCGGGGGTGGCGATAAGAAAGGCTGCGGTGGCTCCCCGGGAGGCTCCCTCCTTGCGCAGGGTGGCTCCCACGGGGAGAACGCTGCAGGAGCAGAGAGGAAGAGGAATGCCCAGAAGGGCGGCCTTGAAAACCGGAGCTATGCCGGAACCTCCCAGGTGCCGCCGTATGGTGGCGGCGTTGAGGCTTGTCTTGATCAATCCTCCCAGAAGAAGCCCCAAAACGATATAGGGAGCGGCGCTCCAGAGAATGCTCCAGCATTCGTACAGCATTTTTTGAATAAAGACGATCATGAAGGGTTCGCCTCGCTTTCGCAACGTTGGTCCTTTTCGTGAAGGAAATGCTCGAGCCCCGTATTGAGAATCTGGAGAACGTGATGATCCCGGAGAGAATAGAAAACGATCTGCCCCTCTCTTCGTGGATGTACCATGTAGAGATCCCGCAATATCCGAAGCTGATGCGATATGGCGGATTCGCTTACTTCGAGCAGAATGGACAGATCCCGGACGCACATCTCTCCTTCCCGCAGGGCGAGAAGAATTCCCACCCGGGTGGAATCTCCCAGGGCCCGGAACATTCGGGTAAGTTCCTGACGGGTTTCTTCAGGGGGTGTTTTTTCAAGAGCCTCTTCCAGCCGTTGCGGGTGAAGACAATGCTCTTTGGCATCGGAACGGGATGGTGTCATGCAAAGATCCTCCTTTGGACTTTGGAAGCGTCATATTTTACATATGAGTATATGTTCATATGTTTATTTCGTCAAGAAAAAGTCTTGGGGATTTTGAAAAGACGCTGGAACAAAAATATCTTTATTCGAAAGAACATGATTTTTTCCGCCAAAAAAACAACGTTGGAGGGGAAAAGAAAAGAGAAGGCTTTTGTATGCTCTTTTGAATGCAGGGCTTTTTTTCCCGAAACCTTGGAAGAAGCGGTTTTTTTCAGGGAAAATAAAATTTTGGGTTGCGGAAACGGGAAAAAAGAAAAATTTTTTCAGAAATTTTCCTTGGAGATATGGAGAATTGCATTTATAATATGTAAAAATCTCCCCGGAGGTTTTTATAATTTGCCGTTGACTAATGTGGAAATTCTTTACATGGTACAGGCTCAATCTTGTGATGCAAAGGGTGAATAAGCTAGTGAAGACAGAAAAAAGACGCACCACCAAGACCATCGTTTTTGAACGATTGAGAGGTGAGATATTGGAGGGCACCTTCAAGCCCGGAGAGCAGCTTCGGCAGGAGGCCATCGCCCGGCGCTACGGAGTGAGCCTTACTCCCGTCCGAGAAGCTCTCATGCAGCTTGAAATCGAGGGACTCGTCACCTTCTACCCCAACAGCGGTGCCACGGTTTCCACCCTCATGCCCGCGGAGGTGCGGGAGCTTTATGAAATCCGTTTTCTTCTGGAGTCCGGGGCTCTCAAGTATGCCGCCCGATCCCTTACCAAAGAGCATATTCTCCGGGCCCGCAACATTCTTGCGGAGCTTCGGGAAGAGACGGATCCCGGAGAGTGGTGCCGCAAGGACGTGGACTTTCACCTGGCCCTCTGCGAAGCCGCCAAGAAGCCCAAGCTCCTCGAATTCATCCGCATGGTGCACACCAACGTGAGCCGCTATCTCCGGCTTTACTTCGATACCGAAGGAGTGGATCTCGGCAAGGGCATCTGCGAGGATCACGGAGCGCTTCTCAAGGCGGTGGAGGACGGAGAGGTAGGCAAGGCCATTCAGTTGCTGGATTCCCACCTCTCCGAGGGAGGGCGTCGGCTCTACGATTTCATGCTTACCCAGGAATAGAGGGACAGAGAAAAGGGATCACCGGAGCAGAGACCTTTCCCTCCGGTGATCCCCTTATGTTTTCTCCGGTTTTTCGTTCCGCCTCCTACAGGAGATGAAGCCGCAGAATATTGAGCCCCAGGAGGATGAGAACCACGCCTCCTGCGGTTTCCAGGTGGCGCCCTGCCAGGCATCCCATGTTACGCCCGAGAACCACTCCCAAAAAGGAGGCCAGGGCGGTGATGGCTCCCGCCGCGAGGGCCAGGGGAAGAATGGGCTGATCCAGAAAGGCCATTCCCGCTCCCACCGCGAAGGCGTCGATGGCGGTGGCGAACCCTATACAAAGTAGAAGAAGCCACGAGAGAGCCTCCGGGCCCTTTCGGGCTTCTTTTCGTTCTCCCGCTTCCCGGATCATGTGTATGCCCACCAGAGCGAGGAGGCCGAAGGCGATCCAGTGATCCCAAGCCTCCAAATGTCCGGCGAAGCGCATTCCCAGGAGCCATCCCAAAAGGGGCATGAGAAACTGAAAGAATCCGCAGATTCCCCCCAGGCGAAGCCCCAGAAAAAGGCGGTTTTCCCGGCTGCTCGCCCCGACGCCGCAGGAGGCGGCAAAGGCATCCATGGCGAGAGAGGATGCCACCAGTCCCGTATGTACGATGGAAGAAATCATAAAAATGCTCCTTTGTTGGTGATTTTGCGAAAGATTGGCCTCTTGCGAGGAATTTTTCGAAGAGGTATGCTCGCATTCCCGGGTTCCCCCGGAAAGTGTAGGGGAGAAAGGGCTTGCTGTCGAGCCGTAAAAGGCGTTTCCGGTTCGAAGGAGGGCGAGAGGCATGAGGTTGTTTCATAAAGAATGGAAAGCGGTTTTTTTGATCTTTCTGGGAGGGGGACTTTTGTTCCTGCTCTTGGGGAGCTTTTCGAGAGAGGAGGAAGATGTCATGAGAACACATCTTACGCCGGAAGAGGAATACGTGATTCTGCGCAAGGGTACGGAATCTCCCTTCAGCGGGGAGTACTGGGATTTTTTCGAGGACGGCATCTATCGCTGCAAGCAATGCGGAGCGGATCTCTACCGCTCGGAAGACAAGTTTTCCTCTTCCTGCGGATGGCCGAGCTTCGACGACGAAGTCCCCGGAGCCATCCGACGGGTGCCCGATCCCGATGGAAGGCGTACGGAGATCGTCTGTGCCCGGTGTGGGGCTCATCTCGGGCATGTTTTCCAAGGAGAGGGTCTTACGGAAAAGAATCTGCGGCATTGCGTGAACTCCCTTTCCCTGGCCTTTCTTTCCAGGGAGGAGATGGAATCCCGGAGCCGGGCGGTTTTCGGAGGAGGCTGCTTCTGGGGAGTGGAATACCATTTTCGGAAAGTCCCGGGGGTGCTGGAGACCACCGTGGGATATGCGGGAGGACATGTGGATTCTCCCACCTATGAAATGGTTTGCAGCGGCACCACGGGACATGCGGAGGTGGTGGAGGTCGTCTACGATCCCTCCCGGGTCTCTTTTCGGGATCTCTGCGTACTTTTCTTCGAAATTCACGATCCATCCCAGGTGGATCGCCAGGGGCCGGATGTGGGAGCCCAGTATCGTTCGGTTATTTTCTACACCGAACCCTCCCAGGAGGAAATCGCCCGGGAGCTCGTGCAGGAGCTCGAACAAAAGAGCTGCGAGGTGGCTACGGAAATCGCCCCTCTGGAAACCTTCTGGAGAGCCGAGGAATACCACCAGGATTATTACGAAAAAACCGGAAAAGCCCCCTACTGTCACATCCGGACATCCCGATTCTAGAGGGCTCTTCGAATGCGGTTCGCTCCTCCATTTTACGAAACCATCATAAAGGCCCCGAACGCCTGAAGGAGAAATCTTCATCATGCAGAACGCTTTCATGTACGTCGCCGCATCCCTCATCTGGGGATCCACCTGGCTTGCCATCACCTTTCAGCTCGGAGTGGTGGATCCCCTGGTTTCCGTGGCCTATCGTTTCGGCCTCTCCTCGCTTATCCTTTTTCTTTTCTGCGCTCTTTTCCGAAAGCCCCTGGGCTATTCCTTTCGGGATCATCTCTGGATGGGGCTTCAGGGATTTCTGCTCTTCGGAATCAATTACTGGCTCGTCTACGTTTCCGAGGTGTACATTCCCAGTGGCCTTGCGGCGGTTCTCATGTCGAGCATGCTTTTTATGAACATGTTCAACGGAGCTCTCTTTCTCAAGAAACCTCTGGAAAAAAACGTGGTTATCGGAGCGGCCATCGGAGTGGTGGGAATGATTCTTCTCTTCAGCCGGGAGGTGCTGGAATTTCGCGTGAATCCCTTGGGAATGTTCGGAATCCTTCTGGCCCTTCTGGCGGCCTATTCCGCATCTCTGGGAAACATCCTTTCCGCCCGCAATCAGGTCAGGGCTCTTCCCATCGTGCAGACCAACGCTTACGGTATGCTGTACGGAACCCTCTTTGCGGTAAGTATGGCCCTGATACTTCGAAAACCCTTTGCGGTGGAGCTGAGCTTTTCCTATTTAGGAGCCCTTTTCTATCTTGCGCTTTTCGGCTCCGTCATCGCTTTCGGCTGCTACCTTACCCTGGTGGGACGCATCGGGGTAACGAAAAGCGCCTATATTACCCTTATCTCTCCGGTGATCGCCCTTTTCCTCTCCACGCTCTTCGAGGGGTATACCTGGACCATTCTGGGCATGGCCGGAGTGGTCTGCATTCTGGGGGGCAATCTGTTGATTCTTCGAAGAAGGTAGTTTTTCCCGGAGTGGAAAAACGGCAGCATTTCGGGAATGGCTATTGTTCAGATCTTCATGACGTGTCGTAAGGAGGAAACCATGTCCGAAAAAGTATCCAACTGCGCCAAGTGTCCCTTTCCCTCGTCCGAAAGGATTTGCAGCTCCACCGGAGAAAAGGCTCCCGCCTTCTGCCCCACCAGAAATCTGGAAAAACTGGTTCCCCGGGCCCTGAAGGAGTATCACAAGCCGGAGATCGAGGAGTTCGCTCGCCAGGCTTCTCTTCAGGAGGCTGCGGGATACGGCAACAAGGAAAAGGGATATGCCTGTCTCAGGCCCATCAAGCCCCGGATCGAGGAGATCATGGATTTCGCACGGCGCATGGGGTATACCCGGCTGGGGCTCGCCTTTTGCGGCGGACTGCACCGGGAGGCCTGCATGGTGGAAGAAATCTTTACCCTCCAGGGTTTCGAGGTGGTCTCGGTGATGTGCAAGGTGGGAAGCGTTCCCAAGGAGGAGCTGGGGCTCACCGAGGAGGATAAGCTTTCGGTGGGAAACTTCGAGGCCATGTGCAACCCCGTGCTTCAGGCCCTGGTGTTGAACGAGGAAAAGACGCACTTCAACGTGCTTTTGGGGCTCTGCGTGGGGCACGACTCCCTCTTTCTCAAATATGCTTCCGCTCCCTGCACGGTGCTTGCCGCCAAGGACCGTCTTCTGGCTCACAATCCCCTGGCGGCGGTGTATACTTCTCTTTCGTATTACCGGAGCCTCCGGCAGAAGGAGTGACTTTTCCGGTAAAGGATCTCTTTTGAGGTTTCCCTCTCTTGCGGGGAGGGGGTTTTTTACGCTTCATCCGTTCATGGCGTGAAGGGGTATGATGTCTTCTTTTCTGACATACGTAAAGGGGAGTCCTTTCAAGGGCTCCCCTTTACGTATGTCATCCGGCTGCAGCGAAAAGGTTTGTTATTCCGCTGGGGTTTCTTTTGGTTTGCAGACCGAGATGAGCATCTGCCGCAGGGTGTCCGTGTTCATGTAGGGATAGACGGTACCCTGGAATTTCACCACGTATTGTGCGTCACAGGGGCCTCCCAGGCAGGAAGAGGGGGCGATGGATATTTCTTGCTCCAGGCCCAGACTGGTGATGACCTCTTGAGCCTGGGGAATGAAGGCTCTGCTGCAGGGGCGGCATATGTAAAGCTTTTCCGCCGCTTCTCCCGGAAAGGCCGCAAGAAGTGAAGCGAGAAGAAGCATGGCGAAGAGAGTGTTTTTTTTCATGACCTATCCCTCCTTTCCTGAAACGCTTCTTTAGGAATTTTCCGTTTTCCAGGGACAATCCGGATTGGTACAGTTTTCTCCGTCACATTCACCTGATCCGGGACCAGTTCCCTTGGGCCCCGTGCCGTCCTTGGCTCCGTTGCCGCTGCCTCCGTTATTGCCCTTGGGGCCGCTACCGTCTTGAGCTCCGTTGCCGCTGCCTTTGGGGCCACTGCCGTCTCCGGCTCCGTTGCCGCTGTTCCCGCCGTTGCCGTTACCTTTGCCGAGGAGCTCCAGCCTCTCTCCGTTGAGAGCCCCGTCCTTTTCCATGGCTATAAGAGGTGCCGTTACAAGAAGAGTTCCGAGAAATGCCGCGAGAATCGTAAGTCCCATAATGCGTTTCATGGTAATCTGCCTCCTTAAGTGTGATGTTATGCATGATCCGTACAGGGTTTTCTGCCTCGTTCATCATGCCGTATATGGAGCAATCCAGAGAAGTTTTGCTATTCCTTGTTTTTCAAAAGCTCCCGCACTCCATCCCGGAAGGTGCTGACCTCCGCGCCCTGTTCCGCCGCGATATCTTTGAGAGGCCTTGTGGGATCGCTCTCTTCGGGCCAGCCGGCGGCTTTGAAAAGTTCCGGAGCGGAAAGTCCGTAGAGAGTCGCCACTTCCGAGGCTGTCATGGAGCCCTTGATCTCCTCGGGGTTGGGTAGTTCCTCTCCCGGAGGTACGGGGCGGACAATTTCCTGAAGGCCCGGGCCATGTTCTTCGAAGTAGTGGAAGAGCATTTCCCGAAGCTCCTCGTCATGAACTCCGGGGATTTCCTTCACTGAGACATCCCGGGATGTAGTCGCAGGGAGATGGGTTATTTCGAGAACCTTTTCTTCCGCAAGTCCCACGGTGATGGCGATCTGTTGCAGGCTCATCCAGCCGTAGAGTTTGTCCGCGGGGTTCGTGGCGGCCACCCGGAGGCTTGAGGATGTGGAAGTCTGCCAGTAGCCGCTGAGTTTTGCGCCGCCGTAGATGCCGAAGAAGATCAGCACTCCCAGAACTCCCACCGCAAGAACGCTCAGTTTTCGGGATGGAGTGCCGAAGAAGAGAGCCTTTTCCTTGGGGCATGCTTCCACGCACTTGCCGCAGGCGATGCACTCCGCGTTGGTTTCCACGGTTTTCTGCTCGGGGTTCAGGCCCACCGGGCAGGCGGGTCCGCAGAGATGGCAGTGCACGCATTCGGTGTCGTTTCGGCGAACCTTCACGAGCCCCAGCTTCTGGAGCGGGGCCAGAAGAGCCCCCAGGGGGCAGAGGTAGCGGCACCAGAAGCGTTCGATCACCAGAGAGGCCCCGATAACCGTTACGAAGAGCACCACGTATCCCCAGGGTTTTTCCACGAACTCTCCCCATCCTGCGGAAAGATGCATCCAGGAGACCCAGGGATCGTAATCCCGCCATACCAGGGTGCCCATCTTCCAGGTGAAACCGATGATAAGTACCAATATGACGTACTTGAGGTAGCGCAGAGGCCGGTCCACTGCAGGGGGCAGCTCGCGCTTGCGGATCTTCAGAAGGCTTCCGAGTTTTGCGGAAGCTTCACCGACGGTTCCCAGAGGGCAGATCCAGCCGCAGAAAACTCTTCCCACCAAAAGCGTTATGGCGATAACGCCCGCGAAAAGAACCAGGGCGCTCGGAGCCACCCGCCGGAGCCATGCTCCGGACTGCAGGTATACGTAGAGGCTTTCGAGGCCTCCCAGGGGACAGAGAGCGTCCACCGCCGGAGCTCCCTCGGGGCCCCCTCCCAGTAGCTGATGCCGGTAGCCTACCCAGGAAATAAAGAGGAGAAAACCGATCTGTACCGCTCTTCGAATCCATTTTGACGCCATGCTCATCAACTCCTTTTCTCGTTGTGCTTCATACCCCTTGTGGTATTTCCATTCCAATATAACCGAGCCATGTAAAGGTGCCTTCAAAAATTTGTGAAGAAGAGTAAAGGAAGGGTTCGGAATGGCGGGGTATGTTCTCGAGGGGCGTCCGCAAATACTCCTGTCATGGTACGCCTTTGCGGAAAATCCCTCAAGAGGGAGGGCTCTTTTAGGCAACTAGGTGACTTTTCTCTTGTGGACTTCTGCTGAAATAGGGTATAACCACAAGGGGTGTATATCCGTACGTCCGGTCACGAGGGCCGGAAGAAAAGAGGTGAACGAGTTGAATTGGTATTATTTTTCCGGAACGGGCAACTCTCTCCATCTGGCGCGGCAGCTTGCCGCATCTCTGGAAGGTCGGGCATTTTCCATGGCGGAAGAACTCCGGAAGAATACGGTGTTCTGTGAAACGGAAATGCTCGGGCTTGCCTTTCCTCTCTACTACGGAGGGATTCCCGAAATGGTGGAGCGTTTTGCACGAACCGTGGATCTTTCGAGGGTTCGGTATGTGGTGGCGGTGGTCACCAAGGGAGGATCTCCGGGAGGACTTGCTCTGGAACAGCTTCGAAGAATTTTCAAAAGCCGGGGAAAGGAACTCAACGCGGGCTTTTACGTCCTTATGCCAGCCAACTACATCGCCCTTTATGACGCTCCTTCCGAAGAGCGTCAACAGAAACTTCTTCGAAGAGGAGAGGCCAAGGTGCAGGAGGTGGTGGTAGCTGCCCGGGCAAAACTCGATTATTGCGAAAAGGAAGCCCTCCTTCCGGGGCTTCTCTGGCGGATCATCTACCGCTTCTGGCGTATACGGCGGTCTAAAAAAAGCAGACTCTTCCGGGTGGATTCCTCCCGCTGCGTCTCCTGCGGCGCCTGCGTGCGTCTCTGTCCAAGCGACATTATCAGCCTTCAGGAAGGGGAGCCCGTCTGGAAGGATGGGTGCCAGGAGTGCATGGCCTGTATTCAGGGATGTCCGCACCAGGCCATTCAGCGGGGAACGAAAACCGAATCCCGCCGGCGGTACCGGCATCCCCTGGTGACTCTGGAGGATCTCTTCGTGGACGGAAGGGATCGGTAGTTTCCGAAAAAATCCCGAAGAGTAAGGGAGAAGGAGGCCTTCATGTCTTTTGTGGAGCATGCATCGGTGCCCATAAGGGCCCTTTACGGAAGAGAAGAGATGGAACAGCGCATTCTCGCCTGGGGAGGATCTCTCATGCTTTCGGAGGTGAACTTTCCTGCGGGAGTGGTGTTGGATTCTCATGAGCATCCTCACGAGCAGATAACCTATGTCTGCAAGGGCACCATCCGCTTTACTCTCGGAGAGGAAGAACGGATTCTCCGGGAGGGAGACAGCGTCTATATATCTCCGGGTGTTCCTCATGCGGTGGAGGTGCTGGAGGATTTTCGGGGAATCGACGTCTTTGCTCCTCCCCGGAAGGATTTTCTGGAGTAATTCGAGATTTTCAGAATCTCCGGGAGTTTTTGAGAAAAAAGCCGCTTTCTCCCTTGTCAGAAGAGTTTTTTTGTGGACAATGGATGACGGAAGAATGACGCATATCTTGAGGAGGTGAAGAGGAAAGGGCGTGCGACGCTTGGGAATCGCCGACCTTTCCGGAAGCGATGAAAACAAAAACCATACTTCTTCTTGTGGCGGTGGGAGGCATGGCTTTGAGCCTCCTTACCTTTCAGTGGAACCTGGCCACCGTTCGAGGTGTAGGCACGGGTTTTATTCTGGGATATCTCGTAAGCCTGCTGGTAGGTATTTTCTCTCCCCGGCGTCGATAGCCTGAGGAGCTGACTTCCTGCAAGAGCGGACTTCCCGGTCCTTCTCGGAGAGGGACCGGGATTTTATTGTCGAATAAGGGCGGATATTTTTATGACGTATGTTGTTTTCGGAACCATTCTCTGTGCGGGAAGCCTTCTTCAGGGAATGGTGGGATTCGGATTCGGTCTTTTTTCGGTGCCCCTTCTGGTGTGGGCGGGAGCTCCGCTGAGCGTGGCGGTGGCCACCATGTCCATCTGTTCCTTTTCCCAATCCCTTCTGGGAAGCTTTACCCTGCGGCGATCCATTCGCTGGAAGGAAGCTCTCTGGGCGAACGGGCTTCGATGGCTTTTCATGCCCCTGGGCATCTGGATACTGCTGCATATCGACACTCTCAGCCGGGATCAGATAAAACAGATCATCGGGGCGGTGCTCCTGGGGGTGCTTTTGGTGCGGGTCTGCGTGAAGGTGGCTCCCCGGGAACACATTCATCCTCTTTGGGGGTGGATCGCCTTCAGTGCCAGCGGCATTCTTAACGGTATGGTGGGCATGGGAGGCCCTCCCCTGGTGCTCTGGCTTATGGCCCATGGCTGGTCCAACCAGGAGTTTCGAGCCTTTACCCAGATGGTCTTCACTCTGGGCATTCCCTTTCAACTGGCGGTGCTGGCCTGGATGTCGCCCTCTCCCATTCTGCAGGATATGGGAATGGCGGTTTTCTACATTCCCTTCGTTCTCGGGGCGGGGTTCCTGGGCATTCGCCTGGGAAATCTTTTTTCCAAAGATCTCCTGCGGCGGACGGCTCTGACCCTGCTCTTCGGCACGTCCTTTCTGGCCATGGCGGAACCCCTCTGGAAAAAAATGTTCTGACCTTCCCGAAAAAATATATCCAATAAAATTTCAATCACCCGGAATCCCCGGAAGAATTCAGATTCTTCCGGGGATTCCGGGTGATTGGCTGAAAGAAAACCGTTCGGCACCCTCTTGAAAAAACCTTTCAAGGCCGGTGTGCCATCATATTTCTTTCGAAAACGAAGGGATTTCGAGGGCGTCTGCATGCCTTACACAAGAGGGTATACTATCTTGACAATAGACGGTGAAATGGGTAGGGTGGAGATGTGACGGCGGAATTGCGCAAAAGTTTTTTCTACATGGTACTCGCGCTGTCGAAAAGGTGTGCTTTTCGACAGCGTTCTTTGAGGGTCTTCATGGAAACTATCGGAAGAAGCCGGAGGCTTTTTCGCTCGCTCTGAAGTTTCGCCGAAGGCATTTTGGGGGTGCTTCTCGAAAGAATCCGGAGAAGAGGGCGGAAGAGCTCGAAGAAAACTACCGGAACAGCCGAAGAATAAAGGGTGGGTTTATGGGAAGAATACTGGAACTCGAAAACGTATCGAAACATTTTCCCCTCCACGGAAATCGAACGGTAAAGGCGGTGGAGGGGGTTTCCATGAATGTAGACCGGGGAGACATCTTCGGCATTGCCGGAGAATCGGGATCGGGCAAAACTACCCTGGGACGGGTTATTTTGAGGCTTCTCTCCGCCACGGAAGGAACCATCTCCTACGACGGCCAGGACATTACCCGGGTTGATATGGATCGGGAAAAGCGCTTGCGCCGAAAACTGCAGATCGTCTTTCAGGATCCCTACGCATCCCTCCATCCGAGAAAAAAAATCAAGGACATCATCGGTCAGGGGCTTCGTACCCATGGCCTCGTATCGAGGGAGTGGGAAATGGTGACCAAGGTGGGAGAGCTCCTCGCTCTGGTGGGCATGAACGAACAACACCTGTATCGCTATCCCCACGAGCTTTCGGGAGGGCAGCGCCAGAGAGTGGCCATCGCCCGGGCGCTCATCCTCGATCCGGAGCTGGTGGTGCTCGACGAGCCCACCTCGTCTCTGGATGTTTCGGTGCAGGCGGAGGTGCTCAAGCTGTTGCAGCGCCTTCGGGACGAGCTGCGTCTTACCTATCTCTTCATCACGCACGACCTTGCGGTGGTGCGGCTTTTTACGGAGAAGCTCGCCATTCTCTACCTGGGCAGAATCATGGAGATCGGCAGAACCGGAGAGATTTTTCAAAAACCCCTTCATCCGTATACGGAAGCCCTCATATCGGTAACTCCCAAGCTGGACCCTTCCAAAAGAGGAGACAAAATCGTTCTCAAAGGTGAAATTCCAAGCCCCATCGACCCCCCTCGGGGATGTCCCTTTCATACCCGTTGTTTCAAAAAAATAGGTGCGATCTGCGAAAATGAGCCCCCGGAGCTGAAAAGCCTGGAAAAGGGGCATCTCGTAGCCTGTCATCTCTATTGATCTGCCGGCCCGGGATCCCTTCGGCTTTGTCAAAACACGTATCGAAAGAGGTGTTTCCTGTGAAAGCTCACGCGAAAATAGTCGGCATCGAACTCTACAAGGCGGATTTCGAGCTTGCGGAGCCCTTCGTTACCTCCCTTGCCAGAATCACCATGGCTCATAACGTTATCGTGCGTATTTACGAGAGCGGAGGCATGTACGGTACCGGGGAGGCCCGTCCCAATCCTCCGGTGACGGGAGAAACCCAGAAGGCAGCCCTTGCGGCGGGAGAGGAGATGGCTCCCAGACTTCTGGGGCACCCCGCCTGGGATATCGAAGGAGCGGTGCGCATACTCGACAAGGGACTGCTCAAGAACAGCGCCTTGAAGAGCGCCTTCGACATCGCCCTCTACGACCTTCTGGGAAAGATGGCAGATCTTCCTCTCTTCGCGCTTCTCGGAGGAGGACGGCGCACGGTCTATACGGATAACACCGTGAGCCTCGGCCCTCCCGGGGAGATGGTGGAAAAAGCCCTGGCCTGCAAAAGAGAAGGATTCAGGGCCGTCAAGGTAAAGCTGGGAAGCACCTTCGAGGAGGATCTTTTCCGGATGGAGCAGATCCGCAAGGCCCTGGGCCCCGATACGGCCCTCCGAATCGACGCCAACCAGGGATGGGATCGAAAGACCGCCCTTCGAGTGCTCCAGGCCCTGGAGCCTCTCGGGGTGGAGTATTGCGAGCAACCCGTGGTTCACTGGGATTACGAGGGCCTGCGCTGGATCCGGGATCGTACCCGGATTCCCATCATGGCGGACGAATCGGTCTTCGGCCCCCAGGACGCCTTTCGCCTCGCCTCGGGAGGGTGCTGTGACTATCTCAACATCAAGTTCGCCAAAACCGGAGGTATTCACGGAGCTCTCAAGGTGAACGCCGTGGCGGAGGCCTGCGGCATGCCCTGCATGGTGGGATGTATGACCGAATCCAGGCTTCCCCTCACTGCGGCGGCACATTTCGTTTCGGCCCGTCCCAACGTTCGTTTCGCCGACCTCGACGGGCACCTGCCCATGAAGGAAGATCCGGTGATCGGAGGGGCGTCCTACGATGGCGGGGCCATATCCCTGCCGGAGCTTCCCGGGCATGGAGGGGATTATAAAGCGGATTTTCTCGCCCGGTGTCCCCGAATTCGAGTGGAGTAGCCTCCCCTGTCTCTTCCGGGTTTTTCCCGTAAAACTCTGCAAAGACCCGGCGGGCATGGGCGGAGATGCTGGGGGGTGCCGAAAACGCTTTCGGATGCCCCGGATATATGTACACCATAATCTAAAGGAGGTAGGTAGAATGCAACGCTGGAAACGTTTGTTGGTACTGGGACTCTTTGGCCTCATGGTAGTCATGGTTGCCGCGGGAGGGGCTGCGGCTCAGAAGCCCCTTCTCATCGGCATGAATACCGGAGCCATCGTGACTCTGGATCCTGCGGCATGTTACGAAGTGGAAGGACACTGGCTGCTGGCCAACGTCTACGACAGCCTGGTGAAGTTCAAGGCGGGCTCTGCCAGCGAAATCGAGCCCTGCCTTGCCACGGAGTGGAACGTGGACGGCAAGACTCTGGAGCTCACCCTCCGGGAGGGTGTGAAGTTCTCCAACGGCGACCTTATGGAGCCCGAAGACGTGGTTTATTCCCTCAAGCGGGTGGTTGCTCTGGGAGCTTCTCCCTCCTGGATTCTCACCCAGTTCGGCGTTACCGAGGATAGCATCAGTGCCGAGGGGAACGTTCTCAAGATCGAGATGGACGAACCCTATTCTCCCCAGCTCGTCATGTCCTGTATGACCTACATCTCCGGGGTGATGCAGAAGAAAACCATCCTGGCAAACGAGAAGGACGGCGACATGGGAGCGGATTATCTCGACCGCACCTCCATTGGCACGGGGCCTTACTACCTCGAAAGCTGGACGAGAAACGAGCGGATCGTGCTCAAGGCGAACCCTCACTACTGGGGAGACAAGCCGAAGATCGATGCCATTATGTTGCTCGACATCCCGGAATCCTCGAGCCAGCTTTTGCAGCTCAAGCGGGGAACCATCGACATCGCCTGGAACCTGGAATATGACCAGATTCCCGAAGTGCAGGTCGCCAAGGGATTGAGCACCACCACCACCCCCATGTTCAAGATGATCTATCTCGGCATGAACGGGGTTATCGAGCCCTTGAACAACGTCAAGGTGCGTCAGGCCATCAAGTCCGCCATCGATACCGCCGGACTGGTCCAGGCCGTAGGAGGGGGCGTGAAGGAGCTTCACAGCTTCATCCCCGAGGGAATGTTCGCCCATTACGACGGAGATCCCTTCCCCTACAACCCTGAGAGAGCCAAGGAGCTCCTTGCGGAAGCGGGATTCCCCGATGGAGTGGACATCAACCTTCTCATTCCCGACTTCCTCGCCACCGCGGGTACCGTGGTAAAGGCCAATCTCGATGCGGTGGGCATCAGAACGAACCTCCAGACCATCGCCTACACCACCCTTCTCGGCAAGTACCGGGAACAGGGTATCGAAGTGGTTATGGCCCGGTGGGGAGCGGATTACGGAGATCCCGACGCCATGGCGAAACCCTTCGCTCACTGCCGGACCACGGGCCCCGATGCGAAGATCAAGCAGCTCGCCTGGCGGAACGCCTACGCCAATCCGGAACTGACGGATCTGGTGGAAGAGGCTCAGTTCGTTCAGGATCCGGAAACCCGTAAGAACATGTACGTGGAAATTCAGAAAAAATGGCAGGAAGAAGGGCCCTTCGAGATTCTTTATCAGTTCTCCGGCCAGGTGGGTCTGCGGGATGCGGTGAAGAACTTCCATCTCAGCCCTCTCACGGAAACCCGTCTGGAGTTCGTGGAAATCGCCGAATAGCTTCAGCGGCACACGCGGTACGAAAAGGCGCGAGGCTCCCCCGGCTTTCATTTTCACGTTTTGCCGGGGGAGCGTGCTCAGTGCGGAGAAGAGACGGAAGGGGCTGCCTTCCGGAACCCTTCGTGAGGGCGAGGCGTTCTTGCGAAAAACTTTAGAAAACCCACGAGGAATAATCCATGAGCTTTACTCGATACCTGTTCAAGCGACTGGCTTTGTTTTTTCTTGTTCTTTTCGGGGTGGTGACGGTAACCTTCATCATCTGCCGCATGGTTCCCGCGGATCCCGTGGGAGCCATTCTCGGAGAGAACGCTCCCCAGGAGCTGGTGGAGAAGACCGAGCGCATGCTGGGACTTCACCTCCCCCTGTATCAGCAGTATCTGCGGACCCTCAAGGGAGTGGTCACTCTGGATCTCGGCATCGCCCTGCGGACGAACAACCCCGTTACCACGGATCTTAAAAAATATTTCCCCGCCACCCTGGAGCTCGTGGTTTTTGCCATGATCATCGCGGTGATCTTCGGCATCGCCCTGGGCATCATCGCGGCGGTAAAGCGGAACCGGTGGCCCGACACCCTCAGCCGGATCTTCTCTCTGGTGGGCATTTCCATGCCCGCCTTCTGGCTGGGGCTTCTGATCATCCTCTTCTTCTTCTACCATATTCCCCTGCTTCCCGCAGGGGGACGCCTGGCGCCGTACCTTATGCCTCCTCCTACGGTGACGGGAATGTATACCCTGGACAGTCTTCTGGCGGGGGATTTCCAAACCTTCTGGAACGCCCTCTATCATCTTCTGGGGCCCGCCCTGGTACTGGGATGGATTCAGATGGCCTATATCGGCCGGGTTACCCGGTCCTCCATGCTGGAAATTCTTAACGAAGAATATATCCGAACCGCCCGGGTGAAGGGGCTTCCGGAACGGAAGGTCATTCTGGGACACGCCTTCCGGAATGCTTCCATCACGGTGATTACCATGATCGGGATTTCCGTGGGATATATGCTCGAAGGCTCGGTACTTACGGAAACGGTCTTCGGTTACCCCGGCCTGGGCCGCTATTCGGTGAATGCCTTTCTCGCCCTGGATCTCAACGCTGTGGTAGGGTCCGTGACCCTCATCGCTCTCTGCTATGCCGGGAGCAATCTCGTGGTGGATCTGCTGTACGGTTTTCTCGATCCCCGAGTCCGGTCCTAGGAGGCGCCTATGAGCACACATCCAACAAACAGAACCTGGAGAGAGCGGCACGCCTCGGAATTTTCCCAGATCCGGGAATTCTTCTTCGCGATGAAGAAAAGCAAACTCACCCTGGCGGGGCTTGCCATCGTGCTGAGCCTCATGGCGGTGGCCCTTACGGCGCCTCTTCTGGCTCCCTACGATCCTCTGGAAATGAACATCGCAAACCGCCTCCAGGCTCCTTCGGCATCCCACTGGCTGGGAACCGACGAGCTGGGACGGGATATCCTTTCCCGAATACTTTACGGTACCGGGCTCGCTTTGAAGATCATGATCATCGTGCTTCTTATCGACCTTCCCCTGGGGGTCTTCCTGGGCATCGTGGCGGGGTACTTCGGGGGATGGATCGACGAGGTGATCATGCGCCTGGCGGACATCTTCATGGCCTTTCCCCGGCTCATTCTCGCCATGGCCATCGGGGCGGCCCTCGGGCCGAGCCTCACCAACACCATGATCGCCATAGCCGTAACTCTCTGGCCGTCCTATGCCCGGCTTGCCCGGGGAGAAACCCTGAGCATCAAGGAGCGCACCTTTATCGAGGCGGAGAAATCCATAGGCACTCCCAAATGGAAAATCCTGGTCTCTCACATTCTTCCGCTCTGTTCCTCCACCACCATCGTCCGGGCCACTCTGGACATGGGGAACGTCATCCGCATCGCCGCGGGAATGAGCTTCATCGGCCTGGGGGCTCAGGCTCCCATGCCGGAATGGGGGCTCATGGTGAGTACGGGGCGCGACTTTCTCGTAAACCAGTGGTGGGTTCCCACCTTTCCGGGGCTTGCCATTCTGATAACGGTGTTCGGATTCAACCTTTTGGGAGATGGCATTCGGGATATCGCGGATCCGCATCTGAGAAGGGGAGACTGATGGGAGACATACTGCTCGACATTCAGGATCTATACGTCAATTTTTATACCTATCGCGGGGTGGTGCGGGCCATCAACGGAGTAAGTCTCCAGATTCGGAAGGGAGAATTCTTCGGTCTGGTGGGAGAAACCGGATGCGGCAAGAGCGTTACCGCCTCGGCGATTCTCGATCTGGTGCGCAATCCCGGACGTATCGAGGGAGGCAAGATTCTCTTCAAGGGAGAAGACCTCCTGAAGATGGATTCAAAGAAAATGGGCCGTACCATCCGGGGGCGCCAGATCACCATGATCATGCAGCACCCCGTCGCGGCGCTCAATCCGGTGATGCGGGTTCAGGAGCAGATTGCGGAGGTTCTCCTTCACAACATGAGCAAAAGAGAAGCCATGCAGGCCGCCATTCAATGTCTGAAAGAGGTGAACATTCCCGAGCCCGAAAAAGTGGCCCGGTACTATCCTCACCAGCTCTCGGGAGGCATGGCCCAGCGGGTGATGATCGCCCTCATGCTCTCCTCGGAGCCTCCCCTCCTCATCGCGGACGAGCCCACCACCGCTCTGGACGTTTCCGTTCAGGCCCAGGTGCTTCTGCTGCTGGAAGAACTCGTGAAAAAAAAGAACTCCAGCGTCCTCCTGATTACCCACGACATGTCCGTGGTGGCGGAGACCTGCCACCGGGTAGGGGTCATGTACGCCGGAGACGTGGCGGAGGTGGGAAGCGTGCACGAGGTGATCTTCAACCCCAAACATCCCTATACCAGGGGACTCATGCAGGCCATTCCTTCGGAGGAACGCACGGAGCTGGAGGGCATTCCCGGTACCGTACCGGATCTGGTAACCCCCCCGCCGGGGTGCCGCTTCCACCCCCGATGCCCTCATGCCACGGAGCTCTGTACACAAGAAAAACCCCTTCCTCACGAAGTTTCGGAGGGGCACCTGGTGGCCTGTCACCTCTACTGACGGAAAACCGGCGTATCCCCCCAGGGGGCAAGGCCTCAAAAAACCGACAAGGCCCTCCTCGGCTCTCCATGGAAAGCCGAGGGGGGCCTTGTATTTTCTCACATCGGAACTGTTACAACTGTTTTTTGAGAGCCAGAGAATCTCTGGCAAGATCGAAAAAGCGTTTTGCCGCGGGAGAAATAATATCCGAGGCAGGCACGGCGATGCCAATCTCCACGGGTTGAGGCGGATCCAACGGCAGAAGCGCCACGTCACCGGTCCAGAAACGTGCGGTGAGTCCATGATCCAGGCTTACGCCGAGCCCCGCCGCTACCATGCAGTAGGTGGCATAGCTGTCCGTGGAGGCAAAACAAATATTGGGCCGTATTTTCATGCGGGCAAACATACGGGAGTTGTCCGTGTCCTGTTCTGGATATGTCTCGATATACGGAAGTGTGGCGAAATGCCGAAGGGCGAATTTTTTCTTTCTCGATAAGGGATTTTTCATAGGAACCCATGCGACCAGGGAGCTTTCCATGAGCGGGAACCAATCGAAATCGCCCTGTCGTTGGCTGATAATGCAAAAATCCAGCCGATGTTCTTCCAGAGCCCGGGAAAACTGCGAGCTGTTCCCCTCAAGAAGGTGCACTTCGATTCCCGGATGACGTTTGCCAAACTGCGCAATAATTTCCGAAAGACCCTGGTAGTAGGCCGGATAGGCGGAACCTATGGTGATGGAGCCCGCTTCGAGCCCTTGGATTTCTGCGGTGATTTGGGAGTATCTTTCCTCGTAACGCAGCATTTTTCGATAGAGCGGAAGTATTCTTTTGCATTCCCTGGTCGGCATGACACCGGAACGGCTGCGTATGAGCAGCGGAAATCCGGCTTCGATCTCCATGGCCCTGACCATGCGGCTCATTCCGGAGGGAGTGTACCCCAATTTTTCAGCCGCAGCGGACAGGCTGCCCATTTCGACGGCGCACAAGATGGCTCGGCATTTTTCAGTATCCATAAGCCCTCCTATACATGCATTTTTGTCAAAGACAGCTTGCATTACTATCACTTTTCTCAAGATATACCACGGAGTATGATGACGTCAATAACTCGTGGTACTTTTTTGGCGCTTTAGGGGAGGTGCCCCATGACACGGCGCAAAGCGGAACTCCTGCTTGCCGGAATAATTCTGGCGCGCAGCACATCCTATCTGTTTGCGAAAATCGGCTTGGAAAACATGGGCATATTCAATTTGCTGGGCCTTCGTTTTGGCTTGGCCTTTCTCTTGCTCGCCTGTATTTTCCGGCGGCCCCTGATGCGCTGCCAGGCAAAAACGCTTGTGCGGGGCGCTCTTCTCGGAAGCTCCTTTTTTGCGGTGATGACTGCGGAACTCACGGGACTTCGGACCACGAGCACCTCCACCACATCGTTTCTGGAAAATACCGCCATAGTTTTCGTACCTCTTTTCGAGGCGCTCCTGAGAAGGCGGTTTCCCGAAATGCGGATCTTCGTCAATACCATCATAGCCCTGCTCGGTGTAGCCCTTTTGACACTCCAAACGTCCCTCTCCCTCTCTTCGGGGGAACTATTTTGTATCCTTGCGGCGGTGCTCTACGCTCTCTCTATCATTCTCACGGATAGACTATCCAGAAAAGACGATCCTCTCATGCTTGGAATTATTCAAATCGGAACCATGGGGATTTTGGGAGTGGTCGCTGCCCTTATCTTCGAAACGCCTCGGCTGCCCTCGGGAGGGGTGGAATGGGGCGTCATTGCAGTATTAACGGTGGTTTGTACCGGTTTTGGATTTACCCTCCAGCCAGTGGCACAGCGCTATACAACTTCGGAACGTGCGGGTCTGTACTGTGCGCTCAATCCCGTCTTCGCGGCTTTTCTGGGAACCTTTTTCCTGAACGAACATCTTGGATTCCGCGGGATCATCGGCTCCATGTTCGTTCTCTCTGCGGTGGTTTTATCGCAACATTCAAGGAAATCTCTACAAACTATCGAGAAGGGACGGGATTCCCCTGAAGCAGCGGAACTTCTTTGTGAAGGAAATCGCCTGCGACAGCCTTGAAAAGGTGAACGATCTACTGGTACGAAGAGAGAAAGCGGCGGACTGGTCCATCTTCGAACGGCCATTGAAGGATTTCCGTCATAGGCCTGAGGAACCTGGCCTATAATGTCGTTCGATTCTCGTTCCTGATGATGAATTCAGAATCTCCATGCGTGGTACCCGAATGACGGCAAAAACCGTACTGTTCGGATAAACCCAGCGGTAAGAGAGGCTTATTTTAACAATGATGGAGCCTGATTTGTCGCTGTTTTTGGGTGGTGGATTTTTTTGCGCGCTCAAACTTCAGCATGTGGGATTCCCATAAGGTTATGGAAAGGAAGTGAGCATATGAAAAATGTACAGTATGTGCACACGAATATCGTGGCAAAGGATTGGCGGAGGCTTGCCCAATTTTACATGGACGTTTTCGGATGCAAACCGAAACTACCGGAGCGGGATCTGAAGGGGGTTTGGCTCGATACATTGACAAGCCTTGAAGGTGCGCACATTCGGGGAATTCATCTTCTTTTGCCGGGGGTTTCGGAAAAAGGGCCAACGCTAGAGATCTTTCAATATTCCAATCATATCGACAACCCCGGAAAAGAGATAAACACGGGAGGATTCGGTCACATCGCTTTTGCCGTGGAGGACGTGGAAAAATGTCTCCAGGAGGTTTTACGTAACGGCGGCTCTACAGTGGGAAGTACCGTTAAGGGAAATATCCCCGGAGTGGGAGAAATTCATGTGGTCTATGCCAGAGATCCCGAGGGCAATATCGTGGAAATACAAAAATGGACCTAAGAGGTTTATTCAAAAATGCGGCTCTAAGGAGAGATGATGTGTCGTAATACGTCCCGGGGAATTTGCTGTGGTGCATTTTCATAAGAAAAATCTCCGACACTGGAAAGAGCCTCCCTCTCCGAGAAGAAAAGTTTCTTTCCCGAGAAGAACGCTTCGGCTTTAACTGTACGCCAAAAGCGAAAAAATAATAAATTCATATGACGAACCGCCCGACCTCTCCTTGGAGAGCCGGGCGGTTCGTAGGCTGTATCCACATTCTTTCGCCTGGTCGAGCGGAAAGATCCTTCCCCGGGTCTTTCGTTCCGGACACGGGGTTGTCCTTTTGCAGGGCTCCGGGATGTTTCGAAGCATCCCCGGCCGAGGCTAGTCGTCGATCTCTCCGTCCATAAGGGACATAACTTCTTCGAGACGTTCCAGGGCGGCCTGAATGCCGGGATTTTCAATGTTATGGAACACCTTCATCATGGAGGGTTCCATGCGCTCCTGGGTTTTGTCGAAGGCTTCCTCCGCCTTGAGCATATCCGGATCCAGGATCTCCTCATCCTCGTCAAGGTTTTCGAAGAACTCGGGGTACTTTTTCTCAAGATCTGCCATGCCCCGGGCGAGGGGTTCCACCGCATCCGCATAGGCGTTAAGGGCCCGGGCCATCTCGTCGGGATCCTCGGTTCTGTCGAGGCGTTCCGCCAGAGAGAGCGAAGCATCCCCGAAGGCCTTCATGAATTGGAGGGTAAAGTCCTTGACCTCCTGCGGAATCGGGAGGGATGCCTCGGCACGGAAGGCCATGCTTCCGAAGAGAAAAGCGCAGACGAAAAGGGTTGCAAGGACGGCACCAAGAGTGCGGCGAGAACCTTTGTTCACGGAAAACAGCTCCTTTGCTATGGAAGATAGCCCGTATTCTATCATCTGAACGTCATAAAAGGTACTCCCCCAAGGTCGGTCGTTTTATTTTGGATGCCTCCGATTTTGGGGAGGGCGTTTCTTCGGGCATGGAAGAGCGCTCCTTTTCTTCGGCTTTCCGAAGGGTGTTCTTTACACTTCTTAAGAATTTTTGACCCCCCCTTTTACAAGCGGTGTTCTATACTCCGGAGGTAGGATACATCAGTCTTCAAGCCTTCAAGGGGGGCTATTCATGAAAAAATACGCATGTCTTTTTGCTTTGGGGATTCTGCTTTTGCCTATTTCCGCAAAGGCTCTGGAGATTTCTCAGGGAGAAGTTCTCTCCCTGGAACAGTGCCTTCTCATCGCCCGGGAGAGACATCCGGATCTTCGGAGTGCCCAGGCTTCGGTGGAGGTGAGCCGCAGCGGGGTGGATCAGGCCCAGGCTGCCCGAAATCCCGGAATAGACCTTTCGAGCAGCTACCGCAGAAATTCCATAGCCCACGACGGATATGACAGATATTCCAGCGGCGTCACCGTTTCTCAGCTCATCACCGACTGGGGAAAGACCAAGAGTCAGGTGGCCCTGGCGGATTTCGACCTTCAGGCATCCCGGTACGATTACGATACGGCGCTTCAAAACCTCTTTTTCGAGGTGAAGCAGGCATACTTCACCCTTCTCCGGTCACAGAAGGAAGAAGAAGTGGCCCTAGAGGCGGTGAAAGCCTACGAACACCACCTGGAGCAGGCCCGAAGCTTTTACCGGGTGGGCAGGGTCTCGAAGATCGACGTCACCACTGCCGAGGTGGACCTGAGCAAAGCCGGGCTGGAATTGATCAAGGCGAAAACCTCCGTGGAAGTTGCCCGGGCCACCCTCTCCAATGCCCTGGGCTATCCCGAGGCTCCTTCCTACGACATTCGGGATGTGCTCCTGCGGGAAAAGGTTGACATCACCCGGCAGGATGCCCTGAAAAGCGCCGTCATGACCCGGCCGGATCTGAGGGCCCAGGAAATACGGCGGAACCGGGCGGAGGAGTCCGTAACTCTGGCGGGAAAGACAGATGCCCCAAGTCTTTCCGTCAAGGGAGGCTACACCTGGGGAGATCAGGATTTTACGGGAAACGGAGAGGCTTATCTCGGACTCTCCCTGGAAATCCCCCTGTACGATGGAGGCCTTACCCGGGCCAAGGTGGCCCAGGCCCGGGGAGAGCTGGATAAATCCGAGGCGAATCTCGAAGGCCTTCGGCAGGACGTGATTCTGGAGGTGGAAAAGGCTCTTCTGGAGCTGCGCAACTCCGAGGAGGCCATCGGAAGCGCCGAAAAAACCCTGGAATACGCCAGGGAAAACCTGAACCTCGCCAACGGAAGGTACGAAGTGGGGGTAGGGTCTCCCGTGGAAGTTACGGATGCCACGGAGAATTACATGGATGCGCAAAACGACTACTACGGCTCCCTGTACGAGTATCAACTGGCCTTGGGAGCCCTGGAGAAAGCCATGGGGGGTGTGTTGGAATGAAAAAAATAGCCTTGCTGCTTCTCTTTCTGGCTGCGGGAACCGGAGCATTCTGGTTTCTCCAGGGAGGAAAGAACGACAGCCTTTTGGTGGATACCACCACGGTGCAACGGGGGAATTTGATAAAGGCGGTGTCCTCCACGGGAACCCTCGAAGCGGTCAATACCGTGAACGTGGGAGCCCAGGTATCGGGAACCCTCAACAGAATTTACGTGGACTACAATTCCCTGGTGAAAAAGGGAGATCTCCTGGCTGAGATCGATCCTTCTCTTCTGAGGGCCAAAGTGCGACAGGCTCAGGCCAACGTGCTTTCCGCCCGGGCAAATCTCCAGGAGGCCCAGGCCACCGTACGAAATGCCAAGAAGACGAGGGACCGGGCCCGGGAGCTTTTTTCCAGAGATCTCATAGCGGAAAGCGAACTCGATACCTCCCAGAAGGATTATGAAACGAACCTTGCCAGGGTGAACTCCGCCAAGGCGAGCCTTGCCCAGGCGGAGGCGAACCTGGAGTACGAGGAAACCACCCTGGGATACACGAAAATCACCTCTCCCATAAACGGGGTTATCACGGACAGGGCGGTGGATGAAGGGCAGACGGTGAACTCCAGCCAGACCGCTCCGGATCTTTTCACCATAGCGGAAGATCTCACGAAGATGCGGGTGGCCACGGAGGTGGACGAGGCGGATATCGGGCAGGTCAAAGCGGGGCAGATGGTGGAATTTACCGTGGATGCCTATCCGGACCTCTCCTTTCAGGGAAAGGTAAATGAAATACGCCTGGCTCCCAACACTTCGGAGAATGTGGTGAGCTACACCGTCATGGTGGAGGTGGCAAATCCCGACCTTAAACTTATGCCCGGCATGACCGCCAACGTCTCCATTATCTCCGACAAGAGGGAAGGGGTCTTCAAGGTAGCCGCTTCGGCTCTCCGGTTTGCGCCCTCCGCAGAGTTTCTGGATCTTTCCCGAGACTCCGGAGCCGCCGAAGGTTCTTTATCTTCCGGAGGAAGGGGAGGCAAGAAGGGCTCCGGCTCCGGAGGAGGAAATGCATCGAGAGAGGCAACCCTTTGGCTCTATGAACAGGGAAAGCTTCGTCCTCTTTCCGTGACGGTGGGAATTTCCGATGGCATGTATACCCAGATCTCGGGAGATCTTACCGAGGGGCTCCAGGTGGTGACAAGAATTACCGGCGGAGAATCCGCCCAGGGAGGTGCTCCCTTTGGCTTTGGTCCTCGTCGATGACGTTCATAAAACCTATGTTATGGGAGATGTGGAGGTGCGTGCTCTTCAGGGAGTCTCCTTTTCCATAGAAGAAGGGGAATTCGTCTCCATCATGGGGGCTTCGGGATCGGGAAAATCCACCCTTATGAACATCCTCGGATGCCTCGACATACCGAGCCGGGGAAAGTACGTTCTGGAAGGAGAAGACGTAAGCCGCCTGAAGCCCGATGCCCTGGCGGACATCCGGAGGGATATCATCGGTTTCGTCTTTCAGGGGTTCAATCTCATTCCCAAAATGACCGCCCTGGAAAACGTGGAACTTCCCATGCTCTACAAGGGGATCAAAACCCGGGAGAGAACCAGACGAGCTCTGAAGGCCCTGGAGGCGGTGGAGCTGGGAGATCGGGGAGAGCACCAGCCCCATCAGCTCTCGGGGGGACAGCAGCAGCGGGTAGCCATTGCCCGGGCTCTCGCCAACGACGCACCTCTCATTCTTGCGGACGAGCCCACGGGAAATCTCGACAGCCACACCAGCGAAGAGGTAATGAAGCTCTTTGTCCGGCTGAACGAAGAAACGGGGAAAACCATCATTCAGGTAACCCACGAGCCGGATATGGCCCGGTTCAGCAAGAGAATTCTAACCTTCAGGGACGGGGAAATGCTACGAGACGAGGAGGTGGAATTCTCATGATGAACCTTGGAGAGACCGCCAAAATATCTTTCCGGGCACTGAGGGCCAACAAAACCCGGTCCGCACTCACCATGCTGGGTATCGTCATCGGAGTTACCGCGGTGATCGTCATGTTTGCGGTGGGCAACGGAGCGAATCGGCAGATCAGCCAGCAGTTCGCCAGCCTGGGAAGCAACATCCTCATGGTGCGTCCCGGAGCCGATCAGGGCCCCGGAGGCGGAGCACGAAGCCAGACAAATACCCTGGTGGTGGACGATGCCTATGCCATGGTGGAGCACTGCAGTGCCGTGGCCTACGCCGCTCCGGTCTACGGCGGCAAGGCTCAGACGGTGTACGGAAATACCAACTATCCCGCCAGCATTACCGGCACCACCCAGGATTACTTCGCCATCCAGGATTGGGAGCTTGCTTCGGGACGGATCTTCACGGATCAGGACGTGCGGAGTGCCACCAAGGTTTGCGTCATCGGTCAGACTCTCGTGGAGGAACTTTTCGGAAAAGAGGATCCTCTCGGCAAGGTTATTCGCGTCAAAAAGATTCCCATGATGATTATCGGAGTGCTCGAAGAGCTGGGGGACAGCCCCCGGGGGGACGATCAGGATGCGGTGGTGGTGGTTCCGGTTACCACTGCCCTGAGAAGAATGTTCAGTCCTCCCAAGCCGAACAGCGTTTCCATGATCTCCGTGAAGGCCCTGGACGAAAACCATCTCGATCTCGCTCAGGAGCAGGTGAAGGATCTTCTCGACCTCCGGCACAAGATACGCCCGGGACAGGAAAGGGACTTCACCGTCCGGAATCTTACCCAGTTCGTGGAATCCGCCAAGAGCGCCACGGTGGTAATGACCCTGCTTCTTACGGCGGTGGCGGGAGTTTCGCTTCTTGTGGGGGGTATCGGTATCATGAACATCATGCTGGTCTCCGTCACCGAACGAACCCGGGAAATCGGTATCCGCATGGCCATCGGAGCCAAGAGCGGGGACATTCGGCTTCAGTTTCTCGTGGAGGCCCTCACCCTCTCTCTCCTCGGAGGCGTGGCGGGAATTCTCCTCGGTTTGGGAGGGGCTCATTTCATCTCTTCCGTCTTCGGATGGGCCACCGAGGTTTCTCTGCTGTCCATTCTTCTTTCCTTCGGCTTTTCCGGCTTCGTGGGAATCTTCTTCGGATACTACCCCGCCTACAAGGCCTCTCTGCTGAACCCCATCGAGGCCCTGCGGTACGAGTAATAGATAAACATAGCAGAAAAAGCTATACCGCAAGATTATTGCGAGGAGAGGGCAGACCGACGGTTTGCCTCCTCCTCGTTTGGTTCAGCTGTCTTTCCCGGATCCTGTGTTTTGAGGATATTCGTTGCACGTGCGAGATTTCGTAGAAGGCATGCAGAGCGTAAATTCCTCATCAAGGTGGAAAATTTGACTTCAAAAGGGCTTCGCGATATTATTGATATCGAAATCTCTTGCACAAACAATGCTGAAAAATGTCCGCTCCCAAGGCAAAAATCTCCTTTTTTGCCTTTTTGTGTGTGAGGCAATCCATGTTTCTACTCCGAGTTTTTCGTACCCGAATACCTTTTATGTATATGCATGATCTGTGAACAATACCCAATCCGTGCGGCAATTAAGGGAGCGGTTTTATGAACGTCATCGGCACATTTCGCAAATATTTAATTGATTTGAATAATTTTGCCACAAAAAAACCGATCCTATATGCTATTCAGAATGGCTTTACATACATGATTCCTCTTGTGTTACTCGGTTCGATGGCGCTCGTTTTTCTAAGCCTACCCATAGAGGCGTATCAAAATTTTATGCTTCATCTATTTGGAGAAGGATGGAAAAATGCCTTTTCCTATGTTCAGGATGGAACCTCTAACGTTTTTTCGATTGTTCTAGTCATAGCTATCAGCTATTCCTATACCCAGGAATTGAATAACCGTCAAGATTTTATGGTTCCGATAATGGCTTCCATTACGGCCCTTGGCTCATATGTTGCCCTTTTGGGTATTAACAAGGCAGGTTTTTCGATTTCTTATTTCGGTGTTATCGGCGTATTTAATGCTCTTGTGGTTTCTCTGGTGTCGACCACATTGTTCAGAAAATTAAGCAGTATAAGGGTTTTTCGTATAAGGGCTCTCTTTAACGGAGCGAACCCGAATTTCAGTAACGTGGTATCCCTTTTTATACCAGCCAGCCTTACGATCGTGATCTTTGCCGGCATCAATGAAGCCCTATCCTGTTTTGTGGGGATAGAGAGTATTCAGGGTGCTGTTGCGTCCTCTCTCAACAGCGTGTTCTCTCATATAGGGTCGGTGCTTTGGCGAGGAATCGTGTTCATTTTACTCGTCCACGTATACTGGTTCTTGGGAATACACGGGAGCAACATGCTTGAAGCCGTGGCGCAAAACATTTTTGTTCCGGCTCTTCAGACCAATCAGGAACTTGTTTCGTTAGGTATTGCTCCAACGGAAATATTTACAAAAACATTTTTTGACACCTTTGTTTTTATGGGCGGATGTGGTTCTGCCCTTTGTCTTCTGCTTGCTATGCTTATCGTGGGAAGAAACAAGAGTCACGTAGGCTTGGCAAAAATGTCTTTGGTACCGGTGCTTTTTAACGTCAACGAACTTATAGTCTTTGGTGTGCCCATCGTTTTAAATCCAATCTATCTGATTCCTTTCATATCCGTTCCCTTGATGCTGACAGGTGTATCCTTTTTTTTCGTGCAAGTTGGTTTTGTTCCGTACACCATAAACATGGTGGAATGGACCACGCCGGCTTTGCTTAGCGGGTATATTGCAACGGGCTCTGTCTGGGGAAGTTGCCTGCAGCTTTTAAATCTGGCACTCGGAACGATATGCTATATTCCCTTTGTCAGGCTTTCAGTTAAATCATATGAAGCAAGGAAAGATTTGAACTTAAAGAAAATTTGCGATGCTTTCAGGGCTTTGGAAGAATGTGGCGTAACCTCATCGCTCATGTCGCGCTCCGATGCCGTTGGTGGCATAGCCAGATCGCTTTCCCTCGATTTCGAATATGATTTGCGAAGGAAGGCCTTTGATTTACACTATCAACCCATAGTCAACGATGTGGGGAGGGTGGTGTCCATAGAGGCGTTGCTACGCTGGAATCACGAAAGCTATGGCCTTATCAGTCCACCCTTGGTCATTGCACTGGCGGAAGAGGCGGGATTGATTGATAGGCTTGGCAATTTGATTTTTGAGAGAGTATGCGAAGATTTGCAAAAAATGAAAGAGGTTGGTATTCACGATGTAACTGCTTCCGTAAACGTGTCGGTTATACAGCTTGAAAGTGAGGATTTCATGTCGCACCTTGGAGAAATTATCACGGAGCGCGGTATTTGCTTCACAGACATTGAAATTGAAATTACCGAGAGGTTGTCTTTGTCGCGCAGTTTGAAAATTGCTCGTCAAATGGAGAAGATGAACAAACAGGGTGTCAAACTTGCCATGGATGATTTCGGAGCCGGGCACAGTTCGCTCCTCTATCTGAAGGAGTATAATTTTCACACGATCAAGCTTGATGGTTCATTGGTGCGTGAAATCATAGGTAGCTCTAACTGTAGGGATATCATATCGTCCGTTATATCCCTTGGAAAAACTCTCAACTGCCGGGTTGTGGCGGAGTTTGTCGAAGAGGAAGAACAAAGGATGCTTTTGAAGAAATTCGGATGCGAGTTCTATCAAGGTTATCTGTTCAGTAAAGCTCTGCCCATCGAAGAGATTCTGGAGTACATTCAGGAAAACAGATAGAATATAATACCGGCGTTGTCATGTCCCGGCGGAAAAATGGATCTGGAAAGAATTTCCTTTTGCAAAGGACGGCGGATATATGATTATCGATATGCATCTCCATACGGCGGAATATTCCGGGGATAGCGTGTTGCCCGTGGAAGAGGCGGTTCGCCGGGGGCTGGAAATCGGCCTTGACGGAATCTGCGTTACCGATCATGAAAGCCTGGGAATTATGGAGCGGGCGGAGGAGCTTACCCGGCGCTACGAATTTCTGGTTCTTCCGGGAGTGGAGATTCTTACCCTGCAGGGAGATTTCCTGGCCTTCGGCCTGAAGGAAGTGCCCTCCGGGAGAATCGATTTTGCGGAGCTCCAGAGACTTTTGCGGGAGAAAGAAGGATTCGCCGTGGCGGCACATCCCTACCGGGATAACGGACGGGGTGCGGAGGATCGGCTCTTCGGCCTGGAGGAGCCCTTCGGCATAGAGGTTTGCAACGGAAGAACCAAGCCTCGCCACAATATGCAGGCCCTGGAAACGGCGGGGCTTCTCGGTTCTCTTCGTACGGGAGGAAGCGATGCCCACACTCTTTCGGAGGTGGGACGGTTCGCCACGAAGATCCATGCTCCGGTGCGGCATCTTGGGGATTTTATCGCCGCCCTTCGGGAGGGAGAAGCCACCCCCGTGGAATATTGGGAGGGAGCTTTCCGGGAGCCGCTTTTCTGCGATCTCGGGGTTTCTCCCTTAGGGGCCTGCGCCGGGGCGGTCTAGGAAAAATTTCATGAGAGCCATTCTGGTTATTCTCGACGGCCTTGGAGATAGAGGATTTCCGGAGTTCGGAGGAAAAACCCCTCTTCAGGCGGCTCATACCCCTCACATGGATGCCATCGCCGCATCCGGCATTACCGGGCTTTATCACAGTACCTGCCAGGGTATGGTCATGCCCAGTGAAATGGCCCATTTCGTTCTCTTCGGCTACGATCTCAAGGACTTTCCCGGTCGGGGATATATCGAGGCGGTGGGGCGGGGTCTTCCGGTGAAAACCGAGGATGTGGCCTTTCTGGCCCGTATGTTTCACGTGGAACCCCGGGAGGAGGAATACCTGCTTCTTCACGAAAAGGTTTCCGTGGAGGCGAAGGATTTCGATTTCCTCTGCCGGGGGGTTTCTCCCTGGAAACGAGGGAATTGCACCATATCCCTCCATCCCTCGGGAGGCAACGGGGGCATCGCTCTTCTTCGGGGAGGCGGAAGCCCCGAGGTGACGGATTCCAACCCCATTCACGAAGGGCGTCCGATTATGGAAGTTCTTCCTCTGGAAGAGGCCCGGGAGATGGAGGCCGCCCGAAAGACTGCGGCGTACTGTAACGAATATTCCCTCTGGACCTACGACGTCCTTGAGAACCATCCCGTAAACCGGCAGCGCCGAGCCTCCGGAGAGATCCCTCTCAACATGGTCACCTTCCAGCGTCCGGGGCGTTTTCGAAAACTCCCATCCTTCCAGCACGCCTGGGGACTCCGGCCTCTCTGCATCGCTTCGGGGGCCCTCTACTTCGGTCTCTGCGGCATCCTCGGCATGGATGTCCTTCCGGTAAGGGATAGCGGCGATTGGGGGGCGGATCTTCTCGAGCGGCTTCAAAGGGCCTGGGAGGCAAAGGAGTACGATTTTATCTACGTCCACACCAAGGCCCCCGATGAAATGGCGCATGGTGGGAATCCCGACGAAAAGCGGCGGGTTATCGAATCGCTGGACAAGGCTTTGGAATGGGTGGTGAAGAAGGTGCTTCCCCATGAGGATGTGGTTTTCGTACTCACCTCGGATCACTCCACCCCCAGCGGGGGAACCATGATCCACTCCGGTGAGCCCGTACCTCTCGCCATAACGGGAAAGTATGCCCGCCGGGACGAGGTGCGGCATTTCGACGAGATTCGATGCGCTTCGGGAGCTCTCGGCATGGTCCGGGGGCACGAGCTGATGTACATGATCCTGAATTTGCTCGATAGAGGCAAACTCCAGGGCTTGATGGACAGCCCCGGAAACCAGCCCTATTTCCCCGGCCCCTATCGCAGTCTGAGGAGACGGATATGAAGGAGGGGCTTCGGCGTCTGCTTTCGGACAAGGGCGAAAACGTATGGCCCCTTCCGGAATGGATGCTGCCGGAGGAAGTTCTGGGCGACCTGAGACGGGAGCCATCCCTGGGAATCGTGGAAATTGCGGGAAAGGACAGTATCGCTGCGGCGGTGGCGGAGGGAAATTCCCGGCGCTTTTCCGGCATGCTCCCCACCGTGGCCTATACGGGTACTCAATATGGAGATTGGGAAGCCCCCTTCAGAGCGGTGGAGGAGCTTCGAAAGCGTCTTTCTTCGGAGGTGCGGCTTTACCCGCCTGTGGTGCTGGGATCTCCGGAGCTCTGGAGAGATCTCTGCGGCAAGGGGCTCTATCAGTGGCAGAAGCGCTACGGCTTTGCCTCTCCCTGTACCGCCTGCCATTTGTACTTTCATGTTCTTCGCGTGCCCTTGGCAGGGCACCTCGGAAGCTCCGCCATTATAGGAGGAGAGCGGGTCTCTCACGACGGCAGAATAAAGCTGAGCCAGGTGGCTCTTTCTCTGGATATTTTTCGGAACTTCCTCGGCCGATACGGCATGGAACTTCTCATGCCCCTGAGGGATGTGAAAGAAACTTCGGAAATAAATCGCATTCTCGGAGGAGATTATGGAGAGGGAGCGGAGCAGCTCCGCTGCGTCTTGAGCGGCAACTATGCAGGGGAGGATGGAGAAGTGTTCTTTCGGGAGGAAGCCGTGAAGGCTTTCCTCGAAAAATACGCTCTTCCCCGGGCAGAGAGGTGGCTCCGGGAAAAGTTCTTTCTTTCCGCAGAGTAGTACGCCAATCCGAAAAGGCTGGTACCACGAGGGCCGGGGCGATGGGTTTCGAACAGAGGGAAGAAAAACGCTCCTCGGCGCTTTTTTCCAGCTCTTCGCTAGCCATATGCCGCGGCCCTTTTCGGGAGTGCTTTCGAAGGGAAGTACAAAAATTCCCGGGCGAAAAAGTCAGGAATCCTTTTTTTGGAGCATGGCTACGGTCTCCACGTGAGCGGTTTGGGGAAACATGTCGAAGCAGCGGTAGCTTTGGAAGACATAGCCTCCGTCGCAGAGAATTCGCAAATCCCGGGCCAGAGTGGCGGGATTGCAGGAAACGTAAACCACCTGCCGGGGCATGAGTTTGAGGATCTCCTGAAGTACCGGGGGTTCGCATCCCTTTCGGGGCGGATCCAGGTAAAGCATCTCCGGAGGAGTGCTCCGGGACTGCAGAAATTCCCCCGCATCGCCCTGAACGAAACGTACCGAGGAAAATCCCTGGGCCTCCATATTTTTTCTGCCGTAGGTCACCGAGGTGCCTCCGAATTCCACTGCCTGAAGCTGCTTCGTGTGGGGGGCGAGAAACACCGTGAGAGCCCCCACTCCCGCATAAAGCTCCACGATGGAATCGGGCTGGCACGCCGCAGCGTATGATGCGGCATGAGAGAAAAGCTGCTCCGCCTGGGAGGTGTTTACCTGAAAGAAAGAGTTCATGGGAAAGGATAGCTCTCGGGATTGCAGACGCTCCCGAAATTCGCCGGACCCCCGGAGATGCCGGTATTCCTCGGCAAAAAGAGAATTTCCCGGCTCTCTCTGGATTCCCAGAGAGAGATGCCCCTCCTTGTCGAACCCATCCAGAAGTTCCCCCACCTCCTGACGAATCCATTCCTCCTGCTTTTTCGAGGGAGTGGCTCCTACGAGGAGGGTTATTCCCAGAGAGCAGGCGGTTTCCCGCAGAAGAATATGCCGGAGGAACCCCCGCTGTTTCTCCTCGGAATATCCCGGAAGAAACTCGGAACCCACCAGGCTTTCCATCTTGCGATACAGTTCGTTGAGTGCCGGGGGAAGAATACGGCACTTCCGCACCCGCACCAGCCGATGGCTTCGCTCCCGGTAAAAGCCCGTAAAGGCCCCTTTTCCGGAGAGCTTGGCCTGCACGGGAAAGGCCGCTTTGTTACGGTATCCCCAGGCTTTGGGGCTTGCCACGCAAGGGGCGGGATCTTCCTGAGGCTCCAGTTTTCCAAGCCGCTGAAGGGCTCCCCGGACCATCTCCGTTTTAAGCTGCAGCTGCAGAGGATAGGCGGCGTGCTGCAGCTGGCAGCCCCCGCATTCGCCGTACCAGGGGCAGGGGGGAGCGGTCCGCAGTTCCTGGGCTTGCAGAACCTCCAGAACCTTTCCCCGGGCATAGTCTTTTTTTTCTTCCAGAATCTTCAGGCGCACCTTCTCTCCCGGCAACGCTCCGGGGACGAAAATGATTTTTCCTCCCGGAGAACGGGCGATGCCCTCTCCCTGATGGGTCATGCGTTCTATGGGAACCTCGAGATATTCGGGAAGCCTGTTCGAATTTGTCATTATTTTCTCTCCGTTCCTGAAATTTCCGGATGTCCGAGCATCCGGAGGCACCTTCAAGAAAATGAGGCCTATGGAGAGAAGTATGGGGCAGAGAGAGCCCAAAGTCAAAGGTTCTCTGAAAGGTCATACCTTTTCCGAAATACCCGGAATTTTTCGGGGTTATACACTATCTCCCGGAGCCGGGTTTCATTCCCTTTATGATGGCGCTTCCGAAAGCTCCGTCAAGCTCCCGGCGTTCTTCCGGGGAGAGTTCCGGAAAGAGAGCCTCTCCCAGGGAGTCCGGAAAGGCGTAGATTTTGGTGCATGTCACGGCGACATTTTCAAAGCCCGCGGCGTCCATTTTTTTTCGGTACTCCTCCGAAAGAAGCGCCCCCGCAATGCATCCCGACCAGGCCGCCACATTGCTCGCTCCTCTTGCGGAAACGGGCCGCAGAAAGACCGTATCCGCAACACAGAAGCGTCCTCCCGGACGGAGCACCCGAAAAGCCTCCCGGAGCACCGCATCCTTATCAGGAGAAAGATTGATCACGCAGTTGGATATGATTACATCCACGGAGCAATCCTCCAAAGGCATGGTTTCGATATATCCCTTCACGAAAGAAACGTTTTCGACTCCCTTCAGATTCTCCTCCGCCGTGGCTAGCATTTCCTCGGTCATGTCCAGGCCGATGACCTTGCCCGTGGGCCCCGTAGCCCGGGAAGCGAGAAAAAGATCCAGACCAGCTCCGCTTCCGAGATCCAGCACGGTTTCTCCCGGGCGAATGTTCGCCTCTTCCAAGGGGTTGCCGCAGCCGAAGGATTGAGAGCCCGTGGCGCCGGGAGCTCCCTGCAGGGCCTCCTCGGCGTAGTTTCCTTCGGTTATTGCCGAGGTTCCCCGAGTGTTTTCCGGTCCGCAGCAGCATCCCCGGGAGCCGCAGCAGGAGGTTCCTCCCTGAATGGCCCGGGCATATTTTTTCGCCACTTCCTTGCGCAGATCTTCCATGTTCAGCACTCCTTTGCAGTATTCGATTTCACAGATCCCCTTTCTTCTCGGGAAGGGCAATTGCACGTGTGGTCTTCCAGAAGAACCTGGATCTTTGCGCTATCTCTTTCCATGGAGGGGTCTCCGGAAAGAGAGTCCTGAAGCCATTGAAGGAACCGGGGGTCAAGTTCCGGAGAGAGGCGGTAATAGACCCATTTTCCTCGTTTTTCACACGTTACTCCCCGGGCCTCCACGAGAAGGCTCATGTGGCGGGAGGCGGTGGAAGGAGCAATTTCGAGAAGCTCTCCGATTTCGCAAAGACAGAGCTCTCCGTGTCGGAGAAGCGCTGAAAATGCCCGGAGCCGATTCGTCTCTCCCAGGGCTTTCAAAAGAAAAACTGTTTCTTTCATCAGAACCTCCGGTAGTACGTTTTGTTAGTTGCGCAACTGACGAAATGAAAATAGCTCCTTTGAAAAGATTTGTCAACAGAATTTCCATGTTCCGGAAAACTTCGGGAGATTTTTGAGTTTTCGGGAAAGAGAAGAAAGATGGTGTAGAATAAGAGCCATACTCGGTATCATCCGGCATTTTTGGAGCTTAGGGGTATGTTTTCCGTCTTGAGGGAGGAAGCATTGCCCTGGGGAGCGATGCTCTTTGCCGGAAAGCTCCGCGGCTCTCTGGGGGGAAATGGCAGAATGGATTCTCTGGAAACTCTCGAATCAAGGCGATCCACGGAAGAGGAAATTCGAACGTATCGGGAAATCCTGGCCCGGGCGGATAACCTGGAAAAGCTCATGGATTCCTTTTCCCTGGTGGTGCTGGTGCTCGATGCGAGGCGGCACATCCTTTACGGCAACAGGGTCTTTCAGGAGATACTGGGGAGGCACTTTGCCGTCAACTGTGTCGCTCCCCGGCCGGGGGAATTTCTGGGATGTCGCTACGCCTGGGATAATTCCCTGGGGTGCGGCGAAGGAAAACAATGCCGCTATTGCGGAGCGGGAGATGCCCTCTTCTCGGCTCTTCGGGAAAATCGCCAGGTGGTGCGGGAGTGCGTCATCGAAACCTCCCGGGAGGGGGATTTTTCGGAGCTCGAATTCCGGGTTACCGCAGCGCCTCTTTCCTTCGAGGGCCATCGGTTTCTTCTGGTCACCCTGGAGGATATTTCCCGGGAGAAGCACCGGGAACGTATGGAGCGCGCCTTTTTTCATGACATCCTTAATTCTGCGGGGGTTCTCCAGGGGATAGGAGAAATTCTCGAATTCACCGAAAATGTGGAGGATCTCCAGGAGATTCTACCTCTTCTCAGGCAGGGAACCGCCCTTCTCGTGGAAGAGATCGAGGCCCAGCGAAGCCTTCTTTCCGCTGAAAAAGGAACTCTCCGGGTGGATCCGATTCCCCTCGCTGCGGAACCTTTCATGCGTAAAATAGCGGGAGAGATGGCCTCGTTTCCCGAGGTCGCCCGGGATAAGGAGATCGTGGTGGTTCCTCCCCGGGATCCCTGTCTCGCCCTGGCAGATGAGGTGCTCTTTCGCCGGGTTCTGCTGAATATGATGAAAAACGCCCTGGAAGCGACTCCCAAGGGAGGACTGGTCTCTCTCGGATGTGAACCACGGCGGGATGCCGGAGAGGAGCGTCTTCTTTTCTGGGTGCATAACCAGGGAGTCATGGAGGAGGACGTGCGCCGCCGGATCTTTCAGCGCTCCTTCTCCACCAAGGGAGAGGGCCGGGGAATCGGAACCTACAGCATGAAGCTCTTCATGGTGCAGTATCTCCGGGGAGATATATGGTTCGTTTCGGACGAAAAACGGGGAACCCTCTTTTATGCGGCTCTTCCCGCCTGGAATCCGAAAGAAGATTTCGAAGAAGGGAGGAACGAGGCATGAAAGGAAACTCTCCGATATTCTGGATGCTTTGTCTGGGAGGTATTTTCTTCATCCTTGCAGGGCTCGGGGTGGAACTTTGGTTGTGGCGTTCCCTGGGAATTCCCCGCTGGGTAGGTTTTCTTCTCGCCCTTTCGGGAATCTGCGATCTTCTTCTTCTCTCCTATCTCAAAAAAAGAATTTAAATGCCGGCGCTGCAGTTTACACATCGAGGGGCTCTTCTCTTATGGAGGAGCCCCTCGATGTGTAAACTGCAGCTATATTTTTTTGTCCTTTCCCTTAAAGAAAGGGGATTTACGCCGGGGGAGTATTCCGTACCGCCAGGGATCGGGGTTCCTCTCGGGAAGCCTCCGTGGCGTTTGTGCGGAGCATCTCCCGAAGAAGTCCCACTAGCTGGGAAGCGTTTTCCCTGGCTTCCCGGTAGACCTGCTCCGCTTGTTCCTGACGACCTTCCCGGAGATGGTTCCGTACGGTTTCCCCCAGGTGATGCACCTTGTCGTGGAGGGATACCACTCGGTTCCAGGTAGTCTGGAGAGCCTTGGGAGGATGGAAGGTAGTAAGGAAGATCCCAAAGCGGCAGTGGCCGGGATTGGTTTCCAGCGTCCAGAGGCGCCCGTCCAGGGTCGCTTGGAGCTCTGTCATCCATTTTTCGTGGGCCCGAATGGCGTCTCTGACGAGGGAGGCCATCTCTCTTTCTGCTCCGAGATTGAAGATTCCCAGGTGTTTCAGAAGTTCCGATCCCTTCGTGCCGCTTTCTTGGGTTCGGGAAGAGAAGTCTTGCACCAGATCGCTCAGGCTGCGCACAGAGTTTCCCGCAGCGGCGATGATGTCGTTGATCTCCGAGGCGAACCGGGATACCGATTCGGCTCCCGAGGCCATTTCCTGGGAGGATGCGGAAAGTTCCTCCGCACTGGCCGCCACGCTTTGGGAAATCTCGTTGGTGCTCTCCATTCCCGTGAGAATGGAAGCTATGGATGCCACCACCCCGGAAATTTTTGCCGCCACCTCTTCCATTTCGCCGGACATGGAGACCACATCGTGGGAGGTGCCGTCCACCCCCTCCATGAGGTCCGTAAGGTTGTCCCCGATCTGTACCGCCGCGCTCTTGCTCTCTTCTGCAAGCTTGCGCACCTCTTCGGCCACCACCGCAAAGCCTCGGCCCGCTTCTCCCGCCCGGGCGGCCTCGATGGCGGCGTTCAGGGCGAGAAGATTCGTCTGTTCCGCAATGCCCTGGATGGTCTGCACCACCTGATGGATCACCGTGGCTTTTTCCGCCAGGGATGCGGCTCGATGAGCGACCTGTTCCGCCTGTTTCCGGGCGGACTCCATGGCCTGGGAAGTGGCGGAAAGAGCCCCCTCCCCCTCCTGGGCCCGGGTAACCACGTCGGACACGGTTTGGTTCAGGCTCTCCGCCATCTGGGCAAGAGCCTGGGCGGTGGAGGCGATCTCTTCGGAGGAGGCGTACTGTTCTTCCACAGCCTGGGTAATTTCGTTCACCGAGGCGGCTCCCCGATCCATGTTGTTCTGCATGGAGGCGAATTTATCCGCAAAGGTTTCCAGTGCTCGGGAGAGGGCGTGGAAAGCCGCCAGAAAATCCTGGGTGCCCTGAGAGGTTTGCCAGAAATTGCTCCGCAGAAGTTCGAGAAAGGTATTGAACCCCCGGGCGAGTTCTCCCGTTTCGTCCCGGCTTTTCACGGGGAAGCGCCAGGTGAGGTCCGCCCCTTCCGTGGAGGTTTCCATGAAACGCCCCATCTCCTGGATGGGCTTTAGGATAGCCTTGCGGTAGAAGAGAATACATCCCAGACTTATGAGAAGGACCAGCACGAAGGAGGCTTCCTGAAGAAATTTGAGAAGCGAAACCCGACGGGCTGCTTCTTTTTCCAAGGTTGTTACGGCACCATCCGCTGCGATAAGTACCTCCAGAGAGCTTTGGGTTACCTGCTGCCAGGTTCCGTTTTCCAGGGATTTTTGTGTGAAAAGGTTCTCCAGGGCCTCGGCGTAGGTTCTGAAAGCGGTTTCCGTTTCGAGCAGGGCCTTTTTAGAGCGTTCCGAAGGGGGAGGTACATCCGCCCAGATCGAGGCGGCGGCGTTTACGGGAGCTTTGCCACCGGAGATCAGGGCCTTTCCGGTGCTTCGGAAGAGCTCCATTCCTTCCTCGGCCTCTTGGCGATAGTCTTCTTCCTGAGAGAGGGTATATCCTAGGGCGGCCTTGGCAATCTTTTGGGAAACCATGCGCTGCCGCCCCGCAAGGTTGATCACCAGGGCGTCGGTTTCCTGCTGAGCGGTAATGATAAGGGTAGAGCTTAGGGAAACGAGAAAAAGAAACACAATGATGCCCAAGGGAAGTATGAGTTTGACAAAAAGGCTTTTTCGCATGACCATTCCTCCAATTAGAAAGTTTTTAGATAAAAAAAGAGAATTTTTTCTGGAAAAAAGGTTTTTTTCGGCGCACTCCCATAATTTTGCTCAAAATACCGGATTTGCTCGCGTTAAAAGAGAGATGCGTCTTTCCCATTCCGGAGAAGTATTTTAAAATAGCTACATAAAAACATGTACCTTCCCCATAATATCAATACTTTTGAAGCATTGTCAAGAAAAGGCTTGATTTCTCGCGTTTCTTTTCCCCAGCATGTACGTTCGTGGAAATATGTGGGAAAATCGGGACATCAGAACATGTTTTTTCGAAAGAGGAGGAGACGACGTGGAAGAAATTCTTGAAAACCTGGTGGCCCGAAGCCGTTCTCTCTACGCTCAGGGAAAGGTGGCTGCCTATATTCCGGAACTCGCCCTGGCGAACCCGGAAATTCTCGGAATATCTCTTGCCACGGTGGAGGGAGAGCGGCACAGCGCGGGAGATCGGGAGCACCTTTTTTCCATCCAGTCCATTTCCAAAATCATCTCCCTGGCTCTTGCCCTCGAAGAGGTGGGGGAGGATGTGGTTTTTGATACCGTGGGTATGGACCCCACTCCGGATCCTTTCAACTCCATCATGCGTCTGGAGCTCCATGCGGTGAACCGCCCCTATAACCCCGTGGTCAACGCCGGAGCCATCGCGGTGACCTCCCTTATTCCCCGGGAAAGCGGACGGAAGCGGGGAGAGGCGGTGCTGGAGCTTGCCCGGAGGCTTATGGGCAATGCCGCCCTGGAGATCAACGAAAAAATCTACGAGTCCGAGAGAGATACGGGGCACCGCAACCGCTCTCTGGCTTACTACATGAAGAGTACCGGAACCCTGAAGGGGGAGGTGGAGGACGTGCTGGAGGGATATTTTCTCCAGTGCAGCATCGAGGCCTCGGTGGAGGATCTGGCGGTTCTCGGAGCAACGCTCGCCACGGGGGGGATCAACCCGATTTCGGGAGAACGAGTGCTTACCAGCCGCACCTGCCGCATTATCCGGGCTCTCATGGTCACCTGCGGCATGTACGATGGCTCTGGAGAGTTTGCCCTCCGGGTGGGTATTCCCGCCAAAAGCGGTGTGGGCGGGGGCATCGTGGCGGTGGTGCCCCGCCGGATGGGCATAGGAGTCTGCGGCCCCGCCCTGGATTCCAAGGGAAATTCCCTCTGCGGCATGAAACTTCTGGAGGATCTCTCCCGGGAGCTCAAGCTCCGGGTACTCTGACGGTCTCCGGATGCACAGGAAAAGCCCAGGCAAGGGGAGGGCCGGGGCTTTTCTCGAAAGAGGGAGAGAAGAAAGAAAAAGGAGCGGGGGCTCGGACGGACCCCCTATCCGGTTTTGCGCAATTCCCCAGGAATTTTTCGGGGAGCGAGATGAAAGAAGAATTCTTCGGTGCAGGCCCGCCAGGAGTATGTTTCACCGGAGGAACGGCAGTCGTTTCGATTCAGATGCAGGGCCTCCAGGGCGGCTTTGCCCAGATCTTTTCCGAGAACTCCCGTCTTTCCCGGAAGCAGGATGTCCCTGGGCCCCGTTACGGGATAGGCCGCCACGGGGAGCCCCGATGCCAGGGCCTCCAGAATGACCATGCCGAAGGTGTCCGTGGTACTGGGAAAGACGAAGACCTCCGAAGAGGCGTAGACTTGAGCAAGTTCCTCTCCCTGAAGGGCTCCGAGAAAACGGGTTTCCGGATAGGCCCGACGGAGTTTTTCGAGATCCGGTCCTGCCCCCGCCACCACCTTGATTCCCGGAAGATCCAGGGAGAGAAAGGCGGGAAGGTTCTTCTCCACCGATACCCGCCCCACGTAGAGAAACACCGGAGATTCCGGAAAAATATTCCTTCTTCTGGAGGGAGAAAAGAGGCCCGTGTCCACTCCCCGGGACCAGGGGCGGAGATTCGAAAATCCCCGCTGCCGAAGCTCCGCCTCCAGGCTTTTCGTGGAAACCATGGTGGCGGAAGAAGGGGCGTGGAACCATCGGAAAAAGCTGTAGAAAGGCTCCGGAGAGACGCGGAAGCGGGATTGAATATATTCGGGAAATCGGGTGGTAAAGGACGTGGTGAAGGGAACTCCCCGGGTGACGCACCAGCGTCGGGCTCCCAATCCCAGGGGGCCTTCGGTGGTGATGTGGATGGCCTCGGGAGCAAGCTCCTCCATCCTTCGGAAAAGCTGCCGAAAGGGCCAGGCCAGGGCGATCTCCGGATAGGTGGGGCAGGGAATGCTCGGAAACTCTTCCGGAGTAAGGAGAACCACCTGGTGTCCCATCCGCTCCAGCTCCCCGGAGGTGGCTTCGATGGTGCGCACCACTCCGTTGATCTGGGGATGCCAGGCATCGGTAACGAAAAGAATTTTCATGAAACCATCCTCGAAGAATCCTCAAAAACCGCGGCTTCTTCCGGCTCTTCCGCAGCAAGAGCTTCAGGCAGTATCAGTTCTCCCTGGGCGGTAACCCGGGGCAAATCGGAGAACTCTTCCGCATTCTTGTGCCAATAGAGAATTTCAAAGGTTCCGTTCAGGTGTTCCACCAGAGCGGAACAGCTTTCCACCCAATCCCCGCAGTTGGCGTATATGCCGGTTTGCAGTTTTTTCAGTTCCGGCCGGTGAATATGCCCGCAGATAACACCATCCAGCTTTTGCCGTGCCACCTCTCGGGCAAGACGCTTCTCGAAATCGCTGATAAAATTTACCGCATCCTTTACCCGGTGCTTGAGAAACTGGGAAAAGGGCCAGTAGGTCATTCCCAGAAAGGCGCGGATACCGTTCAGGCCATGATTGAGCCAGAGAGCGCCGTCATAGGCGAAATCCCCCAGCCGGGCGAGCCAGGTGCCGTGGGTCATCACCGCATCGAACTCGTCCCCGTGAAGTACCAGCATTCTTTTTCCGTCCAGGGTCTTGTGAATTGCCTGACGGTATATGCCGATGTTGCCGAAGATGCTGCCGTGAAACTCCCGGAGAAAGCTGTCGTGATTTCCCGTAATGTATATCACCGCACTTTTGCGGGAAATTCGGAGCAGCTCCTGAAGAATCCGGTTGTGTGATCTGGGCCAGGAGCTCCGCCGCTGAAGTTTCCAGCCGTCGATGATATCCCCCACCAGATAGAGCCGTTCGCAGGACATGCCCGAGAGAAAGGCTCCGAGATCTCCCGCCTTGCACCATCGGGTTCCCAGATGGATATCCGATAAAAAAACGCTTCGATACGCCTTCATGACGTTCTCCTTTGTCCGGGGCGACCTTCGAAAAACGAGGGTTCCAAAAGGCAAGAGCTACGGTGTGTACGAACGTATCCTATCGGAGAAAGGTAACATGCATGTTGCGGTAATCTTGCGTTTTTCCAAAAGAAGACCTTCGGGAGAACATAAAAATTCCGGAGCTTTCGAAGGTTGTTCTTCGTAAACTCCGGAACCGTGTGTCCCTATGGCCGTTACGTTCTTTTTATGGTCCCTGCATGCCCCAGAGGTTTTTAAAAACCTGGGCTTCCTCGGGTGAGAGCACTGCGGGAAGGCTATGCTCTCCCAGGGGAGGATTCCCCGGAGAGAGAGCCTTTTCCTCGTGCCAGTGAAGAAGCTGGAGGGTTCCGTCCATCTGCTCCACCAGGGCGGAGCAACTTTCTACCCAGTCGCCGCAGTTGGCGTAAAGCCCCGCCTTGAGTTTTTTCAGCTCCGGCCGATGGATGTGGCCGCAGATGATCCCGTCCAGTTTTTCCCGTACCATTTCCCGGGAAAGATGCTCTTCGAATTCGCTGAGAAAGTTCACCGCATCCTTCACCCGGTGCTTGAGGAATTGGGAGAGGGACCAGTAGCGCATGCCGAGAGAGGTCCGAAGGCCGTTCAGAACCCAGTTCACCCAGAGAGCCCCGTCGTAGGCAAGATCTCCCAGCCGGGCAAGCCAGGGGCTGTGGGTCATCACCGCATCGAATTCGTCTCCGTGGAGGACCAGCATCTGTCTGCCGTCGGCGGTGCTGTGAATGACTCTTCGGCATATCCCCACGTTGCCGAAAATCTTACCGTGGTGCTCCTTCAGAAAGCTATCGTGGTTTCCCGTAACGTAGATCACCGAGCTCTTGCGGGAAATTCGCAGCAGCTCCTGCAGAACTCGCTGGTGCCAGAGAAATCGGGAGCCCTTCCGGCGGGGTTTCCATCCGTCGAGAATGTCTCCCACCAAATAGAGGCGCTCGCAGGAGATTCCCGAGAGAAATGCCGCCAGATCCTTGGCTTTGCACCACCGGGCTCCGAGATGGAGATCCGAAAGAAACACGCTTCGATACGCCTTCATGAGGGGCTCCTTTGTACAGAGTTCTCTATCGAAAGGGGGCCTTTGCGAAATAGAGGAGATGGAAAAAACGACAAAAACACCCCTTTATCATATCACGGGAGGCGCGAGGAGAGAGAAATGAAAAAGCGGGGGGCTCATGCTCCCCGCTATGGTTCACACTTTCCAGTGAAAAATCATTTCTTCCGTCATCTGCCGCAGGGGCTCCAGAGAGGGTTGTCCCTCCAGACTGCGGAAGGCGTGATCTGCCCCGGAGATTACCGAAAACTTCCGGCGTATTTCTTGGGGAGCCCTTTCGAAAAGCTCCCGGCAGGACTGCTCGCTGAAGGTGTCGTCCAGGGATCCGTAGAAAGAGTGAAGCTCACCGCATTCCAGAGATTCCGCCGCTTCCAGAAGCACCGTGTTCGGAGGGAGGGTGTTCAGAATGGGTGCCCGCAGCAGAAGAGCCTGTTCGGGGCGCACATAGTGACCGCTCCCGGAGAGAACCACGCCTTTCAGGGTGTTGCAGCGTATTTCGGGAACCTTCAGATGATCCTGTTGCAGCACCTTCCGGTATGTGGGGCTTCCCAAAAGCACCGCGTGGATTCCCCCGAGAGAAAAGCCCCAGAGCCAGAGGGGACGGGAAGGATATGTCCTTTGAAGATGTTCCAGGGCCCGGGCGAAATCTCCCAGATCCTGGGCGTAGCTCTTTCCCTCGAAGGCTCCCAGGGCCCAGGCGGGATAATCGTCTCCGAAGGTGTTCCGATCCCGCCGCTTCCGGCTCGATTCCACCAGACACGACCCCATGCCCCGCTGATACAGAAGCTCCGCCAGGGCCCGGTACTTGTTCCCCTCTTCCATATCCGCACAGCCGTGTACGCCGTGCAGAAACATCACCAAGGGGGATGAGGAGGAGGAACGCGTCGTATAGAGCAGAACCTCTCGATCTCCAAAGTTGCCTTCCAGGTGGTCTTCGGTCCATTCCAGGGTTTTCACGTTTTCAGGAACCTCCTTCCGGAATTCCGATCTTTTCGGGGACTTCCGAGGATTTCTCGCCGGGCTCTTTCGTGGTCTTTTATTCCGGCTTGCTCTCCAGAACGTCCTCTCCGATGATGTAGGTCTTCAGAGGAGGGAAGCCGTTGAAGTTCACCGCGCAGTAGCTGCTGGTGTACGCTCCGGTGGAGAAGAAGTAAAGCCGGTCTCCCTCCTCCAGATCTTCCGGAAGCTGGTATTTTTCGTTCTCGTAGAGAATGTCCATGCTGTCGCAGGTGGGCCCCGCGAGAATCACGTCGCTGGCGAGGCCTTCTTTTTCCGTGTAGATGGGGTACTTGATGGCCTCATCCATGGTTTCGATAAGCCCTCCGAACATGCCCACGTCCAGGTAGACCCAGCGGTACTGGTTGTACTCGGATTTCTTGGAGATCAGCACCACTTCGGTTACCAGCATTCCCGCATCTCCCGAAATGGAGCGCCCCGGCTCCAGAATGATCTCGGGCATGGAGCCGTTGAAATCCTCCTTCAGAAAGCGAGTAATCTCCTGGATGTAGACTTCGTCGGGCTGGGTGGGGGCTACGTAGTTCGCGGGAAATCCTCCTCCCAGATTGATGAGGGAGAGGTTGATTCCCTTGGCCCGGGCGGCGTCAAAGAGGTAGGTACAGGTGGCGATGGCGTGGTCCCACTGGCCGATATCCCGCTGCTGGGAGCCCACGTGAAAGGAGATGCCGCAGGGAATTACTCCGAGGTCCGGGGCATCGAGGATAAGGTTGTAGATCGTGTCCGGGTGGGCTCCGAACTTTCGGGAGAGGGGCCAGTCCGCCCCGCTGCCGTCGGTGTGAATTCGGAAGAAGACCTTGGATCCCGGAGCGTTTTCGGCGATTTTCCGAAGGTCGCTCTCGGAATCCGTGGCGTAGAGCCGGATTCCCTTTTCGTAGGCGTAGGCGATATCCCTGGCTTTCTTGATGGTGTTGCCGTAGCTCAGCCTATCCGCCGTCACTCCGAGCCCCAGAAGCTGGTCCAGTTCGTACCTGGAGGCCACGTCGAAGTAACTTCCCCGGTTTGCAAGAACTTGGAGCACCTTGTCGTGGGGGCAGGATTTCACGGCATAGTAGATCTTGGCGTTGGGCATGGCCCGGTGAAGGGAATCGTATTTTCGGGCTATTACGTTGAGATCCAGGAGAAGAAAGGGGGTCTCCAGCTTTTCTCCGAGGTTGCGGAGAGATTCGAACTGTTCCCGGGTCATGTAGCGTTCCATGTCAAAGGTGTATTCGGACAGCGAAAGGGGGTTGAACATGGGCAATGCACCTCCGTTGCAAAGTATCGGGATCTTGGTCATGAGGGTGCCGTAGGCTACACGAGGAACATCTCCGGAGCGGTGCGGTCTTTCATGCCTCCCGGAACATCTTTTCTCATAAGAAGAGAAGAATGTCAATTCTTTCATTTTATGAAACATTGTGGAAAGTGAAAAAGTGGTTTCTCCGAGGAGTTTTTGGAACTATATCCGTTTCCACCGCTTGTAGTTTCCAAGAATTCCGAAAAAAAGCAGCATTCCCGAAAAAGCGAGCATTCGGGGCATTTTTGACGGAAGCCTCAGCTCTTTTTTCGCGGGAGGATAGGGAAGCCCCTGTTGCCGGCAGAGTTCCCGGAGATTCAGTAGGTGCAGCACCGGAAGCCCTTCGTGAAGGGCCTCGCCGATAAGCCCCCTTCCGGAAGGGAGTTTTTGGGAGGGGAGGAGCAGTCCCGGGGGAAGTTCGAGAATTTCCGGATCCTCTCCCAGGGAGGCGGCCCCTCCTCCGATGGAGACCAGCCCCCGGGCCTGGAAATTCCGGATCATGTCCATTTTCAGAGAGATCATCTCCTCCAGGGAGCTTCCCCGGAGGAGGGGCACCCCGTGCTTTCGGGCGGACTCCTCCAGGAGGGCTCGTCCTTCCCGGGAAAGTCCTCTTCCCGTATCTCCGTCTCCCCCCAGGGAACAGGCCTCGGGAGAGATGCGAAGAAAGCCTCGGCTTCGGAGAAAATCCAGGATATCCAGAAGAGGAAGATCTTCCCGGTTGGCTCCCCAGGTGGAGGAGCCCAGGGAGGGAAGAAGCAGGATATCCAGCTGCATTTGCTCCGCCGCGGCGAGAGCCGAAAGAATGAGTCCCGGAAAGGAGCCCGAACAGATCAGGGCTATCCGGGAACCCTCCTGTAATCCCATTTTCTCGTACCACTCCACGAATATGCCCGCCCATCGGGGATCCGAAGCGGCCTGTTTGGCTTCCAGATCTCCCAGAGTGGTGGTGAGAACGCTCCATTCCACTCCTATGAGACCGCTCTCCAGAGGATCCTCTTCGGGAGACGAGGCGATGCCCCCCTCCCGCCGCCAGGCGTAAAGGGCCTTCTGGGCTTCCGCTGCGGTATATACCGCCCGCTGTGCTTCCGGAGGCAGGGAAGAGGCAAGGGAAAACATTCCCAGGAGAACTGCATAGAAAAGCCCCAGAAGGGCGAGTTTTCGGGGAAAGGGGGTGCTTCCCCGGAGAAGATAGCCCAGCTCCTGGGCGCATAGCCGTACAAGGGTTTTCATGGCAGCAGCCTTTCCGCTCCGAGGGAGGCCCCTCCCACGGAAGCCAGGGAGAGAAGGGTGGGGTATATTCCCTGGCGCTGGCACTCCGCTCCCACCAGACCGGGAATAATCCAGCCGTACCAGTGGAGAGAGAGAGGAGACATGCCGTGGCAGAGGGCCAGAACTCCCAGGGAGAGCACGCAGGCGGCGAACATGCGTTCCCGCCCGAAAAGGCTGAACCGCCGCACCAGGTATTCCAGCGGAAGGGTAAGGAGCACCCCCAGAAAGAAAAGCAGCAAGACCCCTTCGAGATCGTTCCGATGAAGCACCAGAAATCCCGGGGTTACCATTCCCCCGGCGCTCCATCCGGTGCGGCGGTAGTAGAACCATCCCAGGAGCAGAGAGAAAAGAAAAAGCACTATTTCCCGGTTCACGAGGATCTCCTTTCCAGGTGCTCCACCAGCTCCAGGGGCAGTCCCTTCACGTTGCCGCAGCCGAAAATATTTCCCTCCAGAAGGGAGAGCATATCGTGTATGCCGGGATTTCCCAAAAATTCCCATTCCGGAATCCTTCGAAAGGGGTGCCCCCCGGTGAGAATGCGGCGTTTCCAGGAAAGGTCCGCCAAGGTTCGAAAGGCTTCGAAACGTCCCGGCCGATCCGGGCGGTTATGAAACCAGAGAGTACACTCTCGGGGATTCCAGCCCAGTTCTTCCAGGGCATGTCGGGTACTGGCGGGGTCATTGGCCTCGAAGATCCGGGCGAGGGTTCCCAGGGGCAGTTCCATCAGGCGCTTCTCTTCGGGATCCCGCACATTCTCCGGAAAGGGCCTCCGAAGCTCCAGCACCTTCCAGAGCTGCCGGAGGAGTTTCCGTCGTTCTCCCCGGAAATCCTCCGCAGGACTTTCCCCGGCGGGGCCATAGCATGGGCAGTTCCGGAGCTTCAGTTCTTCGATAACCTCGGGAGATTCGAAAAGAGCCCTTCCGAGAAAGACCGGGGTGTTTTCGGGAATTCCCCGGAGCAGCACCTCCCGGGCCCGGTCATGGCCGGGGCCCCAGATCTCCTGGTGATCCTCCAGAGCGTTGGTCCACAGCACCGCCGAAGGGCGCAGCCATTGGGCGGCCAGGGGTTGCAGCTCCGGATGCACCGCGCTGTTTTCCAGCACCACCGCCTCCACGTGAGAGGGAATTTCCCGGAGCCACCAGCGCATCTCCTCCACCGAGGCGGGGGCGGTGCGCCGGATGTCTCTCCAGACGCCCTCTTCGAAAGAGAGAGCCTTGGTGCCGGTGCTCTTTCCCCACACGGCGTACCCTCGGGCGTGGAGGAGCCCGCAGAGCAGAGCCGTCAGGCCGCTCTTGCCTCGGGTGCCCGTAACGAGAATGCGGAGAGGAAGGGAAGAAGGCTTCTCTCGCAAAAGCAACGAAAGAGAAATTTTCTGGAATGTCATTTTGTTCTAAAGTGTTGTAATTCCGAGGCATCAACAAGGCGATGAAGCGTTTTTAATGTAAAAACTTTCCCTCGAGTGGCAAGAATCATTTTTTTCATGTCTTCTCGACGTACCCCAAAACCTCGCCCGCCGATACATGCGATAACTTCATACTTAGGGGCGTTTTTTGGTTGGTCTGCGAGACTTAATTCTCCCAGGTGTTGGATACGGGTTACCTTATCTCGGGCGGTACCGTCGTCTTCTGTGATCTTTGCTTCGATGATAATCTTTGGGTTGAATTCGTTGGGAATAATGAAGTCCGGTGCCTGGTCGAAACCTTGGATTCGCTCGGCCCGTTTTGTTTTTCTAAAGCTAATGCCTCCCTGAGAAAGTACCTGTTCGATAGCGGATTCGAGGCTATCCCCGATGAGTTCACTCACCGAATCTCGATGCCCTGCAAAGGGTCTTCCGAGAAAGCGTTCGTATAGCACCATGGCATAGGGAAGCCCCAATTCTGCGGCGTTTTGTATGCTGGTGAGACCATGTTGTGTATCTGCTTTGTCCAGGCGATGTATTTCGTTCGTGTTTACTGCTGGAGGGGAAGAGGAGAGGATGTGGCAGGCTGTGTGGACCATGGCAAGGATTTTTTCCTTAGCCGAAGGAGTTTTCGAAAGTTCCTTTTCAGGGTGCATTCTTGCTTTTCTGTCTAAAGATCGTATGAAGCCCTGGCTTACAGTGATTCCTGTTTTTTGGGTTGTCAGATATCCCCATTCCGGAGGAGTAAAACCAAGTATAGACCGTAGAACAATGAGTGAGATCGGTTTTGAAAGAGTCAGTGAAAGCAGTTTTTCCGGGGCGAAGGAAGAAAAATTCACGGTGGTTTTTTTGAGCGCCTCGTATCCCTCTTCAAAAACAGGATATTCTACAAAGCCATTCCCTTTGGGCATAACTAAAAACTCGGACTCAAGACATGAAAAGACAGCGTCTACGTATGTGTCTGGATTATCAAAAATTTCTTCGGGGGTTGCGTCAAATGGAAAATTCATTATTTTGGACTCCTTTTTATGAGTTATTTACTGTTATCGTCTCGGTTTGAATGGCATTCTTCTCTTTTAGTTTCCTATTACAAAGGATGCGTTGGAGGATTGCTTCCGGTTCTCCAAAGGTTTGCATGGCATGTGCGACTTTCGAAAGACGTTCTGCGAGAGATGTATTTATATCCCATGTATGCAGGAGGGAGTCTATGGCAAGACGAGTAATATGACCGAAAAGGAGGCATCGCACATCTCCCGGTGTTAAAGGGACTTTTCCTGCCTCAAGCTCTGTTATGTCCTTCTCCACAAGATATGTTATATCTTCGAGGAGGTTTTTCCCCGGTTTTTCCCGAAGAGCGTTTTGAGATCGGCAGATGAAAACGGTGTCGACAATGGAAGAGCCTGTCCCATTAATGTGTATGGAGGCGCTCATTTCTGCAGGGCAGGGCATAGTGGCAGTACAGAGGAGGTCTGCGTTAAGGATAGCAGTAGCGATAGGATAGTACGCTTCTATGGTGTTGTGGTGATACGTGAAAACAAAAGGAGCTCCTGATTTAAGTGCTCCTGCCATATTTTGGAATACACTGGAAATGCCTTCTGTAAAATGTTTCAATCCCCTACCCATATCAAGATTTGCTGTGAGTTCTCCTGTATTCCTGGTGGAGGAAGGGTGAAATTCAGGGTAGGTTTTTCCCACAATTTTTCGCAACCAAACATAACAAAAATCCATGAGTTCCGCATATTGAACATTCCCGAAATAGGGAGGATCTGTAAAGACAGCATCAAGAGAGCCCTTTTTTAAGGGAGAAAAAGCCGCATCCTTGCAGAAAAGGGTAACTTTGCGGTCAATTTTTTTGGCGGTGTCATGATTCTTGGTTCCTATATGTTCTCCCCTAGTAAAGATCACATCTTTCTTGTTTCCTTGGTGTTTTATCTCGAAGGGATCGGTACAAAAAGACTTTGCTTTTTTAAATTTTTCTATGATATTTGTCCAACCTCCGCTTCCTATGCAGAGAGATGAACCTGGTTCCATGATTCCCATAAAATTTGATTCACATTGTACGAGCCCTACGGGAAAACCGTGGACGGAAAAAATGTCGAGGGATTTCAGGGCTTTTGTATCGTAACGACATAACATGTTTTGGTACCGTAGGAGATCGGAAAGGTTGGTGGCCAAAGCATCTCGTATTCTCTTGTTCGGTTCCTTTGCAATGATGCGAGCCGAAAGCTCCAGACTTACAAGCTGGCGATGAGAAAACATTTCTCGATATTTTTTATATCCCCAGCGGTGGAGTCTGTTTGTTTCATCTCCACTTGGAATCTCTTCCTCCGGAACATATTTTGGAGTCATATGCCCCCAAAGAGATTCGATTTTTTTGATTTTCTCAATATCTTGAGCATCTGGTTTTTTGAAAAAACGCCCCTTATGAGTGGCTTTGCAATGGGAACAGTAATATTCGATGGCAAAAAGGCGATGTTCTGGAGGTCCAAGTTTGGAATCGGGAAATGTTATGTCATTATTACATATAGGGCATGTACATTTGCCTTTCCTTGCTGGTCCTTCCAGGAGCAATTTTGTGGAACAAGTCTTGCAACGCCCGGGGTTTTTCCTGTCCCTTGTTTCTGTGAGCTCTCCGCAATAGGGGCATACAAAAACATTTTGGGGATGTCGGGTATCCGTTGCAAGGAGATATCCTGGGAAGAGATCTACTTGACTGCCACAGTTCTCGCAGGTCTTTGTTTTTACCCAAAGAAAATATTTTACCCGAGCTTCTTCAGAACTGCAAAGGCTGCAAGAAGTGCGATAAAATTGTCCTATTTCTTTTTCAAGAGAGTCTTTCAGAGAGAGGGCGGATTTTTCGTATTCGAGAAGGTCGAGTTCTTCAATTTCTTCCTTGACAATCCACCATGCCATGGGATTTATGTCGTATCCCACGACATGGCAGCCAGTTCGATTTGCTTCGAGAATAGGTGTTCCTCCTCCCATAAAGGGATCTGCTATGGTGATGCCTGAAAAATCCTGGGACTCGTAAAAAGAATCCTCCAGAGGTTTTTCCAAAAATTCAGATAATAATAAGCCTCGAAAAAGAGTTCCTGGGCGTCGGGCAAACCATTTGTGAACAGCAATAAGGGGCCGATAGTTTTGTTGAATCTGTTTTTCTCGAAGAGCCAGGCTCGCAATAAATGGAACGTTGAAATTTTTCTCTATCATTGTTTGTGTGCAACCTTTCATGTTTGGTCCGTACACATGGCTTTTTTTCTTGAAAATTCACAAGAATGTGAGACATGGCGGGGAAAATTCGTTTATATTATAATTTTATAAAACTCATGCGTGGAATGGCTAGAGTTACCAAGACCGGGCCTCTTTTCCTCCGGGGGTGAGAGCGTAGGCGGATCGGGGGCGTCCGGGCTGGCCGTCCCGGTAGAGAGCGGAGCGCACCGCCAGATTCGAAGCCACCAGATGCTCCAGATAGCGGTGTGCCGTGGGATAGGAAACTCCCAATTCTTCCGCCACTTCTCTGGCGGTGCCTTGGCCTCCCAGGGCATCCAGAGCCTGAAGCACTCCCCGGAGAGTTTCCGTGGCGATTCCTTTCCGGGCATCCTCCCGGTGGATATCCCGGCGCATTCGGGCGAGCTCTCGGTGCAGGGCGATACGGGAAGAAAAATCCGCCAGTCGCAGGGGCTTGGAGATAAAGTCGTCCGCCCCGGCGGAAAGCATCTCCCGGGCGATCTCCGGGCGCTCCTCCACGGTGAGGGCGAGAAGCACCACCGCCGGGGAGGCTTCCCGGCTCCGATGCACGAACTCCGAACCGTTGCATTGGGGCATGTGGTAATCCACCAGAAGAATATCCACTTCCTGCCGGGTAACCCAGAGAAAGGCCTCTTCCGGGTCCGTGGTGGTGCGCACCTGCCATCCCTGGCTCTCTCCCATGGCCTCCAGGGTGTAGAGAATGGCGGGATCGTCGTCCAGAACGCCCAGATAGAGGGTCATGGCATCATCTCCTTGGGGAAAAATTCAGAGAGGGCGATAACCGCCCTGGTGCCTCCTTCGGAAGGCGTTTCGAAAGAGAGGGTTCCCCGGTGCTCCCGGAGCACCTCCTCCACGAAGGCCAAACCCAGCCCGGTGGAGCCCCATCCGGAGGTTCCCGAAGGAGAAATACCGGAGAATCCAGGGCCGTTATCCCGTATCTGGAAAAAGATGGTTTCCTGCCGCCGAAGAAGAGAAATAGCTACCCGAGGATTCTTTTTCGGTGCCGCCCGGAAAGCGTTATCCAGAAGGTTCACCAGGGCCCGGGAGAAGCGGATGAGGTTTATCTGAATAAGGGCTTGCTCCGCCCTCTCCCCCACGTGTCGTTCCAGATAGCGGTGGAAGGAAAGAGCCGAAGCCTGACTGAGAGCGTAGGCCAGTACCTCCCCCGCCGGAAGGGGGCGCATGGAATCAGGGCGCAGGATTTCCCGCACCATCTGTTCCATGGATTCCCCCGCAGCCTGTACCACCCCGAGATGCTTGGAGACCACCGGAGATACTGCGGAGGCTCTCATGACGTCCGCCAGTCCGAGAATCACCGTGAGGGGCCGCTTGAGATCGTGCACCAGCTGTTGCGTTTCCCGGTCGCTTCTCGACCGGAGCCGTTCCTCCTGAAGCCGGGAGAGTTCCCGCTCCTGGGTTCGGATGTGCCGAAGCTGCTGAATCTGCCGGTTCCATCCCACCAAAAGCTCCGTAGTGACCGCCCCCCCTGCGAGAACCGTGAGAAAGGCGATTCCTCCCAGGAGATTGAGAAGATCCTCCCGTTCCAGGAGAAGGGCCATCTGCTTCACCGCCATGGAGAGCTCCCCTCCTCCGAATCCGTAGGGGGAGAGCAGGGGAATCACGTCGAGCCACTGGAATGAAAAGAGCAGCAGCCCCAGCACCAGGGCCCGGGTAACGTGTCCCGGCACGTCCCGGACGAGGTATTGCAGAAGTACCACCGTGGCGATGCCGAAGAGGGCGGGAACCCCGAAATGCAGCATGGTTCCCGCGGCGAGGGTGGCGGAGAGGGAATAGGAGAGGGGAATCGCCAGGGCGGCGATGCAGAGGGAGAAGAGAGGCCCTTTTTCGAGAAGCGCCGCCATGCCGTCGGCGGCGAAAAACCATCCTACATAAAGCAGTTCCGCCCGGGCGGTATTGATGAGCACAAGCACTCCTGCGGCGAAGAAAAGGTAGCCGCTGTCTCCGTAATGGGCCGCATCCTCCAGGAGGGAAAGTACCCTGCCTGCGGGAGTGGTGGTGAGAAGAGAAAAACTCCATCCCAGAAGGAGAAGGGCTCCCCAGAAAAGAGAGTAGCGATGTCGGTGGAAGAACCGGGGTTCTCCCTCCCAGGAAAGAAGAGAACTTTTGGAGACGCGAGAAGTGGCCACAAAGAGCATCCTTTCGTGAAGAAGCGGTATTTCTATTCTACCTGATTCCGGAACCATGTGTCGCCACGGAGCATTCCGGAATCATGGAGATTCCTCGTGCATATCCATGAGGGAAAGACGCCGGGCCTTGAGGGCCAGGAAAAAACTGGTCCGTACGTGGGGATCCTGAAGATCCGTCTTGAGCAGTTCCTGAATCTGGCGTTTTCGATAGCCCAGAGTATTGGGATGAACGTGCAGAGCTTCCGCGGCTTCCGCGATGGAAGAATATTCCAGCAACGCCTCCAGAGAGTTCAGCAATACGGAATTTTTTTCGTTTTCCGGAAGAAAGGGCTTCAGGGTATGCTCCATGAAACTCTGCCACTCCCGGTTTTGAGTATCCAGAAGCCTGCCGTATCCGATGTCGTCGAAATGAACCACCCGCTGATTCTGGCCGAAGAGAAATCCTTGACATGCCCGTTCCGCTTCGGCGAGGCTGAGGCAGAAGTGTTCGAGGGGCCGGGGTTTTCCTCCGAGGCCCACCAAAAAATGCTGCCCCGGAAAAAACTCTCCGCAAAGTTCCAGAAGGAGAAGCCCCTGATTCTTTTGATTTTCCAAGGACGAAGGAGCGTTTTCCTTCTGAACGAGAAGAACTCCCAGTTTTTTGCGAAATTTCCAGCAGAAGAGCCCATGTTCTCGAAGGAGGCATCGGGAAAGTTTGAGGCACCAGGAAGAATTTTCTTCCTCTTCCTTCTCCTTGCTGTTGAAGAGGGGTGCCTTTTTCTGCACGAGACACGTAATGTAGGGCGTCTCCGGAGAAAGCCCCAGAAAAAGAAGCTCCCGTTCGGTCCAGGAGGTGAGCGTGCCATGTCTTTGGATATCCCGAATGATCTCCTCCCGCCGAAAGGCTTCGTGTTCGTCCTCAAGGAAAAGGGATGTTCCGGGGGAGTTCGTTTGCTGCATAAAAAAGGCGATCACCCTTTTTTTTGCCGCCACAAAGGGGGTGTGGACAAAAACGATCACGAAGGTCTGGGGCTCACGTTTTCCGTATTCCAGGATTCGGAAGAGAGGAATCTCTTTCTGCGCCGCATAGCGCAGATAAAAGAGCATGTTATTTCCCACCTCGGAAGAGAGAAGATCCTGGAGGTTTCGGTTCTCGAAATTTTTCAGAAATCCCGCCTCTTTGGCCTCGGCAAGGACGGAAATCCGGAGGCAGAGCCCCGAAACATCGAAGAATCCCCATGCGTCCGCATATTCCAAGGCGTGGCGGCGCTGAACATTTTTGAGAAAGACCGCGCCCTCTTCCCCGTTGAGAAAATCCAGGGAAACCTCTTCGTTGAAAACAGGATTTTTATTGTCTCTTTCTGATGGCATGGCACGCTCCTTTCCGAAGAGCACATGAAAAACATGCTGCGATGTGCGGAAGAGGAAACTTCTTTTTGTTTTGTGGAGAAGGGACAAGAAGTTCTCTTCAGTATTGTTTGTACCTCATGATAATTCCGAGGGCAAGCTTTTCTTGTATTGACAGGCTTCACTCAAGTCGTGATAGTAGAAGGGAGATCGTGTCTTTCCACGTCCCATGTCCTCCGGGGATCTACCGTGAGCCGGGTTTTCTGATGAAGAAACTTTGTCCTCGTTCCGCCCTCAAGACCGAGAATGCCTCATAGCGAATTCTTTCTGTGACGCGAGTGTTACGTGTGCGGAGAGAGGCCATGGCGGTGTGGAAAGATGTCGTTTTACGATGTTGTTTTGGAGGATTTAGAAGGAGGACGATGTACATGAAAAACATTCGATTTGCGCTGAAACTGACGTTGGGATTTGGTGTCGTTCTCGCCCTGATGATCCTCGTGGTGGGAATAAGCTGGATCTCTCTCCGAGAAGCTGCGGAAGATGTCGAACTCCTTGCGGTGGTGGAGGTTCCCCGGGTGAATATCACCTCCGGAGTGGAACGGGCTTCTTTGAGATCCATGCTGGAGGTGCGGCAGTTCGTTCTTACGGAGGATGATGCCTTTCTGCAGGAGGGACGCAAGGAGATAGCCCTTCTTCGGAATACGGTGGTGCAGGTGGGGGAGCATGGAGCCGCCCACGGCTATCCCGAACGCCAGCAGGCGGCTCAGAAAGCCCTGGAAGAAGTGAAGACTCTTGAGATCTCCCTTGCCGCCATGGCCGGGCTTGTGGAGAGCCTTCGAGAGGTCCGCCAGGAGGCTCGGAACGCGGGGGATATCTACATGGGGGAGGCTCAGGAATTTCTCAAGATTCAGAACACCATGCTGGAAAACGACGTGGTTCGGGGAAGCATGGCCGCCAGCGTGCTGGAACGTATCGAGAAGGTAACCCTCATGAACCGGATAATGGACCGGGGGAACGAGGTCTTCGTGGTTGCCGAAAGGGCCCAGAGAGAACGGGATCCGGAGCTTCTCGAAGAGGTTTTTTCCATCTTCGAGGGCATCCAGAAAGATCTGGACAAGCTCGAAAGTACGAGCGATCAGGACCGGAACCTGGAGCGGATACGCAACATCAAAAAGGCCTCCCAGGAATACAAGGATGCGGTCTCCCTCTTTCTCGAAACCTGGCAGAAGCTTCTTGAAGAAGAAGGCGTACTTCTCAAAGCGGGAGAGAGGATGATAGTCATCGCCAGAGGGGCTTCTCAAAATGGATTCGATCAAATGGAATCTCTGGCGGTATCCGCTTCCGGAGCCATACAGAAAATCATTGCCATGATGCTTGCCGTTACCGGAGTGGCCTTTGCTCTGGGAATACTCATGGCCTGGTACGTCTCCCGGCAGATTACCAAACCCCTCGCCCTGGCGGTGGCTTGTGCAAACCGGGTTCGAGAGGGAGATTTTACCGTTACCCGAGAAGATTTCGGCCCTCCCTGTCGGGATGAGACGGGAATGCTCGCGGATGCCCTGACGGAGATGGTGGCGCAACAGCGCCAGGCTTTGCGGGGAATTCTCGACAATGCGGGAGAGAACCTCGGTGCCGCGGAATCCCTGGCGGCCTTCTCGGAGGAATCCGTGGCATCCCTGGAGGAAATCCGGGGGCACATCGAAGAGATCACCTCCCTTTCGGAATCCAACGCCGCCTCTCTGGAGCAGACCAATGCGGGAGTGGAAGAGGTTTCCGCAGGAGCCAGCTCCGCCGCCCAGGCCGCTTCGGAGGGGGCGGAAGCCTCGGTGAATACCGCGGGAATAAGCGAGAAGGCCGTATCGCAGGTGGAGCGGGTGGTAACGGAAATGAAACAGGTAGGCGAGCGCTCCCGGACCAGCATGAAGAGCATGAAGGAAGTCACCGAATCGGTGAATGCCATTACCTCCTTTGTCACCACCATTACGAACATCGCGGATCAGACGAATCTTCTCGCTCTTAACGCCGCCATCGAAGCCGCCCGGGCAGGCGAGGCGGGTCGCGGCTTTTCCGTGGTGGCCGAAGAGGTGCGCAAGCTTGCGGAAGAGAGTGGCCGGGCAGCCCAGGAAGTGACGGCCATCATCGAAAGCCTTCAGAAGAGCACCAAAGAATCCCTGGCGGTTACCGAAGAATCCGGAGAGGTAATGGAGCAGACCATCCGGGGTGCCGAAGAGGCTCTGAGAAATTTGGAAGAAGTCATGGAGGAGATCGGCAAGGTGGACCGGGCCATGCAGAATATCGCCGCCACCTCCCAGGAGCAGGCCGCGGCAAGCGGCGAGATGGCCCAGGGAGTGGACCGGGTGACCAAGGCGAACGCCCAGGTGGTCTCCATGATGGAGGAAATCCAGAGCGCCACCGCCACATCCACCCAGGCGGCGGAGGATATCGCCCGGGAGGCCCAGAAGGTTTCCCAGGGGGCGGAAAGCCTCCAGAGGCTTCTCAAACGTTTCCGACTGGAAGGGGAGAGGAACGCCCCGAAAGCTCTCCAGGGAGGAGCGGAAAAATCCTAAATTTTTTGAGGTATGACATGATGTAAAAAAAAGGAAATTTTCGTAAAAAAGTCCGGATTCTTTGTGGTAAAAAGACAAAGAACCCGGACTTTTTTGTGGTATCTTTATGAGGAGTCGGGGGTATGAACGTGGTACTCTTGTAAAAACTTGTAAAAAACGGGATTTTTTGGTTTTTGCCAAAAATTTGCGACATAAAAGCGGCGTCTTTATTTCGGAGGGAAAAAGGGGACGAAGCCATGAAATTACGCAACAAGATTGCCGGAAGGGCCTTTTTTTTCGGAACCCTCGTGATGCTGTCCCTGTCGGGTTTTTACTATGTTTTCAGCTACCATCAGGCGGTGGAGAAAGTTCTCAAACAGGGCCGAATGAGTGCGGCGGCCCTTTCCGGTGCGCTGGATCGTCACTTGCAGGAAGCGAGCCGCACCGCCTTTGCCATCGCTTCGGCCCCCATGGTACGGCATGCCACGGCGGCAAGCCTTTCCGAAAACTTTCCTTTTTTTCTTTCCCGGGAACTTGTCACATCTCCTCCATTGATGGATTTCATCGAAAAACCCGAGGATCTTCTTTCCCTTACCAGGGAATATCTCTTGCTTCAACAGCGCCTGGTTCCCGAATGGTTTCAGGAAATTTTTCTTGCCAATCGAAAGGGGCATGGTTTAGCTTCCACCAAAGAGCCCTTTGCGGCGCGAAGCTTCCCCCGGGCTTCCTGGTGGCATGCCTGCCATGACGAAGAAGAAAAAGCTCTCTTCTATGCCCTTCCCTCCAGAGAAGGAGAGGGTTCTTCTTTTGTGCGGATAGTGGTACCGGTGCGACAGAATCAAACCTTTCTGGGGGTTTTGGGATGCGATATTGCCATGTCCGGTCTTCTGGAATCTCTTTTTCATTGCTAGATGTAAACTACAAGTGCAACGGGGCTAAGATTTACGATATTTAATGATAA
>CAZJHH010000008.1:0-114839 GCA_964545875.1 uncultured Synergistaceae bacterium
TTATCATTAAATATCGTAAATCTTAGCCCCGTTGCACTTGTAGTTTACATCTAGCCCCATATATTCGATATCCCGTCGCAAGTCCTGACTCCGGCCCCGCATATGATCCAGTTTCTGGAGTTTAATATGTCTCTCCGGAAGTGGAATACTTGCGAATAACTGTACTACCCAAAAATTGAGCAGTACTAAATCCAGCCCATAAATCTTTCAAGGATGTTGCTTGCGGTTTATAACGGTCATGTATTTGTGGAAAAACGGAAAGCCTATCCCTTAGGAGTTTTTCCCAGGAAGGCTTTTCGAGTATTTTAAGAAATTCGATCAAGCCCTTTCCCAAATCATGGCCTATGTGTTTCGCTCCCTGATCAGTTAATTCTTTATTCATAGCAATACACGCTTTAAAAAACATCTCAACAGCCATTCTGCATTCGAAAATTGCCTGTGTGCCAGGAATTGATTGGCTTAGTATGAGTGCTGCGTTTCGCAATTTTTGATCTCCTGCCAGAAGCAATTCTTTGCCAAAAAGGGTTGCCTCAGGATCTTTCCTGATATCTTCTATGCCTAGTGCGTAGTTGAAACAGTCACACCAGAAAGTTCTGTAATCCAAAACCTTTTTTTCGTCAGAAATCATTTCCCTCCTGAGTCCCGGAGGCATTGAATAAAGACTTTGAAAAGCGTCTAATTTTACTTTTCCATAGAAAACAGGAATTGAAACAGGCCAGAACTGAGAGTCGTAAAAATAAACGGATTCGTACAAACTCCCAGATTCGAATGTTCCAGGCTTTGAGCGAGAATTGAAATATTCCAATATTTTTTCTGTTATGTCAGAAGGGAAAGTAACAGGAACACGAAAATCTCTGGCATATTGATGTATGGCTTTCCAGGGACGGTCACGTTGCTTAATGTCATCTTTCTGGAATTCTTTATTCAGTTCTTCAAGCCATTCTGTAAGCTTCAAGTTCAGACCCTCTCGTTAAATTTATTTTTTACATGTCTCTGCAACCCGGAACCCAATACTTTCTCCCCTGCATCCCCACCGTAAAACTTCCGTCTGCATTCACCGACGTGTTCTTCAGGATTTCCTTCTTTGCCGTTCCCGCACCAACCCCGTGAAAATAGGCAAGCCCGGCAAGCACCCAGTCATTCTCAAAATTCTCGTAATCTTTCCGGGAACTTCCTTCACCCGGGGGATTGCGCATCAGCGAAAGCATCTTTCTCTCTGCTCTCCGCTTCCGTGCCCGTTCCACCCGGTCATAGTCTACCAAAACTTCAAGATAAAGAGAATGTTTTTTATTGACGAAATGAATGAATCCCGATAAAGAACTCCGCTGCCCCGGCTTCTCAAGCAGATATCCGTTCACATCCTCCTGCTCGGGGAGCCCGTCTCTTTCCATGGATCGGAGAAACCCTGCGGCGGTGGAGAGGGCAAAGCGGAGCGAGCGGATCTTCAGCTTATCCCGTGCCATCTTATCCAGAAGAAACTCCCCGTAATCCTTCAGGAGAATGTTCGCCATGCCCTCAGGAAAAGTTGAAAGAAGAGCCTCAATGCGCCGTCTCTCGGAATCCCTCTCCCGGATCCTGGAGTCCGCCGTAATTCCACGGGTATCCCTGAGCCAGCGCATGGGAAGCCGCACTCTCCGAAGCCCCTCCGCACCGAAATGAGAAAGAAGATCCTCGTAGGGAGGGATATCCTTCCAAAGGTTCTCCATCTCCGTGAAAAAGGAGAGGAACTTATTGATCCAGAGAAATGCCTTATGCGCTCCCACCTCCGCATCAAGCCACTTTCCGAACTCCTCATAGAGGGAGGCAAAGCGCTCCGTTGCAAAAGCCGCCCTGTTAAAGGCAACTCTCCGCAAAAATCCTTCCCGGAAACCGCACTCCTCACACTTGCCGTTGCGTCCCGCAGGAATCATCTTCCCGCAGACCGTACAGGGAGAATCCTCCTCCTCCAGACAGCGGCGGCACAACCGCCGCCCGTCAGGAGCATCGTGGAGCTTCCGATGGCGATGACATGCCTGACATGTCCCTTTTCCCAGCAGAGGAGAAGCACAATTCTCGCATATAAGAACATCTATCCCGATGGAGGGGTAGCTGGAAAGCCTCTTCGAAAGGGTGCCGCAGAAAGCGCAGGGTTTCTCCTCCCGGAACCAGGAATAACAGCTATTGCAGACGGGACCGTCAGGAGTCATCTTTCCCAGGGGACGGCCCTCTCTGCCGCAGCGGATGCAGGGGGCATTCCTCTCGCAGGAAAGACAGATCGCCTTGGGATCCTTCACGAAAAGGCGTGCCAGATTGCCGCATTTCGGACAAAGACGCTTCTTGAAAAGACGGGTGTAACAGGCCGCACAGTACCGGATTCCCCGGTATCTCCGGAAAATCTTCTTCATCACCCTGCCGCATTCGTCGCAGTACGGAACCTCCGCTTCGCTCATGTGTTTTTCGCCTTTCTCTCCAGCCGGGCAAGCATCCTTTCCACGCTCCTGCGGGAACGGGGAGTCTTTTCTCCGGAAGGACTCTTTCTTTTCGTCCTCACGGGTTTTGGCAGAGCCTCCGCAAGATCCAGCAGGATCCGGGGAGGACGCTCCCGGAAATCCCAGAGGGACTTTGCACTAACACCGCTCTTCTTGGCCGCCTCAAGAAATGCTCCGGGGCCGGAATTCAGGATTATCCCCGCCGCTTCTCCAAAAGACTCCCGTTCCTCCGTGGAAAGATACTCCCAGGGGAGCCCCGTGGAGGGGGTCTTGAGGTCTTCCGCAGGGATCCCGAGGATGCGGAGCATATCCGCAATTCCGCTTGAGGGCCTTTTTGAAGCCCTTCTCATGAGATTGATGAGGATTCTGGAAAGGTCAAACCACGCAAAGCCGGGAAGTTCCTCCTCTCCGAAAAACCCCGTACCTGAGAGAGCTGCCGTATCTCCCCGGTTCTGAAACGCCAGGGCCATCTCTCTGCCCGGGAGAACCGGAGCTTCTTCCAGGGAGAAGCCGCACCTCGCACACCGGGTTATGCTGTCCTCCGGGGAAAGCCGATGCGGTTCCACCGGAGCATGGCAGTCGGGGCATCTATCGAGAAGACGGATGCGGTGCTCCGCACAGACCGTATGCCATGCCAGCCTCCAGGGGATCCGGTAGAAGGAAGGATGCTCCCGGAGGCACAGGGGGCAGTATTGGAGCCCTCCCCGCCATTTCCTGTTTCTCATGCCAAGAACCAGTATCCAGGGCCATATCTGCTTTTTCTCAAGACTGCCCCTCGTTGTGGCTCCTGCGACATTCTCAAGAAAGGCGGCTTGAAAGGAGGCGGCGGGAATCCCCGACACCTCGGCAAGCGCATGGCTCTGCTTCGGAGAAAGCTTCCTGTCGGGATCTCCCGTCCAGATTCTCCATCCAGGCCATACGCACCCCGTGAGCACCAGGGGATCGCACCCCTGTGCCAGGGCAGCCCGGACAAGCCAGGACGAAAGAAGCTCGTCCGGAAGAAGGGGCGTGTGAAGAACCCACCGAGGATTTAAAGGGGCAGTTCCCGGATGCCATTGGAAAGGCGCTGCCATTTCCTCTTTCCCTTGATAATCTCCAGAGTAATGCGCTCCTCTCCCGTCAGAATGGCCTCTTCAGCGCACTCTACAAGAACAGTATGGAGATCTCCTATGTTCCCTCCCGAGATGGTATGGAGGAGGGAAGCGGATTCGGGAGCGGAAAGTCCCGAGGGTTTTTTCAGGGGCAGAACCGTTTCAAACCCCTTGAGAAGGCTCTGGAACTCTTTTCCCGCCTCCCAGAGGGGGAGGGTGGCGGTGTCGAAGCGGCTTGCATGCTGGGGATCCGTATGAAGGGCATGGATCACGTTTCTCGTACCCACCGCCACAATAGGAACCTTTAGCTCGTTGCAGAGAAACTTCACACAGTTCATGACTTCTCTCTGCTGTCTTGCGGTTCCCTCGAGAAGGGAATGGAATTCGTCGATGATGAGCATGCGGACCTTGCAGGCATGAAAAAGATGCACCACCTGGCGGCGCAGTTTGGCGGTGGGATCCCCGAAGCGGTAGGGGGCGAAAAAGCGTTCCAGGATATGGTAGTAAAGTTCCTTTTCGCTTGCCTTGGGAGGGGATTCCGCAAGGATGACCGGTTTGATCGGGGTGGAGTTCTCCTCCACGTATCCCTGTCCATGCTTCTCGTAGAAGCGTTTTATCAGGGTGGTTTTGCCGTTGGCGGGGTCTCCGATGAGAAGGAGGTTCCGCTTTCTTTTTTCTTCGGAGGAGCTGTTGAAGAGTTTTTCGAGTGTCTGAAGGACGCTCTGAGCCTTGGGATACCCGATCCATCTGGGGGTTTCCATGAAGCGGATCCTTTCGGCATCCGACAGTGCCATGACATGGCGGAATTCCGGAAAAATGTGTTCGAAAGTATTCATGATATCTCTCCAAAAATGTCGATTTCGTCTTCAGGGAGGAACCCCCCTGTCCCTTTCTGCTCTTGTGCGTCCGTCTTTGCAGGTACTGCGGGGGTGTTTTTTTTGCTGTGCTCCTTGTGTTTCTGGGCTTTTTTCCGGGCTTTTTTAGTCTTTTCCGCAGAGGTTTCCACTTGAGCCCGAAGTTCCGAAAGCCCTCTCAATACATCGTTTTCCGTGGGGGAGGTTATCCCCTGGGCTTTCAGCATAGCCCGGATCTCCCGGTCTTCCCATTTGCTGAGAGAGGGCTGTCTTCTGTCCGCAAAGGGAATGGGGAAGTATTTTTTCTCCTCCGGGTCGAAGAACCACACCACGCTGATATCTCTTGGATCCTGTCTGAAGATGAACCTCTGTTTCTTTCCCGTTTCGGGATCCTTTTTGTTGATCCAGGGGTTGAGTTCCATCCCGTAGTAAAGCCAGTTGCCTATGGTCACGCCGTTCGGCTGTACGGTGCGTTCGTAGAAGGGGAGGAAGTCCAGCAGGATTCCCAGAGGATCTTCCGGTACGGGGGGGAGCCCCCTTCCCGGATATTTCTCATTGCCGAGAAGTTCAATGTGCCATTTCTCGAAGGGGGACATGCCGATTTCGCTGTGCTTCCTCTTGTGGTAGACCGAACATATCCAGGTGACAAACCACTTCTCGAATTCCGAGAAGGTCATGGCGGCGTGTTTTTCCGAGTCGTAGCCTTCCCGGTCTTTGATGGAGGAGAAGGTGGTTCCGGGAAGATTGTGCATCTCCTGGAGAGCCGTTCCCAGAATGCGTTCTATGTGTCCTCCGAAGTGTGGGCGTTTCACCGGGCGGTGCTCCACGTTTATTCCGTACTGGGCGCAGGATTTTTCGAAGGCTGCGGATCTGAAGTCCGCTCCGTTGTCCACGTGGATTGTTTCCGGGATGCCCCATACGGGCCAGGACTCTTCGATTTCGTGGCGTATGAGCCATTCCTCCTTCGGGAGCATGGAGAGGGCGAGGCACATGGCTACGGAGGTGGCAGAGGGTTCGTCCAGGGAGAGGTAGTATCCCGTGATCATGCGGGTGCAGATGTCCATGGCAAGGGTGAGGTAGGGTCTCCCTATGGTTTTGCGGTGTTCATCGTCCACCAGGAGGATGTCCGCAGGGGTGTGGTCGATCTGGATTACTGCAAGCGGGTATTCTGCGTTGGGGAAGTGTCCCGGTACGGGGACGTATGCGTTTTTCGCCTTCTCCTTGTATCCTCTTGAGCGGAGATGGAGGCGTTCGGGGATTCTGGATATGCGGAGGCGCACGGTTCCCCCGCTGGGCGGAGCCACCCCTCGTTCATAGCAGACCCTCCTGACTTCCGTGACGGTGCTTTGCTGGGTGGGACGCTGGGATTTCAGGTAAAAGTCTCGGATGACTTCTTCGATGATTTCTTCCTGTTCCGGGGTTATTCTGACGGTCCCCTTTTTCGTTCCTTTTTTCCGGGGAACCAGAGCGGAGAGCACCCCGTGCTTTTTGTATTTTTCAACCCACCGGTAGATGGTGGCGGTGGAGACTCCCGCTTTTTCAGCGCACGCTTGCGCTTCGGGTCTTCCCAGAACGCTTTTCCGGAGAAGCGGTTCTATGATTTTGTAGCGTTTTCGGGCAGCTTCCCATTCCTCTTCGGAGAAGTTTTTCAGGTCTTCCGCAGGAGAGGAGTCCCCATGATCCGATTCCTTTTCAGGGGAGCGGAGATCCCGAAGGAGCAGCCTGTATTCCCCTCCCTGGGAGATTTTCTCCCCTATGACCGTGTCGAAATCAAGGATCTCTTTGATGCGGAATAAAGATTTCCCCTTGCGGACAATTGATCCTGTTTGTATATTGATCAGGGTTTTTGAAGGGCTGATCCCCTTTTGTTTTTCACTCATAGGGGTTCCTCCATACTGCGGAGTTCCTTGCAAGAGGCTTTGCTATGTGGCAGTCCAGAGTTCTTACGGCAAGGAGATGCCGTATGTGGGCCATGGTTTTTTCCTCTTCCCCCGGGATGGACGAAAGGATGTCTTCTATTGAAGAGACGGGGGTTGCCATCCTGAGGATTTCCGAAGAGAGGTTCTTATCTTCCCGGATCCGCTTGTAGGGGGCAAGGGAGCGGATGTTTTCAAGCGTGCCGTTGCGGATCCTGTTTTCGTCGTAGATGCGAAATGTCCATCCCTGGCTTCCGGCGTACCTTATGGCTGTTTTCCACTTGAACGACCATTTGCGCCAGTGCGCTTTCCATTCCTTTTCAGGCTTGACTTCCACCAGCAGGGGAGGTCTTTCCCGGTAGAAGACGAGGAAGTCCGGGGTATAGGTGTATTCCCTGCCAGATTGATCCGCAAAGGGAAGGGAGACAGGCTGGGATACGATGTCCGTCACGTCGGCAAGGAATCCTGTGGTAATGAGAAAGTCTCTTTCAAGGGAGGATTCAAAGGGAATGCCCCTGCCTCCCCGAAAAGCGTATATTCCCGAAATGCTCCTCCGGGTTGGTCCGATGCGGCGAGTCGAGTTAATCATAGCTCCTCCGAGGTTGTCTCACTTTTAGCTGGTAAATTCGGGTTTTGTCTCACTTATAGCTGGTAATTTTGTCTCATTTATTCCTGTATTATAAAACAAGGATCTAGAATTTGCAAGGGGTCCCGACTGTGTACAGTCTCATTTATTGTTGAAAGTCACAGAGGCTCCCGAATGCAGCCGGGAGAGATCAGCTTGGCCCATCGGGGGGTGCTTTTTCTCGATGAAATGCCCGAATTCCGGCGGGAGCTTCTGGAGGCCATGCGGCAGCCTCTGGAGGACGGGTGCATTGCGGTAAACCGGGCTTCCGGAAGTGTCACCTATCCCTCCCGGGTGCTTCTGGTCTGTGCCGCCAATCCCTGTGTCTGCGGCTATTACGGGGATCCCAAGGTTCCCTGTCGCTGCTCCTCTTCGGAACGTCGCCGTTATGCCAAGCGTCTTTCCGGGCCCATTCTCGACCGGGTGGATCTCCATGTGGCGGTACCCCGGCTTACTCCGGAAGAACTTCTTTCTGAGGAGGAGGGCTCCCGGGAAAACAGTCAGACCATTCGAGAACGCATTCTCCATGCCCGAGAGCGTCAGCGGGCCCGGTGGCATCCCTTTGGATATTCCTGCAATGCGGAAGTTCCCGAGAGACTTCTTCGAAAAACCATGAGGCTTGGCACGAAGGAGAAAACATTCCTCCGCGAGGCTGCCCGGAAACACGTACTTACCGGACGCGGCATGACGAGGCTTCTCCGGGTGGTGCGCACCATCGGAGATCTCCAGGGAGAGGAAGAACTCTCGCTTTCCATGTTTGCCGAGGCCCTGGGATATCGAAAGGATGGCAATCCATGGATGAACGCCTAGGTTCCCTGCTCCTGTTCAACGCAACGCAGTGCATGGATGCGAGAACCCTCAAGGATTTCCTGGAGGAGGGGCTCCCTCCTGAGGAACTCCTCGGGGGCGGAGAAAAACTTTGGAAAGAACGCGGTCTCGCTCCCCGGGCAATCGGCTTTCTTCAGGAAGCCCTGATTCGAAAATGGCATCTCCGGGAGTACGAAACCTGTCTCTCTCTGGGAGTTTCCCTCGTATCCTGGGATGATCCCGAATATCCTCCGGGCTTGTGGGATCTTCCGGATCCTCCGGTGCTCCTTTATTGCCGGGGAACCTTTCCGCCCCCCGAAAAGTTTTCGGGGCTTGTGGGAGTGGTGGGTACCCGGCGCTGTTCCCCCTATGCCTGGGGAGTGGCAGCCTCCCTCGGCAGAGCTCTGGCTGAAAATTCCTGGGGAGTGGTGAGTGGAGGTGCCCTGGGGATCGACGGTGCTGCGCACGGGGGTTGCCTTGAGGGAGAAGGATATACCCTGGCAGTTTTCGGTACCGGAGTAGATCAGGTTTTTCCCGCGGAGCACGAAGAGCTTTTCTACAACATCCTGAAGGCCCGGGGAGCCCTAATATCGGAATATCCCCTGGGCACCCCCGGTAGGGCCTGGCGCTTTCCTCGAAGAAACCGGATCATTGCGGGGCTTGGAGAAAAGATCGTGGTGGTGGAGGCTCCCCGGAAAAGCGGCGCCATTATCACCGCTCGGCTGGGAGGGGAGATGGGCCGGGAAATATGGGCCGTGCCGGGCCGCATAGACGAAGGAATTTGTGCGGGTTCCAACGGCTTGCTCGCCGAGGGGGGGTATCCCTTGGTTTCGGTGGCGGATTTCGTGGAAATCCTCAATCCTTCGGGGGAACAGAAACTTCTTTTTTCCGAGGAAGGAGGATTTCTTTCTTCGGAGGGAGAGAAAATTCTGGCTTTTTTGCGACTTCGGGGGGATCAGACGGTTGACAACATCGCTCAAGGGGTTACAATGAGCGCCGCTTCCGTTACAGGAGAGCTCGCTCTCCTCGAATCTCTCGACAAGGTACGAAGCTCCGGTCCGGGGCGGTGGAGAGCGGCTTTATAGATGAGGCGGAGAAAAGAACTTCTTTCACGTATTCCAAGGATCTTCAGGAACGCGTTTCCCTAAATGAGTGCGGGGTCTCGAAGACGGTTACATACGCTCCAAGAGCCCCGTTATTTTGTGCGAAATCACGGTGGAGGTGCAGGATTTGCCGGTACGGGTGTTTTCTTCTCTGGAGTTGCAGTATTTCGATGTTTCGGCTCGGCGAGCGGCTTTGGAGCTTCTTGCCTATGAAAGGGAGCCGGATAATGCGGTGGAACGGGCCCTTTATCATGGAGTGCTTATCGGCTGCATGACAAAGAGCATAATGTCGGAACAGGCTTTTCGGGAACTCGTGGAAATGTTCTGGGAATCTCCCTGCTGTGCTCCCGGAGTGGAGATGGCTGCGTCCATGCAGGGGTTTGCCGGAACTCGGTGGATCGTATAGGAGGGGCCTATGGGATCGGAAAAAACCCTTGTTATTGTGGAGTCTCCCGCCAAAGCGAAAACTCTTGGAAAGATCCTCGGGAAAAACTATACCATTGCCGCAAGCATGGGACACGTTCGGGATCTCCCCAAGAGCAAGATCGGGGTGGACATCGAAAACGACTTTGAGCCTCAGTACATTCAGGTCCGAGGAAAAGCCAAGGTCGTAAAGGATCTCAAAAGTGCGGCCTCCAAAGCGGGAAATATTCTTCTCGCAGCGGACCCTGACCGGGAAGGAGAGGCCATCGCCTGGCATCTGGCGAACCTCCTTTCGGTAGATACCGAGCGCCCCTGCCGGGTGCGGATGTATGAGATCACTCCCAAGGGAGTGAAGGAGGCGGTACAGAACCCGGAACCCCTCTCTATGGACAAGGTTTACGCCCAGCAGGCCCGTCGGATCCTCGACCGGGTCATGGGGTACTCCCTGAGTCCTCTGCTCTGGAAAAAAATCCAGCCCCGGCTTTCCGCAGGACGGGTGCAATCCGTGGCGCTTCGGCTCATCGCGGAACGGGAGCGGGAAATCCTGGCCTTTGTTCCCGAAGAATACTGGCTCGTGGATCTCGATCTCGCCGCCGAGGATGGCCGTACCTATCAGGCCCGGCTTTTCAAGAAGCACGGTAAGAACTACACCGTAAAGACCGAGGAGGAGGCCCGGAATGTGGAGGCCCTTCTCCGGGGAGGAAGCGTTACCGTCACCTCCTTCAAGGAAAAGGACGGATACCGGTCACCCCTTCCTCCTTTCCGCACCAGTACTTTGCAGCAGGAGGCTTCCCGGAGGCTGGGCTACGCTCCCCGGAAGACCATGCGCATTGCTCAGCAGCTTTACGAAGGAGTGGATCTCCCCGGCCGGGGGCCGGTGGGGCTCATTACCTATATGCGTACGGACTCTCTTCGGTTGAGCGGGGACGCTCTGGCCATGGCAAGAGGTTTCATCGAGAAAAACTGGAAAAAAGAATATCTTCCGGATTCTCCCAACGTCTATGCCTCCAAGGGAAAAAGTCAGGATGCCCATGAAGCCATTCGCCCCACCGACGTTACCCTGGATCCTAAAGAGATAAAATCCAGTCTTGCTCCGGAGCAGTTCAAGCTCTACGACCTTATTTGGCGGCGCTTCCTGGCATCCCAGATGAGCAAGGCCCATGTGAAGAGCAGCACTCTGGAGGTAGAGGGGGGAGAGTACCTTTTCAAACAGTCCGGATCCCGACTTATTTTCGAGGGATGGGGAGCGGTATGGCCCCTGGAGCTCAAAGAGGGAATTATCGCTCCCGCTGCGGAAGGAGAGAGTCTCGGCGTGGGCGAGGTGCTTTCTCAGCAGCGCTTCACCAATCCTCCGGCTCGTTTCGGAGAATCCGCCCTCATCAAGGCTCTCGAAGATAAGGGCATTGGGCGTCCCTCCACCTATGCCAGCATCATCCAAACTCTCTACGACCGGGGATACGTGGATAAAAACGAGGAGAAACGCATGCAGCCCACGGATCTCGGGCTCATCGTGAACGATTTTCTGGTGGAACATTTTCCCCGGGTGGTGAGCGTGGATTTTACCGCCACCATGGAGGAGGATCTGGATGATATCGAAGAGGGTTCCCGGGAATGGAAGGATGTCGTCCGGGAGTTCTGGAATCCCTTTTCCAGCAATCTCACCAAGGCGGAGGAAAACGCTAAAAAAGTTACCGTTCCTCCCCGCGAAATCGGAGAAAACTGCCCCGAGTGCTCTTCTCCCCTGGTCATCAAGCGAGGGCGCTTCGGAGAGTTTATCGCCTGCTCGGGATATCCCAACTGTACGTACAGCCGCCCCATTCTCAAAACTATCGGCGTTACCTGCCCCAAGTGCGGTGTGGGAGACCTGGTGCGCCGCCGAAGCAAAAAGGGAGGGCGCTTCTTCTACGGCTGTTCACGGTTCCCCGAATGCGATTTCGCCTCCTGGGCTCTTCCTACGGGAGAAAAATGTCCCGAATGCGGAGGAGCCATGGTTACCAAGGGGAAGAACAAGCCACCCTTCTGCATGGATTGCTCCCAGGGGGGCAAGGATCTGAAAGACGCGAAAAAGGTAAAAAAACGTGCCAAAAAGTCTTGATTCCATGAGGAAAAATGCTCCGGAAGTCACCGTTCTCGGCGGGGGTCTTGCGGGCTCCGAAGCCTCCTGGCAGCTTGCGGAGCGCGGGTACCGGGTGCTTCTTCGGGAAATGCGCCCGCAGAAGCCGACTCCCGCACACACCACGGGATACCTGGGAGAACTGGTATGCAGTAACTCCCTGGGGGGAGACGTGCTCGCCACCCCGGGAGGAATTCTCAAGGAAGAACTGCGCCGAGGAGAATCTCTCATCCTCCGTGCCGCCGAAGCTACCCGGGTTCCCGCAGGCAAAGCCCTTGCGGTAGGCCGGGAAAGCTTTGCCCGGTACATTACCGAGGCGGTGGAGAACCATCCTGGAATAACCCGGATTTCCGAAGAAGTTTCGGAGCTTCCTTCGGGGCCTGCCATTATCGCCACGGGGCCTCTCACCTCTCCGGTTCTGTCGGAGAAAATTCGTGCCCGCACCGGGGGGCTCCTGGCTTTCTACGATGCGGTGGCTCCCGTGGTAACCCGGGAGAGCATCGACATGTCTGTGGCCTACCGGGGAAATCGCTGGGAAGACGGAGGGGAGGATTATATAAACTGCCCCTTCAACGAAGAAGAGTACCAGCATTTTTGGGAAGCTCTTTCGGAGGCTCGCCGGGCTCCTCTTCGGGAATTCGAATCCCATCCCTCTTATTTTGAAGGGTGCCTTCCCGTAGAGATCATTGCTTCCCGGGGGCGGGACACCCTTCGGTTTGGCCCTCTCCGCCCGGTGGGGCTCAAAGATCCCCGGAAAGGCTGCGACCCTTACGCGGTGGCGCAGCTCCGGCAGGATAACCTGGAAGGATCTCTTTTCAACCTCGTGGGATTTCAAACGAATCTTCTCTGGGGAGAGCAGGAGCGGATTTTCCGGATGATTCCGGGGCTCGAAAAAGCGGAGTTCGTGCGTTTTGGCGTCATGCACCGCAATAGCTTTGTCAATGCTCCCATGGTTCTCGACCCCTGGCTTCGCTTCCGGGGCGAACCGCTTCTCTTCGTGGCGGGGCAGCTCTGCGGTGTAGAAGGGTACATGGAAAGCACCGCCGCAGGATATGCCGCAGCCCTCTATCTTCACGCCTTCCTCTCCCGGGGAGAAGCACCTCGCTGGCCCCGGGAAACCGCTCTGGGCTCTCTGCTCCACTATCTCCAGGACGCCCTTCCCGAGTCGTTTCAACCTATGAACTGCAACCTCGGAATCTTCCCTCCCCTGGAAAAACGCGTAAAAAAGCGTCAGGAGCGGTGTTTGCAGATAGCCCGGCGGGCTCTGGAGGCTCGGGAAGTCTTTCTTGCCGGCGAAGGAAGGATTTACCTGGAAAGTTATCAGGAGTGTTTCCCCCGGCATAAAGGTGGATAAAGCGGCTTCACTTGAAATCCCGGCGCTTTCCGGGATTTTTTATTAAAGAAAAAATACACTAAAGTTGTCGATAATTGTGTAGATTCCAAAGAAAAAGTGGTACAATACCTCCATGGAATTGTTATTATCCTCAGTATTGGATGCATTTTTGCATCACATGCGGTATGGTCTCGGCCGGGAAGAGAACACCGTGGTGAACTACAGCGTCGATCTCGGTCAGTTCCTGGATTTTCTCGAACAGGAGGAAGTTCGCACTCCCCGGGAGGTCACCTCCGGGCAGGTTCGTACCTTCCTTCGAGAGATCCTGGGCTTTGGTTATGCCAAAACGAGTGCGGCCCGAAAGCTTTCAGCCATACGGAGTTTTTTCGAATATCAGTGCGAGAGGGGCATGCTCCGGGAAAATCCCGCAGCATCGGTGCGAACGCCGAAACTTCCCCGGCATCTTCCCATGGCTCTCTCTCAGGAGGATGCTTGCAGACTTGTGGAGAAAGGCCCTCGGGGTGAAACCCTCTGTCGTGACCGGGCCATGTTGGAGGTACTTTACGGAAGTGGTCTCCGGGTGGCGGAGCTGGTGGCCCTGAATTGGGAGCATGTGGATCTTGAAGAGCGTTGGATCCGAGTGCTCGGCAAGGGCGACAAAGAGCGTTACGTGCCGCTGAGCCTTCCTGCCCGGGAGGCTTTGAAGTCTTGGAAAAGCTCTTTGGGAAAGAACTTCGCTCTGGAGGCTCCGGTTTTTCCGGGAAGCCGGGGGGCGGCGCGCATCACCGTGCGTACGGTGCACCGGATGGTGACGGGCATTGCCAAAGAGCTTGGACTCTATAACGTTACCCCCCATACCCTACGGCATACCTTCGCCACCCACATGCTTGAGGGGAACGCCCCTCTGCGGGTGGTGCAGGAGCTCTTGGGGCACGAAAGTCTTGGGACCACTCAGAAATATTTGCAGATCACTCCGGGACAGATGGTCCGGAGTTACAGCGCTGCCCATCCAAGGGCAGGAGGTGAAACGGATGTTTAAAGGAACCACCGTTCTTTGTGTTCGTAAAGACGGAAACGTCGCTCTCGGAGCGGATGGCCAGGTAACCCTGGGTCAACAGATCATCAAGGGAAATGCTCGGAAAGTTCGGCGTCTCGGAAAACATAACATCGTGGCGGGTTTTGCGGGAAGCACTGCGGATGCCATGACGCTGCTGGAACGTTTCGAGAAACGTCTGGAGGAGCATTCGGGAAATCTTATGAGAGCTTCGGTGTCTCTCGTGAGGGAATGGCGTTCCGACAAGGCTCTCCGCAGGCTTGAAGCTCTCATGCTTGTGGCGGATCAGGAGCAGACTCTTCTTCTCTCGGGATCCGGAGATGTGCTTGAGCCCGAAGGGGATGCCGCCGCCATAGGCTCTGGGTCGGGGTTCGCCCTTGCGGCGGCCCGGGCATTTCTGGAGGCTCCCTCTTCGGCTTCCGCCGAAGAAATAGTGCAGAAAAGCCTGCGCATTGCATCGGATATATGTATTTACACGAACTCCTGTATTGCCGTGGAGGTGCTCTAGTATGACCCTCTCTTCTCAAAAAGGGCTTTTTCCCGAAGAGATCGTGGCTTACCTGGATCGCTATGTGGTGGGCCAGGAAAAAGCCAAGCGGGCGGTGGCGGTGGCTTTGAGAAACCGTATGCGCCGCCGCTGTCTCCCCGAAGAAATTGCCAAGGAGATCTCTCCCCGGAACATCATCATGGTGGGCCCCACGGGGGTGGGGAAAACCGAAATTGCCCGCCGCCTTGCCCGGCTTGTAGACGCTCCCTTTGCCAAGGTGGAGGCCACCAAGTTCACGGAAGTGGGATACGTGGGACGGGACGTAGAATCCATGATCCGGGATCTTGTGGAATCTTCGGTGCAGATGGTAAAAGCCCGAAAGGTGGAGGAAGTTCAGGGAGAAGCTGCCCTGGCCGCGGAGGAACGCATTCTCGATGCTCTTTTGCCGGTGCCTAAAAAGCGTAAAATGCCCTCTTTTTTCTCCTTCGGAGAGGAGGAAGAGGAATCCGAAATAGATCCCTCCTTTGAAAATGACGAAAAATTTGCTGCCACCCGGGGGAGACTCAAGGAAATGCTTCAGGCGGGACGCCTGGAGGATCGGGAGGTGGAAGTGCACGTCACCGAAAGCTCCCGCATGGGGATTCCTCTTATCGGGGGAGGCGGCATGGATGAAATGGGCATGAGTATCAATGAAATGCTCGGAGGGCTTCTGCCTAAAAAAACGAAGAAGAAAAAAATGAAAATTCGAGAGGCCCGGCGGCTCCTTCAAGCGGAAGAGGCGGAGCGGTTGGTGGATATGGATGCGGTTACTTCGGAAGCTCTCGAAAAGGCCCAGGAAGAGGGAATCGTCTTTCTGGACGAGCTGGATAAGGTGGCTTCTTCAGAAGGCCGGGGAAGCGGTCCCGATGTGAGCCGGGAAGGAGTGCAGAGGGATCTTCTCCCCATTGTAGAAGGTACTTCGGTGCAGACGAAATATGGCTCGGTGCAGACGGATCACATTCTCTTCATTGCCGCCGGGGCCTTTCACAAGGTGAAGCCCTCGGATCTGGTGCCGGAACTCCAAGGGCGCTTTCCTATTCGAGTGGAACTGGACTCTCTGGAGGAAGAAGACCTCTTCCGCATTCTCAAAGAGCCCGAACACAGCTTGATAAAGCAGTATAAGGCTCTTCTGGAAACCGAGGATGTGGTGGTGGAATTCCAGGAGGAAGCTCTCCGGGAGATTGCCCGCTATGCCGCCACCATGAACCGGGAGATGGAAAACATCGGAGCCCGGAGGCTTCATACCATGATGGAGCTTCTCCTGGAAGATCTCAATTTCCGGGCTCCCCGGGTAGCCCCGGAGGATCTTGCAATCACTTCGGAAAAGGTTCGGTATACCTTTGCGGATATCGCGGGAAACGAGGATATTCGTAAATATCTTCTGTAAATGCCAAGTGTCAATGTTTTCCCCGTAAAATCTCGTGTTGGTAAGCCAGGTTCCCCGAGAATCGATGGGTTCTTGGAAAAAGTCTATAGAATTTTCGCAATGGTTCGAATTTTTCTGGTAGAATTGGTTTTTCGAAACTTGCGCGAAAAATTGGAAAGAGTCATTATTCCAGCGGAATAACGAGGAGGTACTGTACGTATTATGAACACCCCGAAAGAGTTAATCGAATCACGTCCGAAAATACTGAATCCCTCGGCCATGGAGGATCTTCTGGAGAAGACCCGTCTTGTGGGAAGGGCTCTGCAGAGCCGTAAGGAACAGCCGAATCCGGATTATCAGAAGCTCTCCAAGCTTCTCTGCGACCTTGCAGCGGCTAACGTCTATCTCATCAATCGAGACGGCAAGATTCTCGGGTACTCCTGGGTCAATACCTACGAATGTCCCATCATGGCGGATCTCCTCTCGGAAAACCGCATGCCCGAGTCCTACGTGGAGAAGCTCAACCAGTATCATGAATCCGTACTGAACCACACGGACCACGGTCTCTGTGCCTATTCGGACCAGCCCTGTACCTACTCGAACAAGCACGTGCTCTACATACCCGTCTACGGCGGAGCGGAACGATTGGGAACCCTTATCCTTGCCCGGTTCGGTCAGCCCTTCGATACGAGGGATCTTGTGCTGGGAGAGTACCTTTCCACCGTGGTGGGCATGGAGATTCTTCACGAACGGACCCGTTCCATCGAGGAACGTGCCCGGGAACGCCTGGTGGTGCAGATGGCTATGCGGGCTCTCTCATATTCCGAGGTGGAATCCGTACGTCATATCGTCCGGGAGCTCGGAGGCTCCGAGGGAGTGGTTGTCGCCAGCCGGGTGGCTGATCGGGTGGGGGTGACTCGGAGCGTCATCGTCAATGCCCTCCGGAAGCTCGAAAGTGCGGGAATCATCGAAAGCCGGAGCCTCGGCATGAAGGGAACCTACATTCGGGTGCTGAGCCCTCTCTTTATGGAGGAGCTCGGACTCGGCGAAGAGTAAGCCCCCTCGGGAGAAAAACTCTCGGAATCTGCTCTGTCCGCGCCGGATTGGATTGTGCGAAACCAGTGGGTTCCGGCGTGATATGTCCCATGGCGAAGAGTGTGTGGTGCCTGCCCGCTCTTCGCCTTTTTTTATCCTCTTTCACGCTTTCGTGTCCATCTCACTTGATGTTCGGTCGTCTTTTTTCTCCCCGTGACCATCTCCGGGGGTTTACTTTTTTCCTCAACTGTCCGATACTTCTAAAAGCTGAAGGGAGGTGGGGTTGTGCGCGGAGATTTTACCTGGAAGGTTATGACCAAGGACGTGGAAGGTCTCGCCCGGCGTTTTGAATCCGTGGCGGAAAACATGTCCAACGGAAATACTCCTCGTTATGCCCGAAAGCAAACATCCTTTGAAGACGAACTTCGGGAGCTTGTGGACGGTCCCAGCAAGCTACCTCTTGCGGTGACTCATAAAGATCATATCCCCCTGCGGCCTCTCAAGGTTTCGGATGTGGAACCCGAAACGTTACGCCTCTACGACGAGGTCTATCGCCTCGATGGAAATAACGTGGATCCCGAGCGTGAAGAGGCTCTTATGGCTCAGACCCGAATGACCTATCAGGCCATGAACAGCCTTCTGGCCAAAAAGGCGGGAGTTTACAAGACCGTTATCGGAGGAAGATAATGCGCGTTTTTCACTCTATGAACGTAGCCGGAAGTTCTCTCACCGCTCATCGCCTTTGGATGGACGTGATTTCCGAGAATCTTGCAAATGTTAACACCACCCGTTCTGCCGACGGGGGGCCTTATCAGCGGCGCGTGCCGGTATTCGCGGAGCGCCTTGCCCGGGAGCTCGATCCTCATTCCGCTTCGGGAGGGGTCAAGGTTACCGCCATACAGAGAGATCCTCTGCCTCCCCGGCTGGAGTACATGCCGGAACATCCCGATGCGAACGAAGAAGGGTATGTGGCCTATCCCAACGTGAATGTGGTTCGGGAAATGGCGGACATGATGGTAGCCAGCAGGGCCTACGAAGCCAATCTTTCCGTGGTGAGCTCCGTGGAGGGAATGTGGAATAGTGCCTTAGAGGTGTTGCGGGGATAGAAAGTTCGTCAAAACATGGTTATTAAGTCCCTTTTCGAAGAGGATGTATTACGGGAGAATGAGTGCGGGGATATTTCCCGCACTTTTTTCATTTCTTTCTTTTTTTTTACACTTGGTGCAGGCAAATAAGAGCAAATTGTAACAATGCTCTCGTTTCATGGGGTATAATCAGACATCTTTATGTGGTAACGTAAGGAAAACAGATCTCCACATTCCGGGACACGTTATTTTTTAAGGGAGGCCTTTTCGTGAGTCAGAATATACAAATTGATTTAAACCAGCGAACCATGCCTTTTATGCAAGATCGGGTGACGGGAGCTTCTTCCGTGGAAGGGCTTCCCGGAGAGGTTCCCTCCTTTGACGCCCTTCTTCAAGAAAATCTTGTTAAAGTGAACTCTCTCCAGAAGGTGGCAGATCGCGAAACCCAGCGACTTGCCCTCGGAGATGTGGAAGATATTTCCCAGGTGGTGACGGCGGTTTCTCAGGCGGAACTCGCTCTTAAGCTGGTAGTGGAGATTCGCAACAAGCTCGTGGATGCCTATCAGGAACTCTCTCGGATTTCCGTATAGCATCCATGAAAGACGAAAGATGACGTTTCATGGATAAGCTAAAGGAGATCCTCGGGAAAATCCGCTCCTTTCTAGGAGGGCTTGCGCTGTGGCAGAAACTCTCGCTTCTCGGAGCGGGAGCTTTGGTGCTTGGGGCGCTCTTTCTAGTGGTTTTCTGGGCGGGGCGTACCACCTACGAGCCCCTCTTTGCGGGGCTCGACGTGGAGGATCAGGCTTCCATCGTAACAATTCTGAAGGATGAAAAAATTCCCTATCGCCTTGATCCCGCTGCGAATGCCATCCTCGTTCCCCGGGAAACAGTGTACGAAACCCGGCTTGCCCTTGCAAAAGACGGGCTTCCCCGGGGAGGAAACGTGGGGTACGAGCTTTTCGATGATTCCAAGATGGGAATGAGCGACTTTCAGCAGAAGATCGCCTATCTCCGTGCCCTGGAGGGAGAGCTTTCCCGAACGGTTCAAGAGATTGACGCCGTGGAATATGCCAAGGTCAACATCGTCATTCCCGAGCAACGTCTCTTTTTGGAGCAGCAGCAGCCCTCCACCGCATCGGTTTTGGTGCGTCTTACCCCGGGAAAAACCGTGGGCCCCGAGCAGGTGAAGTCCATTGTGCATTTGGTGGCCCGAAGCGTGGAGGGGCTTACCATGGATAACGTTACCGTGGTGGATACCTCGGGGACCGTGCTTTCGGATATGATCGGGGATGAAAACTTCATCTACGGTGCCGGAGCGGACGGGCGTGGAGTCTCCTCGGTGCAGCGAGAACTGGAGCGGCAGCAGGAAGCGGAGTTCGAACGCAAAGTCCGGATTATGCTGGAGCGGGTTTTCGGGCCCGGAAAAGCGGTGGTTCGGGTTCGGGTAGAGCTTGATTTCGACAAGCGCCGGAGCAGCGTCAAGGAATATATCCCTACCGAGACGGGAAAAGGAATTGTCCGAAGCCAGCAGAACATGGAAGAACTCTACGAAGGCCCCGGAGGATATCCCGGAGCTCCTCCCGGAACTACCACGAACATTCCGGGGTATGTGGTGCCCCCGGGAGGTCAGGGAGATAGCGAATACAGCAAAACCGAGACGGTAACGAACTATGACATCACCACTCGAGAAGAGGAACAGGTGGATACTCCCGGAGGAGTGCGTCGGGTGAGCGCCTCGGTGCTGGTGGATGCGGAGCTCGAAGGCCTTGAGCTCGAAGGACTTCGAGATGCGGTTTCCGCAGCCATAGGGTTGAATCCCGCCAGAGGAGACAAGCTGGTAATCCATCCTATCCGATTCTCCACCACCTTCATGGATGCCATGCTCGCCCAGCTTCAGGCGGAACGGCGGCAGCAGCTTATCGTGATCCTTGTCATCTCCGCTTTGGCCCTTTTGGCGGCAGTGCTCGCAGCCATTTGGTGGCTCCGGCGCCGTCGGCGCCTCCAGGCTCTGGCGGGGTCCGAAGAGGCACCGCTTCCTTCGCTCCAGGATCTCATGGAAAATCCCGAACTTCTCGGGGAGAACGAGATCGTGGTGTTGGAAGAGCAGTTGAAGGCCTACGCCATGAGGCATCCCGAGGAAGTTGCCCTGCTCATCAACAATTGGCTTGACGAGGAATAAGGAGGTTGCCCCATGGCTAAATCCGGAGGCAGAAAAGACCTTGACGGGCGTACCAAGGCGGCTATTCTTCTCGTGGCCCTTGGACCGGATGTCTCTTCCGGAGTCTATAAACATCTCGAAGAGAGTGTTATCGAACTTCTCACCCTGGAGATTGCAAATCTTCGCAAGATAGATTCCGAAACCAAGGCGGCGGTTCTGAAAGAGGCCCAGGAAATTTTGATGGCCAAGGAGTTTCTCACCCAGGGAGGAGTGGATTACGCCCGGACTCTCCTGGAGAGCGCCCTCGGCCCCGAGCGGGCCCAGGAGATCCTGCGGCGCATCACCGCAAGTCTCCAGGTGCGTCCCTTCGACTTTATGCGGCATACCGATGCCTCCCAGCTTTTGAGCTTTATCCAGGGAGAACATCCTCAGACCATAGCCCTTATCCTCTCGTACCTTTCGCCGGAGCAGGCGGCGGCGATAATGGGTGGTCTGGGGGCCAACGTGCAGTGGGAAGTGGTGCGGCGTATCGCCACCATGGATCGGGTAACCCCCGAGGTACTTCGGGAGGTGGAACGGGTGCTCGAACGAAAACTCAGCAGCGTTCTCGGCCAGGATTTCACTGCCGCCGGTGGCATTGATGCGGTGGTGGAAATCATCAACCGGGTGGATCGTGGAACCGAGCGAAATATCATGGAATCCTTGGAAGAAAAAGATCCGGATCTCGCCGAAGAGATCAAGCGGCGTCTCTTCGTTTTCGAGGACATCATGAGCCTGGACGACCGCTCCCTCCAGAGAGTACTCCGGGAGGTGGACGTGAAGGATCTTTCTCTGGCTCTCAAAGGCGCTACCGAGGATCTTCGTCAAAAGTTCTTCCGGAACATGTCTCGCCGGGCGGCGGAAATGCTGGAGGAAGATATGCAGTTCATGGGCCCCGTTCGAGTGCGGGACGTGGAAGAATGCCAGCAGAAAATCGTCAGTGTGGTGCGGCAGCTCGAGGATGCGGGAGAAATCATTATAGCCAGGGGCGGAGAGGAAGAGTTGGTTGTCTGACCTGGAGCGTCGGAGGCGCCTCTACCGGGCGGTTCGTCTGATTCCCGGAGCGGTCTCCATTCCCGTGCATGAAAAGGGAGAATCCCGCAACTCCCCGGAAACTACCGAAACTCCCTTGACAAGGGATTCCTCCCCGGAAAAGGAAGAGGCTTCTCTTTCCGAAACGGAAATCACCGAACTTCGGCAGCAGAAAGAGGAGCTCGAAGCAACGGCACGGGATCTCGCCGCCCGGGCGGAATCCTCCTCTCGCCGGGTGCTTGATGTGGAAGAAATGATGCGCACCCGGGAAGAGGAGTTTCAGCGCAAGGAGAAAACTCTTCATCAGGATTTGGAACGAAAGCTGGAAGAAGAGCGCGCCACCGCGCGAAGCGAGGGGCTCGAAGAGGGGCGTAGAAAAGGATACGAAGAAGGTCGCCAGAAAGCCATCGAGGAAGCTAAAAAGCTTTATGCGGAACGTTTTGATTCCCTGGTGAATCTTCTTGAAGGCGCCTATACGAAAATAGAGGAACAGCTGGAAGTTCTGGCGGAGGGTAATCAGCACCGCCTTATCCGCATGTGGGAAACCGTGCTGGGCAACCTGCTCCGCCGGGAGGTCCGTCTCAATGAGGCCACCGCCATGGAAATCCTTCGCTCGGTGTTGCAGCGCCTTACGGATCGGGATCGTATCGTGGTCTATCTGCATCCTGCGGATCTTGATATGGTCACCAACCGGCAAGAGGAGTTTGCGGAGATTCTTCGGGGCATCCAGCACGTGGAATTTTTGCAGGATCTCCAGGTAGACCGGGGGAGTTGTCTTGTGGAGAGCAGCATGGGCATCTATGATGCCCGGTGGCGAACCCAGCTGGAACAGGTGGCTGAAGAGGTAAACCAGGTACTTCTCGAAGAGGGAGCCCAGGATGAAAGGGGCGAATAAACCCGCAGATTTCCTGGAGGTTCTCGAAGGACGGCTTCGGGATTTTGACGGTGTCCGCATCAACGGCAAGGTCTCCAAAGTGGTGGGGCTGGTGGTGGAGTCCCGGGGGCCGGATGTGCAGGTGGGGGATCTCTGCGAAATCCGTTATCGCCGGAAAAACAAGGTTCTCCGGGCGGAAGTGGTGGGCTTTCGGGATGACCGGGTGCTTCTCATGCCCCTGGGAGATCTTCAGGAAATAGGCCCGGGATGCGATGTGGTGGCCATGGGCAAACCCCTGGGAGTTCACGTGGGGCCCGCTCTCCTCGGAAGAGTGGTGGACGGCATCGGAAGGCCCATGGACGGAGGCGGACCGGCAGCGACCACTGCCTATTACCCTCTTTACGCGGCACCTCCTCACCCTCTTCGCCGAAAACTCATACGCACTCCCCTTTCGGTAGGAGTGAAATCCCTGGATGGTCTTCTTACTCTGGGGCAGGGGCAGAGGGTGGGAATCTTCTCCGGTTCCGGCGTGGGAAAGAGCACCCTTCTTGGCATGATGGCCCGGAATACCGTGGCGGATATCAACGTCATCGCTCTCATCGGAGAACGGGGCCGGGAAGTCCGGGAGTTTGTGGACCGGGATCTCGGAGAGGAAGGGCTCAAACGATCCGTGGTGGTGGTGGCCACATCGGATCAGCCTCCCCTGGTGCGACTCAAGGCATCGCTTACTGCCACGGCCATTGCGGAATACTTTCGTGATCAGGGGGCGGCGGTGCTTCTCATGATGGATTCAGTCACCCGCATAGCCCTTGCTCAAAGGGATGTGGGGCTGGCGGTAGGAGAGCCTCCCGTCACTCGCGGATACACTCCCTCGGTCTTCGCCTTTCTTCCGCGTCTTCTGGAGCGTTCCGGAGCGGGGGAGTCCGGAAGCATCACCGGACTCTACACGGTGCTCGTGGAGGGAGACGATATGAACGAGCCCGTGGCGGACGCGGTACGGGGAATTTTGGACGGCCATGTGGTGCTTTCCCGGGATTTGGCAGCCCGGAATCACTATCCCGCAGTGGATGTGCTCCGGAGTATCAGCCGGGTCATGCCTTTTATCGCCGAGGAATCTCAAGTGGAAGCGGCTCGGAAGGTTCGGGAAGTCCTCTCGATCTATGAGGATGCCCGGGATCTTGTCAATATCGGGGCGTACAAAGAGGGATCCAATCCCAGGATCGACTGGGCTCTCCGGTGGGTGGAGCCGGTGAACGCCTTTTTACGCCAGGGTATCGCCGAGCATATCCCTTTTGAAGAAACCCTTTCACTTCTTCACGATCTCATCACTGAAGAATAGTACTGGAGGAGAGGGAAAATGAACGCCATCGTACGATATCAACGTATTCTCCGTACTAGGGAACAGCAGCGCGAGGTGGTGCAGAAAGAGCTTGCGGCCTGCCTCGAATCGGAACAGCAGGTAAAGGGCACCCTTCTCGATTTGGAGGAGGAGCACCTTTCAGCCCTGGAGCGTTTCGAAGAGACCTCGGGACAGGGCCTTTCCGTGCAGGAGCTCTGGATGAGCCGCCAAATGGTGCAGGTTCTGGAGGGAAAAATAGAAAGCTCCGAGGAAGAACTTGAGCGGCTTCGGGAGGATATAGAAAAAACCCAGTCCCGCCTTTTCGAGTGTCACAAGGAAGTTCGGGTTATGGAGACCTACATGGGAAAACTTCAAGATCGGGAAAAATCGCTTCGCGAAGCGGTGGAACAGCGGGAGCTCGATGATTTCGGAGGCAGTGCCTTTCTGAGGAGAAATCGTGATGAAACCCAATCTATCTAACCTTTCCAAGGCCCTGGCGCGCATCGAAGAAATTCAGGGGCGTTTCGCCTCTCCCCGGATTCAGGAAAAGGAAGTTTCCTCCAAGGGTTTTGCCCGGGAACTTGCTTCCGCGCTGAATACCGCCTCATCTTCGGCATCTCGGGAACCCGAGAAAGACGTACTTCTCTCCCCGGGGCTCGAGGAGCAGCTTCGATCTTTACAGAACAAGAAAGATCGTGTTCCCCGGACAGGATCTTCTTCCTGGGAACAGGAAATTCTCGAAGCCTCCCGGGAATCCGGGCTTCCTCCGGAGCTTCTCCGGGCTATGATGCAGGTGGAGTCCGGAGGAAATCCCCAGGCGGTATCTCCCAAGGGTGCCATGGGGCTTATGCAGCTCATGCCCGGTACCGCCCGGCTCATGGGCGTTGGAGATCCCTATGACCCCGGAGAAAACCTTCGGGGAGGCGCCGCTTACATGGCCCGGATGATGAAAAAATACGGAGATCAGAAGGAGCTTGCCCTGGCGGCATACAACGCCGGCCCCGGCAGAGTGGACGCCTGCGGAGGCATACCTCCTTTTCCAGAAACTCAGAACTATGTTAAAAAAGTACTCTCTCTCTACGAGGATTTCCTGACGGAAGAAGGGCGGTGATCTTCTATGCCCATGCTGGACGATGATCTTTACGAACAAGAGCAGGTAAAAAAACAGGAAGACCAACCCAGGAAAAAGAAAAAGGGAGGGGGCAAAAAGAAGCTCTTTTTTCTCTTCCTTCTTCTGCTCGCGGGAATTTTTGCAGGCCTGCATTTTACGGGAGCTTGGGATGCCCGGCCTCTTCTCTACCGCACGATTCCCTCTCTTCCCCTGATAGGCCCCCGGCTTGGAGAGTGGTTAAAGGTTCCCGAAGAATATTCGCTCACCGTGGAAGAACGGCGGGAGCTGGATCTCGACAAGCGTCAGGAGATTCTGCAGGAGTGGGAGCGGGAGCTTCAGGATAAAGAAAGCCTTCTCGACACTCTTTCGAAGGATCTTGGAGGCCGTGAATCTCTCGTGGAGGCCCGGGAGCGGCGCTTGGCCGCATCTCTGGCGGAGCAGGAACAGGAACCTCCCCAGGATCTCTCTCAGGAAAACATAAAAAAGCTTCTCCGGGTTTATGGCGAAATGTCTTCCCGGAACGCTGCGGAAATTATGCAGAATCTCTCGGTGGAGCTGGCGGTAACCCTCCTTTCTCAGATGCCCCAGGATCAAGCTGCGGCAATTCTCGGAAAGATGGAGGCTCCCCGGGCGGCATATCTTACCAAGGAACTCGCAAATCGGGCGCTTCCTCAGCAGTAGGAAGCGCTTTTTTTCGTTCCCCTTTTCCCGACATCCTTTCTTTTCCATCCCATGAAGTACCGCAGTAACGGAAACCGGGAGAGGCAACACGCCGAAAAGCCCGATTTTTCCATAAAGTTATGGGGCATTGTGCCGATACTTACGTAAGAAAAGGCACGATGCCTTTTTCTTTATGTTCCGCCAGGGACCGGTGGGCAGGATTGCAAGGGAATGCACATCCAAACCAGAAAACGAGAAGGAGGGGCCTCCCATGATTCGGTCGCTTTGGACTGGAAGCAATGGCCTGCTGGGACATCAAACCTATCTTGACGTGATAGGAAATAATATCGCCAATACGGATACCCTGGGGTATCGTAAGTCGGTTCTCCGTTTTCAGGATCTCCTTTCAGACACCGTTCAAGGGGCGTCCTTTCCCGAGAACGGTTCCCCTTCGGTGGGCCCTTTCCAGGTAGGCAACGGTCCTCTGGTGGGCTCCGTGAAGGTCAGCTTTCTCCAGGGGCCTCTCGAAATTACCGATAATCCTACGGATCTCGCCATTTCCGGGAGCGGTTTCTTCTGTGTGGAACAGGGAGGAGAGACCTACTTTACCCGGGCGGGACGTTTCGTGATGGATAACGAGGGCTATCTTGTCCAACCCGGTACGGGGGCCTATCTTCTTGGAGTTCCCTACGGAGCTGAAGGGCTTTCCCCCGCCTCCGGCATGGGACAGCCCATGAAGCTTCCCGGTGTGGGAGATCCCTCCTACGTTATGGATCCCCGGGGAACCACGGCCATAGCCTACCGTTGCAATCTCGACAGCGGTCTCGGAGAGGATGAGCCCTATACCACCTCCTGCCTTATCTATGACGACCAGGGGAAGGCTCATACCCTGAACCTTACCTGGACGAAAAATTCCGAGGAGCCCAACTCATGGCAGTGGTCCGCATCCCTTGGGGAGGATCCGGAAACGGAAATCGGCAGCGGTAGCGTGAGCTTCTACTCCTACGACGATCCCGATCAGGGCATCGTGGCGGGAACTCTCGTACGGGACGGATCCGAAAACCCCACCATCGCCTTTGCCTATCCCTCCGAGGAGGGAGGCAGCGCCTCCATCGCTCTGGACTTTACCGGCGGAGGCGGCCCTCTGGACGGAGTTACCCAGTTCGCTTCCCCCTCCACCACCCGGGCCATTCTTCAGGACGGATACGCCCAGGGAACCTATACGGGGGTCGTGGTGGGTAATGACGGCACCGTCTACGGAGAATACTCCAACCAGGTCGTTTCGCCCCTCTACAAAGTTACCCTGGGAACCGTCCGCAATCCTTCGGGGCTCCGGCAGGAAGGGGAGAATCTTTTCCATGTTTCCGCCAACTCCGGGGATGCTCAATACATCTTTGCCGGAGAGGACGGCGCGGGGCTGATTTCTTCGGGAGCTTTGGAAATGAGCAATGTGGATACCGCCGAGGCCTTTTCGGAAATCATCGTGGCCCAGCGGGGGTATCAGGCAAGCACCAAGATTGTTACCACCAGCGACCGTTTTCTCGATGTGGCGATTCAAACCAAAAAATAGGGCATTTCCTGAAGGGCGGTGGTGACGACCATGAACATCTTTGCCATGCTTCCCCGATCCTTTTCTTCCGAAACTCCGGGGGGTAGCGTGCTTTCCGAAAAGATCGACATTCTGGAAAAGGCGGGAGTTCTCACGGAGGATGCTCTCCAGGATCCTCGCAAACTCTTCGAAGCCCTTTTGGAAAAGGGAATTCTTGGAGAAAATCCCTTAGGAGAGAACGCTTTTACAAAAGGACGAAACTCTTTGGATGCCGAGACTTCCGAAGAGAGCGAAACCTCTGAAAAAACCGGGGATTCCGCAGATCTTCTCCTCTCTCTCTGGGGTATCTCGGGAGTGGAAAAACCTGAACAGACCCCGGATCTGCACAACTTTGGCAAGCTTGCCGAGGGAACGGAATCTCTGGATGCGGCAAAACGAGGTTTTCCCGATGAAGAGGCTCTTCTGAAGGCTCTCGATTCTCTCGGAAGAATTCCCGCAGCCGAAGACGCTTCCGTTCCGAAATTGCAGGATCCGGCGCTTCTTTCTCCGGAAAATTCCGGAGATATTTCGGAGCGTTCTTTCAATGAAGAGGGAAAGGAAATTCTTTCCGAAGAAGAGATGCTTCTGAATCCGGGTTCCCGGGAAAAAAAGTCTTCCGGCGGAAAATTGCCGGAGGTTTTATCCGGAAAGGCCGAACTCCTCCGAGAGGAGGGGGCCGGAAGAAACCTTCTCTCTCCTGGATCCTTGGAAGAACCCGGCAAGACGGAAGGTTCTCGTATTCAGGAAACCGCTTCTCTCTCCCAGGCTCTGTATGAAGCTCCTCCGATTGGGGAGAGGGGGCTACAGGAAAAAGAAACATCCTCCTCTTCGGAAGGAAAACATCTTTCTCAGCTCCCGCAAGAAGCACCTTCTCAGAAAGAACCGCTTTCCCTGGGAAAGGAGCCCGGTCTTGTCCGGGAGATTCCCCTTTTGCAGGGAGAAAAACCGGAGCGGGGAACCTTTGCCCAGGAACTGCGCCAAGCGGCGGGAGAGAACGCTTCCCGGGAGCTCCTCGGGGAGGAGGAAAATTCGGAATCTTCCGGAGGCAAAAACCGGGGAGATCTCTCTCAGGGAAGGAACCCTTTCTTGGAAAATTCCCGCTCCGGGAGCGATAAGATTCTTGATTCCGGAGGCTCTTCCCGGCCCAAGGAAACCTCTTTCGACGAGCAGACCGCCGCATTGCAGCGGCAGAACCCTGTGGGAGGGCGGGAGATGCAGCTGGATCTCAAAAGCCTTTCTCCCGGATCTTCCGGGGCCTCCCTTCTTCCGGGAGGACAGAGCTTCCTTATGGAAGGTCTGGGGCAGACCATGAGAATCGTTCGAACCTTCGAAGGCAGCCGGGCCCAGATCATCGTGGATCCTCCCGCTCTCGGAAGAATAGAGATCTCTCTCCAGGCAACCTCTCAGGGAGTGAGCGCTCTTCTCCGGGTGGATAACGAGGCTCTCCGCCAGATGCTCCAGGGACAGATGGATCTCCTCCGCTCCTCGCTGCAGCAGCAGGGCATCGCCGTGACGGATCTTTCCGTGGATGTCCGTCAGGAGGGGGGAAGGGCTTTTTCGGAAAATCAGAGCGGCGGTTCCCGAGGCAAGAAGGGAATTGCTTCCCTTTCCGGTTACGATCTCGAGGCAGAGGAGAACCTTCCCGTATTCCGGCTCGACATGGAACAGGGGCTCCTCTCCTGGGTTGCATAACATGATAGACGCGATGCTTCATAGGGACATGAAGCCTGGATGTGCGCAAGGGATTGCGCAGAGGCAGAAAAACGTATAAACATACATACGCGGATAAATCAAGGAGGTAATTGCCATGCTGCGATCCCTTATGGCCGGAGTATCCGGAGTGAAATCACACCAGACCATGCTCGACGTTACGGGCAACAACATCGCCAACGTGAATACCACGGGGTTCAAGAAATCCGTCACCATCTTTCAGGATCTCCTCTACCAGGATGCCCGGGGAGCCACCACCCCGGACGGTGATAACGGATACGGGGGTACCAATGCCATGCAGATCGGCTCCGGCGTCAAGGTGGGAGCCGTGGAGACCATCCACAGCCAGGGCAACCTTCAGTACACGGGAAGCCGGAACGACATGATGATCCAGGGGGACGGATACTTCATCCTGCGGAACGGCGCTTCGAGCCTCTACTCCCGGGCGGGGAACTTCGGCCTGGACGGATCCTCCAACCTGGTGCAGTCCGGCACGGGATACATGGTGCAGGGCTACTCCATGAGTCAGGATCCCAACGATCCCACCCGGTTCGTCAAGGGTACCACCCTGGAGAACATCAACATTCCCGTGGGGCAGAAGCTGCCCCCCAAGGAAACCTCCGTGGTGGGCTACCGGTGTAACCTCGACTCCCGGGTGGACAGCTACATCCCCACGGGATTCACCCTCCAGGGAACTACCCAGACCACCGTCATGGGGGGCGTCCAGTACGAAGTCTCCTTCTCCGAGGAGGATGGGCAGACTGCCGCCCCGACATGGACTACCGGGGGCGTGAACTTTATTACCATGACCTTCACCGCTCCGGATGGAACCACGGAAGATTTAACCATGTACATGAGCGGCGTGGACGCCAACGGAGTTCCCCAGCTTGCCTTCGATGACGGCACAGCAACAGATCCTGTATTCCAACTTACCGATTTTTGGGGAACCGGCGGCACCGACGTCACCACCTACGATCCCGAAACGGGGCTCCTGGTGATGCAGGACGGGGCGGATCGGTGGGAGATGAACGTTCTGGATGCCCTGGACATGGAGTTCATGTCCTTTACGGATCCCGAGGATCCTACCCTAACCTGGCGGGTGCTCATGGATTTCGATAACACCTCCGCATCCGACAGCGGATTCAAGCTCTGGTACGTTTCTTCCGAGAGCAGCGGAAACGAGGTTTCGGTGTTCAATACCTCCCTGGGCAATCCGCTTTACTTCAACGAGGACGGCACCTTCCGAAACTATGAGAATGTCGTGAACAACCCGTCGTTCCAGATTAATGACGGTACGGCAGGGAATGTCTTGAACATCTTCCTCACCGCTTCGAACAACGGGAGAGCTCTGGAGATCCACGCCTCGGACAATCCTACCGGTCCCATCGATCCTACGGATGCTCCCCAGGCGGACGTTTTGGGCACCCTTACCCAGCGGCTGGACAGCATTCACGATTCCAAGGTGGATATCTACGACTCCCTCGGCAATGCGCACACCCTGGAGGTAAGCTGGGAGAAGCTGGAGCTTTCTTCGGGAGGTCTCGGTCAGTGGCGGTGGCGGGCATGGTTTCCCGAGGATGCGGACGGTAACATTCCTCTCTCTCCCACATCGGGAATCATTAACTTCAGCGCCAGCGGGGAGATCACCGGAGTGGATCTCTTTACTCTGGATGTCGGATTTTCCGCCATCGGTGCCGAGGATGCCCAGGTGAATCTCGATTTCTCCGGGCGCTCCTTCGGCAAGGATACCATCGAAGGGGTTACCCAGTTCGGCTCTCCCTCCACCACCAAGGCCTACTACCAGGACGGCTACGCCATGGGGGTGCTGGAGGACTACTCCGTGGGTACCGACGGGGTGATCACGGGAGTGTACAGCAACGGACAGAACCGACCCCTTTCCGTGGTGGCTCTGGCCATTTTCTCCAATCCCGAAGGGCTTCTGAAGGTGGGGGATACGGCCTTTCAGGCTTCCTCCAACTCCGGCCTTGCCCAGGATGTGGCTCCCCAAAGCGGGGGGGCGGGAAAAATTCTCGGGGGCAACTTGGAGATGTCCAACGTGGACCTTACCGAGGAGTTCATCACCCTCATCAAGGCCCAGCGCGGTTTCCAGGCCAATGCCCGGACGGTAACCACCAGCGATTCGGTGCTGGAAGAGCTCGTCAACATCAAGCGGTAGTGCCTGCTTGAAGGGCTCTTTCTAAAAAGCACGGGAAAGGATACGAACTATGGCAGAGATTAACGGCATTTCCGGTTACAGCGCAGCTTCTGCGGCGAATTCCGAAATCACCGAGGCTACGCAAAGCAGTACCCTGGGAAAGGACGATTTTCTCAAGATCCTCATTACCCAGCTTACGCACCAGAACCCTCTGGAACCTATGGAGGACAAGGAATTTATCGCTCAGATGGCGCAGTTCAGTTCTCTGGAGCAGATGACCAATATCGCTTCGGGAATGGAAAATCTGGCCAACTTCTCCATGATCAACGCCGTAAGCTTTATCGATCGCACCGTAACCTACGTGGACGGTGAGGGAAGCCTTCAGGAGGCTACGGTGACGGGAGTGGCCTTCGATAACGGAGCGGTGGTGCTGGCTCTCGATAACGACAGCGCCATTTACCTCGACAGCGTCGTAGCCGTCGCCTAAGGGGCGGAAAGGAGAAAACATCATGTTGCGTTCACTTCTCTCCGGGGTGACGGGGCTCAAAAGCTACCAGACCTTTTTGGATGTAACGGGAAACAACGTGGCCAACGTCAATACCCTGGGATACAAAAAGTCCAGTGCCACCTTCGAAGATCTGCTTTACCAGACTCAGTTCGCGGGAACCCGGGCGAACGAGACCATGGGAGGGGTGAACCCCAAACAGATCGGCCTGGGTACCCGCATCGGGGCTATCGAGACCATCTACTCCCAGGGAAATATCGAGCCTACCGGGGTGAACTCCAACATGGCCATCGAAGGGAACGGTTTTTTCGTTCTCAGCTATGGGGACCAAACCTACTATACCCGGGCGGGGAATTTCGTGAAGGACGGATACGGCAATCTGGTGCAGGCAGGAAACGGTTTCAACCTTCAGGGGTACATGTACCAGGAGGATGCCTCTTCGGCAGAGGGGGTCCGGCTTTCGGACACCCTCTCCACGGTGAACATTCCCATGGGGCATAAGCTTTCCGCAGAGGCCACCAATCTTATCGCCTATCGGTGTAATCTCGATGCGGGGGTGGATCCCTATCTTCCCTTCGGTGTGGCGGATCTTTCCATGGTGATGACCTACCCCGACAACAGCGTACCTCCTGTGCCCGTGGACTATCAGGTGCAGTTCGAACCCGGGGAGGATGCGGCGAACTTTCTCACTCTGCATTTCGAAAATGCCGATGGTACCGTAAGCGACATTACCTTTGAAGCTACCGGGATCGACCCCGCCACGGGGAAACCCGTGCTCAACCTTACCTCGGGGGCTACCATCGACCTCGGGGGTGTGGCTTATCCGGTTACCTTCGATGCCGCCACGGGAGAGCTCGTGGTTGGAGAGGGCGGAAACCGGCAGGTGCTCGCCCTGAACGAAACCATGAACTTTTCCTCCTTCTCCGTGGAGGATACCGCTTCGGGAACCACCTACGACATTCTGGCGGAGTTCGATGAAGAGGGGGCGGTGCTCGCTTTCTGGATAAGCGACGCAGGCGGCGTGCCCACCCGTCATACCGTACCGGTGAACTATGACCGGGAAGGGGCTTTCGAGAGCCTCGATCTGGCCGGAGCCAATCCTCCTCTTCCGGGATCCCTCGCCACGAATCTCGCTCTCGAAATTGCCGAATCCGGAGCAGCGTTCACGCTCAAGTGGCTCGATCCGGGGCTGCCCGTAACCTCTGCGGTTTACGAGGATGTGGCTACCATTGCCCAGAACCGGGGAAGCGTCTATTCTTCCACCTATTCCATTTACGACTCCCTGGGAAATAAGTATGTTTTAGAGATGACCTTCAAGAAAATTGGCATCAACACCTGGTCCTGGGATGCCGGCATCGACTCCAATATCAACCTTCCTATTCAGGGAGGGAGCGGGATTATCAGCTTTGGTCCCGACGGAAAGCTTATCGACCCGGGGGATCTGGAGCTGGAGGTGGATTTCTCCGCCGCCGGAGGAGAACGGGAGACCATTACCCTGGACTTTACGGGACAGACCATGGGAGACGGTTTGGGAGGAGTTACCCAGTACGGATCCGCCTTTACCACCAAAGCTTTCTACCAGGACGGGCACAGCATGGGCGTCCTGACGGATTACCAGGTCCAGCCGGACGGTACGGTGGTGGGTATTTACGACAATGAAGAGACCGTTCCCTTCTACCGCATCCCCCTGGCCATGTTCACCAATCCCGGGGGCTTGAGTCAGTCGGGGGATAACGTCTACGTGGTGGGGTCCAACTCGGGAATGCCCCAGCTCGTGATGCCTCTGGAGCAGGGGGGCGGCAAGATTCTCGGAGGGAACTTGGAAATTTCCAACGTGGATATCGTGGAGGAGTTCGTGAATATCATCAAGGGGCAACGGGGATATCAGGCCAACGCCCGGATGGTGACTACCAGCGACTCCATTCTCGAAGAAACCATCAATCTCAAACGATAGTCCTTGATAGTACGAAGAGAAAGGGGGCCATACTCCCTTTCTCTCTGTATTATGTGGTGTAGAGTGTTTCGGGGATGGACGACGAGGTGACGAGAGTGATTGAGCTCCACAGAATAAACGGTTCCGTCTTTATGGTGAATCCCGATCATATCGAAACGGTGGAGGCCACTCCGGATACGGTGGTTTTGCTCCATAACGGTCACCGCTACGTGGTGCAGGAAACTCCCGAAGAGGTATGCCGCCTTATTGTGGCCTACCGAAGGGAGATTTTTTCGGGCTTTCCCGGATGGAACGGAAGCGCTTCGGGAGTGCTGCCCCGGATGTCGAAAGGATCTCCCGGTGTGTTACAATAAAAAGCATATCTTGCCAGGAAGGCATCAGCCCATGCCCAGGGAGGTGGCGTTGTAGTGGATCTCGCAACCGTTATAGGCTTATCCCTTGCTATCATTCTCGTAATCGGCGGTATTATCGCGGGAGGCGATCCGGGAGCTTTCGTGGATTTCAAGTCCATGCTCATTACCGGAGGCGGTACTCTCGGAGCGGTTATTATGGCCACTTCCGTGGAGCAGCTGAAGATGCTCCACAAAATCATCCGCCGGGGCTTTTTTGCGAGTTCTCCGGATATGATCGGCCTGGTGCAGACTCTGGTGAGTTTCGCCGAAAAGGCCCGCCGGGAGGGACTCCTCGCCCTGGAAGAAGATGCCACGCAGCTGGAGGACGTGTTTATCAGCAAGTCCATCCAACTCGTGGTGGATGGCACGGATCCGGAACTGGTAAAGGCCATTCTGGACACGGAGATCGGTCTTCTCGAAGAGCGCCATGCGGAAGGGAAGAAAATGCTGGATCTCATGGGCGAAATCGCTCCCGCCTTTGGAATGCTGGGTACCCTGGTGGGGCTTATCATGATGCTCAAGAACCTGGACGATCCCGACGCCCTGGGCCCCGGCATGGCGGTTGCCCTGATCACTACCTTTTACGGTTCTTTCATTGCCAACGTTTTTGCCATACCTCTGTCGAAAAAGCTCGCCTCCCGAACCAAGGAAGAAATTCTTTCCCGGGAGCTTATCGTGGAGGGAGTTCTCTCTATCCAGGCGGGGGAGAATCCCCGTATCGTGGAGGAGAAGCTTAAGGTGTTTCTCCCTCCCAAACTCCGGGAAGATTTGGAAGAGCAGAAACGAGGAGGCAAAGAAGAGGCGGAGCAGTAAACCCTATGTGAGGTTCTGGCGAAAAAAGAAGGGGCGGAGCGTTTTATGGCGAGAAAGAGAAGACATCAGGAAGAAAGTGCCGCAAGCTGGCTTACCACGTATGGCGACATGGTGACCCTGCTTCTTACGTTCTTCGTGCTTCTTTTCTCCTTCTCCACCATTGATGTGGTAAAATTTAAAAAACTCATTCTTTCCTTTCAGGGAGCCATAGGAGCCTTGCCGGGGGGAGAAACCCTCCAGCAGAGTCCAGAAATTTTCGGCGGTGCCACGGGCATGGATGCGGGGGATTCTCAGCGGCAGACTCAGGATATTCTGGAGGTTACCCGGAAAATCCAAACCCTTATCAGCGAAGAGGGACTCGAAGAGGACGTTTCCGTCCAGGTTTCCGAAAGAGGAGTTACCATTTCTCTGGCGGACCAGCTTCTCTTCCCTTTGGGAACATCGGATCTTCTGCCGGGGGGAAAGCGGGTTCTTTCGAAGCTCGGAGAAATTTTGCAGCTCGTTTCCATTCCCTTGGCGGTGGAGGGGCATACGGATTCTCTTCCTCTCCGGGGGGGGCCGTATAAGGATAATTGGGGACTTTCTTCGATCCGGGCCTCCACGGTGGCTTCCTATCTTCACGATGCGGCGGGAATTTCTCCCTACCGTCTGAAGTCCGTGGGATACGGCCAGTACAAGCCCCTGGTTCCCAACGATACGGAGGAACATCGGGCTCTGAACCGGCGGGTGGATCTCGTGCTTCTTTCGCAGTATGCGCAGCAATAGCCTTGATATTCTGGAGGAGTAGGGAATGAAACGGCTTCTTGTCTTTATACTCGTGGCAGTGGTGGCGTTGGTGCTCGGCGTAGGCGGAGGAATCCTCGTAGGGAGGAATTTCTTCGGAAAACCTGTTCCCGTGAGTGAGGGCGATCTGGGATTTTCTCCAGGCCCCGTGGTTCCCTTGGGGGGCTTCACGGTGAACCTGGCGGATAAGGAGATTCACGTACTCCGGGCCCAGGTGGCTTTGGAGGTTACCTCGGAGAAGGCGGGGGAGGAAATTGCCCAACCCGCATGGCAGAGCCTTCTGCGGAACGACGTGCTCCTTCTTCTTAAGGATCAGCGTTACGACGATCTTCGGAGCGGCGAGGGCATGTTGGAGCTGGCGCAGCACCTGAAGCGAAGGCTTAATGCTATTTTGCCCCTGGTGGATAAGAAACCTCCGATTCTCCGGGTTCTTTTCGAAGAATTCATTATACAGTAACCATACGGAAGCGTCTTTGAAAGGAGGTGGCCTGTCTTGGTACCTGAAGTAATGTCTCAGGGTGAGATTGATGCGCTTCTTTCTGCGTTAAGCAGCGGGAGCGTGGACATTGATGCCATTAACGAAGAAAAAAGAGAGCGTGCCGTAAAGCTCTACGATTTCCGGAGGCCCGATAAGTTCAGCAAGGACCAGCTTCGGGCGATCCAAATGATCCACGAGGCTTTTTCCAGACAGATGACCACTGCCCTTTCCACCATGGTTCGGGCCATGGTGGGCGCTGAAGTCGTTTCAGTGGACCAAATCGCTTATGACGAATTCGTCCGATCCCTGGTGCAGCCCACGAGCATAGCGGTGCTCGAGATGTATCCCCTCACGGGAAATGCGGTGATGGAGATGACTCCTCAACTCGTCTTCGCCATTATCGACCGCCTTCTCGGGGGCAAGGGGGAGCCCTTGCGCAAGGTGCGGGAGCTCACGGATATCGAACGTACCGTGATCGAACGGGTGTACATGCGTCTTCTCGAACTCCTGGAGGAGAGCTGGAGCACCGTGGTGGACGTGCGTTTTCGCTATGACAGCCTGGAAAGCAACCCCTTTTTCGTTCAAATCTGCCCCGGCACGGATATGGTGCTTTTGGTAACCCTCAAGGTGGAGCTCGGCGAGGTGGAGGGTATTGTAAATCTCTGCATTCCCCATCTGGTGATGGAGCCCTTTATGGATAAGCTCAGCTCTCAGCAGTGGTTCGCCTCTACCGGAAGAAAGAGCATTCAGGGAAGCCGGGAGGCGTTGAGCAAGAGGATGAAGGATGTTACGGTGCCTCTCGCTTTGGAATTGGGGCATACGGTCTTGAGCCTTCAGGAGGTTCTCGAGCTCCAGATGGGAGACGTTATCCGGCTTGAAGGGACCACCAAGGACGATCTCGGCCTTCGAGTGGGTAATAAGATTAAGTTCCTCGCTCAGCCCGGAAGGCATAAGGATAGCTACGCCGCACGCATCGTCTCGGTGGAGCAGGAAGAAGAATACGAGGAGGAGTAAACCATGGTGGACGAACTGCTGAGCCAGAATGAGATAGATGCCCTGCTTGGCGGGGTGTCCCTTGATGACGGTGGCAATGCTGGCGTTCCTCCGGAGGATGCGGAAATTCTCGACGAAGTGGGAAAGGTTTTTTCCGGCGCTCTTTCGGATGTTACGGGAATGCTTACGGGAAAGGAAGTTCAGACCGAAGTTCTTTCCTCGGAGGTTCTTTCTCAGAAGGATTATGTGGATTCCTTTGGGGGAGCCCAGGCGTTTCTTTACACCCTCCGCTGCGACGGCCTCGATAGCGCCGATGCCGCGGTAGTTCTTTCCGGCCAGAGTACCCTCCTGCTGGCAGATCTTATGATGGGAGGGGACGGAAAGGATCTTCCCGCGGAAGTAAACGACCTTTATCTCAGCGCTTCTCAGGAAGGGCTGAGCCAGATCATCGGTACGGCCTTTACGAGTGTAAGCGGTCTTCTCAAGGGGGCGCGTTTCGTTCCCGAGAATGCCTCGGGAAAACTCTCCGAAGGAGAGTGGATTCCCTTTGAGGGGGGCGCTTCCGAAGATCCTCTGTGGATTGTGCGGCTCAAGTCTTCTGTGGCGGATGTGGGGGAGATGGATTTTGCCTTTCTCATGCCCCAGAAAAATGCTTCGGCTTTGGCGGCAAAGATTCGAAGCGTTCTTGCGCCTCCCAAGGAAGAGGTCGCCTCTCCCGGACCTGCTGCTCCTGCAGCCTCGTCTTCGCCTCAGGCCGCTCCTCAGCCTCAGAGAGCTGCCGCTCCTGCCGGCGGAGGGGGAGGTATCCCCATGCCCGATTCTCCGCAGCCCGTGGCGGCGGCTCCCGTGGATGTCCGGTCTGCGGAATTTTCGCAGTTCTCTCCCGAGGGAGCTCCGGGGGTTCCTTCCAATCTTGGACTGATACTTGACATCCCTGTACGTGTTACGGTAGAACTTGGAAGAACAAGGAAAACCGTGGGCGAAGTTTTGAACTTATCTCCGGGTTCCGTGGTAGAATTGGATAAACTTGCGGGAGAACCCGTGGATGTTCTGGTGAATGGCAAGCTTGTCGCCCGAGGCGAAGTTGTAGTGATCGATGAAAACTTTGGTATTCGGGTTACCGAGATTGTAAGCCGAGCCGAGCGGGTCAAGTCGGTAGGAATGTGAGAAAACAGTAAGAAAGATAGATGATAGGGGGGATTGGTGGCATGCCAAGCGTTCTTATCGTGGACGATGCGGCCTTTATGCGGATGATGCTTAAGGATATTCTGTCCAAGAACGGGTATGAAGTTGTAGGAGAAGCTGAGAACGGGAAAGTAGCCATATCCATGTACGAGGAACTCAAACCCGATGTGGTGACCATGGATATCACTATGCCCGAAATGGACGGTATTACCGCGGTGAAAGAGATAAAAAAGGCGAGCCCGGATGCAAAGGTAGTCATGGTGAGCGCCATGGGACAACAGGCTATGGTTATCGAGGCCATTCAGGCGGGAGCCACGGACTTTATCGTTAAGCCCTTTCAACCGGATCGCGTTCTGGAGGCTCTCGGTAAGGCCGTATCCTGATTTGCCGCATCTTGAGGCATACCTTCTCATGAAATGTTCTGTACGAGCGGTTATCAGGCGAGGACTTCCTCCGACGACGGTCCTCGCTTTTTTGTTGTTTCTTCCAGCGGTTGCTCTTGCTGCTGCGGAGACATTTCCCCGCTGGCAGGAGACTCCCTTTTTGAGTTATGCCTTAAAAGTGTCTCTTGCACTGTTTTTGCTTTGGGGAGGCGGTCTTCTCCTTGTGCGCTGGGGGCCTTTTCCCCGGGGAAAGGGAGCCCTCTCAAGAGAAGGAACTGGGATTTCCCTTCTTTCCTCCTCCGTTCTCGATAGAGGGAGAGTGTACGTTTTTTCCTGCGGCCCCGACGTGATGGCGCTTTGGGTCGCCCGTAGGCAGGCGGTGCTTTTGGGACGATGGTCGAGAGAGGAGTGGACCGCATGGCACGCAGAAGAATTTTCTTCGTCCTCTTCCTCGGAATAGCGGGCATTTTTTTTATGCAGTCTCATGCGTATTGTGCTCCTTCCCTGCCGGAGCTTCCTCTTCCTTCTCTTCAGATGGGTTTGATGCAGGCCGAGGGCCCTCGGGACGTGGTGCTTTCTCTGCAGGTTCTTGCACTGCTGACAATCTTGACCATGGCTCCCGCAATTCTTCTCATGCTCACAAGCTTTACCCGTATCGTGGTCGTGCTGGGCTTTGTGCGCAATGCCCTGGCGCTGCAGCAAACTCCCCCCAACCAGGTAGTGGTGGCTTTGGCTCTCTTTCTCACTTTTTTCGTGATGACTCCGGTGTGGTCCGACATTTACGATAATGCCCTGGGCCCGTACCTGGGAGAGCAGATTACCGCCGCCGAAGCCTGGGAGAATACGGTGGAGCCCGTGCGGGCTTTTATGCTGCGCCATACCAGAGACAAGGAACTTTCGCTCATGGTTACCATGTCCGGCATGGAACGCCCCCAGAACGCCTCTGAAGTGCCTACCCGGGTGCTTATTCCCGCCTTCGTGCTCAGCGAGCTGAAGACCGCTTTTCAGATGGGAATCGTCATTTACGTTCCCTTTATCGTGGTGGACATGATTGTGGCGAGCATTCTCATGGCCATGGGCATGATCATGCTTCCTCCCATGATGATTTCACTCCCTTTCAAGGTGCTTCTTTTCGTCATGGCAGATGGGTGGAATCTCGTGATTTCGAGCCTGGTGGGAAGCTTTTCTTGAAGTATCTCTTCCGATAAAAACCCGGACTCTCGAAGAGCTTTTAGTTTGCGGAGGTTTATGCCATGGAAGTTCTCAGCGTGTTCGATGTGCTTCGCCAGGCGGTGTGGGTAGCGTTGATCGCCTCTCTCCCCATTCTTATCATGGCCATGGCCATTGGTCTCGTGGTGGGGATTCTGCAGACCGCCACATCCATTCAGGAACAGACCCTGGTCTTTATTCCGAAGATTATCGCGGTTCTTACGGGAATCGTCTTCTTTGGCCCCTTTATCTTTGGCAAGGTGGGAGAGTTTACGGTTTTTATCCTGAAAAATCTCCATAGATTCGTTCAATGACCGATATTACCGCCCTTTCAAGTCTGATTCTCGTCTACGTTCTCTTTTCACTCCGTTTTGCGGGACTTCTCTTCTCCTCCCCTCCCTTTGTCGCGGCTTCCCTTCCCATGCCTCTCCGTTTTTGGCTTGCCTTTTCCCTGGGAGTGATCGCTCTTCCCGGAGGAGTGGAAACCCCCTCTCTGCAGCTTCTCCAGGCCCCTTTGGGGATTCTCCTGGTTTGTCTCAAGGAGTTCCTGGTGGGAATGGGGTTTGGCTTTCTTTCGGGACTTCCACTGTATGCCCTCCAAATTGGCGGACGGGTTATCGGTATGCAGATGGGTTTCGGCATGGTGAACGTTATGGATCCCATGTCCCAGACCCAGGTGCCCATTATCGGCCAGTTCAGTTTCATCGTGGGCATGTGGTTCTTCTTCTTTTGGGACGGGCATCTTCTTCTCGTTCAGGCGGTTCGGGAGAGCCTGAAGCTTATTCCTCTCGGTTCTCCCTTCCTCTGGTTTCGGGATGATCCGAATCTGGGTACCTGGCTTCAGCACCTTTTCGTAATTTCCCTTCGCATGGTGCTTCCCTTCTTCGGCACGCTCCTCCTGGCGGATGTGGGGCTCGGATTCGTGGCTCGCACGGTTCCGCAGATGAACGTTTTCGTTCTCGGCCTTCCTCTCAAGGTGGGACTGGGATTTTTCCTCCTTATGGTAGTTCTTCCTCTCATGGTAGACCTTCTGCACAGCGAAATTTCCAAGGCCCTTCTCTTCGGTCTGGAGAAGATGGCCCTTTGGCGATGAGCTTTTTTCGCTCCGCTTCTCCTGTTTTTTTCAACCTTCAGCTCTTCGCGGAGGAGCGATCGGAGCCGGCTACCCCCAGAAAACGCCAAAAAACCCGGGAAGAGGGACGCACTGCCAAAAGCCAGGATCTCGGGGCGGCGGTGGTTCTTCTCGCGGGGCTTGGCATGATTTTCATTCTTTTCCGCTGGTGGTTTCTCTGGATCAGCACTCACGTGGAGAATTGCATTCTCTTCATGGCGTCGGACCAGCTTGGCCGGGAGGGATGGATCTCCATTCTCGGCCGGGAAGCACTAAAAACATTTTTTTACGTCTGGCTTCCCCTGGGTTTCGTGGGAGGGCTTTTCGGTTTGGGCATCAATGTTTATCAGGTAGGATTTTTTCTCGCCAGCAAACCCCTTATCCCGGATTTCAAACGTATGAATCCCATTTCGGGAATGAAAAAAATCGTATCTCTTCGTTCTCTGGTGGAGCTTTCCAAGGGAATTATCAAAGCGGGACTCCTGCTTCTCATGGTCTATACGGCGCTTCGCAACGAGCTGGAGGCCATGAGCCATGCCATAGCCTATCCCCTTATTCAAGGGGTTCCTCTGGTGGTGGAAACCATCTGGTGGCTCGCTTTGAAAATGGCCCTTCTTCTTTTTGTGCTGGGAATTTTCGACTACACGTACCAGCGCTGGGAATTTGAGCGTTCCATCAAGATGAGCAAGAAGGAGATCAAGGATGAATATAAACAGATGGAGGGAGACCCCAAGGTAAAGCAGCGCATTCGCCAGCGCCAGCGGGAAATGGCCCGGCAGCGCATGATGGCGGAGGTTCCCAAGGCGGATGTGGTGGTAACCAACCCTACCACCTATGCCGTGGCTCTTCAGTATAATCGAGAGATTATGGATGCTCCGGTGGTTCTCGCCAAGGGACGGGGCGTCATAGCCCGGCGAATCCGGGAAATTGCGGAGGAATACCATATTCCCATCGTGCAGAATCCTCCCCTGGCAAGAAGCCTTTACGACGTGGGAGAGCTGGGGTTCGAAATTCCCGAGTCTCTTTACAAGGCTGTGGCTGAAGTCCTTGCCTTCGTCTATAAAATGAAGAAAAAATAAGGCTTCTGCGCCTTTGTCGTACTCTGCGGAAATGCTACAATCGCTATGACGAGAATGGATGAGGTGTCCTTTTTAGATAGATTTTCGTGCGAGGAAACGAATTTCATGGAAACATGGGAGCTTTCTCGCTTATTACCTTGTGTGGAGGAGTGGGCATAGCATTGAGTGAAATAGCGGAACGTCCGGGCTTGGCGAAAATGCTCAAATATGCGGATGTGGGAATGGCCTTGATGCTGGTGCTCATCGTGGTCATGATGATCATTCCTCTTCCCACGGGGTTGCTGGATATTCTTCTGTCCTTCAATATAGCCTTCGGGGTGGTGGTTCTTCTCACCACATTTTACGTCCGGCGTGCTCTGGAAATTGCCGCCTTTCCCACGATTCTTCTTATGGCCACTCTCTTTCGCCTGGCCCTCAATGTTTCCACCACCCGACTCATACTTCTCAAGGGCTATGCGGGAGCGGTGATTTCTGCCTTCGGTAACTTCGTGGTGGGGGGGAACTACGTGGTAGGAGGCGTGGTCTTCCTTATCCTCGTTATTATTCAGTTTATCGTTATCACCAAGGGAGCGGAACGAGTAGCCGAGGTGGCCGCCCGGTTTACCCTGGACGCCATGCCGGGAAAGCAAATGGCCATTGATGCGGATCTCAATGCGGGGCTTATCGAAGAGGGAGAGGCTCGGCAGAGGCGCTCGGATATCCAGCGGGAAGCGGATTTTTACGGAGCCATGGACGGGGCTTCCAAGTTCGTCAAGGGAGATGCCATCGCGGGGCTCATCATTACGGTGATCAACATTCTCGGAGGACTTGCCATCGGCACCTTTCAGAGAGGCATGGACGTGAGTCAGGCTTTGGGGACGTACAGCCTTCTCACCATAGGAGACGGTTTGGTAGCCCAGATTCCTTCACTTCTCTTCTCCACCGCCACGGGAATCATCGTTACCCGGGCTGCGGGGGATTCCAATTTGGGACAGGATATCGTGTCCACCCTTACGACCTATCATAGACCCATGTGGATCGGTTCCGCCATGCTTTTGGGGCTTGCTCTGGTGCCGGGGCTTCCCACCTTTCCCTTTGCGATACTGGGATGCCTGCTCGCCTTTACGGGGTATCAGGTGTACCGGGAAGGAGCGGTACAGGGAGATCGTGCGGAAGCTTCTCGAAAGGGAAAAGCTCCTTCCAAGGGAGCTCCCCCGGGAGGAGGAGCTCCCGAAGGCGGTGCAGGGAGGGTTGCGGCCTCCCGTCCCGAATCTCACGGCCCCGAAAACGTGCTCCCGCTTCTTGCGGTGGATCCCCTGGAAGTGGAGATCGGCTATGCTCTTATTCCTTTGGTGGATCCCGCCCAGGGTGGGGATATGCTTGAGAGAATCGGCACCATTCGGCGTCAGATGGCCATGGAGTTCGGCCTCGTGGTGCCTCCCATTCGTCTGCGTGATAATATTCAACTGAAACCCACGGAATACGTGGTTCTCGTAAAGGGCGGCGAGGCGGGGCGAAGCGAGCTTCTTCCGGATCACTATCTTGCCATGAACACCTCGGGCTCCGACAAGACCTTCGTGGGAGTGCCCGCGGTGGAACCCTCCTTCGGACTTCCCGCCATCTGGATTGCTCCAGAGCTTCGGGATCAAGCCGAAGGAGCGGGATATACCGTGGTGGACGCCCCTTCGGTGCTGGCCACACACCTCTCCGAAGTTATCAAGCGTTTCGGCGCGGATATTCTTACCCGGCAGGAAACCCAGAAATTGGTGGATCTCATCAAGGAGAGCCATCCGGCTGTGGTGGAGGAGATGCTTGCCGTTACAGGGCTTGGGGAAGTGCAGAAGGTTCTGCAGAATATGATCCGAGAGCAAGTGCCCATTCGCGATCTCGTGACCATCTTTGAATCCATTGCGGATTACGGTAAAATTTCAAGGAGTGTGGACTTTCTTACCGAGCGGGTGCGGGAATCCCTTTCCAGGATGATAACACTGCGTATCCAGGGCAGCGACGGTTCTATCGTGGTGGGAACCCTTTCTCCCAAGTGGGAGCAGAGCATCAAGAAATCTCTCCAGGGAGATCTCATAAAGGGATGGCAGATCACCATGGATCCCCGGGAAATGCAGAAGCTGGTTTCCGCGGTATCCAAGTTTGCGGAACAGCTCAGCATGGAGGGAAATCAGCCTATTCTTCTGGTGCATCCCGAGGTGCGCTTGGTGGTGCGCCGCATTCTTGAAAACTCTCTTCCTCACGTTATTGTGGTATCCTATAATGAAATTTCTCAAGGGGCTCAGCTTAAATCGGTGGGGATGGTGGAATAAATGCGTTTGATCCGGCAGATTACATATGAGGCAAAGGACGATGTGGAGGCACTCTCCATCGCCCGGGATCGCCTTGGACGGGATGCTATTATCCTTTCTTCCAGGACCGAGGCCCGGGGAGGCTTTCTGGGGTTTTTCCGCCGGAGAGCCTTGGTGGTTACCGCAGGTCTTTTGGAGGAGGAAGTTCTTTCGGAGAAACGGGAAGATGCCTCGGAAAGAATCAAGGCTTTCCAACGCCTTCTCGAGGTGAAACAGGCGGTGAGAGAGGTTTTTCCCGGCCCTCCGGGACGACCCGGAGACTACCGGAAGCCCGAAGAAAACCTTCCTTTTCCGGGACAGCCCAAATCTTCGGAGTCTTCCGGAGTGGATGCGGAAGGAGTGACCTTCGCCTTCTCCAAGATGGCTCGCCAGCTTGCTGCCAAAGAGGGTGCGGTTTCTGCTGGCCCCGAAAAAGATTCCGGAGAACAACGGGAGATCCGGCATGAAATCGAGGAAATTCGGGGAATTCTCCACGACATCCTGCATCGTTTCCCCGAAGAGGGGAAAAAAGCTCCTTCCCCGACGCCTCCACCGTCTTCTTTACAGGAAGACCCCCTTCCGAAACCCCGAGCAGCCATCCCTGAAGAAGATCCCCTCCTTGGATCCCTCCTTGTACAGGATCTGGATCCTCAAAAGGCCTCCGAGCTTGTGGGGGAGTACCGAGGATCTCAGATGGGCGTTCCTTTTTCTCGCTGGCTTGCCTCTAGAATTTCCGTTACAGGTAAGAGCACCGGCGAAGCCCTGGGAGGAAAGAGAGCCCTTTTTGTGGGCCCCACGGGGGTAGGAAAAACTACCACCATTGCGAAGCTGGCGGCCATCTTTTCTTTGTGGGAAAAGAAAAGCGTTCTTTTGCTTACCACGGATACCTATCGGATCGCCGCGGTGGAACAGCTCAAAATGTATGCCCGGATTCTGGGAGTGCCTTTTCGGGTAATTCAAAATCCCGAAGATGTCCAGAATATTCTTGAAGAGTATCAAGACGTGGATGTGATACTTATTGACACCGCAGGCCGCTGTCAGAAGGATGGCGGAAAAATGGAAGAGCTTGAAACCCTATATCGTTCGCTGAATCCCGACGTGGTGCACCTGGTTCTTGCGGCGAACATGAAAAACAGGGATATGAAAGATGTTTTGCAGCGTATGACCATTCCCCTTTCAGGAGTGGTTTTTACGAAGCTCGATGAAACCCTTTCTTTCGGAGCTCTTCTGGAATTGCTCCTGGAATCGAAGCTTCCCATGTCTTTTATAACTGCGGGGCAGAACGTTCCCAACGATATCGACGTGGCGGACGCCTTTGCCTTTGCCCAACTTTTTGCAGGAGGCGACGCTCATGTTTCCTCTTCGTAGAAACGGGGAATCCACCCTTTCCTCGAACCCTCCCGAGGAGCCCAAGAAGATTTCCGCTCCTCTCCTGGAGCGCTTTGGCAGTGATCAGGCGGCTCCTCTCCGGCAGTTCATGTCGAAAGAGGCCAACCTGCCAGGCGAGGTAAGGCGGGGACGCTCCCTGGCGATCCTGAGCGGTAAGGGCGGCGTGGGAAAGACGAATATCGCCGTGAACCTGGCTCTTGCCGCGGGGCAGGAGGGCGCCCGGGTGGCGGTGCTGGATGCAGATCTGGGGCTTGCGAACGTGGACATCCTTTTCGGCATGATGCCCCGGTACAACCTGAGCCATTTGGTCACGGGGGAACGACTGCTCGAAGATATTATCGTTACGGTGGATGAAAATGTGAAGATCATTCCTGGAGGGGCGGGGATCCAGAGCCTCGCGGAACTGGATTCTGCCCGGAGGGAAGATCTCCTTGAAAAACTTCTCATTCTCGAAGCCACCGAGGACTTTCTTCTCGTGGATACTGCGGCGGGTATTTATGAAAGCGTTCTCTCCTTCGCCTTGGCGGTGGAGACGGTGCTCCTCATAACTACTCCAGAACCCACCTCTATTCGCGATGCTTACGGAGTGCTGAAAGCTCTCTCCCGTACCGAAGCGGGAAGAAAAAAGGATATACGCCTTATCGTCAATATGGCGTACAATGAAGAAGACGCTCAGTCAGTGGCAGAGCGCATCCAGATGGCGGCAAATCAGTTTCTGGGCATGAATATCCCCTTTTTGGGATATGTCCCTTGGGATCCCAATATCCGGAAGGCTGTGCAGAAACGGCGTCCTTTCTACCTCTCCTATCCTTCTACCGGGGCTTCCAAGGCTCTCACCTCCATTGCCCGAAGGCTTTTTTTCTCCGAAGAAATCCGAAGTGAATCGAGAGATTTCTTTCAAAAAGGCGGAGGAATTAGGGAGTTCTTTCTCCGGATCATGAAGAAAAGTTAAGGAGGAGAGGCCCATTGGCGGATCACAAAGAAAACGGCCTTGCAAAGGCTCTCCTCGACAAGGTGGGAGTTAAGGCGGATATTCATATTGATGCGGGACTCTACAAAGGACATTACCCTTCTTCTCTCGAAGAGACGGCAGGAGACCTCCTCGGTTTGGCGCATCCTCTTCGGAGACAGGGACTTCTTCCGGTGTATCGCGAAGTGGAAATGGGGCTCTTTCTTCACGATGAGAGTGCTCCGCTCTATATGAAGGTTCTTTCGCAACGCTGTGATCTTTCGGGACCCATTCCCATACTGTGGGTTCGTCCCGTGGGAAGTGTGGAGAAAATTCAGCGGCGACGCTTCGTGCGAGTTCCCTGCTTGCTTTCCACGGAATTTTGGGTTGTGGATGAAGAACTGACCCAGCCCTTCTCCGGATCCTGGAGAAAGGCTTCTCTTCTTGATATCAGCCTTGGAGGAGTGCGGCTTCAGTACAGAGAAAAAAAACGGCTTCTCGAAAAAAATATGCGTACCCTTTTTTTTCTCGAACTCCAGGGAGTGCGGTTTCTTTGTGCGGGAGAGGTGGTATGGGCTCCGCCCCAAAAAGGAGAGGGCCTTTTTGAAGTAGGGGTGGAGTTCGGAGGCATGATGCGCTCTATGGAGAAGGCCTTGCGACTGTTTATCCGCCAGCAGGAGATGTCAAGTAAGGAATGAGATGGTACTCATGAGAGAGCGAGTGTACAAAGTCCTTGTGGTTGATGATTCTGCGTTTATGCGTAAAGTTATCGGAGATATGGTAGAACGTTCCCCCCGGCTTTCTCTGGCGGGAACAGCCAGGGACGGAGAGGACGCTCTCAGGAAAGTGGAAGAATGCGATCCTCACGTTATCACTCTCGATGTGGAAATGCCTAGAAAGGACGGCATAGCGTTTCTCGAGGATCTCATGCGTTCTCGCCCTACCCCGGTTGTTATGGTGAGCAGCCAGACTGCCAAAGGAGCCGACGTGACTATTCGGGCTCTCAGCATGGGGGCGGCGGATTTTGTCCTGAAACCCTCGGGATCCATTTCACTGGATATGAACAAAGTGGAAGAAGAGTTGGTTGCTAAGGTTATTGCGGCGGCTGAAATCGATATGTCTCACCTTTCTCGGATTGATCGAGAGGTTCCCCGCCCCAAGGTCACAAAAATTCTTCCCGAAAAGAAGCCTTTTTTGGGAGACAGACCTCGGGGGTTCGCGAAAAAACCCGAAGTGGTAGCCATAGCGTCTTCCACCGGCGGTCCTCGGGCGCTTCAGGGAGTGCTCCCCCTTCTTTCGGCGGACTTTCCCGTGCCCATCGTGGTGGTGCAGCACATGCCCCAGGGATTTACCGCATCTCTTGCGAGGCGCATGAACGATCTTGCGGCCATCTCCGTGGTGGAGGCCGAGGAGGGAATGCTCCTCCGAAAGGGAACGGCCATCATTGCTCCCGGAGGAGAGCATCTCCTTCTAAAAGAGAAGAATGGTCTGGTACAATGTACCTTATCCGATAGTCCTCCGGTGAACTCCGTACGCCCTGCGGCAGATTTGCTTTTCGAGAGCGTGGCCCGTATTTTCGGAGGAGCGTCCATCGGCGTCATCCTTACGGGGATGGGAAAGGATGGAACCGAAGGAGCCCGGCTTCTCCACGAGAGAGGCGGTATGGTGCTCGGGGAGTCTCCCGAAACCTGCGTGATCTACGGTATGCCGAAAAATGCCTGGGAAGCCGGATATGTGCACCGACAGATTCCCCTGGATGACATGGCGGAAACTCTGGAATCTCTAGTGGGAAATCGATAAAGAGGCTGGAAGGGAAATGAGGGGGCGAAAATTATGACAAGTATGGACATGAGCCAGTATATAGGAGCGTTTCTCGATGAAGCCACGGAACAGCTCCAGAATTTAAACGATCTTCTGCTTTCTCTGGAAAACGATCCGCAGAGCGAGGATATTGTCACGGAGATCTTTCGTATAGCGCACACCCTCAAGGGCATGTCCGCCACCATGGGTTTCGAGAAGATTGCCCATCTTACCCATGCCATGGAGGATATGTTCGACCTGGTGCGCAAGCGGGAGATGGATCTCATGGAGGAGGACGTGACCCTTCTTTTCAGCTGCCTCGATCGTCTTACCGCAGGGGTGGAAAATGTTCGGGAAGGCCAGGGGGAGGCGGATCTCGATATCGCGTCTCTGGCGGATAAGATCCATGCCCGCATTTCCGGAGCTCCCCACGAAGAGGAAGAGCCCCATGATGCGGAGGAGAATGCCCAGATTCCGCTGACGGACCAGGAAAAAGAATGGGTTCGAAAGGCGCATTCTCAAGGGCTTGAAATGTATAAGATCGTGGTCTATCTGGATGATTCATGCCTGCTGAAGGCGGCTCGGGCCTTCATGGCCCTTTCCCGGGCAGGGGATATGGGCGACGTCATCAAGACCGTACCCCCTGTGGATGAACTCGAACAGGAATCCTTTCAGCAGGGATTCGTGCTCTACCTCGCCACCATAACCTCGGAGAGGGAAGTTCAGGAAAACCTGGAGAGAATCAGCGAAGTCAAGAAGGTCGAAGTGGAAAACATATCGGATTTGGAGGTGGAGGGAGATATGCCGCAAGAAACTTCGAAGACTGCCGCCTCTATGGAGGATCTCGAAGCCTCCATGGATCTCGAAGAAGAAGAGGATCTCTCTGGGGAAAAGCTTGCTTCTAAAGCCCCGAAAGATTTGTCTTCCGGAGGAAAGGCTCCTGCAAACTCGGATCATCCGAAACGGCCGGGAGGAACCGGCGGAAGAACCGTTCGGGTTGATATCGGCCGATTGGACAAGCTTATGAACCTCGTGGGAGAACTCGTTATCGGAAGAGCCCGTATAGAACGGCTTGCCATGGAGGCGCGGCTCAAGGATTTCGACGAGCCCCTTTCGCAGCTCGGCCGCATTTCCGGAGAAATTCAGGAGCTTGTCACAAAACTTCGTATGGTACCCATATCCTTTGTCTTTGACCGCTTTCCCCGGATTGTTCGGGATCTCTCCAAGAACATGGGGAAAGAGATTAATCTGGTGATCGAAGGAAAGGAGACGGAACTTGACCGTACCGTGATCGACGAGATCGGAGATCCCATGGTGCATCTCATCCGTAACGCGGTGGATCACGGAGTGGAGATTCCGGAGGATCGCAAAAAGGCGAATAAACCTAAGCAGGGAACCGTGTTTATTGCGGCGTACCAAGAAGGAAACGGAGTTATCATAGAAGTTCGGGATGACGGCAAGGGTATCGACACCAAGGTGGTGCGTAAGAAGGCGGTGGAACGGGGAATGTTGACCCCCGAAGAGGCTGCGGCCCTCACGGAAGAGGAGACCATCCGATTGGTCTTTTTGCCCGGCTTCAGTACCGCCAAGGAAGTTACCGACGTATCCGGCCGGGGTGTGGGCATGGATGCGGTAAAGAACAAGGTGGAATCCCTGGGAGGACAGTTTCAGGTGGAGTCCGCCGTAGGCAAGGGCACCCGGGTGCTGATCCGCCTTCCTCTTACTCTGGCCATCGTGCTGGCCCTTCTCATTCGGGTGGGAGAAGAGACCTATGCCATCTCTCTGGAGAACGTGGAAGAAACCCTTCTCGTTCAAAAGGATGAGATCAAATACGTTCACGGTACGCCCGTGACGAACGTGCGGGGAGAAATTCTTTCACTCAAAAACCTGAGCACCATTCTCCGGGCGGAAAAAAAGGACGACCATGCCCAGGAATACCCTGTAGTGGTGGTGAGGCTTGGGAAAAACCGTGTGGGCTTCATCGTGGATGAGCTTGTGGGGCAGCAGGAAATCGTTATCAAGCCCCTGGGCAAGCTTCTTTCGAAGGTCCGGGGAATGGCGGGAGCCACCATTCTTGGAGACGGAAACGTGGCCCTTATTCTTGATGTCGCTTCCCTTCATGCCGTTCGCTAAGAAGAGGAGCAGCACGCACGAGACTCTTTTTTGTTTGGAGGAACTCTGATGGGTTGGGGAGAGATAACAAGCTTGCAGCTTGATGCTGTCCGGGAAGTCGGTAACATCGGAACGGGAAACGCCGCTACGGCTCTGTCGCAAATGACGGGACGGACGGTGGATATCGGAGTGCCCGAGGCGAAAATTATTCCTATTTATGAAATTTCGGAACACTACGGTTCTCCGGAAGACCTGGTTTGTGCGGTGCTTATCCGTACCGAAGGCGATCTTCCGTGCAACTTTATTTTTCTCATTCGGGAAGAGGATTCTCGGAGTCTGGCGGATCTCCTGATACCCATGGATTTGAGCTCCATGGACGAGGATATGCAGGCCCAGATGCGTGAAAGTGCCTTGGGAGAAGTGGGAAATGTGGTTCTCGGGGCTTTTCTGAACGCCATTTCCATGCTTACGGGGTACGTGCTTCCCGCATCGGTTCCTTCGGTGGCTCACGATATGCTGGGAGCCATTATGGATGTGGTGGCTTCCATTTTCGGCGTCCTCGGGGATGCGGCGCTTCTTGTGAAGACCTCTCTTCGAGTTAAGGACATGGAGCACGAGGTCGGCGGAAGCGTCATTATGGTTCCCGATCCCGGAGCACTCGAATCTCTTCTTCAGCGTCTGGGGGTGTAGAGATTGGCGGACACCATCCATGTGGGGATGGCTGATCTCGTGGCTATCAAGAAGACCGGCATCCTTGTTACGTTGGGGTTGGGTTCCTGCATAGGGCTTGTCCTTTTCGACCAGGAAAAGAAAATCGCCGGCATGGCGCACATCATGCTTCCGGATAGTCGGGAAAGTGCGTCAGTGGTCAAGCCGGGGAAATTTGCGGACACTGCGGTGCCGAAATTGCTTGATGAAATGAAGGCTCTCGGGGCAGGAAAAGCGGGGCTTAAAGCGAAACTTGCGGGGGGAGCCCAAATGTTTAACATCCCCGGTAAATCGAGCAGTTTTCTTGCCGTGGGAGCCCGTAATGCCGAGGCAACCAAGGAATGGCTTAAAAAGTTCGGCATCCCCGTAGTGGCGGAGGATACCGGAGGTAACAAGGGGCGGAGTGTGGAGTTCAACATGCTTACCCTCATGCTCACGGTAAAGACCTTGGGTATGGGAACGAAAGAGATTTAACACCTCTTCTTTATGTCTTTTTCTGCATACTCCCCTCATCGTAACTTTTGGCCTGAGGGGATGCTCAAGAGAATCTTGAGATGGCGAACATGTACCGTAGAGGGTGCGCAAGTATTTTCGTGAGAACCTTCCGCACTGGCTTTCACAAATACGATAGGCAGGCAATATATGGCGAAAAACGAAAACCCACAGGACCAACGCCAGGAATTTCCTTTGGACGCAAAAAACGAACCTGCCTCGGGCACTGATGCCGCCGGAGGGGAGGTAGTCTTTTCCTACGCAGATCTTGCCTCGGTTCTCGAATGCTCCGAGGAGGATGTGCGCCGGGCCGTGCAGCAGCAGGGCCCCATAGGCGGGGTACGGGCTCTCCGTTCTTCGAGAGCACCATACCTCGCAATTATGGGAACCTTCGAGGCGAGAAAGCGAGGAGATATCATCGGTGTCTTCTCCGTCCTTGCTCATGGAGAGAGCGGGGATGTCCTGGAGAAAAAGGTATGGGCTTCTTACGGAAGCATGGAAAAGGGCTTTTCCATACATGCCCAGTGGGAGGCGGTGCGCAACGCCATAACTGCCATTGAGAAGCCTTCGGATTCCTCCATATACAAACAATGCAACCAGGTTCTCGATTCGTACATTACTCCTACCTCCATCAATCTTCTCTCTCGCTCTTCTCAGGAAAAACAGGCTTTTCCCCAGAAATTGAAAGAAGGCCTCAATGGGGCCTTTCATATGGATTGTTTTGTGCAGATTCGCATAGAGTATCTTGAAGAAGCTGCTGTCCGCGCGGTTCTTCCGCCGCCTCCCAAGGCTTCCGAGACGAAGACGGACCCGGAAATGCCGGGAGAGTATGAAGTCTATACGGTGGCGTGCTCCCCCGTGGTGGATCCTGCCCGGGGCAAGCCCGTGGTGCTTCTCGAAAAGGGGGATGTGGTGGAAGTTTCCTTTTCCTACTCCTCGGGATTGGGTAAACTCATCTGTCGTTATCTGGACAAGGCAGGAAAAAGACCCTCCTTTCCGGTGATTACCAAGAAACGGCTTCCTTCGGGAGACTACATCGTACAGATTCACATAAGCGAGGGAATTGAAGGCATCTTCAAGTCTTCTCCGAGCCTTATGCTTCGTCAGGGAAAGCTCGAGAATCTTCCGGGAGAAGAGGCAGTTCGGCGTACTCTGGCTCATTTTGGGACGGACTGGCATATGCTCCTGATGCTCCTTTTCCTCCTCGTGGCCATCTTTTCCGTGGCCTATCTGTATCTACATTGAGCGAAGGTGTTTGCATGGTTGCCTTGGAAGATCAGCAGCTTTGGGAAGAATACGAAGCCACAAAAAGCCCGGAAGTTCGGGAAAAAATCGTCAAGCGTTACCTTCCGTTGGTACGCTATGTGGTGGGGCGCATGGTGGTAACCCCTCCTCCGGGACTGGACTACGAAGACATCCTCAGTTTCGGGGTTATCGGTCTTCTTCATGCGGTGGAAAAATTCGACCTTTCCCGAGGTTTCGTCTTCCAAACCTATGCGGTTCCCCGAATTCGCGGAGCCATTCTGGATGAACTCCGGAAGTATGATTGGATATCCCGGACGGGGAGAGAAAAACTTCAGAAGCTCGAACATGCCATGGAGCACCTGTTGCAGAAGCATGGGCATGTGGAGGACGAAAAGCTTCGAGAGGAGCTTGACATGGATGAGGCCTCCTATCGGGAGCTTTTGGAAATATCCGAGCGTTCCTTCGTGGTTTCCCTTGACGAGACTTTGGGATATGGAGAGAACGAAATGGAGCGAGGAGATTCTCTGGCGGACTCTTCCGCCCTGCCCGATGAGGTGCTGGAACAGCAGGAAGAGTATGAATGGCTTTATGCATCGCTTCAGAAACTTTCCGAGAGAGAACAGCTCGTGCTTTCTCTCTATTACGCTGAAGGACTTACCCTGAAGGAAATCGGGGCTGTATTGGGGGTTACGGAATCACGGGTTTCTCAGATACACGGGAAAGCACTTATGATTCTTCGCACAAAACAAGCGCTTTAGAGGGAGGGGTTGCCTTATGGGGAAGAGGCCTTTTCGACTTGACGTTCGCGATGAGGGAGTTTTCCTTTTAGTTAATGCCGAGGAAGACGTGACGGCTTCGGATGTGGTGGACTATCTGCACGCCACGGAAATCGAAGACTACGATGTCTCTGCGATTGCAAAAGCGGTGGAAGAGCGGGGAACGTTCGTGCGCGTGGCTGACAGAAAACAGGAGCTTGATCGGAAGGCGGAAATTCTCGTACGAGTGGGGGACGAGGATCTTTCTGCCTCGATACGCATACTGCCTCCTCTGGGCAATCCCTGGCCCGTGCTGGAAGAACTCCGGGGAGAGCTTGCTCAGATGGGCATTGTCTTCGGAGTGGATGACAAGGCTCTCGAAAGAATAGTCGCCGAGCACCGTGCCAAGGAGTGGATCGAAGTTGCCCGGGGGATACCCCCCATCAACGGCAAGGATGCCCGGTTTATCTATCATGTAGATCTCCAGAAGGCCAAACCCAAGGCCATCAGCGATACCAAGGTGGACATGAAAGACCTTGGCGTGGTGGTAAGTGTCCGGGCGGACCAGGAGCTTCTCGAAAAAGTTCCTCCTCAGGTTTCCAGTGACGGTACCAGTGTTTACGGAAAGCCCATCACCGCCATCCTTGCCAAGGATAAAGTCATGCCTGCGGGAAAGAATACGCATGTTTCCGAAGACGGCATTCATCTCTACGCTTCCATTGATGGTTGCGTGCTTGTCCAGGAAGGAAAAGTTCACGTACAGCCCATCTATCAGGTGGAGGGAGATGTGGATTATGGAACGGGGAACATCGAGTTTATCGGGGATGTCCTCGTAAAGCAGACCCTTCGGGATGGTTTCGACATAAAGGCCGGAGGAAACGTCATTATCGGCGGTGTCGTGGAGGGGGCTACCATTACCGCCGAGGGAAACGTGGAGATCAAAGGCGGCGTCCGAGGAATGGGAAAGGCCTTTATCTCCGCCAAGGGAAGCATTCTCGTGGGGTACCTGGACCAATGCACCTTGGAAACCGGAGCAAACGTGGTGGCGAAAAACGCGATCATGCACAGCATTATCCGAGCCAAGGGAGATGTGGTTGCCGAAGGAAGCAAGGGGCTTATCGTGGGGGGGACCATCCACGCGGGATCCCAGGTACGCTGTCAAACCCTGGGGAATGAGATGGGAACCAAAACGGATATCCATGCCGGGGTCAATCCTCTGGCGATCCAGGAGAAGGCCCAAGCCGAGCAGGAGCTTGCGGAACGGGAAAAGCAGTACCAGGAAGTCACGAAAAACATCGACTTTCTCAAGAAAGTGGAGGCTTTAGGAAAGCTGGATAACGAAAAACGCCAGATTCTTCTGAAACTCACCCAGGCGAAGTTCCAGATTCAGGCGAAAATGGAGAGTGAGAGGAAAACTCTCGAGAAGATCGAACAGCAGCTCGGCAAAATGGAGAAGGAAGGACGCATCTCCGTGCAGGGAGTAGTCTATCCTGGAGTTTCCATCCATCTTCGGGGGTTGACATATATCGTTCGAGACGCTTTAAAGTATGTAACCTTTATGTATGATCAGGGAGAAATCCGGGCTACCTCCTACATCAAATAGGAACTTCGGATTTTTCTGGTTCAGAAAAAGATCCAGGGGGAATCTTTGTCTTCTGAAGTGTTCTCCCGTTTCCGATAAAAAAGGTATAATGCAGCAAAAACGGGAGGAGCGTGATGAGAGTGATCCGCCCGGTGGATATGCAGCTTGCCTACTGGAAAGTGGAACAACAGGCTTCTCATGCGAAATCCCCGGAGTCTTCCTTTGCTCAAACTATACAGAGTCAGGAAATAGTGGAAGAAAACCAGCTGCGGCAGCAGCGGGTGCTCCAGAGCGAAGAAAGCCAGACGGAAGATCGCATCAAAGAGAAAAAAGATGGAAATCCTCGCGAATTCGAAGGTCAGGAAAAAGATGAGGAGTCCAAGGCGGAAGTGGAGAAAGATTCCGGAGAATCTCCGGAGCCATCCAGAGGGATGTCTCTGCTTGGAGGGCTGGATCTTTACGGTTAGTTGTGGCGAGCCTCTTTTGAAAGGAGTACCGGGTTGGCGCATTCTTCGGGAAATTTACTGCTGGGATACATATATGAAGAGCATGCCCAGGATGTTTATCGGGGGGCTCTTCTCGTCACGGATTCCAGGGGAATTCCCAAGGATTTCCGTTATACCGAACCCATACGGCCTTCGCGGCTGGAAAAAGTCCTTTACGGCAACGCCCTGGGAGCGTATCTTCTTGAAGAGGTGATTTTGGGAGCCCTGGTGGATGCTCTTTCCGTCTCTCCTGCCCTTTGGCTTTGTGAGCGGAAATCTCTCTTTCTCCCCCTTTATAAAAAAAGCCGCATTCCTACGTTTCTCCTGCACCAGGGGGGGCATGCTCCGTTGGATCACGTAGGTGAAATTCAGCCTCAGCCCCAGGAAAACATCTTTCTGGTCCAGCTTTATGCATTGAGTGATGCTCTTCGGATAGAGGTTCCCGAGCAGGAGACATCCAAAATGGAACAGCATGTAGCGCTTTTGCTGGAAGTAGCGGAAACCATGGATGTTATGGAGCCCTTCGGCCGCATTGCCACGGCCCTGGCGGCGGTTGAAGAGTCGCCGTCGGAGCCCTCCCGGAATGAAAAACTCTCAAACCTTTCATGATGTCCGGGCGGTTCTTTCCCGATTGTTCATGGGGAGGATCTCCGTCAGGGGAGGGAACTTTCAGGAGCTGCGACAGGCGGGTGTACGCAGAAATGCCCGTAACCCCCGGGTATATTCCCTTCCTTCGAGAAAGGAAGAGGAGTTCGTATATACCTCTATTTCACCAAGTTCCGTGGAGTGCCGTTCTTCGTCGGTACTTCTTCTCTATCGGGAAGGGTGTCCTGTGCACGTGGGACTTCAAGCTATGGAAAGGCCGCAAGTTACCTATGTTCCCTGCGGTTTTTCCCCGACGCTTCGAGGGAATCTCCTTCAGAGAAAAAAGATGAAGGTTCTTGCCGCTCTGGACAGAATGTATGCCCTTCCTCAGAAACGGAACAATCTTGTAGGGTATCTCAAAAACCGCTTTCCGGGAACCCCGAAGGCGGGAATTTTTGCTTTTTTTTCCCCTCTCATACGAAGCTGTGTCCGTAAAACAGCTCTCGATAAAAATGCGGGAACTCTTGATGTCTGGATGGAGCCGCGAAAAGCTGGTATGCGTTCCTACCATCTTCTTCTCATGAAAACTCCTGGGGAAACGAAATTGCGATGGGTGTGGATAGAGGCCGGCAAGAACGACAATATCTTCGGAGGTGGTGTCGGGTAGAGGGGATCTCGAGAAAGAAACTTTCGTGCTCGGAAATGCGTACTCGGTAAAACAACACGTTCGAAGCAGTGTCATCTTTAAATGGAGGTAAGGCCCCGGTATGGCGGAAGATAAGGAGAAATCCACAGTAGCACTTGCAATCGGAGATGAAGTGGAGGGTTCCGTAGAGCATATTACGGCCTACGGTGCCTTTGTGCGTCTCGGTACGGGACAGAAGGCCATGATTCATATCTCGGAACTTTCTCACGAGTATGTTCAAAAAGTGGAGGATCTTCTCGAGGTAGGGCAGAATGTAAAGGCGAAGGTCATAAAGATTGACGAAAAGGGGCGCATTGACCTTTCTCTCAAGGCTTTACAGGCTAAGGCCGCCTTTTCGCCTCCCCCGAAATCGCCGAAACCGAAAACCGGCAGTTCTCCCGATGATTTCGAAAAACAGCTCTCCACGTTCTTGAAGCGCAGTGAAGAGAAGATTGCGGAAATCGCGGCAAAAAACAAGGGGAAAAGCGGCAGTCGCAGGCGCGGTGGGGGAGCCAAGGGATAAGTTTCTATGCAAAAAGAGAAACCACGTTGTTTTTCAGGGGGGCAACCCCCTTTTTTTGTCCAACCGCTTCTTTTTCGGGATCGCAGAGTTCTGGCCCTTTCCATGGGAGGGCGTAATTTTTCTGCGGACCTTGTCCTGGGGGTGGCAAAGCGATGCCTCTCTGGATTTCCCCAGGTTCTTCTGTGCAGCTCTCTCCGGAATGGGTACCCCTTTCCTACAAATTTCTGGCTCGTTTGCCCCTGGCTTCAGGAACGGTGCGCTTCTTTGGAGAGCCTTTCGGGAGTCTCTTCTCTGGAGAGACACCTGGCCGAAGAAACCCCTCCTGCCTCCTGGATAGCCTGGCATATGGCGCATGTGAGAGTTCGGTTGGCCCTTCTTGAAAGCGGATGTGTTTCTTTTATGCGACGTTATCGCTCGGGGTGGTGGCGTGCTCTGACCCGGCGGGGCATAGGTGGAAGCGAACTCCGGATGCCTCCCCGGGTGAAGTGCCTGCACCTCCAGATGGCGAGTTACCTTGCCTTGGGATGGCATCCGGGAGAAGCGTGGATGCGGAAGGAATTTTCCGCCTTTTCGTGCTCTTCTCCGGGGAGATGTTCCCCGGAAGCGGCGCAGCAAGGAGGTCTTTCATGACTTTGTATGCGGCCATGGACGTGGGATCCAACTCTCTGCGTTCCCTGGTGGTGCGAAGCACTTTTCCCGTTATGGAATATGTTTGCTCTTCTTCGGATATTACCCGCATTACCCAGGGGCTTCGGGAGGGAAAGGGGATTCTGGGAGAAGAAGGAATATCCCGAACCTGTGCGTCTCTCGCGGAGGTTCACAAAAACCTCGAAGCCTTGAATGTGCCTCCGGAAAATCGAGTTTTTTTCGCCACCGAATCGCTGCGAAGTGCCCTCAATGCGGAAGAAGTGATACAACGCCTGGAAAAAGCCGGAGGTGTTCCCCTGAGAATACTTTCGGGAGATGAGGAAGCCTGCTATACGTCCTTCGGAGCGGCTTTGGCTTTTCCCGATGCGGGGGGAGTCTTCGACCTAGGAGGAGGAAGCCTCGAAGTCGCCTTTTCTTCGGAAAGATTTTCCCTTCCTCTCGGGGCGGTGCGCATGCACAACCTTTTCGGGAGTGATTTCCGGAAGCTCCGGGAGTATCTCCAAACGAATCTGGCGTTTCCCGGAGCACTCCCGCACGGACTTATCGGTGTGGGGGGAACCTCCTCGACCCTCGCCATGATGTGTAGGGGAATAGAGGTTTCTTCCTATGGACCCGAGAAAGTACACGGTTTTCCCGTCCATCGGGAACATCTCGTTTCGTTCATCCAAAGGCTGGGGCCTCTTTCGCCGGAAGAACGGGGAAAGACTCCCGGGCTTCCGCAAAAACGGGCAGACATCATCGTGGCGGGACTTGTGGTTATCCACGAGCTCCTGCAATTTCTTCAAATTTCTTCGTATGTCCACAGCGAGTGCGATCTCCTTTGGGGGATTTTACGCGAAGCTCTTCGTAAGCGAGGGGCTCTTCCGGAAAGAGCGTATTTTCCCAATTCTCCCGGCACATAGCACATAAGCAGTGCTTATCCGGAAATTGCCCTCAAGGATTGCCGGGGATGTACATCCTAAACCAGAAGCAAATCTTTGTCATTGCCTGGTTCCATACCCAAAAATGTGCTTTTTAGGGGGTTGACGTACCGGCGAAAACCTGTAAAATGTCTTCCTGCGGGAACGAAATGTCCCCTTTTCATGAGAGTCGTTAGCTCAGTTGGCAGAGCACCGGACTTTTAATCCGGGTGTCCTGGGTTCAAGTCCCAGACGACTCACCATGCTAGCGGTCCCATCGTCTAGTGGTCTAGGACACAGCCCTTTCAAGGCTGCGGCACGGGTTCAAATCCCGTTGGGACCGCCATTTTTTATTGCCAGCGTAGCTCAGTTGGTAGAGCAGCGCACTCGTAATGCGCAGGTCAACGGTTCGAGTCCGTTCGCTGGCTCCAGTAGTTGCAAAGCCTCGGGCAATTTTTAGCTTGAGGCATTCTTTTTCGGAGCAGCGCGGAAAGAATCGAAGCTGGCTTAGAATACACAAGAGAATATACATATACAAGCCCAGGGCAAAGAGCCCGGGGCTTTTTTCGTGCTTTTTCTTTTCCGGCGCATGGCTGGATAGCTTGCTCGAAGGGAGGTGAGAGCCGGATCGCCCCTCCCTCTCTTTCTGCCTCCTTCCGGAGGAATTTTTTTCATGACTATGTGAAAGAGGCGAAAAAAGGTACAATGACCGGGAATTTTTGGTATTTCCGTTGTTGTCCCGAAGTGTTCGGGTATACTGGAAGGGTAAAACCGAGAAAAAGGATTGATGTATATGCGAAAAAAATATCGGGTTCGCCGGCCGAGAATTCGTTTCGGCCCCATTCTCTTTCCACTCGTTTCGGTGCTGTTGCTGGTGGGAACGGTGTATGCCTGGATGAGCTTTATCCGTTCCTCTTCTCATGGTTTTGGAGATTCCGAGAATCTTGGCGGGGTGGTCGTGGTGGCTCCCGAAGAGGATTCTCCCGGAGCTTTTCTTGAGGAGGTTTCCCCAGGGCAGGATTCTGAAGTGTCTCTGGTGGCGATTCCCGGAGGAGATGTGCCGGTTTCGGAAAAATTACAGGGAAGGCCCGAGGGGAGAATTACCGCTCTTCCCGAAGGTTTCGGAACGATTCCGGACGGAAAATGGATAGCCGTAGACAAGAGTGCCATGCAGCTCATGCTGTGTGAGGGCTCCCGAATACTGGCGACATATCCCGTGGGCATCGGAGCGAATACGGGAAATAAAGAAAAGGCCGGGGATAATCGAACCCCCGAGGGGCGTTTTTCCATAGAGAACATTCAGGATTCCAGCGGCTGGACCCACGATTACAAGGATGGCCGGGGCCCTGTCAAGGGTGTTTATGGCCCCTGGTTCCTGCGGTTGCGAATGTCTTGGTCCGGTTTGGGAATATGCGGAACTCCGGATCCGAATCTCGTGGGAAAACGCAATACCCGAGGTTCTATCCGGATGCTCAACGAGGATATCCAGGCACTCAAGGAGCAGGTGAAGGTAGGAACCGTAGTGGTGATAATGCCTTAGCGTAGGCGTGTCTCTGGAAAGGACTTCGTGCAGGAGAGCCGGGGATTTTCCGAAAGGCTCCGAAAATATGGCGAAGGGAGTGTCTGTATGGAATGTCGAGGTTGGAAGAGAGTTTTTCTTTGCGGATCGTGTGAGGGAAGGTCTTTTCGGGCACCCCTTCTTTCAGGGGTTTTGGTTTTTCTCTGGGCATTCTTCGTTTCCTTCCCCTGTGAGGGAGCCTCTTCTCCCGAAGAGATGCTTTTTTCCCATATGGAAAAAATTTTCACCCCCGAATCCATGGAGATGATTCTGGATGCTCCGGTGGAACCCGATGGAAGCGTGCGGCGCATGTTCCTGCGTATTCGGGGTGCTTCCTTTTCGGGTTTCCGGGTGGAGGAAATTGTGGGAGAGTTTACCTTTCTTTGCCTGCCTCCCGTAAAGGATTGGGGTTTTGAAGGGGAACACCTCGAGGTTGTGGAGGCTTTGGGTGTCTATTTCACCGCCCGGGTTCTCGAAGAGGATATCAACAGCTATCTTTTGGGAAAGACGCTGCATCTTGAAAGCTCTCAATGGAGGGACGTGCGTTGCCATCTCTTTCCAGAGGGAATCCACGCCGCCGCCAGGGCGGATCTTATGTTGAGCGGCAACGTCCGGGCGGTGGTGGATCTTAGGGGAACCTTCCGACTTCGGGAGGGAAATCAGGTTTTTCTCGAGGATACGGTGTTCTCCGTAAACGGAGGAGAAAAGGAAATCGGGGCGGTGGAAGAAGCCCTGCGGGAGATGCAGCCCATCATCGATTTCCGGGAGCTTCCCTTTCCCGTGCGGGTGCATAGTTTGACCCTCTCTCGAGGGGCCATGGATTTTGCTACCCGGATACCGCCTAAAACGTTCTCCGGCTTTTTCCATCGGAGCCTTCCTTAGTTCATTTTCTTTTCGGAAAGGGCGGAAGGAACTCGAGAATGCCGTTACGTTTTGTGGTTCGGGTTTTCGAGACGGGCCTGGACGGATAATCTTCGAAAAGATTATCTGCACAGGTCCGCAGTTTTTCCTCCGGTAATCCGAAGGAGCTCTTCCGGGGGGAGGATGATTTGGCATCCCCGAATGCCCGCGCTGAAGGCGATAACCGGGAAGTTCAGGGCCGATAGATCGAGAAAGAGAGGGTAGTTCTTTTTCATGCCCAGAGGGGAACATCCTCCCCGCTGGTATCCCGTAAGGGGAAGAATTTCCTTGGTGGCCACGAGCTCCGTTTTTTTGTGTCCTCCCAGGGCGGCGAGCTTTTTGAGATCCAGCTCTCCGTCCCCTCGAAGACAGGCTACCACCACGCTTTTGTCGCTGTTTCGGGCTATCAGGGTTTTGAAAACCTGTTCCTCGGGCATGCCGATCTTGGCGGCCACGTAGGAGGCGCTCAAGTCGTCGGGATCCACCGGGTAGGTGCGGCAGTCGTAAGCTATGCCCTCCCGATCGAGAACGCGCATGGGGTTGGTTTTTTTCATGGGGTTGCTCCTTTCCCGTTTCTGATATAAAGACGAGGATACCATTCTATTCCAGAACGAACCACCTTTCGATGCAAAAGAAATCCTGTCGGAAGGATGTTCAAGACATATCCGAGGGGGAATCTCGACAATGGAAAGCATTAACGTACAAGATATCTACGCCGCCCGGGAACGCATCAAGGATTATATCCACGTCACGGGGATTCACAGTTCCAGCATTTTGGGAGAGCTTTCGGAGAACCGGGTTTTTCTGAAGCCCGAAAATTTTCAGAAGGTGGGGGCTTTCAAGTTTCGGGGGGCCATGAACGCTCTGCTCGCCATGGATCCGGAAACCCGAAAACGGGGCGTGGTAACAGGCTCTTCGGGGAATCACGGTCAGGCGGTGGCCAAGGCCGCCCAGATTCTCGCAGTTCCCGCCACCATCGTGGTCCCTCAGGATGCATCTCCCGCCAAGACCCAGGCCATTTCCGCCTACGGGGCGAAGCTGGAGTATTTCGGAACCTCTTCGGTGGAACGCATCGCCCGGGCCAAGATGATCGCCCGGGAGCGGGGAATGTACTTCGTTCACCCCTTTGACGATCCTCTGGTCATGGCCGGTCAGGGCACTGCAGGACTGGAGATTTACCGGGATCTTCCCTCGGTGGATGCGGTGCTCGTTCCCTGCGGAGGAGGCGGATTGATCTCCGGCATCGCCACGGCCCTCAAGGCCTGTAATCCGGAGATCAAAATCTATGGAGTGGAACCCGAAAACAGCAACAGCACCTATCTTTCCCTCAAAAAGGGAAAGCGGGTCTCTTTGGAGACCATCGTTACCGTGGCGGACGGTGTGCGCACCGCCACTCCCGGAGAAAATACCTTTCCCGTGGAGCAGAAATATGTGGAGGAAGTGCTCCTCGTTTCCGAGGAAGCCATCAAGAAGGCGGTGGTTTTTCTGCTGGAACGGTGCAAAATGCTGGTGGAACCCTCCGGGGCCCTTTCCGTGGCGGCCCTTCTTTCCGGGGTTTTTCCCGAAAAGAACCGTACTCTCGTAGGGTTTTTGAGCGGGGGTAACGTGGATATCCGGCAGCTTTCCCGATGGATCGAGGAAGTGCGCTCCTGACCTTCAACCGGTGCATTGCAAACAGACAAGGAGAGAAAACCATGTGTACGAGCATCTTCAACGAAGTCCTGGGCCCCGTTATGCGAGGCCCTTCCAGTTCACATACCGCCGCATCCTGGCGTATGGGACTTTATGCGAGGGCACTTCTCGGAGAGCCCGTGGAGGAAGGACGCATCTCTTTCGATTCTTCGGGTTCCTACGGAGAGGTCTATGCTCAGCAGGGGAGCGACAAGGCCTTTCTTACGGGGCTTCTGGAATGGGATATGGGGGATCCGCGCTTTTTCGAGGTTTTCTCCCATGCCGAGGAGGCGGGAATGTCCGTAACCTTCGAGGTTCTTCCCCTGGAGGGGGCGGAGCATCCCAACGATGTGGATCTCTGGTTCCGGGGGGTGTCCGGGCGGGAAATTCTGCTCCGGGGGCGCTCCATCGGAGGAGGAGCCGTGGTATTTTTGAGCTTTAATGGCTTTTCCTGCACTTCCTTCGGCAAGAAATACGATCTCTTTCTCGAGGTTCCAGCCCGGGAGGTTTCATCCCTGGAGAAAATTCTGAGCCGTTGCTTTCCCCGGGTTTCCTGGAATATTCTCCGCCGGGAAGAGAAGGCTCTTCTGGGGGCATCCTTTGCGGACAATCCTCTGAAGACCTACGAAAAGGAGGCTTTCGAGAGTCTGCCGGGTACTCTCTACCTCTCGTCTCCTCTCTTCTTCCCTCTCCGGGGGGAGCCCCTCTTTTCCTCCGCCGAAGAGATGCTTGCCCTGGCGGAAAAAGAGAATATCAGCCTCGGAGATGCAGGACTTCGTTACGAATCCAGGGTTTTGGGAATTTCCGAGGGGGAAGCCCTCGGGGAAATGGTGGAACGTTATCGGGTTATGCGGCGGGCGGTGGAGCTGGGGCTTTCGGAAAACCCCGGAAAAATGCGCCTTCTCTCTCCTTCCGCAGGCACGGTTTATGCCCGGGATGCGGCGGGATCTCTCCCCCTGGGAGGCATCCTTACCCGGGCCGCCGCACGAGCCCTGGGGGCTCTTCACGTAAACAGCGCCATGGGAGTGGTCTGTGCGGCCCCCACGGGCGGAGCCGCAGGAGTAATTCCGGGGGTCGCGGTAACTCTGGAGAAGGAATGGCATCTCTCGGAGGAGCAGGTGGCGAAGGCTCTCTTCGCCGGAGGGGCCGTGGGGCTTATCGTTTCTCTTCGGGCCACCTTTGCGGCGGAAGTGGCGGGATGTCAGGCGGAAATCGGCGTGGCGGGAGCCATGGGAGCCGCCATGGTGGCGGAAGCTGCGGGGCGGCCGCCTCGGGAGGCCTGTAACGCCGCGGCGGTGGCCCTCCAGAACACCATGGGCTCCGTCTGCGATCCCGTGCAGGGATGCGTGGAAATTCCCTGCCACACCCGAAACGCTTTGGCCGCATCCTCCGCCTTCATCAATGCGGATCTCATCGCGGGGGGGTACGAAAACCCCGTTCCCCTGGACGAAACCGTCGATGCCTGTTACGCCTCGGGAAAAATGCTCCCCCCGGAGCTTCGATGCACCGCCAAGGGAGGGCTTGCGGTATGTCCCTCGGCTCTCGCCATGAAGGTGCGTTCTCTCTAGCCTGACAGGGTAAAAACGCCGCTTTTCCCGGAGAAAATTCCATGAGGGAGATCTCCTCCGGGGAAAGGGATACGTATCAATCCGAAGAAGCTACGCAGCACTCCTTTTGAGAGGGGGGCTGCGTTTTTTTGTAGAGGGGGCGCCAGAGAAAAAGCCACAGAGGTACGGTGCTGCACAGAATAAGAATAAAGAGCAGCCGATAGGCCGTAATCATGCCGAAGGCTCTGGCAAGATATCCCAGAAGAACCGGGCAGAGAGAAAAACTGCAGGACATGAAAAACCACGACATGGAGGTCGCCTTGGCCCGGAGCCGGGGAGGAGTGAGATCCGCCGTAAGGGTGAGATGGAGAGGAAAGCCGAAACCCATGCCCAGACCGAAGAGAACTCCCACGAGGCAGAAAGGAAGAGAAGCCTCCGTATAGGTGGCAAGCACCAGAGCCCCCGAAGTGAGGGCGATGGCCACCGGGGATGCGGGAATTCGGGGAATCCGGTCGAGAAAAGAGGGAAAGAACAGCCGGGCGATAATGGATGTAAGCGCGTTGGCGGAGATAAAGAGAGTGGCGCTGAGACTCTTGGCCATGGCCAGAGCCGCCAGAGAGACCATGGCGGCATCGGTAAAGGCGAAAAGAGAGGTTGCCAGAAAGACTGTCCGGGCCTCGGGAAGGGCGAAAAGCTCCCGGTAGGTTCCCCAGGATCGCCGGGTTTCGGAATGTTCCTCGGAAGATTTTACCGTGAAAACCAGGAACATGCAGGTCAGGGCCATTATGGGGGGAGACCAGATGTAGAGCTGCAGATAGCCCCGGTGGAGCATCCATTCCGCCAAAGGCACCAGGAGAAGCAGGGGGGCGATACTTCCTGCGGAGACGAAGGTGAAGGCGCTCCCTCGTTTTTCGTCGGGAATCTCCAGGGCTTGAAAGGTGGTGATGCTTACGATAAAAAGGCTCGAAGCCACGCCCATAAAGGCTCTCCAGAAGATGATGCTTTCCATGAAGCTCCCGGAAAGAGCGAGTCCCAGGGTGGCGGCAAAGCATCCTCCCGACCCCAGAAGCATGGTGACCCGAAAGGAGAAGCGTTCCACCAGCCATCCCACGAAGGGACGCACCACCGTGGAGGCGGCGTAGTAAATTCCCATGGCCCATCCCAGAACCACCGGGTTCGTCACGTCCAGGTAGTGAAGGTAGGAAGCCAGAAGGTAGTAAATGTTGCTTACACCCATGATGGTGAACTGAAGCAGCAGTAAAATCCATACGAGACGCCGATACGTCATGGTACTCCTTTCCTGTGCGGTCCGTGCACGTATACAAAGTTTTCTCCCGGGGCCAGGAGAACCTTATCTTTTTTGCGCCGAAATATCAAGATGGATTCTTTGGTGCATGTATTTTTATTTATGCATGTATTCGCAAGGATTTCTTTTATCAAGGGAAGGACGAAGACTACGGGTCTTTCCGTCGGCAAGTTTTTTTGTATTCCCCTCTTTTTTGAAAGAAATTCCCGTGTATGAGGAAGGCGAAACTTTTCTCACTTCACCGGAGCGGTATACTCCGGATGGAAAGAATCGGGAGTTCTCGTGGAGGAGTTTTTCCGAAAAGCCGCACCTTCAAGGCATAAAAATAAAAAACCACGTTTTGAAAAGAAAAACGACGAAAAAGATCTTTTAGAAGCCTTTTTAGAGAATAATCCCTGTTATTCTGTGTTGAGATAAGAGCCATGCATCAGTAAGATCATGCATGGTCAAAGGAAATTAGCACTCTCTCATGTCGAGTGCTAACATCTACACATAATCAGGGAGGTACGTATATCATGAAGTTGAAACCTCTGGGAGATCGCATCGTCGTCAAGGTTCTCAGCCAGGAAGAAAAGACCCGGGGAGGCATCGTTCTTCCGGATACCGCGAAAGAAAAGCCTCAGGAAGCGGAAGTTGTGGCAGTAGGATCCGGACGGATTCTCGACAACGGTCAGAAAATGCCCCTTGAGGTAAAGGAAGGGGACAAAGTCCTTTTCAGCAAATACGGCGGCACGGAAGTCAAGGTGGACGGTGAGGAGTATCTCATCCTCAGCGAGCGCGACGTTCTTGCCATTGTAGGCTAAGTACGAATAACTTCAGGAGGTATTTGAATTATGGCAAAGATTATTGCGTACGGTGAAGAAGCCCGTAGAGCTCTCGAGCGCGGTGTGAACTATGTTGCGGATACCGTGGGATCCACCCTTGGCCCCAAGGGACGGAACGTGGTTCTTGAAAAGAAGTTCGGATCCCCCACCATCACCAACGACGGCGTGACCATCGCCAAGGAGATCGAACTGGAAGATCCCTTCGAAAATATGGGAGCCCAGCTTCTCAAAGAAGTGGCCTCCAAAACCAACGATGTGGCGGGAGACGGTACCACCACCGCCACGGTGCTTGCCCGTGCCATGATCCGGGAGGGCATGAAGAACGTCGCCGCCGGTGCCAACGGCATTCTCATGCGCCGGGGTATCGAAAAGGCAGTGAGCGTGGTGGTGGATGCCCTTAAGGACATGTCCATCCCCGTGAAGGATCGCAGCAAGATTGCCCAGGTAGCCTCCATTTCCGCTAACGACAAGGCCGTGGGCGAGCTCATCGCCGAGGCCATGGAGAAGGTGGGCGAAGAGGGTGTCATCACCGTAGAGGACAGCCAGACCCTGGGAACTACCCTGGAGATGGTGGAGGGCCTTCAGTTCGATAAAGGCTACATCAGCCCCTACATGGTCACCGACACCGAGCGCATGGAAGCCGCTCTTGACGATGCCTACATCCTTCTCTTCGACGGCAAGATCAGCAACGTGAAGGACATGCTTCCCCTTCTCGAAAAGGCTGTCCAGGCGGGCAAGCCCCTCATGATCATCTCCGAGGATATCGAGGGCGAAGCCCTCGCCACCCTGGTGGTCAACAAGATCCGCGGAATCCTCCAGGTTGTGGCCGTGAAGGCCCCCGGATTCGGAGAGCGCCGGAAGGCCATGCTTCAGGATATCGCCATCGTTACGGGTGGCCAGGTGATCAGCGAAGAGATCGGCCTCAAGCTGGAGAACGCCGAAATTTCCATGCTCGGACGGGCCAAGAAGATCAAGGTTACCAAGGAAGAGACCACCATCGTCGAAGGCGGCGGCAATTCCGAGGATATCCAGAAGAGAGCTGCCCAGATCAAGCGGGAGCTTGAGGATTCCACCTCGGAATACGACAAGGAAAAACTTCAGGAGCGCCTTGCCAAGCTTGTGGGCGGCGTAGCGGTGGTTCAGGTGGGAGCAGCCACCGAGACCGAGCAGAAAGAGCTCAAGCACCGTATCGAAGACGCGCTCAACGCTACCCGGGCCGCGGTGGAAGAGGGCATCGTGGCGGGAGGCGGCGTGGCTCTCGTGAACTCCCTCGCCGGCCTGGATGCTTTCCTGGAGAAGCTCGAAGGCGACGAGAAAACCGGAGCCATGGCGGTTCGCAGAGCTCTTACCGAGCCCCTGCACCTCATCGCCAGCAATGCGGGCTTCCAGGGCGACGTGGTGGTGGAGAAGGTTCGCAGCCTTGGCGCCGGCGAAGGCCTCAACGCCGCCAAGGGCGAGTACGAGAACCTGGTGAACGCGGGAATCATCGACCCCGTGAAGGTTACCCGGAGCGCCGTGCAGAATGCAGGTTCCATCGCTGCCATGATCCTTACCACCGAGAGCCTGGTGGCGGACAAACCCGAGGAGAAGGATGCCGGCGGCGGCATGCCTCCCGGAGGCATGGGCGGCATGGGAGGTATGGGGGGCTTCTAGGCTCTTTCCCAAACGCCGACTTTTTAAAACACCACTCAGAAGAGAGGGTTCCGAAAGGATCCCTCTCTTTTTATGAATTTTGAATTTCAATGCGAGATCGCTACGGGAAAAAAAGAGAATTTTCTCTCCGGAATTTTTTGGAAGAAAAGGGCCTCTTAGAGTAGAATATGGGATGGAGAAGAAAAATATTTCTGATGGATGATGTAACAGCATCTGGGGATATGGGCTCTTTTATCTTCCGCCATTTTCGGCGGGAAGAGGGTTTTTTGAAAAGAGGAGGAAGAACATGCGTATGAAAGGTAAGCTGGTAGCAGCGTTTCTGGGAATCGCCATGATCGGCATGGTTCTCGGAGGAATAGGCTACAGGGGTATCCGCTTTCTGGAGGAGAAAAACCGCTACGTGGGTACCGTGGCTCTTCCCCTGGTAGAGAGCATGGGGGGAATTCAAAAGAGCCTTCTGGAAATCGAAAGAGCCGAGCAGAGCCTTACCCGGGAGGGGCTTCTCTTTTCGGAGCGAAAGGCCGTTTTGGGTGAAATGGAAACTCGCACGAAGGATCTCCTTCAAAAAATCGCAGCTCTTCGGCAGATGGAGCAGGATCCGGAATTTCTGAGAAATCTCGAAAATTTCGAAAAGACTTTGGCCCAGATGGAGGAGAACTCGAAAAAAACCGTCTCTCTCAACGAAGAAGTGATGGAATTCGGTATCGAGGATCCTCTGGAATTCAAATTCCAAATCGTGTCCATTCTCTCGGCCCACAATCTTTGGGCCAAGGAGCTTATGCAGTCCTCTCTCACGGTCCGTCCTTTCCGTGGCATTCTGGATCCCGAAAAATGCAAGCTCGGGCAGTTCATGGCGAATCTCGAGACGAACAACGACGAACTTCATCAAATATTCATAAGCATTAAGGACGCTCACAACAATATTCATAAGGCCGGAGAGATGGGCATAGAGATCATTCAGGACGAGGGGCTTCCCTCCACGGTGAAGCGGGAGAAACTTTCCACCCTGGTACAGACCCGGCTCCTCATGTCCATGGGGGTCGTCAATACGGGCCTGGAAAGCGCCATGGAGGTGGCGGACAACTCTTCCAAGGTTTTCGGAGAGCTCCGAAGCCTCATTCTGGAAGATCAGGCGGCGCTTTTGCGGACCGCGGAAAAACAGGTGAACGACCTTATGGGGATTGCGAAAGCCCAGGCCCAGAGCTACGTGGAGGCTTCCGCCGAAGCCGGCCGGAGCGCCACGCTGCAGATCCTGATCTGGATGATCGCGGGAGGCCTCGTGGCTCTCGGCATAGGGCTCTTTCTTGCCAGCCGCATCGCCAACCCCCTCCGCCAGGTGGCGGGAGTGGCGGAACGCCTTAAAAACGGGGATTTCCAGGTAACCCGGCAAGATTTCGGCGTCCGGAGCCGGGACGAAGCGGGGGATATGGCGGATGCCCTGGCGGAGATGGTTCTCCGGGTAGGGGAGGTGCTCCGGCACATTACTCATCTGGCGGGAAACTTCGTGGACATGTCCGAATCTCTGGAGGGACATTCCCGGGAAAGCCGTCAGGCGGTAGAGGAGATTCGGAGCAATTTGGAGCGATCCGAGCAGCTCTTCGAGGATGTGGCCCAGGCATTGGAGCAGACCAATGCGGGGGTGGAAGAAGTTTCCAGCGGGGCCTCCACCAACGCAAGCTCCGCCACGGAAGGAGCCGAAGCCTCGGAAGAAGCCCGGAGCGTGAGCACCAAGGCCATGGAATCCATGGAAGCCGTCTCCCGTGAAATGGAAGGCATCGGAGAACGCTCTGCGAAAATAAATGAAAGCATGAGCTCCGTAGGAGCGGCGGTGGAAAAAATCGGTGGTTTTGTCACTACCATCGGAGGTATCGCCGACCAGACGAACCTCCTCGCTCTCAACGCCGCCATCGAAGCAGCCCGGGCAGGCGAGGCGGGCCGAGGCTTCGCGGTGGTGGCGGAGGAAGTCCGGAAACTTGCGGAAGGAAGCAACCAGGCCGCTCAGGAAGTGGGGCAGATCATGGAAGAGCTCCGCTCCCGGGCAAAGGACGCGGGAGAAGAGGTGCAGGCCAGCCGGGAGCAGGTGGACAAGGCGGTATCTCTCGCGAAGAGCACCTACGAGGAGCTGCATCACTCCCTCAAGGTGGTGGAGCGCATGAACGGGGTGGTGCAGAACATTGCCGCCATCGCTCAGGAACAGGCGGCGAGCTCCGAAGAGATGGCGGCCTCCGTGGACAGCATTACCCAGAACAACCGGAAGGTCAACGACGCTCTGGGAGCCATGGGACAATCCGCCGCCACCACCTTCAACACCATCGAAGGCGTGGCGGGAGCTGCGTCGGAACTTGCCCGGGGAGCTGAGGAGCTCCAGCGGGAGCTCCGGTTCTTCAAGCTCTCCCTGGAGCAGGCTTCCGAAGTGCCCCGGATACCCGAAAAGCTGTAGATTTTTGTAAAAACGGTCCGGAAAATTCCGGAAAGATCCTACAAGAAGCGGTCCCGAAAAGGGGCCGCTTCTTTGTTGTGTCTCATGCCTCGTTCCGAAGAAAGAGCGCCGCCGAGGGAATGGGTAGAAGGGCCCGGGGAAAGAGTCCGTTGGCCCAGGCGAAGAACATGCCGTAGTTCAGGGCGGGAATGGAGAGTCTGCGAAGAACGGCGAGGTTTCGCATCATCACGTTTCGGGTTGCCATGCATCCCGCGCAGGAGATCACCAGAGCATATTCCTGCAGCTTCTCTTCCGCCGGAAGAATTTGAGTAAGCTCGAAACGAGTATCTTCTTGCACCTTTTCCCGGAAAATCCGGGGAATTTTCACCGTGCCGATGTCGTCGTCCATCCGGTGGTGGTTACAGGCTTCCAGCACGAGCACTTTCTGCCCCGGAGGAAAGTTTTTCAAAGCTCCCAGGCTCTCGGTGAAATAGGAAAGATCTCCCTTCTTTCTCGCGAAGAGAATGGAAAAGGAGGTAAGAGGCTGCTTCGGAGGAAGAAGATCCTTGATGTAGCCGAAGGCCTGGCTATCCGTAATCACCAGCTCGGGGGGCTTGGTGAGCCCCGCGTAGGCCTGGGGAAGCTGAAACTCCTTGGTTACCAGGGCGGTGCAGTCCTTGTCGAGAACATCCCGGAGAACCTCCACCTGGGGGAGAATGAGCCGTCCCTTGGGGGCGGAGCTGTCCACGGGGGTTACCAGCATCACCCGATCCCCCGGCGAGACCAATCCCTCCAGGGGAGGCCGCTCCCGTTCGATATGATCCGCCAGAGAGACGAAGAGCCGGTGAAGCTCCTCCACTCCGGAACCCGAGAGATTGTCGATCCGCACCCGGGGAAGGGAAGCGAAAAGATCCTTTCGGGAAATATGCTGCGGTCGATCTCCGAAGGTTTCCGCAAGAATGAGGGGCCTGGAAAGGCCCTTCTCGGAACGTTCCAGAAAGGCACTTTCTTCGGAGGAGAAGGGTCGGTCTCCCGGAGAAACCAGCACCACCATGTCAGCGGTCTCCAGCCGGGAGGCGCTCTTTTCCACCCGCATGCGCCCGAGATCGTCGTGGCAGTCGTCGAATCCCGCAGTATCCGTAAGCGCCACCGGGCCGAGGCCCTCCATCTCCATGGCCTTGGTCACCGGGTCCGTGGTGGTTCCCGCCACGGGGCTCACGATGGAGACGGACTGTCGAAAAAGGTTGTTCAGGAGGGAGGATTTGCCGCTGTTCCGAAGTCCGTAGAGAACGATATGAACCCGTTCCGAAAGTGGAGTGTCTTTCATGATATGCCTTCCTCGTTTCGCGAAGATCCTTTTCTTAAGCGGTAAGAAAGGGCGTTGCCCCGGGCAAAATCCGCCCTCTTTCCCGGAGGGGGGGAAAAGTCCCGGGCTTGGGTGAAGAGGGGGACATCCTCCGGAAGGGTGCTCTTTCCCGGATAGAGAGCATAGCAATGCCGATACCGGGAGGGAGTTATGTTCAGCATCAATACGTTGGCGCCCCCCCGAAAAAGCCGGGCCTGAAGATCCTTTCCCAGGGTGGCGGCAGCGGTGGTGGCGGGGATGTTCGATTGCGGCAAAAGCAGGCGTACCAGAGCTATTGCCTCCCGCACCAGGGAGGGGGCTCCCGGAGAAGCTTTTCGGAGAGGGGTCCGGGGATGGGGAAGGAAGGGGCCTATGCCCACCATGTCAAGCTCCAGATCCCGGCAGAGAAGGGCATTTTGCAGACGGATCTCCGGCGTTTCTCCCGGAAGGCCCACCATGTATCCCGATCCCACTTCGAATCCCCATTCTCGCAGGTTTTCCAGGGCTTTCAGGCGATCCTTGAGGGTGAATCCGTTCCGAAGCCAGGTGTGAAGCTCCGGAGAGGATGTTTCGAACCGCAGAAGATAGCGGTCTCCTCCGGCCTTTTTCAAATCTCCGTATTCTTGGAAAGAGAGAATGCCGCAGCTCAGGGTAAGAGCTCCTTCGGTGCCGGTGATCTCCTTCATTTTCTCCACCAGAGAGAGGAGATCCCGGATCTTTCCGGCCTTCTCTCCGCTTTGGATCACGAAGGTCCGGAACCCCGCATCCCAGGCCTCCCGGGTGACCTGGAGAATTTCTTTCCCGGTCATGGCGTATCGGGGTATCTCCTGATTATCCCGGCGGATGCCGCAGTAGAGACAGTTGCAGGAGCAGCGGTTGGAGATCTCCAGAAGCCCCCGGATCCAGAGAGTGTCTCCGTAGAATTTTCGGCACACCGCATCTGCCCGGGCGCAGAGATCCTCCAGGGAATGTTCCTTATGCCATTGCAGAACCTCTTCTTTTGAAGGATAGGGAATGGTCACGGGGAAACCTCCTCTTCGGAGGATTCCACGGAGCGGCAGAGGGAAGATGGCTCAATCATCCGGGGTCTCCTGGTACCTGGTGAGCATGGATTTCACCTGAACCCCGGGAATCTTGCCGAGCTTTCCCGTAAGGGCTCCTATCTGGTCGGTATTGCCGTCGATGATGAGAGAGATGAGATGAATGCCCTTGTCCCGGAGAGGAAGCCCCATACGTCCCAGAATAAGGGAGCCGAAATCCGAAAGCAGTGCGTTCAGTTCCGGCACGTGTTCCCGTTGTTCCACCAATATGGCTATGACGCCAAGTCTCCTTTCCATCAGAACGAACCTCCTTTGGATAAGATCATGGAAAATCGCGAAATCTGCGAGGGTGTTCGGAAATTATCAAAAACCTCTTCTTTCATGATACTACAGGAAGGAGCCCTGGCCTACGGCAAAAGGCGGAGACGGACGGTTCGGGGGTGACGAGGAAGCCTTTTTGGATGATGGTTACCACGATTGGATGATTCTCCTGCCTCTTTTTTGGAAGTTTACACCTTGAAAAGAGAGAGTAGAATGATATTTGGACCATCCAAATGCCAGATCTTGAAAAACCCGAGAGGAGATGTGTTTAAGAATGGACTTACGGCTGAAACGCCATTCGGAGATTCCCGTCTATCTTCAGATCTCCTCGGCCCTCCGGGAGCAGATTCTTTCGGGAATGCTCCGGGAGGGGCAATCCCTTCCTCCCGAGCGGGAGATGGCTCGTCGCCTGGGGGTGAACCGGAGCACCGTGGTGAAGGCATATCAGGAGCTCAAGGCCCAGGGATTTCTCCATGCCCGGGTAGGCCGGGGGACGGTGGTGAAGATATGGGAGTCCCAAGAAGAAAAGAGGCCTTTCCAGGGAGAGCCTCTGGATTGGCGGTCGCTCTTCAACGCCTCTTCGGGAATTCCGGGAAGCTTTTTTTCGGAAATGCTTTCCCGGGCGAGCCGGGAAGGAACCATCTCCTTCGCTTCGGGCTTTCCCGACCCGGAGTATTTTCCCCGGGAAATCGTGGGATCTCTTCAGAGAGAGCTGCACCGGGAAAATTCGCATAAACCCTATCTTCCCAGTCCCGTGGAGGGGTACGCCCCTCTTCGAGAGCGTATCGCCGCCTTTCTGGGCAATCGGGGAATGCACGTGCCCTCCCGGAATATCATGATTCTTTCGGGTTCTCAGCAGGGACTGGACTACGTGGCCCGGAGTTTCCTCTCCCCCGGGGATGTGGTGCTCACCGAGGAGCCCACCTTTTTCGGAGCTCTGGAAATTTTCCGGGCCGCCGGGGCCCGGGTGGTGGGGATTCCCATGAATGACGAGGGAATACGCCCGGATCTTCTGGAGGGAGCCATTCGACGGCACAATCCGCGGTTTCTCTATCTTCTCCCCACCTTTCAGAACCCTTCGGGAATAACCATGTCTCTGGAAAGAAGGCGAGAAGTGCTGGAAATTGCCGGGGCCGCGGGAATTCCCCTGGTGGAGGACGATCCCTATGGAGAGCTTCGCTACGAGGGAAACCGGCTTCCCTCTCTCAAGGCTCTGGATCTTCGGGAGTTCGTGATCTACCTGAGCAGCTTTTCCAAGGTTCTTTCCCTGGGCCTTCGGGTAGGATGGGTGGTAGCTCCTTCTCCGGTGATCGATCGCTTTTCCCGGCTCAAGCAGATAACGGATCTGCACGTGAATACCGCATCGCAAATGCTTCTGGAGGCGTTTCTCCGCCAGGGACATTACGAAGAACACCTTGTACGGATTTCCCAGGGCTACCGGGAAAAACGGAACATTATGGAAAAAGCCCTGAAAAAACATGCGCAGGAAGTTTCCTGGAGCTGGAGAACTCCCGAGGGAGGGTTTTACATCTGGTGCAGGCTCCCCGAGGGTCTTCCCATGCGTATCCTTCTTTCTCGGGGAGCCGCCCAGGGGGTGGTTTTCTTTCCCGGAGGGGCCTTTTATCCCGATGAAGCGGGTCGGGAGGGGTACATTCGGCTGAACTTCGCCCATACTCCCCGGGAACGTATCGAAGAGGGGGTGGCTCGTCTGGCGAGAGCCGCCGGTGAGAGTCTGAGAAATCATGCCTCTTTTCCCGGCGATTCCATGGGGAATCTGGAGCCTCTCGTATAGGAGTTGGAAATATGGAAACACGGCAATTCCTCCGGCATGCGAGGGAAATCTTGAAGAGACAAAGGCGGTGGCGTGATCGATGAAAGAAGTTCGTATCTACCAGGTGGATGCATTTACGGAAGAGCCCTTCGGCGGCAATCCCGCAGGGGTGGTATTGGAGGCGGATTCTCTGAAAGACGAGGAGATGCTGCATATTGCCCGGGAGATGAATCTGAGCGAAACCGCCTTCGTCACTCCTTCGGACAAGGCGGATTTCCGGGTGCGTTTTTTTACGCCCACGGGAGAGGTGGACCTCTGCGGGCACGCCACGGTGGCCACCTTTCATGCCCTTTCCGAAAAGGGATTTCTCTCTTCGGAAGGTTCCGTCTTTACCCAGGAAACCCGGGCGGGGGTGCTCGAGGTGACCCGCTCCTTCCGGGATGGACGCCCTCTCTTTACCATGACCCAGGCCCGTCCCCGGTATCGGGAAATGGGAGATCTGGCGGGAGAAATAGCGGAGATTCTGAACCTGAAAATGGAGGATCTCATGGAAGCGGCTCCCCTCAAGGTTTCCACCGGCCTCTGGTGGCTCGTGGCGGGAGTGCGGCGTCTGGAGACGGTGCGCAACCTGGCCCCTGCCATGGAAAACCTCCGGGCTTTCAGCGAACGATACGGTGTGGTGGGGGTGGTCCCTCTCTGCCTGGAGACCCTGAATTCCGAAAGATCCTTTCACATGAGGGCCTTTGCCCCTCTGGTGGGCATTGCGGAAGATCCCGTTTGCGGAACCTGCAACGGCTGTGCCGGGGCTTTTCTGGCCTATCACGATCTTCTCCCCGGGGGAGACCTGGTGGAGCTGCAAAGCGAGGCGGGATTCGAGGTGGGCCGTCCGGGAAGAGTAACGGTTACGGTTCGGAGAAACCAGGGAGAAGTCGTGCGTATCGAAGTGGGAGGATCCGGAGTGACCGTGCTTGAAGGAATTATGCGATTCTAAAGGGGCGAAGGGAGAGAGGTTCATGAAGACTATCGGTTTTATCGGAGGGCTTTGCTGGGAGTCGAGTGTTCTCTACTACGAAAAAACCAACCGCCTGGTTCGGGAAAAACTCGGAGGGGTGCACTCCGCGGAGTGTGTCATGACTTCCGTGGATTTTACCCCCGTGGCGGAGGCGCTCCGATCCGGGGAGATGGAAATATTTCGTAGCATCGTGGTGAACTCCGCAAAGAAGCTCCAGCGGGGAGGGGTGGATTTTCTCGTCATATGCTCCAACACCGCCCATGCCTTTGCGGAGGATGTTCGGCAATGTACGGAATTGCCCCTGCTGCACATCGCGGATGCCATAGGAGAGACGGCGAAGGAGAAGGGGTACGAAACTCTGGGCCTTTTGGGAACCAAAACCCTCATGGAATCGGACTACTATCGGGAGCGCCTGGAAAAAAACTGGCATCGCACTGTGCTCATTCCCCAGGAGAAGGAGCGCCGGGAGGTGGACCGGATCATCGTGGACGAACTCTGCGCGGGGAAGGTTCTGGATTCCTCTAGAGAAACCTATCTGGAGATCATGAAAAACCTCGAAAGCCGGGGAGCCCAGGCTATTGTTCTCGGCTGTACGGAAATTCCCATTCTTATCCGGCCGGAGCACACCACTCTTCCTCTGCTGGATTCTCTGGAGCTTCACGTTCAAAAAATCGTTTCCCTGGCCCTGGAAGACTGAAGAAGGCGACGTTCGGCAAAAAGCGCCTGTACTCGCGGAACATCGTTTATGACGAAGGAGGTTATCCCTCATGTCTTTGAGCCCTTATCTGGGTAGTTCCATTACCAACACGCATCTGCGGCAGCCGGAGCACGTAACGGATATCTCCGGCATGTGTGCGGTTTGTACCGCCAACTGTCTCGGCCCCTGTGAAATCGGGCTTTCCGCCGTGCGGGGGGCGGAGGCTATCATGCCCTATCTGGCGGATGTAAATCAGTTCGCCTCGGAAAAGCGCTATCCCCTGGATTTCTCCCACTTCAACATCAACGGTCGGGTCTTCGGAGCCTGGGGGGCTTCGGAGGATCCCTATGAGGCCACCTTTCCCAAGGCGGATACCGCATCATCCTTCGGAAAAATCCAGAAGGTTTCCACCGCGGCTCCCTACATTTTGCCCGCCATGGCGAAGCTTGCCTGGAGAGAGTACTTCGGGGGAGCCGCTCTCTTCGGGGTTCCCGTGGTCATCGGGGAGGATGTGATAGCAAAAGATCCCGGGCTCGTCATGAAGGGCCACCGAGTGTCGGAGGCTCCTCTGATTGCGGAAATGGTGGAGGCCTTTCGCCGGTATTACCGAGGCCTGGGAGACGTGGTGCTCCAGGCGAACTTCGACGACGAATATCACGGAGTGCTGGAGTATGCCATGGAAAAACTTGGCATCACTTCGGTGGAACTCAAGTTCGGTCAGGCCGCCAAGGGTATCCAGGGCATGGGGTTGGTGCCGAAGATCGAGGATGCCCTCCGCTTCAAGAAGATGGGGTACGTGGTTCTGCCGGATCCGGAAGATCCCGTCGTGGCGGAGGCCTATGCCCGGGGAGAGGGGCAAATCTTCGAAAAGATCGGCAAGCTTCCCTTCTGGACGCCCGAAGAGCTGGTAAAGCGGGTGGCGGAGCTCCGTAACCTGGGAGCGGAGCGGATATGCTTTAAAACCGGTCCCTTCGATCCCCGGGATATCGCGGTAATTCTCGAAGTTGCCTCCGAAGCCGGGGTGGACCTGGTAACTCTGGACGGAGCTGGAGGGGGTACGGGACACAGCCCTGCGAAAATGATGAACGAATGGGGTATCCCCACGGTGATTCTCGAAACGCTCACCTGCCGTATTCTGGAGAAGATGGAAAAGGCGGGCAAATCTCTGCCTCCCATCGCCATGGCGGGGGGCTTTGCCACGGAGGACCAGGTTTACAAGGGGCTTGCTCTTGGAGCCCCCTACGTGAAAACCATCGCCCTGGGCCGGGGAGCCATGGGGGCCGCTTCGGTGGGAAAGCAGGTGGGAGAAGCTCTGAAAAAAGGAGCGGTTCCCAAGGAGTACGCCCGGTTTGGGAGCAGCGTGGAAGAAGTTTTTGCGGATTTTCGGATTATCAGGGGGTTCTACGGAGACGAGGCTCACTCAATTCCCACGGGAGCCCTGGGAGTTTTCTCCTATCTCCGCAGGGTGACCGTAGGATTGCAGCACTTCATGGCGCTGAACCGAAAATTCTCTCTTTCCCGCATCCAGCGGGAGGACGTGGTACCTCTTACGGGATATGCCGCCAAAACCACGGGGCTTGCCACCTACCAGGAGCTTCTGGAACGATAGAACGACAAAAAATCCATGGACAGGGTCGCTCAACACGAGAAATCCTCCGGTTGTATCGGGGGATTTCTCGTGTTGTATTGCCGGAAAAGAGAACATGGGAGAGAGAAGAGAAAGCCTTGGAGGAATTTTTCCTGAGATTGTTTGGGGGTACGGGAATCGGGGTGGTATGGTTAGAGCCTGGGGCCTCCTCGTTTGCTTTTATAGCGTTTGAGAAGCGTATTGGTTCGCACCGAGAGAATGCCCTCCTGGGCGTATACCGTTTGGAGAACGAACTCCTCCAGGGCCTTCATGTTCTCCAGAAGTGCGTGCATGTGGAGAGTGCTCGCCCCCGTCATGAGGTAGAGGCTCTCCACCCTCTCATCCGTGCTGAGAGCTTTGGCCACCTTGTCGAGAAACAGGGGTTCCACATCGATTTCCATGAAAACCGAAACTTTTTTGCCCACCGCTCCGGGGTTCATGATAATGGTGAACTCTTCGATGATCCCTTCCTGGCGGAGCTTGTCCACCCGCTCCTTGATGCTTGCCCGGGTAAGGTCGAAAAGACGTCCCAGGGCGGCATAGCTTATGCGGCTGTCCTTTTGGAGTTGTGCAAGTATTTCTTGATCAATATGGTCCATGTGGCATCACCTTCCGGGATCGGATACATGTATTTTTAGATTCAGAAAAAGAGCACTCCCAAAGCGCCTCCTGCGACGATAGCTATGGCGGGATGCACCCCCGTAAAAAGAAGGATGCCGAAGGTGAGAGCTCCGAGCAGGGCCGTGGCGGGAGAGATTACCGCCTTGGGAAACATTTCCCATACCACGAGGGCGAGAAGGGCCAGAATGACAGGACGTATGCCCTTGAGCATTCCCTGTACTCTGGGATGGTCTCCGAAATTCGCAAAGGCCAGAAAGAGGAGCATCATCATGAACACGCTCGGAAGAACCACCGCGAGAACCGCCACCACCGCTCCGGGAATGCCCAGAACCCGGTATCCCACCACGGCGGACATTTTCGTGACGATGGGGCCCGGCAGGGAATATCCCATGGCCAGGGCATCCATGAAATCCGTAAGAGACATCCATTGCCACGTATCCACCACCTCCGCCTGCATGAGCGGAATCATGGAAGGGCCTCCTCCGTAGGCGAGACATCCTATTTTGGTGAAGGAAAGAAACAGACGCACGAGCAACGACATGAGTGTACGCCTCCTTGTGTGGTTTTGCCGCGCATTTCATGCCCAAACTCCCTCAATCGATCGTAAGGGGCTGACAATTCGTATGTATTCCGTTGTTCGGAAACGTCAAAACTTTAGGCCGAAAAAAGCACTGCCAATTATACGAATGGAATTTCGAGAGGAAGTATATCATAGACGGAGAATGAATGCATCTGCTCTCCTTCTGGAATTGGCATGGTATTACGGTTTTTCGGTTCAGATTCCCGGGAAAGGGCTTCCTCGAAATTTTGTGGGTTCACGGACGAGAATGGCTTTACATTTCTTCGATGAAAAGTGTACAATTATTTAGTATTGTCAGGAAGAACTCTATTCCAGTATCACTGCCGGAAAGGAGACGCCCATGAATCAGAAGGAAAGCGAACTGGTTCAGATCGCCGGTATTTGCAAAGACTTTTCCACCGTAAGGGTGCTTCACAACGTATCCTTCGCGGTCCGCTCCGGAGAAATTCTGGGCATTATCGGGGAAAACGGAGCCGGCAAGTCCACCCTGATGAAGATCTTGAGCGGTATCTACCAGCCTACTTCCGGGGAAATTTTCCTGGAGGGCAGGAAGGTGGATATCCGGAACCCCCTTGATGCGAAAAAACTGGGCATCAGCATCATCCCCCAGGAGTTCAACCTCGTGAACGATCTCACGGTGTACGATAACGTTTTTCTGGGGTCGGAGCTGCGTACAAAGAGGGGGTTTCTCGATAAGAAAACCATGAAAAAAAGAACCGCCGAGCTTCTGGAGGAGCTGGGAGTTTCCATCTCTCCCGAGGAGAGGATCGAAAACCTGAGCGCCGCGGAAAAACAGATGGTGGAGATCTGCAAGGCCCTGGCCTTCAAGTGCCGGATTCTCATTATGGATGAACCCACATCGGTGCTCACGCTGCATGAAATTGCCATCCTCTTTCGGCTGATGCGCCGGCTGAGAGCGGAGGGAATGACCATTATCTACATCTCCCACAAACTGAAGGAGATCAAGGAGATATGCCATAGGGTTCTTGTTCTGCGGGACGGATATTTCGTGCTGGATAAACCCGTTTCGGAGGTCTCTCCCGAGGAGATGGCCCAGAGCATGGTGGGACGGGAGCTTTCCCAGATCTTTCCGAAAAAGGGTTCTCCTGAAGGGGTTCCCTTGCTGGAGGTTCGCCATCTTTCGGTACCCGGAGTGCTCAAGGATGTCAGCTTTACCCTGAAAAAGGGGGAGATCCTCGGTTTCGGGGGCCTTGTGGGGGCGGGACGAACCGAAGTGGCGGAGACCCTTATAGGCCTGCGCTCCTTCTCCGAGGGGGAGATCCTTCTCAAAGGGCGCCCGCTGGAGATCCGAACTCCCCGGGATGCGGTACAGGCGGGGATAAGCTATCTCTCCGAGGATCGCCAGGGGAGCGGCATCCTCACGTCTTTCAGCGTGGTTCACAATACCACCCTCACCTCCCTGCCCCGGTATTCTTCTTCCCGAGTTCAATGGATCGACAAGAAAGAGGAGCTTGCGGCGGCTCAGCGTTACCGGGAGCTTTTCAATCTGAAAACGCCGTCTCTCGCTACTCCCCTGGAGTTTTTGAGCGGCGGCAACCAGCAGAAGGTATCCCTTTCGAAAAGTATCGACACGGAGCCGGTGGTGCTCATAGCGGACGAGCCCACCCGGGGAGTGGACATCGCGGCCAAGCAGGAGGTCTACTCCTTCATCGGCCAGATTGTGGAGAGGGGCATTTCCTGCATCCTCATCTCTTCGGAGATGGAGGAGCTTATCGGTATGTGCCACCGGGTGGTGGTGATGCAGGATGGTCGCATTACGGGAATTCTTGAGGGAGAGCAGATCTGTGAGGAAGAAATAATGTTTTGCGCCACGGGTATAAGGGAGGGAGCCTGATTGAAATCTTTCGTCGAACTGCTGCGTAAACTGCCTTTGCGAAAGCATGCGTCACTGATCGCCCTGATCTTTCTGATCGTGCTTTCCTCGTTTCTGAGCCCCTATTTTCTGAAGCCCCGTAACCTCATCAACATCATGCGGCAGGTTTCCTATACGGGAATCATCAGTTTGGGAATGACCTTCGTCATCATCTCCGCGGGAATAGATCTTTCCGTGGGGTCCGTGGTGGCCTTTACCGGGGCCGTGGTGATCATCGCCATGAACAGCCTTCTTACGGTGCTTCCCAGCGAGCTTATGGTGCTTCTGGCGGGAATTCTTACGGGAATCGTGGTGGGAGGCTGTGCGGGGGCCTTTAACGGCCTCATGATCACCCGGGGAAAGATAGCTCCCTTCATCGTCACGCTGGGTTCCATGGCTATTTTCCGTTCTCTTACGCTCTATATCGGCAATGCCGGAGAGATTCAGTCCAAAAACGCCCTGTACGGAAAGTTCGGCATGGAATCCCTCTTCGGCGTTCCCGTGCCGGTTTTCGTCCTTCTGGGGCTCGCCCTGGCACTGCATCTGGTGCTCAATAACACCCGGTACGGTCGTTATCTCTGCGCGGTGGGATCGAACCAGAAAGTGGCCCTTTTCTCGGCCATCAACGTGGATCGGGTGAAATTTTACGCCTACACCCTCACGGGAATGCTCGTGGGAGTCTCCGCAGTGCTTCTGGGATCCCGGTTCAATGCGGTAAGCACCTCCAACATGGGGCTTGCCTTCGAGCTGGATGCCATTGCGGCGGTCATTATCGGAGGCACCGCCATGGCGGGAGGACGGGGTACCATTTGGGGCACCGTGTGGGGAGCGCTTATTCTCGGCATCATCAACAACATGATGAACATGGTGGGGGTCTCACCCTACCTTCAGGGCACCGTGAAGGGATTGGTCATCATCATTGCGGTGTATGTGCAGAAACAGAAGCAGTAAGGGGATCCATGAGAACGAGCCATAAAAACCGGGGGGAGGGTTTTCGGTGACGGAAAAAAGCACGTATTCCGGGGAGAATTTCCAAAAAGGGGAGATCGGACGCCCCAAGGTCATTGTCGCTCCGTATCCCAAAAAGCTTCACGTCATCTTTTCCGAAAAGGCCCTGAATGCTTTGAAGGATCTGGTGGATCTCCGTTATCTCGGAGATCGGGAGGTGGAGAAGGAAGATCTGAATGCCGTGGTCGGCGAGGATGTGGTGGCGGTAATCGGCCAGGTATCCCTTTCGGAAAGAGAACTGGCGAAAATGCCGAATCTGCGGTGCATCTTCAACGTGGAGGGCAATTTCTACCAGAACATAGATTATTTCGCCTGCTTTCGGAACCATATCCATGTACTGAACTGCGGGAGCGCCTACGCTCTTCCCGTGGCGGAGATGGCCCTGGGCATGGCCTTGGATCTCGCCCGGGGAATAAGCCGGGAGGATCGCCGGTTTCGTCAGAGGCAGGAGGGCTTTCTCTCCGACAGCTGTGGGGATTCGGTGCTCCTTTCGGGCTCCGAGGTGGGCATTATCGGGTTCGGCAATTTGGGGAAGGCCCTGGCAAAATTGCTCCAGCCCTTTCACTGTTCCCTGAGGGTCTATGACCCCTGGCTGCCCGAAAGCGTTTTGAGGGAGTACGGCTGTACGGGGATCTCTTTGGAAGAGCTTTTGGAAAAGAGCCGGTTTATCTTCGTTATGGCGGGGGTTACCGAAGAAAATCAGGGCTTTTTGAGCCGAAAGCTCCTGGAGCGTATCCGAAAGGATGCGTTCTTTCTGCTCATGAGCCGGGCGGCGGTGGTGGATTTTGACGCTCTCTGCGATCTTACCGAGGCGGGGCGCTTTACCGCCGCCACGGATGTCTTTCCCGAAGAGCCTCTGCCAAAGGATCACCGAGCCCGGAGAAACGAACATCTGCTTCTCTCGGCCCATCGGGCGGGGGGCATTCCCCAGGCGTATACCGCCATAGGGGACATGGTGCTGGATGATTTGAGACTTATTCTTCAGGGACTTCCTCCGGTGCGGATGCAAAGGGCGGAACCCGAAACGGTGCGGCGCTTCGCGAGCAAACCCGCAAAAGGAGTTTGATCCCGTACATGAAACGGTAGAGCGTAGAGAAAATTCCCGTCCAAGGGGGTGATGCCGTCGAAAAGTGTTTCTATCCGCTCCGATAATGGAAGCGGACCATGGCGGAGCAGTGAAAGAGGTACGAATTTTTATCTTGAAGGAGGTCTCGTCGGAAATGAAAAAGCTTATCGTATGCACCCTGGTATGTGTTCTTCTTGCTCTGACCCTTTGCGGGGTCGCTCCGGGGGAATCCAAAAATTATACGGGAAAGATCGGCATCTCCCTTCCCACAGCTACTCACGGATACATGGGAAGGGTCAACTGGTGGGTCAAAAAGGCCGTAAGCGACTGGCAGGCGAAATGCCCGGATCTGGAATTCCTGGTGGTTACCGCAGATAGCGTCACCAAGCAGGCTGCGGATATCGAAGATCTCATGATCAAGGAAATTGACGCCCTGGTCTGCTTCCCCTTCGATTCTTCCCTCACCGCGGTTATCGAGAAGGCCTACGACAGCGGCATCTATACGGTGGTGCTCGACCGGGGAACCACGAGACCCGTCTATCACGTATATATCAGCAACGATGACGAGGGCTACACCCGGGAAGGAACCAAGTGGATCGCGGAGCAGCTCGGAGGAAAGGGCAAACTCGTCATCATCGAAGGCATTCCCAGTGTGATCAACACTATCCGGGTGGATACCATCAAGGAGACCGCCGCCAAATACGGCCTGGAGGTTCTCGATTCGCAGCCGGGTATGTGGAACCCCGAAAAGGCTCTGGCGGTAATGGAGAACTATCTGCAAAAGTACCCTCACATCGATGCTGTCTACACTGCGGATGACGACATGCTCAAGGGAGCTCTCCAGGCTTACAAGGAGTCCGGAAGAGACGACATCAAGATTTTCCTGGGTGGTGCGGCGGACAAGGAAATTCTCAAGATGATCATGGAAGGATCCAATCCTCTGGTGCAGGCCAACGTAACCTATCCTCCCGACTGTATCGCCACCGCCATCAGCCTGGCGATTCTCGGGCATAACGAGCAGGTTCTGGAAGGGTTCTACCAGAAAAAGCTTCCTATCCGCATTATCCTCGCGGCAGAGCTGATCACCAAGGAAAACGCCGAGCAGTACTACATGGCGGACGAACTGAACTTCGACATGTAGGAATTTTGGACGAAGTAGCTCGGGAACGGAAAAAAGCTGCTGACAGTTTCGTCAGCAGCTTTTTTAACCGGTACGAAGCAGTGACCGTCTAGTTTGTGCAAAGGAGATGTGTTCATGAGTCACATACAGGGGCCCGCTCTTTTTCTGGCTCAGTTCTACGGAACCGAACCTCCCTTCGATACATTGCGGAATCTTACCTCCTGGGCGAAGGATCTGGGATATGAGGGGGTGCAGATTCCCGCAAACGAAAAAGGGCTTATCGACATCGACCTGGCCGCAGAATCTACCGCTTACTGCGACGAACTCAAAGAAAGCTGCAGCGGCCTGAAAATTACCGAAATCGCCTCGCACCTCTTCGGGCAGCTCGTGGCGGTACATCCCGCCTACGACGAGCTTTTCGACGTATTTACGGAGCCCTCTCTCAGAAACAATCCCCGGGAACGCCAGAAATGGGCGGTGGCAAAAATGATACGCACCATAAAGGCCTCCGCCAACCTCGGGTTGAAAGTGGTTCCCACCTTCAGCGGCGCTCTTCTCTGGCACCTTGTCTATCCCTGGCCTCAGAGACCCGGAGGACTTGTGGAGGAAGGTTTTGCGGAACTCGCCCGGCTGTGGGAGCCCGTTCTCCGCGCCGCCGAGGAATACGGTATCGATGTGGCCTACGAAATTCACCCCGGAGAGGATTTGCACGACGGAGTCAGCTTCGAGCGTTTTCTCGAGGCCACGGGAAACCATGGACGGGTAAACATCCTCTACGATCCATCCCACTTCGTTCTGCAGTGCATGGATTATATCGGCTACATCAAAACCTACGCTCCCTACATCAAAGCTTTCCACGTAAAGGATGCGGAGTTTGTTTCCTCTCCCCGGCAGGGAGTCTACGGAGGATACAGCTCGTGGAAGGATCGGGCGGGCCGTTTCCGCAGCCTGGGAGACGGGGACGTGGACTTTAAAAAAGTCTTTACCGCCCTTACCGAAATCGGATACGATTCTTGGGCGGTGCTCGAATGGGAATGCTGTATCAAGGATTTTCGCCAGGGTGCCCGGGAGGGAGCCCCCTTTATCCGCTCCATGATCATAGAAACAGCGGAAAAAGCCTTCGACGACTTTGCCGGAGGAGACGGGGACAGGGAAAAAAATCGAAGAATTCTGGGACTGGATTGAAAAATCCTCCATAACGATAAGGACAAGAACGGAGGAAATAACCATGCGAAAGCTCCAAGGCGGCATTGTCGGGGGAGGTAAGGGCTCCTTCATCGGTTATGCCCACATGGGGGCGGCCACCCTTGAAGGGGAGGCTGTCATAGCGGCGGGGGTCTTTTCGTCGGATCCCGAAAAGGGAAAGGCCCGGGGAGCCGAGCTGGGGATCCATCCGAGCCGGGTTTACGAGGACTATCGAACCATGATACGGCGGGAGAAGACCCTTCCCGAGGGAGAGCGCATGGATTTCGCCATTCTCGCCACTCCCAATGCCAGCCATTACGAACTTGCCATGGCCTTTCTTCAGGAGGGGTTTCACGTCTTTTCGGATAAACCCATGGCGACCTCTCTGGAACAGGCCCGAGAGATCCGGAGGGAGGCGAAAAGGCAAAAACGCCTCTATGCCCTTACCCACGGCTATACGGGATATCCCATGATAAAACATGCCCGGCATCTTGTGGAGAGCGGAGCTCTCGGAGACCTGCTGAGGGTGGTGGTGGAGTATACCCAGGGATGGCTCTCTCCCCTGGTGGAGGATCCCGAAAACTTCAAGACCTGGCATCTGGACCCTCGCATCTCCGGCCCTTCCTGTACCATGATCGACGTGGGACTCCACGCCATCAACCTGGTGCAGACCGTTACGGGGCTTATCCCCGAAAAAGTCTGTGCGGATCTGGGCTCTGCCATTCCGGGAAACTCCCTGGACGATAACGGCAGCGTGCTCATCCGGTTTGGCCGGAATGTGCCGGGGCTTCTCCACGCCTCCCAGATCTCCTCAGGAGAGGGCAACGCCCTTCGGATACGCCTGTACGGAACCCGGGGAGGGCTCTTCTGGGATCAGGAAAGCCCGGAGGTGCTCGAACAGATGCACCCCGACGGCACCAGCACGATCTACAAAAAGGGAAGTCCCCGGCTCTGCGAGGAGGCCCGGAAGGCCGCCCGGCTCCCGGGAGGACATCCCGAGGGAATGCTTCGGGCCTTCGCGAACATCTATCAGGGAGCTTTCCGGGCCATTCGGGGAGAAGAAACTCATCCCGGCCGGGACTACCCCTGCTCCTTTCAGGGAGCGGTAACCCTGGCCTTTCTGGAAGCGGTGCTTCGGAGCGGAGCCTCGGAGGAAAAGTGGACCCCGGTGGAGCGGGTGGAGTAGCGGTTCCCTTTCCCTGTCTCCCGACAGGCATCTCCAAATTTTTGGGGTTTTGCGCCGGGAGTAACGTGCATATGGGAATGTCCCGGCATGTTCGTTGTCTTGAAGTTTTACGCTTGATGCAACGAGCTGGCGGAATATCGCAAAACCCTCACCATCTTCGCATGAATGGGCAAGCAAGGACGAGATCCCAGCATACGTGTGAGGCTGATTCCAGGTTTGCGATCATCCAAGATTTTCAGCAACCATAAGATTTAGAGGGGATTCAGGCTTTTGCTTGTCTCCTCTTTTTTATGCTTACGGACCTTGTCTCAGCCTCAACTTTTTCGACGGGGGAGAGAAGTCCGTTTTTAGAGGGGCATCACTTCAAGATCGGTGCCGGTATAACTGTTTGTTGGAAGATGAAAATACCCAGAAGGGAGGCGAAGTCTTTGAACTTCTAAAAACAGGAAGTGGTGCGGCATATCATTATTTGTACATGGTAGGTGGTGTCCTTCTGTTCTCAAAAGGATTGAATCCCCCATCGTGTGCCACGGAAAAGATTTTCCTGTTGACAAGCAACGGGAAAGTGTCTAAAGTGCTGAATGAGCAAAAAATATTTTTACATCAAAAAATTTTTTTAAAGAGGTGTTTTCCCGCTATGCCGAACTCGGATGATTTTATGCTCGAGTCATTTATTCCCTTGGTGGAGACCGTAGCAACGCAATTTGGAGCAAACTGTGAAGTAGCCTTGCATGATTTACGAAAACCCCAGGAGTCTCTAATCGCAATTTCCGGCAGCTTGACTGGAAGATCTTTGGGCGCTCCTATCACAAATTACGTATTGAATCTTATCAAAAAGCATGGAGATAGCGTAGAGCAGAGTTGCATTTATGCGAGCAAAACTTCGGATGGGCGCAGATTGAAATCTTCTACGACGTTTATCTATAACGCCTCGGGGCACGTGATCGGGTGTTTTTGCATAAATTTTTGTGTGGAAAAGTTTATGTCTTCCAGTGAAACATTGCAGGAATTCTGTTCCGTGCAGGATGAAAACGAAAATCCTGGAGAGCGGTTCGCCAACGATGTTCATGAAGTTGCCCAGGGAATTATCAGCGATGTTATGAACAAACAATCCGTTCCCGTGGAACGAATGGATCGGTCTGAAAAATTGGATATCGTTCGAGAACTCGATGCCCGGGGACTTTTTCTCGTAAAAGGTACTGTGGAGCATGTCGCTTCCTGTTTGGGAATTTCGAAATACACCCTGTATAGCTACATGGATCAGGTGAAGGAAAGCAAGTAAATCTGGAATAGATATGGAGGAAATTGTTATGACAACGCGCAAAACAATTGCTACAACAAAGGCTCCTGCGGCCATAGGCCCGTATTCTCAGGGAATCATGATAGGGGACATGCTCTTTTCGTCGGGGCAGATTCCCATAGATCCCAGAACCGGAGAAATGCGGGAGAAAGATATTGTGGTGCAGGCCCGGCAAGTTTTTTCCAACCTCAAAGCTGTTCTTGAAGAAGCGGGCATGACTTTGGGCGATGTGGTGAAGACCACGGTTTTTCTGGCAAATATGGCGGATTTCCCCGTTCTTAACGAGGTGTATGCCACCTATTTCGATAAAAGCTATCCTGCCCGTTCCTGCGTTGAAGTGGCTCGTCTTCCGAAGGATAGCCTTGTGGAAATCGAAGTAATCGCTCAAAAGAAAAAATAACGCAGCAGAAGCCATGTTTTTTCGAGGATACCCGAAGCTCGATTGTTAGATCAAGCCACGCCGTTAGAAAGACTTTCGCGCACCGAGGCCGAGAAGAGGCATGGCGACGTATACATTAAAAAATGGTTGCATATCTCCGAGGCTTGGAGGAAACAAGGTGCGAAGCCTTGAGTTCTGGATGGGGCAGGATTTGTCGGGAAATTACGACATGGTGCTGGCGGCGGAAGCTCACTGTATGCCTTGGCACGGTTTCATAATTTTTTACATCGTCATGGCTATGGCCGTGTATCTTCTTCATGAATTTACTCCTTTCGCTATCATCATTCATAACGACCTTGCCGTTATCGCGGCGCTTTTGATGCTTTTGCTTATCTTTACTGGACTAAATCGCTTTATCCCTCTTTTTCGTACTCCTTTGGAACCGGCGGTGTCTCTTGAAGATATGAATAAGCAAATTTTTATGACAAATAAATTTGCTTAAAATTAAAGTTTGTGATTCGACAAATGTTCCGTTGTTTTGTAGCTCGAATGAAAACACGGCGAAAGGGACGAAAATGATTTCTGGCGTGAAAATGAATAGCAATGGAAACGATTTTATCGTGCTGGACAACAGTGATTGGCGCTGGAACTCTTCCGAAATGTCGAAAATGGCGCTTGCTCTGTGCCGGCGTCGGGAATCGGTGGGGGCCGATGGGCTCCTTGCTGTGGAGTCGTCGGAAAAATGCCATTTTATGATGCGGCTTTTCAATCGGGATGGCTCAGAGGGAGAAATGTGCGGCAACGGAGCGAGGTGTATCGCTCGATACGCCTACGAAAAAGGAATAGCTCCTCAACAAATGACTTTTGAAACCTTGGCCGGTCATATTTCGGCTACGGTTACTCCTCCTTCGGTAAAGCTCTCTATGAATGAAGTAAACCTTTCCGAGATGATTCTGGATTGTCCTGTAGAGTTCGAAGGATTTCACACGAGGTACTCGTTTTTAACGGCTGGAGTTCCCCATGCGGTTCTTTTTATTGGCGATCTTCATGAGAAAAGCCTCGCTACATTGGCCTCCTGGGGAAAGACGCTTCGCTACCGCACGGATCTTTTTCCCCAGGGAGCAAATATAAATTTCGTTTGTCTGAAAGAGAAGGCTCTTTATACCATAACTTACGAAAGGGGGGTAGAGGATATTACCCGTTCGTGCGGAACCGGAGCGGTGGCAAGCGCTATTGTGGCATATCGTACGGGTAAATGTGATTCTGAGGTGGAAGTAGATAGCCTTGGAGGCAGAAATCATGTCTCTCTCGTTCTTGGTGAGAAGGGAAGAAGAGTGTTTCCCTTTCTCGCAGGGAGTACCGTTTTTGTCGCCCGGATGGAAATCTTGGAAGAATCTCTTGCGTAAAGCTTGAGAAAATGCATCGGGGAAACTCTTATGTATCCAAGAGAGATTGAATAAGGAAGGTGTAATCCCATGTCTGGTGAGAAAAGGAATAGTGTATGGAAGACGTATCGATTTCCCCTCATTCTCATAGGAGCCATTGCCTTGGGCTGTGTTCTCGGTGTTGTGATGGGAAAAAACGCAGTAATGTTCAAACCCCTTGGAGATATTTTCCTCAACGCCATGTTTATGATCGTGGTTCCTCTCGTTTTTACCACCGTATGCAGCGCCGTATCGAACATGTCCTCCATGAAGCGTTTGGGGCGCGTCATGGGATCTCTCGTCACGGTTTTTCTCGTTACCGGGGCTATTGCTGCCGTTCTTATGTTGGTGGCGGTAAAGCTTTTTCCTCCTGCTGCAGGGGCATCGCTTTCTTTTTCAACTCCCGAAAATTTACAGCCTTTGAGTACGGCGGGTCAAATCGTTAAGGCCATTACGGTCAGCGATTTTCAAGATCTTCTTTCCAGAAGTCATATGTTGCCTCTGATTCTTTTTTCCATTCTTTTCGGTATCAGTCTTCAGATGCTGGGCGAAAAAGCAAAACCCATCGCCAGAGGAATTTCCATTCTCGCAGATGCCATGCTGAAAATCGTGAAGATTATCATGTACTACGCTCCTATCGGATTGGCTGCGTACTTTGCCGCTCTTGTGGGTGATTTCGGGCCGAATCTTCTGGGTACGTATGTGCGTTCCATGGCCGTATACCATGTGGTAACCATTGCCTACTTCTTCGTGGCTTTTACCCTTTATTCCGCATGGGCAGCGGGAGAAAAAGGAACCAGAGCTTTCTGGAAGCATATTTTGGCTCCGGCGGTAACTGCCCTGGGTACGCAGAGCAGCACAGCCACTCTTCCTGTGAACCTTGAAGCCGCCCATAACATAGGTATACCCGACGATATCAGTGAAGTTGTTCTTCCCGTAGGGGCTACCGCCCACATGGAAGGCTCCTGTTTAAGTGGAATCCTAAAAATAGCGTTTCTTTTCGGCATTTTTAATATGCCTTTTACCGGATTGGGTACTTTTGGCAGCGCAATTTTAGTTTCGGTTTTGAGCGGAGTGGTTCTTTCCGGAGTCCCTGGAGGAGGACTGGTGGGAGAAATGCTTATCGTCAGCCTTTATGGATTTCCTCCCGAAGCCTTTCCCATAATCGCGACTCTGGGCTTTCTTGTGGATCCTGCGGCAACTATGGTTAACGCTACGGGGGATACCTGCTCTTCCATGATTGTTGCACGTATGGTGGAAGGCAAGGGGTGGTTTGAAGAATCCCGGAAAGCCCTGGCTGAAGAAGCGTAGGTTTTTCAGAAAAAAATTGATTTTCCCCGCAGTTTCCTGACGGGAAGCTGCGGGCAGGGAGGTTTTTTTATGTCAGTTGAAAAAATTAAAAAAAAGCTGGAGAGCTTTCCTCGTTTTTCTTTAATCGCTACGCCCACGCCCCTCATGCCTCTCGAAAATCTCAGCAAGGATTTGGGAGTTCGGCTTTTCATGAAAAGAGACGATCTTACAAGTCTGGCCGTAGGGGGCAATAAGGCAAGGAAGTTGGAATTTCTTCTTGGGGAGGCCCTTGCGGAAGGGGCGGACACCGTCTTTACGGCGGGGTGGTATCACTCCAATCATGCGTTGCTTACCGCTGCGGCTGCAGGGAAGGCCAACCTTGATTCGATTCTCTTTCTTAAAGGAAAGGATCCTCATTACAAGGGAAGCCTTTTTCTCGACGCTTTAACCGGAGCCGAAGTTAGAATTTTCGACGTTTCCGATAGCTCGCTTTTGTCTTCGTACATGGAAGAAGCAGCTTCGGTTCTTCGAACCCAAGGGAAAAAGCCGTACATAATTCCTGTGGGAGGATCTAATTCCGTTGGTTCTTTGGGATATGTAGCGGGGGCAATTGAATTGGCAGAACAGCTCCGCGTATTGGACATGATTCCCGATTACGTGGTTATTCCTACCAGTAGCGGAGGTACCCATGCGGGAGTGTTGTGCGGATTGAGAGAGGCTTTGCCCGAAACGAAGGTTCTCGGTATCGGAGTTGGAGACGATCCTGAAGAGCTGCAAAAAAAGGTGTTTGATATTTCTCAGGATCTTTCAAGAATTCTCGATTTGAGCCCCTGGGATGAAAAAAATTTAAAAGAGGGTTTTTGTTTCGATTACGGATTTGGCCCCTACGGAACTCTGGATGCTTCGGTTATGAAATTTATTCGCAAAATAGGCTCAAGGGAAGGCCTTTTCCTGGATCCTGTCTATACGGCCAAGGCTTTCTACGGACTTGTGGACTTGGTGGAAAAAAAGATTATTCCTCAGGGAGCGAAAATTGTTTTCATTCATACCGGAGGGCTGAGCAGCCTTTTCCAATATGAAGAAGAAGTTATAAAAATGCTGGAGTAGGCATCGATGTTTTGCCTCAGGCTTTGTATGGGCCCCCTTTCTTCATGTTACGAGGAGGGATTGAAAAAATAATCCTGCTACCTCCCCCCTTAACCCTTCCCCAAGAGATGACAATGTGCGATTTGTCTTTGTTCTTGCGGGGAAGGGTTTTCTATGTGGACAAGGGGGTATGCGGTTTTTTGAAAACACGAGGAGAAGATCCTTTATGAATATAGATTTGAATTATGTAGAAAAACTTCTTTTGGAGATTCTTGCCATTCCTTCAATATCTGGGGAATGTGGTGCAATCCTGGCCCGTTTGGAAAAAGAGTTTGAGAAGCTGGAAATACCGGTGATAAGAACGCGAAAAGGAGCTCTTATCGGAAAATGGGAAGGTCGGGAGGAGGGAGAAGAACGCCTTGTGTCCGCTCATGTCGATACCCTTGGTGCCGTGGTTCGGCAAATTAAGCCTAATGGTCGTTTGCGCCTGCTGCCCATAGGTGGGTTTGCCTGGGCGTCTTTGGAGGGAGAAAACGTTCTGGTTCGTTCTCTTGACGGCCGGGAATTCACGGGCTCTTTGTTGCCGGAAAAATCTTCGGTTCATATGTTTTCGGATATCGTTCGGGAAACGCTTCGTGATGAAGAAAGTATGGAAGTTCGCCTAGATGTTGTTTCTTCATCCCGTGAAGAAACGGAAAATCTCGGCATTCGCCCTGGGGATTTCGTTTTTTTCGATCCGCGTCCAGTAATCACGCCGGAGGGGTTTCTCAAAGCGCGTTTTTTAGATGATAAGGCTTGCGTTGCCGTGCTTTTCGGTGTATTACACGCCCTGAAAAGAGACGGGCTTGTTCCCAGTAAAACCGTGCATTTCTACCTTAGCGATAATGAGGAGATCGGTCATGGCATATCTTTTATCCCTGAAAGAGTCGAAGAAATTGTCGCCTTGGATATTGGCATTGTAGCAGAGGGAACAGCTTCTTCCGAGCAGTGTGTTTCCATTGCCGCAAGAGATAGTAAATCTACATATCATCTTGCTTTGCGGCGGCATCTCACCATGCTTGCCGAAAAATATGGTATTGATTATCGAACCGATGTCTATTACCGCTACGGCTCCGATGCTACCGCCTGCATACTTCGTGGCGTGGATGCCACGTTTGCGTGTTTTGGCCCGGGGGTAGATGCTACACATCATTATGAGCGCACCCATCGCAAAGCTCTGGAAGCCACCGCAAAACTACTTATGGCATACGTGACCAGTTAGTTCTCTCGTTTTGACGCGGGGAGATCTGAGGGGTCTTCCGATTAGACAAAAAATTTTTGTTGCACAAAAAAATTTGACATATGTTGTGGTGCCTGATAAGCTTTATTTGAAAATGTCAAAGTGACGATAAATTTTTAATCTTAAAAAAGTTTCTCCATGCGTGTTGTCCTTTTTTGTGTGTGGTTTTGTGCCGTATTTTTGAAAAAACACAGAGGCTTTTATTTTTGAGAAGGTGAATGTTATGGATCTGGATACATTTTTTAAGGAAGAAGTAAAACCTGCTTTGGGCTGTACTGAGCCGGGAGCTGTCGCTCTTGCGGCGGCAGTAGCGGCTAAAGCCTTTCTGGGGAACTCGGAAAAAATCGAAAGCATTACGTTGTGCCTTTCTGCGAATATTTATAAAAACGGCCATAATGTGGGGATACCAGGTGCCCAGGGACTCAAGGGCAATTGTTTTGCCGCCGCCTTGGGCGTTCTTGCGGGAGAGCCTGCCAGAGGGCTTCAGGTTTTGGCCGACATTAACGAGGATCATGTCGTGAAAGCTCAAGAGCTTTTAGATCGCGGGGTCGTGAGAGAACACGTGCAATCCCATGTGCCGGATGTTTATGCAGAGGTTGTAATTCGAGGAGAAAACCATAGTGCGGTCGCCGTTATATCCGGAAGGCACGACTGCGTTGTGGAGTTGCGAGTGGACGGAAAAGCCGTATCCCTGAAATCCGAAGATGTTACGGAAACCCGAGGGGAATTTCGTTATTTGGAAGAACTTCGAGAAGAGAAGATGGAAGGCCTATGGAGTCTTTGTTCCGAGATTGACGAAGAAATCGAAACGTTTCTCCTGGAAGGCGTTTCCATGAATCTCGAAGTCGCTTCCATGGGGCTTACAGAAAGCCTGGGTCTCGGTGTGGGCTATGTTCTTTCCTCCCATGCGAGTTCGGGGGATTTGCTCTGGAAGATTAAAGCTGTTGCCGGTGCCGCTGCGGATGTGCGGATGTCGGGAGCTCCCTGTCCTGTTATGAGTAGCGCTGGTAGCGGCAATCATGGCATTACCGCCATTCTGCCGGTGGCGGTTGTTGCGGAGAATCGTAATTCTTCTCCTCGGGAACTTGCCGAGGCCATCGCTCTGAGTCACCTTGTTACGGGATATATTAAATGTTTTACCGGAAGGCTTACGCCGGTATGTGGATGTGCCGTAGCTGCGGGAGCCGGTGCAGCGGCGGGAATTGTCCGCCTTCTTGGTGGCACGTCATCTCAGGCGGAATCTGCGGTAGCCTCTCTTGTGGCCTCGCTTCTCGGAATGCTTTGCGACGGAGCGAAAGGATCCTGTGCTCTTAAGGTCAGCACCGCCGCCGGAGAAGCGTATACGAGCGCCTTATTGGCGATGGACAATCATGGTGTTATGCAGCGGGAGGGAATTATAGATCCCCGTCTGGAATTTCTGGCTCCTGCTGTGGGTATTCTCAGCACCCAAGGTTTTGCTTCCGTAGACTTCACGGTCCTCCAGCTTCTTCAGGAAGGCCATGAGGCTGAGTTTTCAAAGTAAAAGAGGTATTTCTCGACGGGAAAGGGGGCTCGGCTGGCATTTCAGCTTTTAGCAATGTCTTTTAGCACTTGCGAGAATTTTTGAATAGGACGGGGTTTTTGGAAGGTTCTTTTTTCCTGTTATTTTCATGAAAATTTTGGAATTGCATGAAAAAAGGATTTTTGCGGGCTGATTCAGGTTTTTAGGTTATGTGGGAAAGGAGAGATTATGTTATGAATAAAAGGCTGCATACGTTTTTGTCCTCCCTTTGGGTCACAGCATTATTGAGCCTCTTTTTAATAGCGAGCACCATGGCATATGCCGAGGTGACAGATCGTTATCTTGTCTGGAATCTTGGGGATGAGGCCAAAAGCTGGTCTCCCATTACCAATACTCAAACCGTGGCCGACCATATGGTCAAACAGCTTTTTGAGGGGCTTACCGTAAGCTCCGCTGCGGGAATTGTTCCCGGAGTGGCGGAGAGCTGGGAAGTTTCTCCGGACGGAAAAACCTACACCTTCCATTTACGTAAAAATGCGAAATGGTCCGACGGGTCTCCCGTTACCGCCAAGGATTTTGAATATTCCTGGCGTCAGATTTGCGATCCGAAAATCGCTTCCGAGGCACTTCAATCCATAACGGATTTTGTTCAGGGAGCAAAGGAATATTTCGAAGGCACCGGATCTTATGAGGATATAAAAGCCACCGCTCTTGACGATTATACCTTTGAAGTCGTGTTGAGAAATCCCGCCCCCTTTTTCCCTCTTCGTGCCGCTGCGGATGTGTACTGTCCCGTAAAAAAGGAAGTGGTGGAGAAGTACGGCGAGGGGTGGGAGAAAAACCCTGAAACTTGCGTCAGTAATGGCCCTTTCCGGATGGCGGAATACCACATCGGATCGCATTTTATTTTTGAAAAGAATCCTTACTACTGGGATGCCGATGCGGTGAAACTCAAGGGGATAAAGGTCGTCCTCATCAGTGATGCCAATACTTCGCTCCAGGGATATCAGGCGGGGGAAATCGATGTAACCGATGTGCTCCCGAGTGAGCAGATTCCCCGGCTGGTGGCCGAGGATCCCAATGTGATTGTTGTTCCGGATACCGGAACTCTTTTTATGAATTTCAATTGTGACAAGCCTCCTTTTGATAATGTGAATGTACGCAAGGCCATTGCTCACGCCATCGATCGCAAGGCCATCGTTGAACAGGTCACCAAGGGAGGCGAGATTCCCGCCTGTGGATATATAGATCCTCACTGTCTCAAGACCGACGGCACCATGTATCGCCCTCTTGAGGACGATGGTTATCCCGCCATAGATGAAAAGTATGGCATCGATCCTCGGGGAGCTACTGTGGAAAAAGCTCGTGCTTTTTTGGAAAAAGCCGGATATCCCAACGGTGAAGGTTTTCCCGAAGTCGAATTGGCCTATGCAAATACCGAGAAGTACAAAAGAATTTGCGAAGCCATTCAGCAGATGCTCAAGACCAATCTCAATATCAACGTGGTTCTTCGAGGAGAGGAGAGCAGCGTTTTCATTTCCACCAAAACGTTGGGTAAATACGATATGGCTACTGGAGGATGGACGAATCACCCCATGGATGCCAACGGGCTGGTCAAGCTTTTCCATTCTCAGAATGGCAGCAATACCGCTCAGTGGAGATGGCAGGAATATCGCGGTGCTCCCCATGATACCGTGTTGAATCCCGGTAACAAGGCTTTTGACGAGGCTTTTGACAAAGCCATGGCCTCGGTGGGGGAAGCCCGCGACAACGCCTGGCGTGAAGCGGAAGATGCCTTGGTAGGGGATATGCCCATCACCGCTTTGTATCACCCTACGGCGGTTATGCTGATCGACCAGGAGAGGGTTTCCGGTGTAGAGGTAACGCAATCCAATTCTTTTATGTTCAAATATGCGGAGATTATCGAATAAGCGGAGAAGAAAAAAGGGGATTGGGAACTTTTTTCTAACATTGCTGGGTAATTCTGAAGATTTGCGGAAGGAGACGGCTTTGAAATCTTGCCGTCTCCTTCTTCCTCCTTTTTGTTTCGGTAACTTGTCTGACTGTTGGTTTTACAGGGATTGGAGGGGACACGGCCTGCCATGCTTACATATATCGTTAAGAGAGTGTGCGCCGCCTTAATGACTATCTGGTTTATTATGACGCTGACGTTTTTTCTGATGAATGCCATTCCGGGGGATCCTTTTGCCAGCGAAAAAATGTCCGATCCCGTCATCATACAGGCGATAAAAGAAAAATATGGCCTTGATAAGCCATTGATTTCTCGTTATTTCAAATATGTGGGTGAATATCTTCATGGTGATTTCGGTGTTTCTTTCGCAAAAGTCGGGCTATCTACCAACGATATCATTGCCGCAGGTTTTCCATACTCTCTCCGAATAGGTTTATACGCTTCAGCCATGGTTCTGGTGCTGGGGGTTTTTTTCGGTATTCTGGCGGCTCTCAGGCAGAATAAATTCGTGGACCGGCTGCTAATGATTTTTTCGACTCTGGGAGCTACGATTCCAAGCTTTGTTTTTGCTACGGGGTTTTTGCTGCTTTTCAGCAAGATGTTGGGATGGGTGCCCGCATACGGGGTGGGGAATTGGAGAGGATACATTGGACCTATCGTTGTGAGCGCTCTTTTTTCGCTTTCCTTCGTGGTCCGGCTCATGCGCTCTTCCATGCTGGACGTACTGAACCAGGATTACATTCGTACTGCCCGGGCCAAGGGACTTCCCGAGTTCAAGGTGTTAGGCAAGCATGCGCTACGGAACGCCATCCTTCCGGTGGTGACCTATATAGGTCCTATGTTTGCGGCGTTGATTACAGGATCTTTCGTGGTTGAAAAGGTCTTTGGCATTCCCGGAATAGGAAATCTTTTTACGGGAAGTATTTTGAATCGTGACTATACCATGATCATGGGGATTACCGTTTTTTTCGCGATTCTTCTGGTGTTTTGTGTTTTGGTAGTGGATATCCTTTATGTTCTCATTGACCCTCGCATTAAGTATGAGTAGGAGACCTCTTATGGCAAAAGAAGCGAAAATTACGGAAGTCCTTTGGGAACCTCTGGATGTAGAGGAGAAAGATGCGGAAAGGATTGATCGGCCCAGCCTCACTTTCTGGCAAGATGGCTGGATGCGTCTTTGCCGGAACAAGGTCGCCATGGTTTCCATGTTTTATATTATATTCATTGCCCTGGGATCGATCCTCATTCCTTTCTTCTGGAAATATTCCTATGAGGAACAGGATCTTGCCATGGCAAATCTACCTCCTTTTATGACGACCTACGTTCTGGATGAGGACACAAATCTGTATGTAACTCCTCAATACTCTCTGGTAGAGCTCTCTTCGGGGGGAGAATTAAGACGATTGGTAAGTCCTGTGCGGCGTGATATGGTTCAGAAAAAAAATTACTATACTGTAAATGACAAGAAAGTCGTACTGGATTATAGCCATTACAGCAAAGCCGTTCTTGAATTCCGGCGGTTGGAGAAAGCTGCGGAACGTTCCGGCAAAGAGGAAGTGGATATAAAAAGCGCGGCTTTTCTCCGGGACTGGTTTTCGAATCAACCCTCCCGGACAACGATCTCTCTTGAAGAGGCCCGTCAAATTCTGGAAAAGAGGCTGGAGCGCGTTTCTCTTTCCGTTGAGGGAGTGCCCTTGACTCAGCATGAGCGGCTTCGAAACCGTTCCTATCTTTTGGGTACCGATAGCCTGGGAAGGGATCTTTTTATCCGAATTGTATACGGCGCTCGAATTTCCTTGACCGTAGGAGTTGTAGCGGCTCTCATCAATTTTATGGTGGGTGTTTTCTACGGAGGTATAGCGGGATATCTCGGAGGGCGAATCGATAACGTGATGATGCGGATTGTGGATATCATTTCTTCGATTCCCATGGCCTTATACGTCATTCTCATCATGGTTGTCATCGGTCCCGGCTTGGTTTCGATCATTCTTGCCCTGGGTTTGACCTTCTGGGTGAAAATGGCCCGAATCGTTCGGGGGCAAGTTCTTACGTTGAAGCAACAGGAATTCGTTAAAGCGGCGATTGTGGTCGGAGCCGATACGAAACGAATAATGAATAAACATTTAATTCCCAACATGATGGGGCCTATCATGGTAAATATCGCTATGCAGATCCCAAGCGCGATTTTCAACGAGGCCTTTCTCAGTTTCGTGGGGCTCGGCATCTCGGCTCCCATGGCCTCCTGGGGCACTCTTTGCAATGATGCTCTTGCAGGTATTTATGTGTATCCTTATCAAATGGTCTTTCCTGCCATCGCCATTTCCACGACGATTTTTACGTTCAATATGTTCAGCGACGGGCTTCGAGATGCTTTTGATCCAAGGCTCAGAAAGTAAAAGGAGGAAGTTTGTTATGGGCGACACTCTCTTGCAGATACATCATCTCCATACCTCCTTTTTCACGCAATTGGGAGAAGTAAAGGCTATTCGCGACGTAAGCTTCCGGCTGGACAAGGGGGAAATTCTGGGAATTGTCGGTGAATCCGGAAGCGGTAAGAGCGTTACCTCCTTATCTATAATGAAATTGCTTCCCTATCCGGGGAAAATCGTAAGCGGTGAAATCCTGCTTGACGGAGAAAACCTCGTTTCTAAATCGAGTCGCCAGATGAGAAGGATTCACGGGGATAAAATTGCCATGATTTTTCAAGATCCCATGACATCGCTGAACCCTCTTTTTAGCATAGGGAACCAAATCGTTGAAGCCATTACGGAGCACCAACGGATTTCCCGCCGCAAGGCCGTGGAAAAGGCCGTCGATATGCTCCGGATTGTGGGTATTCCTTCGCCGGAAAAACGTATTCGCAGCTTCCCTTACGAATTTTCCGGCGGTATGCGGCAGAGAGCTATGATTGCCATGGCCCTCTCTTGCGAGCCTGAACTCTTGATTGCGGACGAACCTACCACGGCGCTGGACGTCACCATTCAGGCTCAGGTGCTGCGGCTTATCAAGGAGTTGAACGATTCCCTCGGCACTGCCACAATTCTTATCACCCATAATTTGGGCTGTGCCGCCAGTACTTGCGATCGCATTCTCGTCATGTACGGAGGGCAAATTATGGAAGAGGCGCCGGTGGATGAAATTTTTTACGATCCCCGCCATCCCTATACCATGGGGTTGCTGCATTCGATTCCCAAGGCCACGGCAAGAGAGGCCCAAGAGCGTTTGGTCCCTATTTTGGGAACTCCTCCGGATATGCTGCACCCTCCTACGGGATGCCCTTTTTATCCGCGCTGTGTTTTTGCCATGAAAATCTGCGCTTCCCGAGAAGTTCCTGAGTTTGTCATCAGTGACGGACATCGGGCAAAGTGCTGGCTTTGTCATCCCGAAGCGCCTCGAATAGAGAAATATGAAGCCCAGAAGGGAGGAGTGCGGCATGAAGCTGCAAAAGAGTAACTGCTCTCTTCTTGAAGTCAGAAATTTGAAAATGTATTTTAAGCGGCATACCGGAATTCTTTCTCGCCGTGTGGAATACGTAAAGGCCGTGGACGATGTTTCTTTCTCTATCGAACGGGGAGAAACCTTTGGCTTGGTTGGGGAATCCGGATGCGGAAAATCCACTACGGGATGTTCCATAGTGCGGCTTTATAAACCTACATCGGGGCACATCTTTTATGACGGCCTGGATTTGGCGGAGCTTTCGACAAAGGAAATGTGGCCTTATCGTAGAAAACTTCAGATGATTTTTCAGGATCCCTATGCCTCGTTAAACCCTCGCATGACGGTCTCGGACATTATCGGTGAACCTCTCGATATTTTTAATATTTCCAAAGGTCGGGAGCGCCGGGATAGAATTAGTAAACTGCTTGAAGTGGTGGGTTTGAGTAAAAGCCATGCGAGCCGTTATCCTCACGAGTTCTCGGGAGGGCAGCGTCAAAGGATCGGTATTGCCCGGGCCTTGGCTGTCAACCCTGAATTTATCGTTTGCGATGAGCCCATTTCAGCGCTTGACGTGTCCATCCAGGCCCAGGTTATAAATATGCTGGAGGAGCTGCAGGAACAGTTGGGGCTTACGTATTTATTTATCGCCCATGATCTTTCGGTGGTTCGCCATATTTCCAGGCGCGTGGGGGTAATGTATTTGGGCTCTTTAGTGGAAATGGCTTCTACGGAAGATCTTTTTCGCAACACCTTGCATCCCTACACTCAAGCCCTCCTTTCCGCTGTTCCCGTGCCTGACCCGGAACTCAGTCGAAGGATGAATGCCCAGGTGTTAGAGGGGGACGTCCCAAGTCCGATCGATACGCCCAGAGGGTGTAAATTTGCCTCTCGCTGCATGAGGGCGCGAAAAAATTGCTTTGACTCGGCGCCATCCCTCAGAAACGTTGGTTCTGAGCATTATGTGGCGTGTCATTATGTTTGAAAATTTGATCATTCGTTTCTTTGAGTGATAGCGCTTTGTTATGGAGAAAGGGTGACTCGTATGGCTTTAACTCTTGCGGATTTGGTGTGGCTTACGGTAAATTTGCCCGAAGATGTGGAAAAACTTAAGTGGTTTGGAGATTTCGACCGCGCTCAGAATGTCATCGATCTTTACTTGAACAGAGATATTCCGGAAGCCCTGAGAAAACGGCTTTCTATAGAAAAAGAGCTGCTTCGGAGAATGCCTTTGGGCTATCGCTATTCCCATGATGAAGCTCTCCGAATTTTGCGTGATGCCCTTGTGGATTTCAAGGATGAAGAGTTGGAAAGTTTGAGAGACAACAATGCGGTGGAGTGGATCTATATCCGGGGAGAGGTTCACTATAAGGATAATTTTTTGGAAAATTTGCTTAAAACCAGGAAAGATTATGCGGACCGGGAGAAGAATCCTTCGCAAAAATCTCAAAGCCGAACCAATGCGGAGTTATTGGATGCCGTTATTGAAAAATTAAAAACAAAGGGCGCCATAACGTACCGTCATCATATTCGCACGACCCTTACCGTTTCCTCCGAAGCGGAAAGGATAGGTGAACCAGTTCGGATTTATATTCCCATTCCTGCCTCATGTGAGAATGTAAAAAATTTTACATTGCTGGAGACCGTGCCGCGGCCTCATTTGATTTCTCCGCCGGAGTACCCTCTTCGTACGGTTTGTTTTGAGACCACACTGGAAAAGGGGCAAAAATTTTCTGTGGAGTACGAGTTTGAAAACCACATGTTCTATCAAAAGCTGGAACCCGCAAAAGTGCTGAAAGCACAGCCCACGTTTTACACGGAAGAACAGCTTCCTCATATTTGGATGACTCCCTATTTGAAATCTCTTGCCGCGGAGATTACCGCGGGATGTGAAAATAACCCTTTGCAGAAAGCGAGAAGAATTTACGACTACATCACTACTCACGTGAAATACTCTTATGTGCGCCCCTATTTCACCATTACAAACATTCCCGATTATGTCGCCACGGGATTCAAAGGAGATTGCGGAATCCAGGCGCTTTTGTTCATCACCTTATGCCGTATCTGCGGTATTCCCGCTAGATGGCAGAGCGGACTGTACAGCACTTCTTTGGATGTGGGGAGCCACGATTGGGCTCAATTTTATGTCGCTCCCTACGGCTGGCTTTTTGCGGACTGTTCTTTCGGCGGTGGGGCGTATCGCCGCGGTGCCATGAATCGTTGGGACTTCTATTTTGGAAACCTCGATCCCTTCAGGGTTCCCACCTGCTCGGAATTTCAGCACGAGCTCATGCCTCTCTGTCGATTCATGCGCAATGATCCTTACGACAACCAAGTAGGTGAGGTGGAATTCGAAACTCATGGATTGAATGGCAAGGAATTTGATACTGAACATGCCTTGGTTTCTATTGAGGAGCTGAGGTAGCTTCAGGTTTTTCCCAAGAATTTACTGCTATTTTGGCTATACGGCGTGAGGGATGGGATTGTCGCTTCGTATTTTGGGAGAATCCCAAAGAATAGAAACATGTTCGTTCGGGAGGCGAAGAAAATGAAAATTTTTATTTCTGTGGATATGGAGGGGCTAGCTGGAATTGTTTCCTGGATTCAGGAACAGGAAGACCGGGAAATGCTTCGAAACGCTATGCATCAGCAGTTGGAATGGATTATAGAAGGTGTCTGCGCCAGCCGACGTAACGGTGAGGTGCAGGAAATCACCGTGGCAGATTCCCATGGTTTCGGATCAAATTTAATGTATGATCGGATCAGCGACATGGATGAACGCATAAGTTTGATAAACGGCTCTCCGCGACGTCAGTTTATGATGGCCGGATTGGATAACTCCTACGACGTTGTTTTTCTCGTGGGATATCATGCCGGAGCCGGACATTTGCTTGGATGTATGGATCATACGTATTCTAGCCGCACGGTGAGCATTTTACGAGTTAATGGCACGATCATGAACGAGGCCACGGCCAACGCTTCCTATGCGGGGGAGTTGGGAGTTCCCATTGGTCTTGTGGTGGGCGATAGTGGATTGTACGAAGAATTGCTGACGGAAAAACGGATGCCTTGGGTGGAATTTGTAAAAACCAAAGACTCGTATTCCCGGAAAGCGGCGCGGTTTGTCCGCCGGAGCGAGCTTAGACGAGAGACGGTAGCCAAAACGGTTAAAGTTTTGGAAAGTGATTTGAAAGGCCTTCCATTACATAGAATAGAGTGCCCTTGCGTGCTCTCCGTTACCTTCACTACCTCGGCTATGGCCGATACGGTGGCTCAAATTCCGGGATCGGTTCGGGAGGACGGGAGGGCTGTATCCATTCAATGTGCTAGTGCCGCCGAAATGCTTGCGGGAATTTCTGCGTTTACCAGCCTGGCAGGAACGGCCGTTTGATGAAAAGCTGTATCATTTTTTATGGCAATTATGTCTTATCCTGCTCAATCAAACGCAACGCCCTTGGTTGTGCTGATGAAGCCTTTCCCGAATTCTGAGAAAAAACTCCCGTTTTTTGCGCTTCCCGGCATTCATAGGACACCCAGACACAAAAAAAGCCCCGGAGGGAAAACCTCCGGGGCCAGTGTTTGTAGTGGTGGGCGACACAGGGCTCGAACCTGTGACCTCTTCCGTGTGAAGGCCGTCAACCCGTATATTTCCACCTGGCTACATCCCAAGCTATACAATAAAAATGCTGTTTTTGCAACGCTTTTCGAGGTTTTTATTTTTCTTTGATTTGTATTGAATCGTATCGTGTTATACTTTTGCCTGACTCCAAATTGACTCCAAAAACTTTTTGGGAGGCGGCAAAGTGCAGATCAAACTTACGCAAACGCTGGTGCGGCAAACCGTAGCCGAGCCGGGAAAACGAGTGGAGCTGTGGGACACGGTTATACCCGGGCTGCATGTACGAGTGGGGAACCGCACCAAAAACTATTACCTGCGGTACTCAACCCCAAACGGCCCTCGCCGCAATGCGAAAATAGGTTCTGCGGAAGGGCTTACCCTTGCCCAGGTACGAGACATCGCTCGGAGTATTATCGGCGATGTGGCCAAGGGGGAAGATCCTGCGGCAAAGGCCCCGACAAAGGACATGCTATTACACAGATACCTCGAAGAGTATTATATCCCCTGGGTGGTAAAAAACAAAAAAGCCGGGCAGAATACGGCTATCATACTGCGTAATTTTATCGAGTTTTTCGAGCGCAACAAAATGATTTCCGATCTTTGCCGGCAGGATATAGAAGCGTGGCGGGAGGAAATGCGGACCCGTGGAAATAAGGCCGCCAGTATAAACCGCAAGTATGGCGCTCTGAGGGCGGCTCTTAATTGGGGGGTGGAGATGGAGATCCTCCCCTATAACCCTCTGGTAAGCATGCGAGGAATAAAAACTCTGAAAGAAACGGACTCGGAAGAAAAAATCCGCTACTTATCGGAAGAGGAAGAAGAGCGTCTTTACAGAGCCCTGAAAGAGCGGGACCTGGAAATTCGTCGGAAAAGACGGAAGCATAACGAATGGTGTTTTTCTCGGGGGAAAGATCCATGGCCAAACCTGGAGAATGGGGCTTATGCCGACAGCCTGGAACCCATGATTACTGTAAGTCTGAAAACCGGAGTCCGTCGTGGCACACTCTTTCATTTGGAATGGAAAGATGTGGATTTTGGTCATCAGGTGCTTACCGTGAGAGCTGAAATCTGTAAAACCGGAAAATCCCGAAAAATCCCGTTAAGCCCTACAGCCCTCAAAACTTTGGAAAAGTGGAAAGAGCAGCAAGGCGGAAAAGGGCTTGTTTTCCCCTCACCGAAAACGGGAGGCGTGATGGATAACTGCAATTCCGCCTGGACAGCCTTGCTAAGGGCTGCGGATATAGAGGGGTTCCGGTGGCACGACCTCAGGCATACTTTTGCAAGTAGGCTGGTGATAAACGGTGCAGATTTAAATGTGGTCAGGGAATTGCTTGGGCATAGCGACCTCAAAATGACATTGCGCTATGCCCATCTGGCTCCCAATATGAAAAGCAGGACGATAGAGTTGTTGGGGTAGTAGGGGGATGGTTTAGAAAAAAAGATATCTCTAGACAATTAGTAAGACATATATGCTTGCACCAATATATTTTTCATCTCTCTTTTTTAGAGTCCATATGGGGTTTACCGGAAAAGGAGCTTCCACATCGGCAGGCAAGGCATTCAAGGTTATCATAAAACAACAATAGCCAAAGAGGGTCTTTTTCCTGCGCTAGAAAGCCCCTCTTTTTGTTTTTCCCTCGATATGAGTAAATTTGATGTCTCTGAGGGCAAAATCAAGGACTATGGAATCCTTTAGTTTTTTATAACTCACATTATGCTACGCCAAATTGCGTGAGCTTGGGGACTTTTCAAACACGCTCTTAGTTTTACTGCAGAGTATTTATTTGGCTTAAATCCTTTGGCCTTCGGCGAAATGGGGAGGATAACATAGATTTTCGCACATATTCAGGAGCGTTGAATATGGAAATCCTAATTTTCTTCGCCGCCTTTCCTTACAGACAAATTAAATAATATGAAAAAGTCTATCAAAATTAAGGCAAGGCTATTCATGACAAGGGCAAGTAAGATTTTAAGAATAAGGCAGGAAAATGCGGAATTAGATAATAGCAAGATAGAAAGAATAAAGGAGAGGGCTAAATAAATGGCGGTAAGGATTAACATGAATTTGTATAAAGAAAGATAGCCAAGCTTTTCGTATCGTTTCCTGTTGTAATTGGGAGATAGAGAAAATAGTATGGACGCTATGGTAAGCAAAAAACCTAAAAATGTGGAAGAATAGCTTGAAATTATATGCGCAATGCTTTCTTTAGCGCTGAAAAGGCTGAAAGCGTATTTGGTATTTGCAAAAATTATTTGATAAACACCCCAAAAAAAGAGGCCAGGAAGTAAAGAAAGTACAAAAATTATTTTTTTCGATAAACATTTGTTATTTTCCATTGCGCTTAACCTTCAATTTTTTTTGGAACATTTTATTGAACTGTGTTGGGGGAGTTTTTTCGAATGCATCTGTTTCAAACTCACTTAGCTTTTTCTCTAAGATTTTGTTTTTATAAAGTCTTTCGGTGATAACTTTATCTACTGCTGGGATGCTGAGTGTTGGTATATTCTTCAGTTTGTCTGACACTTTCCCTTGACCAATTACATAAAGATCTGAAAGGATTGGCTGAAGTTCTTGTTTTGCTTGAGCTACAAATTTTACTGTTTCAGTGTCAATGTGTGTAGCCACATTTGTCACTGTTTTTTTTATGGATTTATTTCGTAAGGGTTTTATTGTCACTTCAATAGAACTTATATTGTCATCGGTTGCATTCCCTCCTATAAATTCCATGAGAGCCTTACCAAGGGAACCTCTTGAAGAGGCTTCCATTGTTGTTTTTCCAATGAAATCCATAGAAAGAAGTTCGTTTTTTCCCACACGGTTTATAAGGGGAGTTAGTATTAATTTGTATTTTCTTGAAGAAGAGAATTTTTTTTCAAAATATTGATTGATTAGATCTCCAAGTAGGGTAATTCTTGGTGATAACATCCTATTTACAAAAGCGATGCAATGAGGTTTTCCAGTATAGAAAAAAGAGGCGAATCCAAGTTCTTCGTTTTCGCTTAGTTTTGTAGTGATATCTTGTACTGTGACTGTAGATGCATCAATGGCTTTGATTATTTCATTGTTTTTTGTGACAACTAGTAAAAAAGTGTTTTTTTGACGAGGGAAATCATCGCTGAAAATGTAGATATGCTCTCCGTTAATCATAAATTTTCTTCGAAACTCTTTTTTTTCCGATAAAAAACAATCTATGATTTTGTTTATATTAATTAAATATCGATTTTCGCCATCAGGTGTTTCTTCAGAAAGAGAATACGCAGTATAGCATACTCGCAAAATTGATCCCTCCCGACGATTTTGTGTAAAAGGATTAGGTTATTCTTTTTTACAGCATGGGATTGTCATCCTATTCTTTCGTTGTTTTTTCCTACGTGCAATGCTTTGCCAATCAATGGTATTTTTAGCTTTGATGTTTTTCCTATGACCACCTCCAAAATATAAAATCTTGCATTTCACTCAGTAATGAATACAATGCTTTTCCCTGGTTTTTCCCCTCTCTCTATTTTGATGTACTAATTATTTCTAAGCTCCCATCCCTACTAATCAATATTTCCTTTCCCGATTCTTTCAGATCTGGGCTGATTTGCAATACCAGAGATGTAATTTTTTGCCCTAACCGTGTCTTTTCCTGCTCAAGTTCGCCGATGGTCTTGAGATACTCTTGATTGGTGGTATGGCGAGCGATGGTGGTGCAGAAGAATGTCGCTACGAGCATGCCGAGAACGAAAGCGATAAGAGGGGAGCGTAATTTTTTCATGAAAGTCAACTTTTTGCGCCAAGAGTTTTCCGCTATATGTACATGGGGCTCTAAAGGAAGATTTTTAAGAATTTTTCCCCACTGTTCTTGTAGGAATTTTTTTGTGCATTCTCCTTGGTACCAAGTTGCTAAAATTTCTCCCTGAACTTTTTGAAAAAATCTTATTCTCTTGAGCTCGGGGTCTATTGCTTTTCTAGCGAGAAATGCAATAAAAAAAATCATAAAACCGGATACTATTACTCCAGCCCAGGTATTGTAAATACTAAAAGTGGATTGGGATGTATTGAGTACAAACAATATAGTTGGGAAACATCCTGCCATTATTATCGAAAGGCCAGTCCATTTTATGCTATTGGTGCTTTCGTATTTTTGCTCTATTTTTTGATTTATAAATAACAATATTTTTTGAACTTCTTCTTCGGTAGAAAGAAGAGGTGGTTTGCTTTTGTCTGATTGGATCATTTGTAGTTACGCCTTCCCATTATTTTTCTTTCGCATTATATCTCTTGCCATGTTTTTTAAATTTAAAAATGAGCTTTTTTTATCTTCTACGGCTTTTAAAATATTTCACCAATCGGCTGTAGTCCAGGTTTCAACGCTTTTCCCATAACTATCCCGTTTCAACCCACACTCTCATGAAAGAACCACGTCTGTTCCTGCTGCCTCTTACCACAAGCGTCCTGCTGGTTTCGGCTTCGGGACGATATACAAAACTAACCCCACGATATAGAAGTCGTCTCCTTCCCTCACCTCCCTTGCCATATAACCCTCGTTTACCGGGCGTAACATCAAGTCTCCGTTCCGCCTATCGATGGCACGCACGAAAAGGCGGTCGTCATGTAATACCACCGCAAACTGCCCATCGGAAACATCGACTCCATGGACGAATAACACGTGATCTCCATCGTTGATTCTGGGAGACATGCTGTCTCCTTCAACCTGGATGATCTTGAAGTCTCGCGATTGCCAGGAATAGCCGTCCAGGTCTTTTTTTGCGATCGGCATGGGGATCGTGCTATCCACCTCCCATTCGATACTGTCAGGATACATGTTCCCGTTTCCGCAACAAGCCTTTGCCCCGGAGACCACCGGGACAAGCATCATTTTTTTATCCACGTCCACGCCGATTTTCGAGAGATCGGGGTGGGCTTTTTCATTTTTGAAGGGTGCCGGGTCGTCGGTTTCGCCTGTTAAAAAATCCAGGGGGACTCCCAGAAGCTCTTCTATTTGCTTGGCTGTTCCATACGAAACGCCGGCCTTGCCATTTAAGACATTAGACACATGTTTTTGCGTGATTCCAATAGCTTCAGCAATGTCTTTATTTTTGATGTCTTTTTGTCGCATTATATTTCTTGCTCTGTCTTTCTTGAAAACAAGCTTTTTCTCATCTTCCATTTGTCCACCCCTCCCTTCTTTTTCTCCATAACCTACAAGGTAAAGCCGTGTTTCCGCAAAGTCAATCCACAGGGAGTTCTCAAAAATAACCTAAAAGGTTTATTTTGAGTCTTTAGGCCCATTGCGTATAATTACCTATCGGGTTATATTTTTGATGCGGAAAGGAGGTGGCACAGTGAAACTGATTGATTTAGATGAAAAAATGAGGGGCTTTGAGGTGAAAAACATTGATATTGCTAAGGATTTAAGCGTTACAGAAAAAGCAGTATCTCAATGGAGGCGAGGGCGGGTATTCCCCTCTGACAACGCAATAAGTTACCTGTTAGGTAAATTTGGCGCTTTAAAAGTTGAGACGGATTCCGGGGAAATTTTTGTTATGAGCGAAAACCCTACCACCCCCGCCCCGGAGTAGCGGCATTACCCCAGGGCGGGGAGGAGCAAAGCATCCTGGGGGCTGTCAACACGGTATCCCGATTTGTTGCAAGCCTCCAAGCCTTGGCCGCCACGTGCGACGAAGCAGGCGAAATAGCGGCAATCACCATGGATGTGGCGGCGGACGGAAAGCTCAGCGGAGAAGGCACGGTTACGCTCCGGTCAAGGTACAACGAAGCACGCGCGGCGTTTCTGGATCTTGGGGAATTGATTGGAACGTAGGGAAGGGGATGTAAAAAAATGCACGATAAAAAGGCCCCCATGAGGGAGCAAAAAGTAGGTGTTCCGCTCGTGGAGGAACCGTATTCCTTCCTCTCCGAATGCAGACGACGGGTTCTTGCTGTAAACATGGCCACCAGGAAAGACGGTACTTTTGAGTTTTCCTTGAAGCCTAAGGCATGAATTTCCCCAAAAGAAGTGGAACCAGGGTTTCCTTGATGGCGGGATGTAGCAGGGTAAGCGCAGTAATAACTGCGAAGAGGGCAAATATGCTGAGGTTGGCGCGAGTGAGTTTCTCCCGAAGTTCTTTTATTTCTGATTGCAACAGCTGGATATTTTCTTTGTGAGACTCGCTCTCTGCTCCTAGCCTCCCAATAAGAAGAGAAGCTTCATCTAGGGAAATCAGTTCTTTTGACATGGTCAGTTAACCTCATCAAGACTTTTCACTTTTGCGGAGAGATTCTTGAGAAGAATATCTGATTGACGAAGCTGCTCTTTTATCTCGTCTTCAGCATCCTTGTCTACTACGGGCTCTTCGAATGCTTGTCTGGTCAGGCCTCTTTTTTGAGCGGCATCGACCTCCATAAAGGAAATCATTCCACATTCGGGACACGAAATCATAGCAATAGGCTTAAAGGCGGACCCCCATCGCATCATTGCTACATGTTTACCGTCATCTTCTGAAGGAATTATATAGGTGCCGGCAAGGGTATAGTGCTTGATTTCTTCGTGTGAACAATACGGACAAACGTAAGCCATAGCAAATAACCTCCAATATTAGTTTATGAATATTTTAGCACACAGTTGTTTTTACGGACCTGCGGGGAAAATATTTGGAGGCCTGGGAAGCTCTTCTCGGGATTGGAGATTTAATTAAAAAATAGAGTTCTTTAGGGTTCCGAAGTCTAAATCAGATAGCACACGCTTCTAAAAAAGCTAATCCTAAGGGAGTTAAGCGGAAAGACTCAGATTCTTCTACGTCTAAACTAATCATGTCCATGACTAATGGCTCTGTTTTATTGATGCCTTTAATGATTCTCAGCCTTTTTAAGTTTTCCAGACTAATGATTAAAGATTCTTCGTTTATTTCTGAATTTTCTGGGGCCATTAAAAAATCGGAGTGTTCGAATTCACGTTTGTTGTTTTGAGAGCAATATTGAAGAAGCCGAGCTTCCAAAGGTTCTAAGGATTTGATTATGTCGATAAAAGCCATACGAATTTTGGATTCTTCAAAGTTGGGGTCCAGTGCATTGGCAAGGAGTTTAGCCCAAAGTTTTTGAAGATCGGGGTCTGTTTCCAGAGAAGCGGGAGGAATAAACACATAGCCCATTTTGGCACTCATCTCTCGGCAGAGGTTGGGGTCATGAATCCCTCTTTTTTGAAGCACTTCGCTTGTTGCTTTACAAATATCAATAAGAGAATGAGTTTTTTCAACGGCTTCTTCAACAGGACCTTTTGAGAAAAATTTTTTAATTGAAGAAGAGCATTTTTCTAGAACTCCTTGTGTTAGGAGTGTGACTGGAACAGCGGTTACGGCTGCAGTGGCGGAGCTGACTATTACGGGAAGTATTTCAGACATAAAATCAAATCCTTTCTTTGGGGGTTTTTAGATGAAAAACTTCTTTGTTCGAATGACTGCTACGCTTTTCATTCTTATTGTTTTTGCAGTTTTGATTCCTCTTCACCTACTTATCATAACACTCTGTTTTGTTCCTTGCGTAATAAACGAGCTCCTCTTATATACGGCACGGAAAATTTGGTTTTGTTGTTTTGCACCGAGGCTCATTATTGCAGAGATCGATGGTTTGCCAATTCCCAAAACGGAAGAAGCACTTTACAAGCATTTTTTTGTAGTTACAGGTATTAAAAAAATGCAAGAAAGCTTGGAGAAAATCATATGCCAAAAATCGTAACTTTATCATTTTTTGGGAATTTGACTGGGGTATAGCCGATTGGGGGCCTTGAAAACAAAGTAGCGACAATGCGCTAACCGTACTCGAATCAAGCACGGAAAGGAGGAAAACAGTGTCGAAAGCAAACGTGGTGCCTTTCGAACGTCCCCAGGAACAGCTGGGTTTGGATGGAATCATCGGCATGCTGGTGCAGCAAACCATAGCCAGCCTGCTCGCTGAAATCGATATAGAAAAAGCCTTCCGGGAGGCAATGAAAGAGGTTATTGCCGAAAAGATGCAGCAAAAAAAGCTGGAAATGGATTATTTGATGGACACGGAAGAAGTGGCCCAGATGATCAGAATGAGTAAGGCCTATCTCGATAAGGCCAGAAGCCAGGGAACCCGGGGGGGATCCCGTCCTGCTCCGAAAAACGTGGAGGTTGGCAGCAGAGCGTTGTACAAGGCTTCAACAGTACAGCGGTGGATCAAAACGCTACCGGAATATGGCGGAGAGGAAGCTCCGGTATATAAGAACCAAAAGATAAAAAAGGAGTGTGTAATGCAATGAAGGCAATGTGGTTGATCCTTGCGGTATGTGGCTGTATGGGGGGCGTCTGGGGAATTCTGCGGATAGCGGCGGATATTCACGCGGATCGTTGTACTCGTAATCACAAGGGTGTTTCCCGGAAGGGGAGGATCACGGCATGAGCAAATTGCAGTTTTTGACGGTGGTTGCGGTTTTGGTGTTGCACTTGTATGCCATGGTGATTTCTGCGCGCAGTTGGGAGCGGTAACGATGAAGCTTTTCAGGCGACGGTGCAAACTAGGCGTCCGTCGAAAGATTTGGACCCTAAAAACTGGAAAACTTGATTACGCAAGGAGATGAGACGATGAAAAATTTTCTGCAAATGATTTTTGGTTTTTTCCGTAAAAAAAGTGAGCCTCAGCCTTCTTCCGCTCTCTTTTCCCATGGCGGCAATACGAACACCATGAGCCGGACAGCGGAAGACCTCGAGCTATTGATCGGAGCCGCATGTGATGGAGACCGTATGTGGCAGGGGCTGCGCGGAGCCGTCACCATCGGAGGTATCCAACGGCTGCGGAGCATGGCGGACAGGCTGGGAGCGGCGTGAAACGGAGCGGAGTAGGGACGATAAAACACGGGATCAGGTGCTCGCAACACCTGATAAGCAGGAATGTAAAGGAGGCATGAGAAATGCTGAATATCCCCCAGGTGCCAGCGAAACTCACCACGATCTGTAACGGTGAACTCGAAGATCGCTTTCAGGACGCCCTGCGTACGGTGATCTCATCTTTGAAGCCGGGTGAAAAGGGAAGTATCACCATGACCTTGAATTTTTGCAGGCAAGCGGAGAGCGAAAGCATTATCGACACGAAGTTCAAGGTGACCAAAAAACTGCCCCCCGCAAGTAAGGCCAGCTTTATCCGGGATTTGGGAGCCAAAGGGCTACAAACGGACGCTCCCATGGAACAACAGAATCTGTCCTTCCTGGACACCGAGCCGAAGACGAAAGCTCTGGATCCTGATCTGGAAAATAAAGAAAGAACGAAGGAGGCATAAAGATGATGGAGCAGGGAGGCATAGAGATGATGGAGCAGCGAGAGCAGATCAATGTGTGTGCGAAACCGGGAGAAATTGTCATCCGGCATGGTCAAGCAAAGCCCCTTTTCGAGTATCGGGGCACGGATTACAAAACCAAGACCGTACAGGGATTTGCGAGCCTCGTAAAGGCCAAGGGGAACCGGGATCATGCCATCGTTTTCTTCGGGATAAACTCGGCAACCGCCATTCTGGACGATCGGATTCAGGACAGGGAGCAGGACATAGTTTCTTATAACGGGCAACGTTCCGTCCAATACGACGAATGGCTTCCCATTCTCAAGGGAACGGGTTTTTCCCAAAAAGAGCTGATCGAATTTCTGCAGCGACGGGAAGACGGGGAAGTTCCGGAAAAAGAAGCTCTCATTCAGCAACTGAAAAATTTCCGCTACGTCACCAACATTACCGGAGATTTCACGTATGACTCGGCGAATAACTACACCTTCTCCGTCAAGGTTGGAGAAGCGGATGGAACGGTGAGAATCCCCCAGACTCTGACGGCAAATATCGAAGTATTTCTGGATTCGGGATTTACCCAGGAGATGGAAGTGGAAATCGAGATCATAAAGCCTAAGTCGGAATCCGAGCGGCCGCGATTCGATTTGGGTTGCCCGAAGCTGAACCGGTATTTGAAAAAGGCGAATGATCACGAGCTGGAAAGGCTTCACGAGGAACTGGACGGCTGGCTGGTAGTTGCGGGGCAGCCCCTCTAAATAAAAAGAGCCCCCCAAGAAAGGGGGGGCGGACGATAAAACACGGGATCAGGTGCTCGCAACACCTGATCCCGATTATATCACACCTTGAAAGGGGAGGCCAAAATGGAAGCGGAATGTAAGCATGAGGTCGATGTAAATCGGGTGAACCGTGCAAGGGATAGGGCATGCATTCTTTCCCAGGAAACCAAAGAGATCCACTATGCCGTTCGGGTGGGAGGAGTTTACGGCCCCACCACAAGGGATAGAGGATGGAGTGAATGCTTCGGAGTGTTTGAAAACGGAGAGGAAAAAACGGCCTGAGGGAAGCCCCCCAGGCGAATGGAAAATAACGCGCCGGGCGTTACAGCGCCCGGCCTCCATTGTAACACGGCAAGTCAAGAAGGAGGTGTTGGTATGGCGCGAGGATTCAATAAAGCGATTATCATCGGCAACCTTACCAAAGATCCTAAACTCCAATATACCCCCCAGGGAACCCCCGTTTGTAAGGTGGTCATAGCGACAAACCGCAAATATAAAAACCAGCACGGGGAAACCTGTGAAGAGGTGGATTTCATTCCCGTGGTGATCTGGGGTAAAAACGCCGAAAACTGCGACACCTACCAACAGAAGGGTAGTGCCCTCCTCGTGGAAGGGCGGATCTCCACTCGAAATTACACGGATAAGGACGGC
>CAZJHH010000009.1:0-111424 GCA_964545875.1 uncultured Synergistaceae bacterium
ATCCGAAGTCTGATGCTCTGTCCATTTGAGCTACCGGCGCCTGTTTTTTGCCGCGAAGTATTATAGCAGAAGGGTGGATAAAGAGAAACCCTCTCTTCCGGGAGGTTCATATCAAGGGCTTTCCGGCGGAAAACCGAGAGCATTCCGGTGTCTCTGGGAGCTTCATAAAGCCCCTCGCAAACGCTCGTTATTAAACTGCAGAGGAGGGCACTTTCATGAGCGTTGCCCCAATTCGGCAAGAACACCACAGCTTGTAATCCGCCGATATCCTGCCGCCTTTTCTCCTCTTCAAAAAGGCATGGGGGATAACACTCCGCACCGTGGCATTCCATACTGAAAGCGGATCAAGGCTCCCGAGAAAGCACGCCCTCCCTCTCCACAAGCCGCCGCATCTCCTCGTATTCGTATCGCCGGAGCAGTTTGAGGAGATTTTCCGCCAGCCTGGGATTTTCCGGAGCGACTTCCTCACCTATGAGCTTTTCCAAACGAGACACTTCTCCGGATTCCAGGGCGCTGTAAAAACGAGCCGCCGCTTCCGGAGAGATCGTTCCTGAGGGGTCACCCGAAGTCTCCAGAGCTGAAGGCTCTTCCTCTTGCGAGGGAGTGTCTCCGTAGGCATAGCTAAGGTGGAGCAAGCGGCCCAACGTTTCAAGGAGCTCCTCTTCTATGAAAGGTTTTCGTATAAAGGCATCCGCCCCGAGCCGAAGGACTTCATCACAGTCTTCCTCCGTAACGCTGGCACTCACCATCACAACGGGCATATGAGCGGTCTCGGGATTTCCCCGAATACGGCGAAGCACTTCGAGACCGTCCATGTTGGGCATTCTCCGATCAAGAAGAACTCCCTGGGGGCGGGTATGTTCCAAATATTTCATGGCTTCCACTCCGTCCACCGCCTCACCCACCCGAAACCCCACGTCCTTCAGAAGGTACCGCAGAAGATCTCGGTTGCTCTTCCGATCATCCACCACGAGAAGCAGCGGGGGATCTTCCGGAGAGAGAAGTCTGAGTATGGGAAGATGATGCGGTTCGTGACGGTATCCTTTTTCCAGGGTATGAACTTCTGCTGCCCGAAAGGTAAACATGCAGAGAGCTCCTCCTCCGGGAACGTTTGACAGCACGAGGTCGCCCCCCATGAGCCGGGCATAGTGCCGGCTTATGGGAAGCCCAAGTCCGGTACCGCCTCTTTCGATTCCCTCCCGGGTCTGCTCGAAGGGCTCGAAAATTTTTTCCAGCTCCCCCTCGGGAACTCCCGGTCCGGAGTCCCAGATCTTGAAGAGAATTTGCCTTTGCCGGGCTCCGGGGGATTCGCTCTCAACCTCGAAGAGAATTCTTCCTCGGGAGGAAAATTTGACCGCGTTACCGAAAATGTTAAAGAGTACCTGGCGCACCTTTTTTTCATCTCCCAAGAGATACCGCGGAACTTCAGGATTACGGGAAATCTCCAGCAGGATATCCTTGCGCTCCATTTCCGGGCGAAAGAGATTTTCCATGTGGGAGAGCATTCCATGGAGGTCGAAGGGGCTTTCCTCCAGATCTACCCGTCCCGCTTCGATTTTGGACATTTCCAGGATATCACTGATGAGATGCAGAAGATGATCCCCGCTCTTTCTGATGGTTTCCACAAATTCCCCCTGATTTTCCGAAAGGGAAGGATCCCGTTTCATGAGCTGGGCGTAGCCGAGGATGGCGTTCAGAGGCGTACGGATTTCGTGGCTCATATTGGCGAGAAAGACGCTTTTCGCCCGGTTGGCGGACTCCGCCCGGATTCTCTGTTCCTCCAGTTTGAGTTCCACCTTCTGCCGTTCCGACACTTCTCCGGCAAGTTTCCGGTTCCAGAAAAGCACGAAAACCACAAAGGCAAATCCCACACCAAAAACTCCGAAAAAGACGCTCCAGATTCTCTGCCAGTTTATGTACCCCGGAATGGGCCGGGTGGTCCATTTGTCAAGAATAAGTTCTTTTTCGTTTTCCGTAATGGAGTCCAGAAGACGATTGAGAATCGGTACGAGAGGAGCAAGTTCGCGGCGTACTCCCATGCTCAGCAGATCCATGTAGGGAGTGGGAGCCACGATCTGAAGAGAATCGAGGCCAAGGAATTTTATGTAGTAGGAGAGAACCAGGTTGCTTTGAACCACCCCATGTACCTGTCTCCGATGGAGGGCCGTGAGGGCTTTCCGAATATCCGGAAAAATTTCAAACCGGATGTCCGGATATTCCTCCCTAAGAACCGCATTTACCGCATATCCCGCCACCAGCCCCACGGTTTTGCCTCGCAGGGAGCGAAGGCTCCCGATGTAATCTCCGTCCTTGCGGGCCGCAATGACCAGGGGCATGCGGATATAGGGGTTGGTAAAGGTAAGAAATCTCCGGCGTTCGAGAAGATCGTTGAGTCCCGGCACGAGATCCACCTCTCCCTTTTGAGCCTGCTCCATGGTATCGCTCCAGGAACGTGTTCCCACATATTCCAGGGAAATCTGAAGATCCTTCTGAATGAGCGCGAGATAATCCGAAACGATTCCCTCGTGGGTTCCCGAATCTCCCCAGAACTCCAGGGGAGGCCAGTCGGGGTCGATGCCGATCCGTAAAGGCTCCACGCTCTTGAGCCATTCTCTTTCGTGAGGAAAAAGCCGAAATTCCTGGGTTATACCGTAATCGTAATACCCTCGCAGGGCTGCCTGCTTCTGGCTTTCATCGATTTTCCCTATGTATGAGTTCAGGATTCCCTCAAGCACCTCGTTTTTCTGGGAAACCCCAAAGGAAAGAAAAAGAGGGGAAAGGGTTTCATCGTTGAAAATACGAAGATTCGTTATATTATGATCCTTCATGATGGACGAAGCCGTAAGGAGATTTCCGATATAGAGATCCGCCTCTCCCCGGGAAACCCCCAGAAGGGCCTCCTTGGCCGAGGGATACTCCCTCTTCTCCGAGAGGGGATGCCCCTCGCTGACGAGATTCCGGAAATAGGGAGAAGTGTCCACCGCCACAACCATATCTTTGGTATCGCTCAAAGAGCCGACCTCTTTTCGAGGATTCCGCACCACCATCACATGGGGCACTGAAAGATAGGGAGAGCTGTACAAGAGCCCTTCGGACTGGGCAGACAGGGGCTGTATCAGGGGAAGCAGATCCACCTTCCCTTCTCGAAGGGCCTCTGCTCCATCAGGTACATTCTCCGACACTGCAACCACGGCAACTCCAAGGCTTTTCTGCATTTCCTGAAGCATTTGCGCCACATATCCCCGAGGAACTCCCTGGGCAGAAATCTGCCAAAAAGGCGGAAGGTCATGGCTTATAACGAAAACCTTCAACGGAGAGTGTTCTTCCAGCCAACGGCTCTGCTCGGGACTCAGCGACGGAGGGGAGCGCATTTCCAGCGGAAAAGTCAGCCATTGGCGAAGAAGGTTATCATAGGTCTCTTCGGGAACCCCCTGCATGGCCCGGTTGCAAATCGCAGCAAGTTCCGGCCAATCCTCTCGAATTCCCATGTGAAGTTTTCCCAGGAAATCCAGAGGGGAGTTCTGCATATGCCGGATAGCGAGCTCCGGAAAAAAAGAATGCCTCAGAAGGTACTCCAGAACCTCCCGCTGATCCACATACCCCGAGGCATCTCCCCGGGAAAGCGCCCTCAGAGCTTCGAGAGGAGAGGAAACGTAGAGAAGAGAATCCTGAGAATAAAGGGTTTCAAGTACTTTAGTGGTGCCGTATCCCGGAATCACCGCAAGCGGCCCGGATAGCTCCGAAAGAGACGACGGAAAAAGATCCCGAGAACAGGCCAGCAGGACGGAGCTTTCAAAATAGGGTTTCGTGAAGAGAATGAGGTTTTCTCTTTCGGGAATTCTCCAGATTCCGGGAAGCAGATCCACCTCTCTCTCCCGGAGCAGGCCCAGCAGATCCTCCCAGGAGTCCCTCGGAACGGGGGTAAGGGACATCCCCATGGTGGCGGCAAGGTTTTCCAGATAGGCCCATGCAAATCCCCGGATCTGGAGGTTTGTTTCCGTGGTAAAGGGAGGCCAGTTTCGTAAAACCCCCACCCGAAGAGGAATGCTCTCGCGCCCCTCAAGCCATTCCAAAAGATTCGCAGGCAGGCCGTTCCGAAAGGCCTTTTGCCCCAAAGGAAGGATTTCCTCCCCCGAAACGGACGTACCGGGGACGCAAAAAAGACATGCCAGGATTACCCCGAAAAAAAGCGGAGCTTTCCGAAAGCGTACGGCACGGAAGGATTCGAAAAAGAAACCCCCTAAACCTCGTTCTCTCATGAAAATGCCTCCCTCACGCGTTTCCGTTCTCGTCACGCCCCGGGAAAAACGATGATGCGGGAATTTTCCCTCATTCATCGCTTCTCAAGAGAAAGATGCCGCGTTCTCGCACTTTTAGCATACTCTCATGGAATTCTTTCGAAAAGATGCTCTTTCTTACTGAGACTTCCCTCGGCAGAGTACGGGCCACCGAACCTCCACCCTTCCCCGGCGGATGCCGTGAATGTACTCGTAGAGGTTTGTGGTGGGGCACGCATGGTTGGGAATGATCTCCATCCGATCCCCGATGACAAAGGAAAGAGAACTCCCTTCGGGAATGTCGAAGGAAGCATGCTCATCGGACATACGGTTGAGAAATATTTCCGGATGCTCCTTGAGGCGCCCGCGTCCCTCCGCGGCGGTGATGCCATGAGACTGGGCGTAGTAGGTAAAGGCCTTGGTTCCTCCATCCACCACCACCCGTTCCGGCGTGGGGCGGCTGATGACGGTGACCAGCACCGTTTGGGCGCAGTGCTCGTAGGTTCCCAGTACCTGGGCCTGATCCGCATCCATAAAAATGTGCGTTCCCGGGCGAATTTCGGTAATTCCCGGAAGAACCTCCCCCACCAGAAGGGAAGGGGTGGAACCTACGCTGATTTCTCGCATTTCTATTCCGGAAGAATCGAGGAGCTCGGCGGTCTGAAGCATGGCCTTCTGGCTTTCCTCGAAAATACGGCGGACTTCATGGGAATTCGAGGCATCGTAGCTCTGTCCGTCGTGGGTATAGATTCCCCGGAGCGAGAGCCCCGGAGCGGCACAAACCTCCCGGGCGAGGGCCAGGGCAGGTTCTCCCGGAGCCACGCCGGTGCGGGGATCCCCGGTTTCCACATCGATCATGACATCAAGGGGGTTTGAAGGATCTTGGAAAAATTCTCCCAGCATGCGGACATGCTCCGGATGATCCACTCCCACCGCCAGACGGGAAATTCCGGAATGCAGAGCCTTGAGACGCCGCAGCTTCAGGGGCCCCACGATTTCGTTGGCGATAAAGATGTCCTCAAGCCCTTCGGCGGCCATGACTTCCGCCTCTCCCAGCTTGGCCACGGTAATGCCTCGGGCTCCGAAACGCACCTGAAGCTTCGCAAGCTCCGGAGTGCGGTGGGTTTTCGTATGAGGCCGAAGTTTCACGCCCCAGACATCTGCCCGGGCCTGCATGGACCGCAGATTTTCTTCCATCCTGTCCAAATCCACCAAGAGCGCCGGAGTATCGATCTGCGCTACCGTCTCGGGTCTTTCGTTTCGCACGCTGGAACCTCCTCTTCAAAACATGCGGCATATTGTCCGGGATTTCGATGCCGGATGGCGTCGGTACCGGGAACAAACTCCTTGAGCCGCGCCAGGGAAACAAAGGCTGACCCCAAAACCGCCTGATCCCTTTTTTCGAGTCCCCGGGCAAGCTGCTCCCCTCCGGGACCGAAAAAAACGGCTCCGCTCTTCTCACCTGCGAGAGCCACGAAGATGCGATTTTCCGCAGCCCGGGTGCGGGCACAACGGAAAAGCGCATCTTTATCGGCGGTTCCGCCTCCCCAAAGAAGAATATCCGCTCCTTCGAGAGCCGCGGCCCGGGGGTACTCGGGCACCTCTCCCCGATTTCCCCAAAGCAGGGCAAAACGCCCCCAGGAGCATGAAAAAAGCTCCACTCCGGGAACCTCCGGAAGAGGCGCGAGCTCCTCTCCTCCCACGAGAACCAGGGAGCATTCCTCCTCCCCTTTTTCGAAGCGGCATGCCAGGATAAGATTCGGATAGAATCCCGAAAGTTTCCGTAGTCTTTTTTCGACGACATTCGGAGCTTCGGAGGAACTTCGCTTTTCCGTAAAGGGGGGAAGAAGCACGAGGGAAGCCCCTTGGGCATGGAGATCCCAAAGGGCCCTTTCCAGCCATTCCGGGCTATCCGGGGAACTCCAGTCTTTCTGCACCATTCCCACCAGAACGAGGGCATTTTCGGCCTTGCGGGGAGATTCGAGGATGGTGCCATCCCGGACTTCCCCCAGAAAATGCCAGATCTTACGGGGAAAGGAGATCTCTCTCCGGGCTTGCCGGGCCGAAGAGGGATCCACCTCGCCATACAGTATCTGCTCTTGAGGATTCCTGGCCTGGCACAGAAGCTCTCCCCGGGGATTCCAAAGAGAGCTTCTCCCGCAGTAGAGCACCGCATCCCGCTCCAAACCCACCTTATTCGCCATGGCGAGATAGACCCCGTTTTCCCGGGCCCGGCTGGAAAGAATGAACTCCACCTGCTGGTTCGTGGCCGCGGCCAGATCTCCCCCCGCAGAGACGAGGTTTGCCCCGTCCAGAATCAGCCAGGCTCCCTGACGAACCAGAGTACGGGTGATTTCGGGTATCCGGGCATCCGCACAGACGAGAAGCCCCACCTTGCCCCAGGGGGTGTCCAGAGCTTGCACGGTCTCTCCCGGAGTAAACCAGAGCCTGTCGAAGTGCCAGAGGAAGCGCTTGTCCCCCCGGCCGAGTTCTTCCCCCCGGGGGCCGAAAAGAACCAGGGAGTTGTAATATCTTTCGGAACGCACCGTAAGCATTCCCGCGGCAAGGCCAATGTGCCGTTCCCGGGATTTTCGAGAAAAGACCTCCCAAACCCCCCGAGAACGGGCAGCCACCTCTTCGGGGGATCGCTCCCGAAGCCATGGACCGAGGACATACCCCGGCCACACCGCTTCGGGAAGAAGCACCAGATCCGCTCCCTCCGAAGCGGCCTCATCCACCCTTTCCAGGGCATCTTCGAGGGCGAAGGATTCTTCTTCCGTGCTCCGAGCCTCCATCTGCACACAGGCGATACGCATGGCATGATCTCCTTCTCTATTGGAAAAAATCGGCGTCGTACGCTCCAATTGCGGCATGCTTTTCAGGTACACCCTATCATCCTTCCCGGAGGGAAGAAAGATTTTTTTGTTTTTTCCCTGAAAGAATCCCCGTTCTTCTTCTCGAATCGCTCATGGAGGGAGGTCTGGTAACCATAGAAAAAATCCAGGTACTCGCATACCGCTCCTCCAAAGAAGAGCCTCAAGGATTGGATCAACCCTAAAGAACCTCGTAGGGTTACGAAAAACCCCGGAAAGGCATTGAGGAGTATCCTCAACTCTCCGGGGCATATACGTTCCGATTTTTAATTATTTGCCATCCCTATTTTCCGGGAACATGCTCGGCGTAAAATTTTTCGTACTCCTCAAGATTTTTTTCAAGAAGTGCCGGAGTGTCCAACCCGTAGGGGCATCGGCTCTTACAGGCATCGCAGTGAATGCAGTTACGGATTTTTTCCATCTTGGCCTTCCACTCGGGAGTTACGTAGGTCTGCCAGGGCATGCGCCGCAGAAGGTAGATCATCCGAGCCGCCTGGGGAATATCGATCTCCGCGGGACAGGGAAGGCAGTACCCGCAGGCGCGGCAGAAGTTGCCCCCCAGCTCCTGACGGTCTTTGTGGATCTCCCGCATGAGGGCCTCATCCAGCACGGGAGGCGAGGCCTCCAGGGCAAGGAATTCGTCCAGCTCCCACTCGTGCTGAATTCCCCAGATGGGCACCACGTTGGAGTACTGCCGGAGAAAGGCGAAGGGAAGTGCCGGATTGGTGATAATTCCTCCGGACATGCCTTTCATGGCGATAACCCCCACATCATGCTTTCGGGCCACTTCGATGAGGGAAAGATCCTTTTCGGAGGAGAGGTGATTCAAGGGAAACTGCACCGTGTCATAGAGTCCCGAAGCCGCGGCCTCCAGGGCCACGTCCACGCTGTGCGTGGTAATGCCGATACAGCGGATTTTTCCCTGTTCCTTGGCCTTGACCATGGCATCATAAAGGCCATCGGGCTCTCCGGGAGCATGGACCTTGTTCGCCAAGTGGAGCTGATGAATATCGATGTAATCGGTTTTCATGCTCCGGAGACTTATTTCGAGGTGTTCCTCCAGAACCTTGGCATCCTTGGCGTGAGATTTCGTGGAAAGAACCATCTTTTCCCGAACGTCTGCCAAGGCATATCCGATCTTCTCTTCGCTATCCGTGTACATCCGGGCAGTATCCACGTAGTTGATCCCTTTTTCGTAAGCCTTGCGGAGAATGGTACGGGCCGTCTCAAAATCCACTCTCTGTATAGGCAGGGCACCGAAACTGGTGCGGGTTACGTAAAGTCCTGTTTTTCCAAGACGAATGCTTTCCATATGATTGAACTTCCTTTCTATCCGATCCATCCGGCAAAAATAGCCGCTCCGAGAGAGGCTTTCAGATTTTTCGAAGACACTAAAAAACCTCCGGATCCTTAGGGAGCCGGAGGTTTTCAAGGGTTAGCCGACGATGTTCATGTTACCGCCAATTCCCATGCTCGCGGCGCTTTCCATAAGTTGCAGGAGCATTTGCCCCTGTACTTCCATAAGATCCATGGTTTTGGAAGCCACCGCAGTGTTGATCTGAACACCTAGGGCTGCCTGCTGAGATTGCACAGCGTCGCTCACAAGCTCCATCATCGTCGTCGTCACCTCCTTGATTTCAGTATCGTCCATACGAGGCGAAACGTAAAGGATCTTCCCCGAAATTTACATGGCCATGCTCCAGGAGAATTCATCAAAGTTTTGGGAGGCTCCTGTCACCCAGGGCCCTTGATATGCCCGGGAAATATCCTGCCAGCGGAGAGGCGAAAGATCCGAAATCTCTTCTCTTCCGGAAAAATTCAGAACACGCTCCTCGCCGAAGGCGGCGTTTGTCTCTTCCGAGAGCTCCTGAAGCTTTTCAGGATCATGCCCTTCCCGGGTTTCCTCTGCATAGAGCTCTCTCCGGGCTTCCGCCTGAGCACTCGCCGCGGCGGCCGCCACCTGGCGATCCTGCCCCGAAGGGTTTCCGGGAGCGAGAGCGGCAGCCTGAACCTGCCGCATAATGCGGATGGTCTCTTCGGGAGTGCTCCCCTTGGGGGCGGAAATGGGCACCTCTCCTCCCACGGCATACCGCTTGCCGTCCGGGCCGAGAGTATACGTATAGGAGGCACTCCCCGCATACTGCCCTCCCACGGCCATGTGAGCCGCCTCGTGGGCCCGCACTTCCCGATCGACGCTCTGAAGCTCCTGTACCGCCGCCCGAACCTCGGGATCCTCTCCGTAGGTGGTGGAAGATGAGGCCTTCCGGGAAGTGTCTTGGGACTTTTCGGTTTCGGATATGGATTTCTTCCGCTCTGTCGAGGCGGGAGATTCTTCTTCTTTGTAGGTGACGTGAGCCCCGGTGATATAGCGCTTACCGTCAGGACCGAGGGCATAATCGTACCGAACCTGCAAAGAGTCTGCATCGGCCTTGCGGGTTTGGTTCTGCACATCCCGAAGAACTCGGGCCTCTTCCCGGGCGAGAAAAGCGGCATCCTCCGAGGAGAAAGCAGCCGAAACGTTGCTTTTCGAAAAAGCTCCCGGAACGGATTGTCCGACATTTCCCGAGGAAATTCTCATGCCCCTTCTCCTTTCGAAAGCAGAATTTGTTTCCGTAAAAACTCAAGGAATATATCCCACCATGTTTCATTCTATCACACTCTCTGGAGGAATTACCACTTTACCTCGTCTCTCAGGGAAGGGCCATGTTTATCGCCGCATCAGCCGGGCTTCATCATTCCGGGAAAGGCCAAAGCCGGCACGGCAATTTCAAAACTCCCGGGATGTCAGGAGCCTCCGAATCGTGTAAAATATTCCCTGATTTCCAGGCTCTGGCCGAGTTCATTCCATGGATACGATATTTTTACATCTCGGGGGATACCATGAGGTACATACGTTCCGGCAACGATCCTGCTCTTATCTCTGAAAATCGACGGATATGCTACGACGAGCTTCTTCGGTCCAGCGCCGCTTATGCAAGGATTCTCGAAGGAATTCCCTGCCCCAGGGTGGCCCTTTTTGCGGAGAACCGCCCGGAATGGGCCTATGCCCTCTATGGGGCCTGGAAAAGAGGCGCCACCGTCATACCCGTGGATGTCATGGCCTCCCCGGACGAGATAGCCTACGTGCTTGAAGATTCCCGACCGGAGGTTCTTTTTACCTCCCGGGGGAAATCCGAGGATCTCCGAAAAATCCTGGAGAATCTCTCCTTCTCTCCCCGGGTTCTGGTTTTCGAAGATATGGCGGAAGGCCCTTCGATTGCCGAAGAGGATCCTCCGGAGCTTTTCCGCGAGGCAAAAAAGGATCATACCGCACTGATCATCTACACTTCGGGAACCACGGGAAGCCCCAAGGGAGCCATGCTCTCCTTCGAAAACCTCCAGGTAAACGTTGCCGCGGTGAGTACCGAAGTTTCCATCTACACCCCGGAATGCCGGGTGCTGGCCCTGCTTCCCCTGCATCACGTGCTCCCTCTTATGGGAACTCTCATCATTCCCCTCTGGGTGGGAGGAACCGTGGTCTTCAGTCCCTCCATGGCTTCCGAAGACATTCTGAAAACCCTTCAGGAACAGCGCGTTACCATGATTCTCGGAGTTCCCCGGCTATACGCGCTTTTCTACGAGGGAATCCGAAAGGCCCTTCAGAAAAGCCTCCCCGGAAGGATCCTTTTTGCCCTGGCCCGAAAACTCCACAGCCCCACCCTCTCCCGCAGAATTTTCAAGAAGGTGCATCAGCGCTTCGGAGGACATATCCGTTTCATGATCTGCGGCGGGGCGGCTCTGGAAGACGAGGTGGCCCAAGCCTTCAATACTCTGGGATTCGATCTGCTCCTGGGGTACGGCATGACCGAGGCGGCTCCCCTGATCTCCTTCACCCGGCCGGGAACTCTGAAAGTCGGCTCCACGGGACAGGTCTCTCCCTCCAACGAGGTGTGCATTCTCCATGGGGAGATCCTCGCCCGGGGAAGGAACATCATGCAGGGCTACTACGGACGCCCCGAGGAAACGGCGGAAGTTCTCAAGGAAGGATGGCTTCATACGGGAGATCTGGGACATCTCGACGAAGAAGGGTTTCTTTTCGTTACGGGCCGGAAAAAGCACACCATGGTTCTTTCCAACGGCAAGAACATCAATCCCGAGGAGATCGAAAACACCCTGCTCCAAAGGTTTGACACGGTGAAAGAAGCTGCGGTCTGTCTCTATCAGGGAGTTCTCCATGCCTTGATCTATCCGGATTTCCAGAAGCTTTCCGAAAGGGGAATTCACTCGGTGGAGAGCTTCTTCCGCTCCGACGTCATCGAACCGTATAACCAGAAAACCTCTCCCTACAAGAGAATCCTGAACTTCACCATCCTCAGGGAAGAACTTCCCAAGACCCGACTTCAGAAGATCAAACGCTTCGAGCTGGAGGAGAGGATCAAAAATCCCGGATCCCCCAGGGGGGAAACGCCGGAGCCGGAGTATGAAGAGTATCAGAGAATCCGGAATTTTCTGGCCCCCCACACCACAAGACCCCTCTTTCCCGAGGCGCATCTGGAGATCGACCTTCATCTGGATTCCCTGGACAAGGTAAGCCTGGCGGCCTATATCGAGGGAACGTTCGGGGTGCCCATGGGAGATCGGGAAATGCTTTTGCACCCCACCCTGGGAGAAATCGCAGCCTACGTTCGGGAGCGAAAAACCGTGATCCAGGACGAAGAAATCCGTTGGGGGAACATTCTTCGAGAAGAGACTTCTCTGGAGCTTCCCCGAAGTTCTTCCCTTCATCCTCCTCTGGTATGGCTCATAAAGACGTTCCTCCGCCACTATTTCCGCATTCATACCCGGGGAACGGAACACCTTGCCCGATCCCCCTTCCTCCTGGTGGCGAACCATCAGAGCTATCTGGACGGGCTGATACTCGCGAGCTGCTTCGATCTTTCCGCAGTACGAAAGCTCTATTTCTACGCCACGGAACGGCATTTCAGGAAATCCTGGCAGAAGCGCTTCGCCGGAGGGAACAATATCATCCTGGTGGATATCAACCGGCAGCTCAAGCTCTCTCTCCAGAAAATGGCCCAGGTACTCGCCGGAAAAAGCTCTCTGGTGATTTTCCCCGAGGGAGCCCGAACCCGGGACGGCGCCATGGGAGAGTTCAAAAAGACCTTTGCCATCCTCAGCGGAGAACTCGGCATTCCCGTGGTTCCCGCCGCCATCCGGGGAGCCTACGAGGCCATGCCGAGGGGGCGAAAAATACCCCGGTTCCGGCAGCCCATCCACGTTGATTTTCTGCCCCCCATTTCTCCGGAAGGACAGAGCAGCGAAGACCTCACCGCTCTGGTGGCAAACGCCATCGCGGAGAGACTGAAAAAACCGGTATAAGCGTTACTGATAGGATTTTTTCTTCACCGAAAGAATGAGGGATGTGGTGGAACGGCCGTGCTTTCCCAGGCGGCTCAACATCTTGTCCAGATGTACCGTGTCCCTCGCCGCCACGTGGAGCAGAAAATCCTGATCCCCCGTAAGCTCCCAATACTGAATGATCTCCTCCATGTCGTCGAACTCCTACGGGTGGGGGGTTCCGGAGGAACAGCTCACCTTCACGCCTCCGGGAGTGATCTACGCCGTGGATCTTCTTCTCCGGCAACTCACGAAGCCGGGAGATCCCATCCTCGTACACACCCCGGGATATACCCCTCTGCTGGATGTGGTCACTCTCAACGGTCGAAAAGCCGTTACAAGCCCCCTGACATATTGCAGGAACGATTCCCGGTTCTATATGGATTTTGAAGACATGGAGAAGAAGATTCGGGAAAACTCCCTCCGGTTCATGCTCTTTTGCAGCCCCCACAATCCCACGGGAAGAGTCTGGAGCCGGGAGGAACTGCTCAGACTGGAAAAACTCTGTTCCCGATACGGCATCACGATTCTTTCCGATGAAATCCACGCAGACCTCGTCTATCCGGGAGAACGTCACATTCCCCTGGGCTCTCTTTCGGAGTACGCCCTCAACCATGGAATTACCATCTTCTCCGCCACCAAGAGCTTCAATCTGGGAGGGCTTCAGGGAGCCACGGTAATAACGGGAAATGCGGCAATTCGCCGCAACCTCTCCCGAGCTCTTCTGGCGGCCCAAACCAGGCTGGATAATATTTTCGGCGCCGTGGCAACCCAGAAAGCCTACGAAACCGGGGCCCCCTGGCTCGAAGCCTTCATGCGCTACATCCGGGAAAACTTCCTTTTTCTTCAGGATTTCCTCAAAAAGGAGTTTCCCTCGATTCTCCTGGCGTCTCCCCAGGGAACGTACTTCGCCTGGATGGACATGCGTCCCCTGGGGCTTTCCCCCGAAGAGCTACGGCAGCGCCTGATCCACAAGGGGAAGATAGCCCTGCTTGACGGATGCGAGTTCGGAACTTCCGGTGAAGGGTTCCAGAGAATGAACCTGGCATGCCCCCGAAGCCTTCTGGAAAAGGGAGCTGCGGGAATCCGGAAGGCTTTGCGGAACATGGCATGAGATAAAAAACGAGAAGCCCCGTACCGTTTTCTCATTCCTGGATAACCCAGGAGAACACGAAACCGTCATGCCCCCGGAGAAGGTTTCCCGGGGACATGACGGCCAAGAAAGACTACACCAAAGAAGAGAGCTAAATTTTCCTGCTTCCGGGCTTCACCAGTGGAAGCCCCTGTTTGCAGAGAGGGCACTCCTCGGAGGAGTACACCGGGAAGGTGGTGGCCATGAGGCTCGCCAGAGAATGGGGAAAAGAGGCCTTGCCGGCGCTCCGATCCACGATACAGCCGGTGCCTACCCATTCGGCGCCTCCTGCGGCCACGGCTTCTCCCACCTCCCGCACGGATCCCCCGGTGGTTACCACGTCCTCCACCGCCACGAAACGCTTTTTCCCGGGATGGGGAAACCGACGCAATGTCATGACTCCCTCCTGGCGCTCACAGAAGAGAAAGGGCACGTCCAGGGCCCGGGCCACCTCGTGGCCGATAATAAGCCCTCCCAGGGCGGGGGCCACCACGAAATCCGGCTTCAAAGGGCGCAGCATTGCCGCCAGGGCCTCTCCCGTCTTGGCGGCATACCGGGGCATCCGCAGGAGCAGGGCACACTGCATGTAACTGCCGCTATGAAGCCCCGAGGTGAGAAGAAAATGCCCCTCCAGAAGGGCTCCCGTTTCAATCATGGCCTCGTGAAGCCATTCCGGTCCTTGGGTATAACTCATTCGTCCAGAGCCTCCTCGATCTCTTCGGCCATGGCCCGAAAGGCAGCTTCGGGATTCGCCGCACCATAGATGGGTCGTCCCACCACAAGATAGTCCGCCCCCCACCGCACTGCCTGGGCGGGGGTGGCGGTACGCCGCTGGTCGTCCCCTCCCGTGGCGGGGCGAATGCCGGGGATGACGAGCTTCAAGGCTTCGCCGGTTCGGGCACGCACATCCTCCACCTCTTTGGGAGAGCATACCAGGCCATCCATTTTCAGAGAGGCGCAGAGTTCCGCCCTGGCGCACACCGCCTCCCGAATCTCTCCTCCCGAGGGAACCACTTCGCTCCAAAGCCTTTGATCCATGCTGGTGAGCACCGAAATGCCGAGAAGAAGCAGAGAGGACTTCGCCTCGTTCCGAGCCTGAAGCGCCCGGGAGAGCATTTCTCTGCCTCCTCCCGCATGAAGAGAGAGCGCCCAGAGCCCCTTTCGGGCGAGAACATCCACTCCGAGAGCTACGGTATTGGGAATGTCGTGCAGCTTGAGATCCAGAAAAACTTTCTTTCCCCGCTTCTGCAGCTCCTCCACCAGAGCCCAGCCTCCCAAAAAGAAATGCCGGGGACCGATCTTGACGTATTCCAGAGCGTCCCCTCCCCGATCCAGAAGGGCGAGCCCCTCCTCCACGGTAGGGGTATCCAGGGCGAGAATAATCCGCGGTTTCTTGGCGCTTTTCCGTGTCATTCCGTGCCTCCTTTTGAAGCGGAACACATCCTTTTCAGGAAGCGTGCGATCTCCCCGAAAGGCTTCGAATGCCGTTTTCTTAAAAAATCGGGCTATTTTCTTCCCGCCCCCACCATCTCTCCCAGGGATCCGAATTTCTCCCGGAGCATGTACGCCAGGAGCCCTTCAGTGATCTCTTTCGGAAGAGAGAGGTTCCGCAAAAATCCGCTTCCCACCTGCACCGCCCGGGCTCCCGCAAGGATCATGGCCGCCGCATGCTCCCAGCTCTGCACGCCTCCGCAGCCGATAACGGGAATATCCACGGTGCCCGCCACACTCCAGACCGTCTGGAGCGCCAGGGGAAAGATAGCGGGCCCCGAAAGCCCCGCCACCACCCGCTCGAAGACGGGGCGTTTCTTCTGAAGATCCATGGCCATGCCGAGCCAGGTGTTTCCCACCACCAGGGCGTCCGCACCGGAATATTCCGCCGCCCGGGCCACGGCGGGAAGATCCGGAGCCTGGGGAGTGAGCTTTATCCAGAGATCCCCCTTCCAGCAGGATCGGGCAAGCCGGGTAGCCAGAGCCACCCCGTCGGGATCCTTTCCCCAGCTCATGCCCCCCGCCTTTACGTTGGGGCAGGAGAGATTCAGCTCCACTGCGGCAATACGGGAAGCCCAGGGCTCCAGGGGTTCGAAAAGCTCCTGGAACTCCTCCTCGGATTGGGGAGCCACGTTGACCGCCAGAGGAAGATTTCCCCGGAGCAATTCGGGAAGATAGGTGGCCTCGAAAACTTTCATGCCCGGGTTTTGGAGGCCGATGCTGTTGAGAAGTCCCGCGGGCGTTTCCGCCAGGCGGGTTCCCGGATTTCCCTCCCGAGGAAGCAGGGTTATGCCCTTGGAGCAGATGCCTCCGAGTCCCTCCAGAGCCTGGACAGGCCACAGTCTCCGCTCCAGGGGCCATACTCCGGAGGCCGCCATGACGGGGGTGGCGAAGAGGGTCTTTCCCAGAGAAATTTCGAGGGGGCTATTTACAGAGCTCATGCCACAGCACCTTTCTTCCATCCATCACCGGCCCCTCCACGCAGGCCCGGAGATTGCCCTCCTTCGTGGGAACCACGCACCCCAGGCATCCGCCGTAGCCGCATCCCATGCGGGCCTCCAGGCTGGGGTAGTAGGAAACATCCGGAGGAAGGCATTCCCAGAGTCCCCGTAGCAGGGGAAGGGGGCCGCAGGCCCATACTTCGTCCCAGCACCCCTCCAGGCAGGTGCAAGGATTTCCCCGCTCTCCCAGAGTTCCGTCATCCGAAACCATCCGAATGTCCGGAACGAACTGCCGCAGATAGGAACCCAGGGGAGCCCAGGAGGCATCGGGAACCCCGAGAAGAACCTCCATGGAAAAAAGCTCTCCCCATTGACGGTAGGCGAAAAGCAACGGCACCACCCCGAGCCCCCCCGCGGCGAGAAGATACCGCCTGCCCTCTCGGGGAGACGGAAATCCCTGCCCCAAAGGCCCCCGGAGAGTAAGAGCGGTTCCGGAGGGAAGAGTTTGAAGCAGGGCAGTTCCCCGGCCCACCACCTGCACGAGAAGCACCACGCGATCCCCGGAGACCCCGGCTATTCCGAGAGGACGATGGAGAAAGGGATCCCAGGAGGGAGAGACCGAAAGAAGCACGAACTCTCCCGGATGTGCCCGGGCTGCCACGGAAGGGGCCTCCACCTCCAGAAGCAGTACGTTATCCATGAGAGGACGAAACTCCCGGAGAATTCCCTGGCCTTCCCAGATTTTCGAGCTATCCATGAGCATGACCTTTAAAGAGCGTCATGGACAAGGGTTCCTCCTACCACGGTGCAGACCGGCCAACCTCTGAAGGCCCTTCCCTGGTAGGGAGTCACCCCGGCTTTGCTCTTCCAGGCAGCGATATCCACGGTGTTTTCCCGGTTTTCGTCGATAAGGGTGCAATAAGCCGGAGAGCCTTCCCGGAGCATTCCCCGATACTCCTCGGAAGAAGGAAGAAGGCTTCCGGGACCGGAGGTCCAGAGGGCAAGAAGAGATTCCAGGGATCCCGGACATCCTCGGGAGTGCCAGGCGGAAAACACCGCTCCGAAGGCGCACTCCAGGGAGGCTATACCAAAGGATGCCTCCATGAAGGGCAGATCCTTGTCGTCCAGATGCCAGGGAGCGTGATCCGTGGCGATGGCATCCACGGTGCCGTCGAAAAGGCCTTTCCAGAGAGCATCCACATCCTCGGTGGAACGAAGGGGGGGACTTACCTTGAAGGATGCCGTCAGATGGCTGGCGAGAACATCCTCCTCGGAGAACACCAGGTGGTGCGGCGTAACGTCGCAGCTCACGGGAAGGCCCTCCGCCTTGGCAAGCCGGATTTCGGCAAGCCCCTGGGCAGTGCTCACATGAGTAAGGTGCAGAGGACATCCGGTTTCGCGAACCAGGGCGATGCCCCGGGTAATGCCGATAACCTCCGCCGCCGCGGGATAGCCCCGCATACCGCTCAGGGCGGAACAACGCCCTTCGTGCACCTGGAAATCTCTGCTCAGATCCGTATCCTGGGGATGCTCCATAACCCGCACTCCGAGATCCCTGGCATAGAGGAGAGCGTTCATCAGGAGCCGCACTCCCTTCACGGGAGAACCGTCATCGGTAAAGAAGACCGCTCCCGCCTTGGCCATGCCTCCCAGTTCCGCCATCTCCTCTCCCTTGCGCTCCTTGCTGACACATCCTGCGGGAAGCACCCGGGCACCTCCTGCGGAGGCCCCTTTCTGGAGCACATAGGCCACTGCGGCCTCGGTATCCACCGGAGGAGCCGTGTTCGGCATGGCCACCACCACCCCGAAACCTCCCGCCGCCGCGGCCCGGCTTCCGGAAAAAATGTCCTCCCGGTGCACCTGACCGGGATCCCGCAGATGCGTATGCAGGTCGATGAAGGCGGGAGCGAGAAGCCTTCCCTCCCCCTCGACAATCCGGACATCTTCGCATGCATCCAGAGAAGGAGCCATGCGCTCCACCTTCCCCTGGCTCATGAGAACGTCCAGAGTGCCCTCTTGTATGTTTTTTCCGTCAAAGACCCGGACATTTCGAAAAAGAATGTTGTTCATGCTTCAGCTCCTCCCATGCAAAGATAGAGCAGTCCCATGCGGGTGGCCACTCCGCTGCGTACCTGTTCCAGAATTACGCTGTCCGGACCGTCCGCGAGTTCCGAGGCGATCTCCACCCCCCGATTGATAGGCCCCGGATGCATCACCAGAGCTCCCGGTTTGGCATACCGCATCAGCTCTTCGTTTGCCCCGTACCGCCAGTGATACTCTTCGAAGGAGGGAAAGAGGCCGTCCTGCTGCCGTTCCCGCTGGATGCGGAGCAGGTAGACCATATCCGCATCCTTTACCGCCTCCCGGGGATCCGCCTGATAGGTGGCGTTAAGATGGGCATGGCCCCGGGGCATAAGGCTTCCGGGGGCCGAAAGAGTCACCTTGGCCCCCAGGGTGGCAAAGGCGGTGATATCGCTGCGCACCACCCGGCTATGCAGGATATCTCCCACGATGGCGATCTTCCGACCGTCCAGGGAGCGGTCGAAATGTTTCCAGGCGGTGTACACGTCCAGCAGAGCCTGAGTGGGATGGGCATGGGCACCGTCTCCGGCGTTGAATACCGAGGCTCGTTTGAGCTTCTCCTTGAGATACCAGGGAGTGCCCGGCATGGGATGCCGGACCACCACTGCATCGGCCCCCATGGCTTCCAGGGTCCAGGCGGTGTCCCGCAAGGTCTCTCCCTTGCTGATGCTGGATCCCGATACGGACCAGTTCACCACGTCCGCCCCGAGAAACTTCTCCGCCAGCTCGAAAGAAACCCTGGTACGGGTAGATGCTTCGAAGAAAAGATTCACGATCATGCGCCCCCGAAGGGCGGGAACTTTCTTTATGGGGCGGTTCAGAAGATCCTCCATATGGACCGACTGATCCAGGAGAAGCTCCAGATCCTCCCGGGAAAGCACGTCCACATCGAGAAGATTGCGGTGTTTCCAGACCATCTTAGCTATCCGTCCTTTCGCAAATCCACACTTCGTCGCACTCGTCTATGGGGGTCACCGAAACCTCCACCAGTTCGGAGCTGGAGGTCGGCAGGTTCTTTCCCACGTAATCCGGATGAATGGGAAGCTCCCGGTGTCCCCGATCCACCAGCACCGCCAGCTGTACCTGGTCGGGGCGGCCGATATCCATAAGAGCATCCAGGGCGGCACGAACGGTGCGTCCCGTATAGAGCACGTCATCCACCAGTACGATACGGCGCCCTTCGAGATCCCAGGGTACGTCGGTACCCCGCACCAGAGGCTGGGGATACCGTAGGGAAAGATCGTCCCGGTAAAGGGTAATATCCAGCTTTCCCAAGGCGGGACGCTGCCCCTCGAACTGCTCCAGAAAATCCGCCATGCGCTCCGCCAGGGGCACTCCCCGGCGGTGGATCCCCACGAGAATCACCTTATCGATCCCCTTGTTCCGCTCCGCGATCTCGTGGGACATGCGCTTGAGAGCCCGTTCCATATCCTCCTGGTTCAGAACCTTGGTCTTGTGTTTCCATACCATCTGCGCCGCCTCCTTCATGCTTCCACCCTCGTCAGGGCGGAAGAGAGCATAAAAAAACGGGCTCTGCTCCCCGAAGGGAGAACAGAACCCGTATCCATATAACGTTTCGAATATCCCGCAGAGAACAGCCTCGTGCTCGTACAGGGCAGATCTTCTCGTTTTTCATATTCTTGAAAGCACAGCACAGAAGCCTTCATGATGCGTCCTCCTTCCGAGCCTCACCGGACCCGATTTAAAGGTTTTTTGCTGGCGGGTACTGTATCACAAAGGAGGACACAGCGCAAGAAAAAAATTTTCCGGCTTTCGAGAGTATCAGATGCCCTTCTTCTCGAACCAGCCGCAGAGCCCTAGAGCGAAGAGACCGAAGGCTCCGATAACCATCCAGGGGGAAACGCCCAGCATCTCCGGCAATCCTATCTTTCCCAGATCCTTCCAGGCAAGCACGGTGGACTTGAAAAAGGGGTAAAGTTCCGCATAAAGGGCAGCTCCTGCGATCATTCCCGCTATGGCGAAGAGGGCATGCCATCGCCCCTCTCCAAGAGCGCCTAAAGAGGTGCCGGGACAGAACCCCAGAAGAGCCCAGCCAGCCCCGAAAAGAGTCCCTCCCACAAGAAGAGCCCCGAGGTTCGCCGATTTATGACTCAGTGAAATGATTCCCCCATCGGAGAGAAGAGCTATTCCCACCATGCCCACGAAAATGGCGGAAAACATGAGCTTGATAATGGTCATGTCCTTGAAAAGAAGTGCTCCCACCTGTTTTTCGAAGCGAAGAGCTCGTCCCTTCTGCAGAAGAAAGCCGAAGAGTATGCCCGTTACGAGTCCGAGAATCTGTTCGGTAGTCATGATCTACGACCTCCTTCCGTAAACCAGCGAAGCCACGATCATCCCCACCAGGAAGAACATGGGGAGAGCAATAAAAGCGCTTACCGAAAGCTGCATCATGCCGCTCAAACCGTGCCCGCTGGGGCATCCGTCAGCCATGCGGGCCCCCACCATGGCCACCACGCCGCCGGCAAAGGCTCCCAGAGCACGCTTCAACCCCGAGGGACCGAAGCGCTCCTTCCAGATGGGAGGCACGGTCTCGCTCTTGAAGCTTTTATCCGTCATGGAAGCTGCAAAAGCCCCGATAAGAACTCCCACCACCAGCATGAATTGCCAATCCACCTTGATCTTGGTTTTGGTGAAATACTCGTTCGCTCCCACCTTTTCGGGAGAGACCATCTGTTCAATATATCCCGCCGCCCGGACAAAGGTGGTGGAAGCCCCAAGGTAGTTGGTTTTTCCCAGCCACAGGGAGGTGGCATATACCGAAGCGATGGCCAGGAACCCGAGCAAGGCTCCGGCAATATAGGGATTCCATCCCCGATCTTGCATCTTCGTTTCCATTCGCATTCCCTCCGTTCTCAGATACTCTCGCTTACGGGAAGAGGCAAAACAATCCTTCTCCCATACCCTCGCAAAATATCCCGTCCGGCATCAGGCTTTGCACAGAAATTCCTCAAAACCTCCCGTCCGTACGGAACCCGGGATTCTCGAAACTTTCCTCACCTCCTCATGTGGATATGGATCATCCGGAACTTCGGTTCTTCCGTTTTATCCAAAAACCCAGAAAACCATTACTTTCAAAAGGGGGTTGTGCACCTTCACGCTACCCCGGGGGAACGTAGAACACATGATACCCGGTAGGATAAATTAAAGCAACTTCGAAAATTAAACTCCTACCTAAAGAAAAGCAACCTATCAAAAACCCCTTATTCCACAAAAAAAGGCCAATCTATTCCTCTTTTCGAAGAAACAAGTTTAAGAACAATTTCAACAAATGCCCTTCTTGCTCACACCGGCTCCAAGGGGATGCGGTCCTTTCGGGGCTACTCGTAAACCGCCCTGCGGTACGTAAGTTTCACGATCACGTCTTCCTCTCCCCGAGGCCCCTTTTCCCACTCCACCTCTATGGAATCTCCCTCATCCGCAAAACGCCAAAGCTCTCCGTCCCGCTCCCAGGGCTCTCCGAGACGCGCAACCACGTCCCGGGGATGCATACCCAAAAATATATCGCCAAACCCCATAAAGCCTCCGGAAATGGTGAGGGATTGCAATACCCCGTTCCAGTAAACCGCCTGGTGACCATGAAAGGCAAGGAATTCCACAGCCACATGGGTATTGAAATCCGGAATAAAGCGCTCCTCTTCCCGGAAGGCACTGGGAGAACCGTAGCGCTCTCGGGCCAAAGCAGGAGAAATACCGTAATCTTCGCGTATTTTCATGGCGTATCGGTGTACGGGGCTTCTACTTTCGTCCAGCACCACATATTTTCCATAAATCCAGCCCTCTCCGAAGGGAGCGGAAACCACCCTATACCAAGGATAGGCATCTCCTTCATGGCTTTCGGCAATAACCACCAGCTCCCCCGCATGAACTTCCGAAGCGAACTGCCCCAATATTTTCGACGCCGCCGAAGGAGCATCTCGAAGATTCACCCGCACTCCCTGAAGAGAGCCTCTCCAAGGCCACTCGTAGGATCGAGCGCTCTCCCCCGAATCCCCCGGGCAGGCCGAGCTTCCCCAGAAAAGCAGGGTTCCGAAAACAACGAGAAACAACATTTTTCGCAAAGTTCCTCCTCCTTTCGAATTCCCCGAAAGTGCGCTTTTTGATGGAGCCACAGGCGATGAAAAGGCACCAAGATACTCCATGTATACCTAAAAATTCTTTATTATGCAAACTCCGAAGACCATACAAAAAACCGGCGGTTCTCTCCTTTGAAGAAAGAACGCGCCGGAATTTTGCCACACCATATATCACACCATAGAATCAGAGGGGGTTCCACCTTACCGGTATCCCTCGAAGGGACCCCTCCAGGACATGTCCAGAACTTCCTTCTCTTTCTGTTCCGGAGCAGCTCCGTAAAAATCAAAGGAAAGAGCCTCCTTCTCCGTAGAACTAACGCTTTTCCCCGCAGGATATCCCGCCACAAATCGTCTCTCTCTCGTCATAGCAATCTCGTCCTTTCTCTGCCGTACCCCTCTTCATATCCCGGGGTTCCCCCCTTCAGGAATATGCATGGATCGCCTTTCGCCGCAACAAACTGATACTGCAATCTTCGGTTGACGAATCACCGCCTTTTCGTGCAAAAATATAAAAAAGGGCCGGAACCCTTTCTGGGTTCCGGCCCGGTTTTGCGGGTATACGCCACTTACGTGACGGCCGCTCCGGGAGGGAACCCACACGTAATAAGGCTTACAATAATAATGAGAGCTGCTACACTCGCTTTAAACATTATCACGGTCTCTCCCCTCCTTTTGCATACCAAAAGTTTTTTGTGGATATTGGGAGGCATGATAGTACGCTCATCCCTTTTTGTCAAGCACTTTTGTGACGGGACAGGGAAAATGTCATCCCCCATGTCAGAATAGTGGAATGAGGAGAGATATTTTCTTGCGCATCCAGGAAGCGAAAAAAGCGATGGTTATGGACAGGGTGGTAAGGGCAGGAGCATCTCAGCGTTATAACAATTCTCTACCCACCATTGAGGAGGAAAGCGATGAGAGTGACGTCGTTTTTTAACACGACACAGAGCGAGATTGATGGCAAACGCTGGAATCCCTATCTTGGGATCAGCATCAACAACAAGGTTTTTACGGTCGAGTACCTGTTTGCCTATATGGATTGGGCTACCGAACGGGCAAAGGAACGCGCCGCCATCCTTATTGTTGACACTATTCAGCATATCAATAATCAGGTTTTTGACCGAAGCAAACCTATCTCAGCGATTGAAAAAGCATTCAGAAAAGCCGACGCAATACGCAGCATCTGCGAGCAGGCACAGTCGAAACTCTCCGATGAAAAACGAGAGAAATTGATTATTCTGGACTGGACGGAGATCGTGTATGACGACTATTTCCAGCACAACCTGGCAATCGTAAAGGAAGCGTACGCTCACAACGCAGTCTTCAGGGAGGCACTTCTCTCAATAACCAAACGAAACCTGGGGACAATTCTGAATCGACTTGACGAAGAGCAAATCGCCATGCTCAATCAATATCTTGTCAACGAACTGCCCGAATTGATCACAGGGTTCAGGCATGGTGGAATTCATTACAATTTAAATGTCTATCCCGGACGAATAGCCTCCATCTACGCGGAGTTGCTGGAACTCGACTTCTTTCGCGAAATCCACTCCCGACTCCGCCTGATCGGAACGATAGCATCCGTTGAGGCATATCTGTGAACGCCTCTTCGCAATGGTATTCAAGCCCGCCAAAAACCTGGAATGAAGACGAGAAAAAGCTCCGGGAAAATTCCCGGAGCTTTCGACTGCATCTTGGGGGAAATACCGTTTTCCCACTTTTTTCGACTAATTACCGGAGATATTTGTCCAGAATGGCCTGGTACGATCCATCGGCCTTCATGTCATCCAGGGCCTTCTGAAGCTGTTCGATAATGGCGGAATCCGTATCCTTGTGGAAGGCGTAGTCCAGCTCTCCGCTGCTGAGCACGTAGACCACTTCGTAATCCTCGGGATTGAAGCCGAAATCCTTGATCTGCCACTGGGCCACACTTTCTTCGTAGATCCAGACATCCACCCGGCCGGCGTTGAGCTTTTTGATATTCTGGTCGTTCGTGGCCGCCCGGTCGATGTTCTCGACTCCCGCGCTCTGGGCGAGCTGATCCCCGATATCATCCCGAATAACCGCAGCAGAAAGACCTTTCAGCTCTTCTTCGGAGGCGATTTTCAGCCCCCGGCTCTTCAAGGCGAAGGCGGAAATGCGCGTGGGAGCCACGGGGCCTACCCAAGCAAAGAGGGGATCCCGTTCCTCGTTGTGGGTCATGCAGAAAAGAGCGGTATTCGGTTTTTCCTGGACATCCTTATAGGCTCTGGCCCAGGGAAGCACCTCGATATCCTTGGCGGTCTTGGCAACCCCAAGCTTTTCAAACATTCCCACGAGGACATCCACCGCGATACCCGTGGCCACGCCATCGCTGCCGGTCATGTTAAAGGGAGGATATTCCTCGGTCATAAAAGAAATTTCCTCGATGGATCCGGCAAAGGCACCGGTTGCCAGAAGGCACAATACTCCAACCAATACCGCGATTCTACTCACAAGTTTCATAAGAAAACCCCCTTTTTGATTTATTCCCTATTTTCATTATATCGCATCCTTCGTAACAATCAAGCAAGAAGGATCATGCAAAAACCCCCTTTCCGTTTCTCCGGAGGAGATTCATGGGCCGAAGAAACGGAAAGGGGGTTTTTCAGGAAGCTCTGTTTTTCTCAAACGTTCCGCTTCCCTTGAAGAAGAGAATGCGTGCTCTGCGGCTTTGGAAAGCCCTCTATATGTACCGAAAACGCGTTACGAATCTTTCGCATATACGACGTTTCCGGAAAGCACGGTATATTTCACCTTCAGCCCCGGCAGTTCCTCCGGAGAAAGCAGAAAAGGATTTTCTTCGAAAATCGCCATATCCGCCTCCTTACCCGGAGAGAGGGAGCCGCACTCATTTTCGTGGAACCCGGCAAAGGCGGCTTGTGCCGTGTAGGCATCCAGCGCATGAGCAAGAGAAATGCTTTGATTCAATCCGAGGGGAATGCCACCTTTTGTCTTTCTGACCATGGCGGCCCAGATATTTTCCCATGGAGAAGGAGAGCTAATCGGGGCATCCGTTCCTATGGAAAAAGAAAGGCATTCTTCAAGAAAATCCCTGCACCTTATCAAGCGGGCCGCACGTTCTGGACCAAGCCCCTTACGGTAATCATCCCCAAAATCATGGATAAAGGAAGGCTGCACCGTCACGAGCAACCCCAGTCGTTTCATTTCCCGAATCACCTGAACATCGCACATTTCCGCATGTTCTATGCGATGCCGATGATCCCGAAAGGGATATGCCTCGAGAATCTCTCCGAAACATCGAGTAATCTCGGAAACCGCAAGATCTCCGATGGCGTGAACAACGATTTGCATCCGGGCCTTATGAATTTTTTCCATCTGCCCCTTTAGTTCATCCATATTTTTCAAGAGCCCTCGATTTTCCGCAGAGCCTTCATAGGGGGCAGAGAGTGCGGCGGTACGGGAACCGATACTGCCATCGGCAAAAAGCTTGACCCCTCCCAACCGAAGCAGAGAACCCCGTTCCGTTTTTTCATCTTCCAGGCGTTTTACTTCGTAAAGCCACGTGGTTATGGGTGCGGAGGAAGAAATTCGAGACATCAGATAGGTGCGTATCTTCAGAAGGCCCCTCTTCTCGAAATCGAGATAATATCCCACGTAGCCTTTTTTCGAGATCATATCCGTTCCGGGATCGTGAACCCCCGTTAAACCCAACGCAAGATAGTCCTCTTGGGCAGATTTCAGGGCGCGAAAAACACCGGCGGAATCCATGGAGTGAATCCGGACGAGAGCTTCTTCCAGAGCCTCTTCATAAAGCCAGCCATCGGGCTCTCCGCTGCTCCGACGCCCCATTCTGCCGTTTTTGGGATTCTCGAAAAGTGCATTCGGAAAAAGGATTTCCAGAGCCCTGCTGTTAAGAAGCGCGCTATGGGTACAGCTCCTTACGAGCAGAACGGGCCTGTCCGGAATGATCGAATCCAGGAACGATTTATCCGGAAATTCGTCCACATGAGATTCATTAAAATTATACCCCAAAACCCAGGAGCTTCCTTCGCACGAAAAGGCATATTCCCGAAGTTTTCTCTTCAAGAGCCGAGAATTGCGATCTTCCAGAGCTCTGCAATTAAACTGTTTTTTCATAAGACCATAGGTCATCATGTGATTGTGAGAATCGATAAAGCCCGGCAACACGGTGGCGCCTTCCAGATTAACTATTTCCGAATTTCCGGGACCACACAAAACATCGGAAAAAGATCCCAAACAGAGAATTTTGCCCTTCCGGATACGAATCGCATCGACCGGCGAAACAAAAGGCGTTTGATAAATTTTCCCGTTTACAAAAATACGATCCCTGGATTTCAAAAAATGTCACTCCTCCAAAGGCCGAAAAGCGAAAATCCCATGCCTCAAGGCTTTTCACCTTTTCAAAAACCCCTTATTTTTTATGCCCCAAGACATCATGCCCAGCTGGCAACATTATGCGAAACGGAGTAAAAACAGGCATCTTCTGTATAATAGAGAGAACCCAAGACGCTGGACACACCATATGTTCTGGCTTTTTGCGTAAAAACCGTTTTTTTGAACTCTTGGCGTTTCAGGATTTCTACATGGTCACCCAAAGAAAAGGGAGGCATTTTCGGTGCTTGATGACACGACAAAAAAAATAATCACCATCCTGCAGAACGAAGGACGAATTTCCTTCAGGCAACTGGCAAAAAAAGTAAACCTTTCGCCCTCCGCCGCAGTGGAACGAATCCACAAACTCGAAGACAAGGGAATCATCAAGGGGTACAAAGCGGAAATCGACTACGAAAAGATGGGGTTTCATTTGCACGCTTTTATACGCATGCGCAGAAAAACGAACGAGGTGGGAGTGCCTAAAAAAATAGCCTCCATGTTCGAGGTACGGAATTTTTGGATCGTAGCGGGGGATCATGATTTTTTGCTGGAGGTTATCGCCACGAACAAGGAACACCTGGAAGATATTATCGAAAAATTGTTCCAGTACGGCACCACCGCCACGGCGGTGATACTTTCGAAAACCACCAAAGAAAGCCTTCCTCCCACGGACGCCTTCCCGGAATAGCCGGAGGCCTGCCGGGCCGAAGGCTTGCCTTCGGACTTCAAGAGACATTGCGGCACGTTATTACGGCGAGGTCTGAGATCGCATTTCCCCGATGTCACGGCATCCGCCCCGGAGACGGCGTGCTCCGGGGGCTTCACGGCTATGAAAAGGATGAAACCCCTCTCAAGAGCACCTCATGCGTGGCGGAAAAGTTTTTTACAAAGAGTTCCCGCGGGGCAAACCTGAACGCAATTGGCGTTATTGGAGCCCGAGGGAAACCCTGGAGATGTGGAAGATATACGCTCCAACAAGAATTTACGAATCTCCGGAGCCCGAGAAAAACGGAAATTCCTTGCCGCGGACTGTTCCTTTCTTATTCGATTCAGAAACCCCTAACCCCACCGCAGTTGCAGCTCCCATGGAGCGGCTCCCTTAGGCATATTGAACAATAGCGGGGATCATGCGATAAATCGCCAAGGACGAGGCCATATCGGTTGATGTCAGCATGCCGCCTTTTGTTATATTGTGCCGTTCATTTACAAGTCGAACCCGCTCACACAAGACATCCGGATCGCTTCGGGCAAGTCTTTCAAGGGTATCGGCTCCCGCCTCATAAAACAGCCGGGCCCAGACGGCTCCCACATATGGAGCACGTACCAAATCCGAAAGTTTTACCAATTCGAGAAGAATTCCAAAGGGCACCTTCGCTGCAGCGGATAGCGCAGTTCGGGCCTCCGGGGTCAAAGCATGTTCGAGGAGCTGCTTCGTATCCCTGATTCCGATAAATGCCAGTCGCTCGATATGTTCTTCAGCAATTCCAGGAAATTTTTCGAGGCGGATTGGCTTTGGAGTATACATTCCCGCATGACGCCGCAGAACCACAAGATACTCCGAAGGAATTCCCGATTGGCAGGCACATTGGGCCAGTTGCTTTTTCGTACGCAACGCATAAAGCAAATCAGACACATTCCCGATGCCAAGTGCCGTAAGTACGGAGAAACGTTCGTCGAGATTATCGCGTAAAAGACCTTCGCTCGGGAGTAACCGTGTCGTCTGCAGGACACGCTTGAACTCCTCCATACCAAATTTGGTCAAATCCATATGGTATTGCATTATCATTCCCACTCCCCAAGGCGTTATGATGCCCGATCAGGCAAAAAAACGGCTATCACGGGATGCACCTCTTTTCAAGATCCTTCCGCCGTAACTCGTTCTTCCGCAATGCGAATTTTTCCCTGTTCGGGGAGCTCTCTTATTCTGCATACCTTTTACATGTTCCTGGAGTCATACCCCCACTGCAGGAGGGCCTGGCGCTGTCGGGGGCGGCAGTGGAGATCTCCCGGCGAACAGTATTTTGTTATCTGTCCCACGTGCCGCCGAAAGGCCCGCCAACGCCTGATCTGCCGTTCATCGTCGAGACAGCGCCGCCCCAGGTAGTAGCGGCAATACCATTGAAACCACCCCCGGGGATCTTTGGGGTAAATCCACCCTTTCTCCTGCCAGTAGGAGAGGGGTTGAGAGGCGCTCACTCCAAAACAATTCAAGGCGGAGTCATGCCCCCGAGGAGAGAGCCGGGCATGGAAAAACCAGTCCGGAGGAAATTCCGCGGTGCAGTCCGTCATGTATTTGCCTCCGAAGACCCCCAGGGCAAGCATTTCCCGGGGAGTCAGTTCGGGGTGAAATCCCGTAAAGAAGTTCTCCCCCATGGGCTCCGTCAGGTAGTATACGTAACCTTGTTGCATGCGATCATGAACTTCCACACGTACCGGATGCACGAGAATCCCCCTTCCCTTCGATCATTTCCATTTTGCGACAAATACCATATCCATGGCAAGAATAGCACACAGCTCTCATCGCCTTTTTTCACCATCCCCCGCGGGATTCTTCCTGAAATTTCTTCGGAAGGACGGAAGAGAGTGCTATGATATGGTTATATTTTGTACACCTAGAGAGGAGCCGTACCCTGCCATGACGTTGATGCTTGTTCTTTTCGGATTTCTTTTCGGGAGCGCCCTGGGATCGTTTCTCAACGTGGTGGCCCTCCGCACCGTTACGGGCACATCCTGGTGGGGCAAGGAACGCTCCCGGTGCCCCGAGTGCGGAGCCACCCTGGAGCCCCGGGATCTTATCCCCCTGCTCTCCTGGTTTCTTCTTCGGGGAAAATGCCGCACCTGCGGCTCCGCCATTCCCTTTCTCTACCTCGCCGCGGAGATCGCCACGGGAACGGTGACGGCAATTTTTCTCTGGCGCTGGGGAGTGCCTTTCGGAGTGCAAACCCTTCTGGCCCTGGTACTGGGAGCCTTCATGCTTCTCAACTCCTTTACGGACCTGTACGAAGGCTACATTTACGACTATTTCGCCCTGGCTCCGGGAGTTCTGGGTCTGGCACTGCGCCTTTTCGGAGGTCTGCCGGGATTTCTCGACGGCCTGGGAGGCGCCGCCCTGGGATACGGCGTTATCGCGGGCATTATTCTGCTCACCAAGGTTCTCATGAAACAGGAGGGAATGGGATGGGGGGATGCCCACCTCATGGCGGGAGCCGGGGCGGTACTCGGGTGGAAATTCGTCTCCCTGGCCCTCTATCTCGGCTTTATGCTGGGAGGCATCGTCATCGTTCCCCTCTTTCTTCTCAAAAAAGTACAACGAAAGGATGCCATTCCCCTGGGCCCCTTTCTGGCTCTGGGGAGCATTCTCACCCTGGTGATAGGCCCCCAGCTTTTGGATTTTCTTTATTTTTCCACCTCCTGGCCCTGGTAGCGGGAGAAATGCTATACTCAGGAGCACAATTTTCCTATTGCTAAGGAGAGGATGTCGTTATGGGCTCCAACGAGAAATACCAGAAAACCTTTCCCATCACCTGGGAACAGCTTCACCGGGACTGCCGCGCCCTGGCCTGGCGCCTGGCGGATATCCGGCCCTGGGGAAAGATTATCGCCATCGCCCGGGGAGGGCTCATCCCTGCGGCCATCATCGCCCGGGAGCTGAATGTGCGCTACATGGATACGGTGTGCGTCTCCAGCTACAACCTTCGGGAGCAGGGAGAGCTCCAGATTCTGAAACAAGCGGGCTCTTTCGAGGACAATGAGGCCGAGGAAATTCTTCTTATCGATGATCTGGTGGATACGGGAAAGACCGCATCCCTGGTGCGCAGAATGTTTCCCGGAGCGTATTTCGCCACGGTTTATGCAAAACCCGACGGTCGTCCTCTGGTGGACTCCTTTATTACCGAAGTAAGCCAGGACACCTGGATTCTCTTTCCCTGGGATGCGGAGACCAAGGTACATTTCGTCCTTCCCATCGTGGAGAGCCGAACCGAAGGTTCCTGAACAAACCCCTCTCCTTAACGATTGAAAAAACACGATTTGAAATCCTGCATCCAAGGGAGGTTCGTGATATGGCAAAAAAAGTTTCTCTGGGCACCAACGTCTGCCTCTACCCCATGCCGGTAACGCTTGTGGGAGCCCTGGTGGAGGGAAAACCGAACTACATGACCGTGGCCTGGGCCAGCCGGGTGAATCTGAATCCCCCCATCATGGCGGTGGCGGTGGGAAAAACGAAACACACCCACCGAGGCATCGTGGAATGCGGCACCTTCAGCATCAATCTTCCCGGAGCGGGACTGGTGGAAAAGGTGGATTACTGCGGTATGCGCTCCGGAAAGAATACGGACAAATCCAGACTTTTCACCACCTTCTTCGGCGAACCGGATACGGCTCCCCTTATCGAGGAATGCCCCCTCTGCATCGCCTGCCGGGTAATCCAGACCTGCGACCTTCCGGGAGACACCCTTTTTCTGGGAGAGGTGGTAAATTCCTATCTGGACGAAACCTGTTTCTACGAGGGAAAGCCCGATCCCGAAGCCATAGACCCCCTGGTGCTTACCATGCCGGATAATCATTACTGGCGCATGGGGAACTTCATCGCCAAGGCGTGGAGCGTGGGGGCGGAAGTGGAAAAAGCCTGACCCGAGAGGTGAAGACGAGGAGCCTGAAGGCTCCTTTTTCTTTCGGCATAAAATATTAAACTAAAGTTTGAGGAGGGATGTTCGTATGAAAAACAAAAGGCTGCGTTTCTGGAGTGCCCTATTCTGCATGGCGTGGATCTTTCAGAGCCCCCTGTACGCATGCACCACTATGCTGATCACCAAGGGAGCCACCGAGGACGGTTCGGTGATCGTCTCCCACTCCGACGACAACGATATGATGGACCAGCGGATTATCTACGTTCCCGCGGCGGATCACGCTCCGGGAAGCACCCGGCCGGTGTACGTGGATGCCTGTGCCATGGGAGAATTCCCCGAGTACAACAGCTTTCTCTATCCCCGGTATGTGGGAACCAGCCGGGGACCGGGATATGAAAATCCCGCTCTTCCTCAGACCAAGCCCATCGGTTTCATCCCCCAGGTACCTCACACCTACGCCTATTTCGACGGCAACTACGGCATTATGAACGAGCATCAGCTCATGTTCGGGGAGTGCACCGACGGTATCAAGAAACAGCTTCCTCCGGAGCCGGGAAAACGCATTTTCTACAGCGCCGACCTCGCCCGGGTGGCGCTGGAACGCTGCACCACCGCCCGGGAGGCCATTGCCCTCATAGGGGAGCTTATCGAAACCTACGGCTACTACGGCACCGGGGAGACCCTCCCCGTGGGAGACACCGAAGAAGGATGGATCATCGAGATGGCTCCCTCCCCCACCGGGAAAGGCGGGCTCTGGGTGGCAAAGAAGGTGCCCGACGGAGAGGTTTTCGTGGGAGCCAACGAGTTCCGCATTCGGGAAATCGACCCGGAGGATCCGGACCTGATGTATTCCAAGAACCTTCACGACGAGGCCCGGGAAGCGGGATGGTGGAATCCTGAAGAGGGCAAACTGGATTGGCTGCGAGCGGTAAGCAAGGGAGAGTACAACCACCCCTACTACTCTCTGCGGCGGGTATGGCGCATTCAGTCCCGCATGGCCCCCTCCCTGAATTTGAGCCCCTGGGTGGAAGACGGCTATACCGAAGCCTATCCCTTCTCGGTAAAGCCCGATAAAAAACTCTCGGTGCACGACGTGATGGCCCTTCATCGGGATCATTACGAGGGAACCCCCTTCGATATGACAAAAGGCATCGCTGCGGGGCCCTACGGTTATCCCAACCGCTACTACGGCCCCTACGAAGCTAAGGGAGACGTGGGAGATCCGGATAAAAAGCCCGAAGGAGCCTGGGAACGGGCCATCTCGGTATCCTACTGCGGCTACGTTTTCGTGAACCAGGCCCGGGGCTGGCTTCCGGACCACATGGGAGGCGTTATGTGGATGGGGCTGGATAAACCTTCGGAAACCTGCTTCATTCCCTTCTACGCAGGAGTTACCGCGCTTCCCAAGAGCTTCGAAGTGATGAACCCCGGAGATTTCAGCCGCGAGAGCGCCTGGTGGGCCTTCAACTTCGTCGCCAACTGGGCAGCCCTCAAGTACAGCTACATGATCAAGGATATCCAGGGAATGCAGCAGGCCCTGGAGCAGGAACAGGCCAAAGCCCTGGAAGCGGTGGAAGCCGAAGCCATAAAACTCTATGAAGAAAACCCCGAAGAGGCCCGGGCCTATCTCACGGAGTTCTGCCTTACCAATGCGGACCAAGTGGTACAGCGGTGGTGGGATTTCTCGGAGGAGCTCATCGCCAAATACAGCGACGGATTCATCAACGCTCCGGGACATCTGGCCCAGGAAGTAGGCTATCCCGAAGAGTGGCGCAAGGCCGCAGGATGGTTCGAAGGCCCCACCCAGTACGAACCCCGGGAAGAGCAACATCAGCAGTAAGGATAGTAACGATCGCGGAAACATCTCCGGAGAGCCCGAGAGGACATACATGCAAAATCTATCGAGTATCACCCTGACACTACCTTTAATGGGTAAACTCCTTTCCTTCCTGCAACGCACTGTGGAGGAGGCATCTCTGGCCTGGAGCCTGGATGGAAAGGGAGCCCTTCGACTCACCCTGGGAGCGGAAGAGATGTACGCCTTCCTTCTTACCCAAGGGAAAACTCAGGAGTTTCCGAAGATAGAAGTCACCATCTCCGATGAAGGAGCATGGGTGGAGCTTCGCTTTCTTCTTCCCCGGGGGATTCTCCCTCTGGAGGCCTTTAACCTTGTCCCCGGAGAACGTGCCATGCCGGGACATGCCCAGGGGCTTTTTCTTGCGGCTCGGATGGTCTCCTTTCTCCGGGTAGAACAGAAAGAACAGAATTTGGAAATTTCCCTTTGTGAAAACCGCAGCTACCCCCTCGGCAAGACCATATCGGAGGAGGTACCCTCTTCGGGGCCTTGGAGGATGTGCACCCCCGAAGCTCCCGAAGCCCAGCAGCTGGCAGACCGAACAGCCGCACGTCCCCCGGAGGAACGCCCTTCCTTCGTGCTCCGCCAAGGTATGGCGGCGGATCTTCTGCGATCTCCCTTCTGGGGAGCCCAGGTAGCCCTGGATTCCCAGAATCGTGTAGGAGCAGGGCTTTTCTGGGAACGCCGGGGCAAGATGGCCTTTCTTCATGGCCCCTGGAACTTCTCCTCCTCCCCCACCCTGGGAGAGGAGCTTTTGAATGTCGCTCTGGGGGAGCTCTATGCTCAGCATTTTGAAGGAGTTATTCTCCTGGATCCCCCCCGGGAAACCCCCCGGCACCGTTTCGAAATTCTCGGGGATCTTCCCCGCAAAGGAGGAATGCTCCGGGAGGTTCTCTACTGTTCTCTTCGGGAAGACACCGGGGGGCCTCTCTATCTGCACGCTTCCCTGGAGGGGCCCCTGCGGGAGATGACGGAACGCCTCTCGCTTCCCCGGGAGGTACGCTCTTCGGAACCCCCTCTACACCGGATTCCCGAGGCCTCCGCCCTGGGGGTACGCATGGATCTTCCTCGAAAGGAGGCGTATCTCTTTTGCCTCGCTCCGGGAAGGGATGGAAGGGAGAACCTGCTCTCTCATCTGAAGATTCTTCGAAGTCAGGAGATGGAAGAGATCTTCTTTCTCCTGGATCTTGGGCAGTTCGAGGATCTCCCCATGGGGAAATTTCTGATGGAGGCGGGATTCCTTCCCCGGCTTCTTTTTCCCTGGGCGGGGAAGGGGGATCTCCTCCTCTGGACTGCTCCGGAGGCGTAGGAATTATGTTGTTCTATCCCCCTCTGGAAAAACTTGTGCCTCCTCACATCCGGCAATTCGAACCCTACATCCCCAGCAAGCCGGATGGCGAGCTCTGCAAACTTTACGGCTGTTCCCAAATCTTCCGGATGAACAACAACGAAAATCCTCTGGGGCCTCCGGAGGGAGCCCGAAGGGCCCTGGAGAACTTCGATCCCGCCTCCGCCTCGATCTACCCCAGCGGAGATGCCTGGTATCTCCGCCATGCCCTGGGGAAGCACTTTTCCCTCCCCCCGGAGTGTTTCATCGTGGGAAATGGGGCCAATGAAGTGATCTCCTTCGTCATCTCCGCCTTCTGCGAGAAGGGAGACAATATTATCACCGCGGATCGGACCTTTGCGGTCTACGAATGGGTAGCCTCCTTTTCGGGATTTCAAGCCAAGGTTCTTCCTCTCCTGGAGGAAACCTTCGATGACCAGGCCATGCTCCGGGGCATCGACGAGAGAACCAAGGTACTGTTTCTCTGCAACCCCAACAACCCCACGGGAACCTACTGGAACCAGTCCAAACTGATATCCTTTCTGGAAACCCTGGGAGGCCGCCAGATCCTGGTGGTGGACGAATCCTACGGCGAATTCGTGGAACGGGAGGATTTCCCCGACGCTCTCGAACTCCTTCCCCGGTACCCCAATCTCGTGGTATTTCGAACCTTCTCCAAAATGTACGGTTTGGCGGGACTCCGCATCGGCTACCTTGCGGGGGATCCCGGAGTGGTGGATATGATCCGCCGGGCTTCGGTGGTCTACTCCGTCAACGCTCCGGCACAGCTCGCCGCAGAGGCGGCTCTCAAGGATACGGAACATATACGAGCTACCCGAGAAATCTGCGCCACCGCCAGAGAAATCCTTGGCTCCGCCGCCTCCCGGCTGAATCTCCCCTGCTCTCTGGGGGAGGGGAATTTTGGGATTCTCAAACTACCCTGCAGCGACACATGGCTCTATCGCAATCTCATGAAAAGAGGTTACATGATCCGGAGTCTCACGGGGTTTCGCATGCCCGGACACATTCGAATCTCCTTTCATATGCCCGAGGTGATGCAGGGTTTTGTCATGGCTCTCGAAGAGATTCTCTCCACCCTTTCTTCATAAAAAAGGAGGCCCTGCCCCATGTCCGCTTCGATAAAAACAGTGATCCACACTCTGGATGAAACCAATGCCCCTAAGGTGTGCGAACTCTACCGAAAAATCTACCAGGAGGCCTTTCCCTTCCCGGAGGTCTACGACCCTGTTCTCCTTCTGGAAAATACCCGAAAATACAAAAAAACGCATCTCCTGGCCTTTCAAGAAGAGGAACTTTTGGGACAGGTCATTCTGACTCCCGCACCCTGGAACCCGGAACTCTTCGAAGTTGCAGGATTTATGATAGCCCCGGAAGCCCGGGACAAGAACGTGGTACGCCCCCTGGCTCGTGCGCTGCGGAAGGAGATCTTTCCCTCCCTTTCCTGGAAAGCCCGGTATAGCGAAAGCGTCACCGCCCACGTGATCTCCCAGAAGGGGGACATCCTCCTCGGGAACACCCACACCGCTCTGGCTCTGAATCTTCTCCCCTCGGAGCTTTTTCTGCACGACCCCCGCCTCCATTCCTCCTCCCGGGGAAGCTGCATTCTAAGCTTCGGAGAGGCGGGTTCTCCCCCGGAACGCACCGTACTCCCTCCCCAATACGCCCCCCAGCTTCAAAAGCTTGCGGAGAACCTTTTGCCCCGCACCTTTCAGGAAGACAACTCTTCTCTGGAGGCAGAGAGCTCCCTCCAGGCTTTTCCCTTTCCCGCCGCCAGTGCGGTCTATCTTTCCACCTCTCAGCTGGGGGAGGATTTTGACCAACAGCTGAATCTTCTTCTGAAAGAACATAAGAACCATGAGGCCCTCATGCTTCAACTTCCACTCCGGAGGGGAATCGCCCAGGCTGTGGAATTCGCCCGAACGAAGGGTTTTTCTCTGGGGGGATTTCTCCCTCATTGGTTTACTTCAGGGGATGGTATGCTTCTCCAGCGGGTAAAGAGTGAACCCCTCTGGGAAGAGATTCAGGTGCTCCCGGGAAGAGGGACAGAACTTTTGGATATGGTTCGCCGGGATTGGAAGAAATCCTCATGAGGCCGCCCCGTGGTTCTGGTCTCCCGGTTTACCAAACCCATGCCGGGATGTGAAATCGGCCTCTACGTCTCCAAAAAGATCGAAAAACCGGTGCCTTCAGCAACCAAACTCCAGAAACATATCGATATGGTGACACCTGCCATGGAGATCCCGGAGCTGGCCTTCACCGACCGCACATCCCAGAAGGACACGGATCTCTTTGCGGAAAACGTGAGAACCGCCCTCTTTATCAACACCCCGTCCCTACTCCCATCAAGGAGATCTCCGGGGCAAAGGCTCCGATGCCCTCGGCGATCAACGGGAAGCTGCCCTCTGGCTGGTAAACGACGTACCCAGGGACGGACCATTCTTTCCGGGCAGGTGCTCTTCACCGGGGCCCTGGGGGAAATGCTCCCCGCAAGGCCCGGAAGCTACACCGCAGAATACGGCAAGCTGAGAGAAATTTCCCTACAGATCCGCCAACATGAGAATACAAGAAAAGAGAGCCTATTACGGGCTCTCTCCATCCAGCCTTTCAGATAAGCGTCCTGCCAGCATTTCACTCCCGCCAAAATTTTCCGCCAATCCCTTTTCCTTAAGGGTATAGAGATGTCGTTCTCTGAGAAGCTTCGGCGCCACAATCCCACATCTTCGGGGGGAAGCACCCTTTACAAACCACCTCTCTCATCCGGCCTATCTTCCTTATGGAAGTTCTCTCGGGATCGTTTCAGGATAGAAAGAAACCGCCCTTTTTCTCGACTTCCCCGACCCGGCATCTATCGGGGCATTATGCTTTTTCTGGCCCTCTCGAACTCTTCCGGAGAAAGCCCGAAGACCTTGCCGAAACGCTCGTCCTCCGGAGTATCCACCTTTATGGCGGAGGGCCGCAAATTCCCGAGAAGTCCTCGTATGCACCCAAGGGATTCGGGATCGTCATTCACCCCTTTGAACAGGGTTACGTAGGCCACGAAGCGCCCCGTATAGTTTCTTCTGAAATCGGCCATTCCCTTCCAGTAGGCTTCGAGAGAGTAGCCTTTGAGGGGGCGCTGGAATTTTTGGAAGGTCTCTTCTCTTGCGGCCTTGATCTCCCCGGAAACCTCTTCGCAGGTTCCGGCGATACGTGCATACTCGGAATTTCCCAAAGCATAGCCGTTGGTGTAAAGGCTTACTTCGATATTCCTGGATTGTGCAAGAGAGATAACCTTTTCGATCTGATCGTTGAAAAGAGCCTCTCCCATGGAATTGATAAAAAGCACCTGGGGTTTTTCTTCATCCATCTGACGACCCAGGGTTTCCATAAACTCCCGGGTCTCTTCAAAATCACAGGCCCTGTCGGTTTGGGTTCCCTTCTGTTCGATAGGACAGAAGATGCAGTTAAAATTACAGCATTTGGAAGGAAGAAGGTTGATCTCCATAACCTTTCGATTTTCCTCATCGGAAAAAATCTTTTTTATCCGCATCATGTCAACGCCCCCTCTTTCATGTTCGCTGCCGAAAAAATCTCACGTAGCGAAACGGGAACACCCTCCATACGAAGAAATACGGCTTGGCCCGCTCACTCCGCTTTCCGCCTCCGTACCGCCGAATCATGCCTCTCCACGGACGCCGCAATCAAGTGGGATCGCACAAAACCGTACTCCCGCATATCCACGAGAAATGTTTCCATGGACTCCTTCGAGAAAAAAGCGGCTTCCACGAGAAAATCCAGATCCCCGTAGGTTTTCCAATAATGGAGTACCTCCGGAGAGGCGTGAAGAAAACGAAGGAGTACGTCGTCCGGCTTTTCAGGATAGGAAAAATCGCTGTTGAACTTGAAGCTGATCATGACGTGCAGAATCTTTCCAAGGGCCTCGGGATCCACCGCAGCATGATATCCGGAGATGATTCCCGCCTCCTCCATGCGCAGAACTCTCTCCCGAACGGCGGGTCTGCTCATTTTCACGGCCTCTCCGATCTCCTTGAAGGTAGCCCGTGCGTTTTCCCGCAGCTTTTCGAGAATTTCCCAGTCCGTCGCATCGAGCTGCACGTGTTTTCCCGTCATATACCGCCACTCCCCGGCTCCTCGGATAAGTATCTCCCTTTCTCTCTTCCGCTTCCATAGGGAAAGGAAAGGGAAAAAGCCTTTTTTCTTTCTTCGAGAAGGAAAAATCCCTTCGGGAAATTCGTTGTGGATAAAAGGCAGAGAGGGCTCCGTTTTCACCCTATTCACGCAGAAGAGAGATTTTTTCCATCCTCTTTAGCAATACCGCATTGCAAAAACTACTTCTTCCGGTACACCACGGTTCCTTCGATCACCGTAGCCAGCACGCCGGAAGTGTAGGCAAAGGGATCTCCGTCCCAGAGCACCAGATCTCCCCGCTTGCCCTCTTCCAGGGAGCCCTTTTCCGAGGAAAGCCCCAGATAGGCCGCCGCCGGGCCTCTGCAACGCAAAGCTGCACTCGTTGACCACTATGTCGCTGTCGGAAACGCATAAACTCCGGCTCTACAGTTCATGCAATATCACATGTCAACAGGAACCGCTCTAAAAAAGCCCCCCCTCCGGTAAAACGAGGCATTATACATCATGATAGCCGACACACAGGGAACGGGAGATTATCCGTCCTATGCCCTCCGCCGTCTTTCTGCCGTCATGGAACCAGGAGAGGCGATAAGACTCTCCCCGTTTTTCGATGGAAAGATTTCTCTCCGCCTGCAAAGCCCCCAGAGTGTCGAAATATCGAATCACATATTCTCCCTCGAAACCTTCCGAAGGCGATCCTTCGGCGATCCCCGTACCCGTACCGTAATCGGAATGTTCCCACCGGGCTGTCAATATCCCCGGCTCATCTCCTTTTTCGTAGGCCACAAATCCTATGTTTTTCATCGCATCTCCTCGAAATCACACGACTCCGCGAATAGAGGCCGGAAAATTTTTCCCAGCGCGAGAATCAAATTTTACCGTTGAAGGGAAGCTCTTGGGTCAGGCATCCCTCATCCGCCTTTTCCGCTCCTCCGTAAAATGCCACCAGGGCAGGGCTTTCCCGCCTTCCATAAAGGAAATCACCGCCATAAAAACATCCAGCACACAGGGATCCTGGCGCAGGCCGGTGCGCTCACAGAGTTTTTCGTAAAGAGCGAAAGGATCTTTGCCACAGAGATCTTGGGGAACATGAATATCCAGCAGCCGTAAATCTTCCGCCGTGGCCTTTCCCACGTTGGGAAGATCTTCGAGGTTCGACACACTCTTTCGATCGGGATTTTTCATTCTTCGCCCCTTTTCTCCTCCTCGGGAAAAACTACTTCTTCCGGTACACCACGGTTCCTTCGATGACCGTGGCCACCACGCCGGAAGTGTAGGCAAAGGGATCTCCGTCCCAGAGCACCAGATCTCCCCGCTTGCCCTCCTCCAGGGAGCCCATCTCCGAGGAGAGCCCCAGATGGGCCGCCGGAGAAAGAGTGAGCAACCCGAGGACTTCCTCCGGAGCGAGGCCCTCCCGGATCAGCCTTCCTCCCTGGGCCAGCATATATCCTATGGGAAGCACCGGATGATCCGTCATGAGGCTGAGAGGCACCCCCTTGCGGTAGAGTTCCACCAGGTGCCGGGGCTCCATTTGGGCAAGCTCCAGCTTGGATTTGGAGCACATAAAGGGGCCGAAGGCCACGGGAACCTTGTACCGCACCAGGGCATCCCCCAGAAGGTGCCCCTCGGTGCCGTGCTCCAGGGTGCAGGCACAGCCGAACTCCCGGGCGATGCGCAGAGCGGTGGAGATGTCGTCTCCCCGGTGGGCGTGAATCCGCAGGGGCACCTCCCGGGAGAGCACCCGAAGCAGGGCCTCCTTGCCGAGATCCCGTTCCACCGGTTCCTCTTCTTCCTTCTGGTGCTCCAGAAGAAGCCCGTAGTTCTGAGCCCCCACGAGATGCTCCCGGAGGCAGGCGGCCACGCCCATGCGGGTGGAGGGATATTTGTCCTTGCTTCCGTACACTCCCTTGGGATTTTCCCCGAAGGCCACCTTCATTCCCGAGGGAGCCCGAAGAAGCATCTCTTCCACGTCGTCTCCCGCCGTGGCAAGAATGGCACACTCTCCTCCGATGACATTGCCGCTTCCCGGAAGCACCTGAACCGTTGTAACGCCGCTCTCCCGGGCATCCGAAAAAGCCCGGTCCCGGGGGTTGATGGCATCGAGAATGCGGAGCTGAGGTATGGCGGGGTCGGTCATTTCGTTATCGCTGGCTTCCCGTTCGGGATAGCCCTCTTCACAGGCTCCCATGTGGGTGTGTACGTCTATCAGCCCCGGAGTGGCAATAAGAGCGCGTCCGTCCAGAATCTCCAGAGGTTCCGGAGGAATTTCCGCTCCCCCCACCACCGCAATGCGTCCCTCTCGAATAAGAATATCCGCATGTTCCAGCACACCCCGGCTTCCCATGGTGTGAACCGTGGTATTGCGAATAAGCAAATTTCCTTTCATAGTTTCCCGGCTAGTCCTTTCTGTTCCGAGGATAGAGAGCTTCGTCTCGAATCACTCCCGTTCCTCTCGATAGTAGGGATCTCCCAATGCGGCGGGAGCTCCGAGCAGAATTCCCCGTCCTTTCCGGATGGAGATAAAGAGAAGCACTCCAATGGTAAAGAGATAGGGAAGCATGAGCAGCAGGGGGGCGGAGATGCCCGTTCCGCCTGCCTGAATGCGAAGCTGCATGGCCTCCACGCCTCCGAAAAGATAGGCTCCGAAGGCCGCCCGAAGGGGATTCCAGATGGCAAAGATAACCAGAGCCACGGCGATCCATCCCCGGCCGGCGGTCATCATATCTCCCCAGAGCTTGTTATACACCACGGACATGTAGGCTCCTCCGATACCCACGATCCCCGCCCCCAGGATGGTGTAGAGATACCGAAGCCGGATAGCGGATATTCCCGAGGCGTCCACCACCTGGGGAGATTCCCCCACCGCCCGGAGATGCAGTCCCGGACGGGTGCGGAAGAGAAACCAGCAGAGAAATCCCACCAGGAAATAGGCCATGTAAACAAGGGGATCGTGATTGAAGAAGATGGGGCCGACCCAGGGAATTTCCGAAAGCCCCGGCACCGGCCAGGCCCGGATTCCCGGAATGGTTTCCCCGATGAAGGCCCTTCCCAGAAGAGAGCTCGCTCCGGTGCCGAACATGGTGAGAGCGAGGCCGCTTACCACCTGGTTCGTCCGGAGGGATACGCAGAGAAAGGCGTGTACCAGCCCCATGAGAGCCCCTACCCCAAAGGCAAAGAGAATTCCCAGCCAGGGGGAGTAGCCCATATGATTGATCCAGAAGCCTCCCAGGGCTCCCATGAGCATGATTCCTTCGAGCCCCAGGTTCATGATTCCCGCCTTTTCGGTGATAATTTCCCCCAGGGTGGCGTAGAGAATGGGGGTGCCGCTCCGAACCGCCGCGGCGAGAATGGGAAGTAAAATCTCCATGGCTACTCCGCCTCCTTTTTATGGAGAGAAATCGTATAGTATCGGAAGAATTCTCCTCCTAGAACGAAGAAGAGAATGCATCCCTGAATGATCTGGGTGCTTGCCAGGGGAAGCCCCATAACGATCTGGAGCGTATCTCCTCCCACGAGAATTACCCCCATGAGAAAGGCCACCAAAAGCACCGCCAGGGAGTTGAGCCGGGCCAGCCAGGCCACGATGATGGCGGTATAGCCGTACCCCGAGGAAAAGCCGTGCTGCAGCCGCCCCTGAAGCCCCGCAATCTCGCACATCCCCGCAAGCCCTGCCAGGGCTCCGGAAAGAAACATCACCAGCACCAGGTTTCGAAGATAGGGAATGCCCGCATAGTGGGCCCCCCGGGGGTTCTGGCCTACCACACGGATTTCGAAACCCCACCGGGTCCACTTGAAGATAAAACGCAGGAGCAGCGCCGCACAAAGGGCAATGAAAAGCCCCGAATGAAGGCGGCTGTCGAAATACTGAGAGAGCCGGGCGGCCTCATGAAAGGGTGCGGTCATGGGAAAGCCCAAAGCTGCAGGATCCCGCCAGGGGCCATAGACGAAGTAATCCGCCAGGTGCAGGGCCACGTAGTTGAGCATGAGGGTGGTGATAATTTCGTTTACGTTCCATCGGGCCTTGAGAAATCCCGGTACCGCCCCCCAGAAGCCTCCTGCAAAAATGGCGAAGCCGAACATGAGAAAAAACATGATCATACCGTTTTCCGCAGGGAAATAACGCACCGCCGCAGCGGTGGCGATACAGCCCAGATAGAACTGCCCCTCCGCCCCGATGTTCCAGACCTTCATCCGAAAGGCCAGAGTCACTCCCAAACCGCAGAGAGCCAGGGGAATCGCCTTTACCAGAGTTTCGCTCACACCGTACCAGTCTCCCAGAGCTCCCCGGAGCATGGCAGCGTATGCCTCCAGAGGAGAGACCCCGAGAAAGGCCAGGAGAATTCCCGAAAAAGCGAGAGCTCCCGCCACCGCCACCAGGGGTATGGCCAGATCCAGCCATCGGGGAACATCCACCCGTTTTTCGCAACGAAGAACCCACATGACTAGCTCTTCCCCCTTTCAAGATCCTCCAGCCGGGATCCCGCCATGAGAAGCCCCAGGCGTTCTTCCTCCACCTGCCGCCCTCCGGAAAGAATGCCCATGATCTCCCCTCCGAAGATAATGCCGATTCGATCGCTGAGAGCGATAATCTCATCCAGGTCTTCCGAGACGAGAAAGACCGCCGCTCCTCGCTCCCGAGCTTCCACGAGCTGCCGCCGCACGTACTGGGTGGCCCCCACGTCAAGGCCCCAGGTGGGCTGAAAGGCGATAATCACCTGGGGTTTGTCGATCATCTCACGCCCCAGCATGAGCTTCTGAAGGTTTCCCCCCGAAAGGGAGCGTACGGGAATGCCCAGCCGGGGAATCTGCACGTTGTATCCCCCTACAATCTCTCCGGTTTTTCCCGCGATGCCCTCCCAATCCAGGCAGCCCCACCATTTTTCATATTCCTCCCGCCAGTATTTGCGAAGCGCCACGTTCTCCCGAAGGTTCATGGAGGGCACCAGACCCACTCCTCGGCGATCTGCGGGAATAAAGGCCACTCCAGCCTTGAGAATTTGCCGGGGAGAGGGTTTGCGGAGGGTTTTTCCTCCTATCTCCAGCTCTCCCGAAAGAAGAGGACGCATTCCCGCCAGGGCCTCGCAAAGCTCCGTCTGGCCGTTGCCGGAGATCCCCGCCAGGCCGAAGATTTCACCCTGGCGAAGCTCCAGAGAGACTCCCCGAACCTTTTCCATTCCCCGATCCCCCATAACCCGAAGGTTTCGGAAGGCATAGGCCGCCTCTCCGGGCTTCCGCACTCCCTCGTTTACCGCAGGCACCACCTTGCGCCCCACCATTTTCTCCGCCAGAGATTCCCGGGTCATGCGGGCGGTATCGAAAACCCCCACCTTCTCTCCCTTTCGGAGGATGGTGACCCTGTCGGAAATTTCCATCACTTCGTCCAGCTTGTGAGAGATGAAGACCAGCCCATGTCCCTCCCGGGCCATGCGCCGCAAAATGCCGAAAAGGCTCTTGGCTTCCTGGGGAGTGAGTACCGCCGTAGGCTCGTCCAGCACCAAAAGCCGGGCTCCCCGATAGAGAGCCCGGAGAATCTCCACCCGCTGCTGCTCTCCTATGGAAAGCTGCCAGATCTTGGCCTCGGGATCCACCTCCAGGCCGTACCGCTGGGAAAGCTCCGCAATTTCTCTGACCACCTTTTTTTTGGGAAGTTTCAGGGGAATGCCGGACATGCCGAGAATCATGTTCTCCCACACGGTCTGCACCGGCACGAGCATGAAGTGCTGGTGCACCATGCCGATTCCCCCCGCAATGGCATCCCGGGGAGAGCGAAACTCCCGAATCGTCCCCTCCACCCGAATGATGCCCTCTTCGGGGCGGTAGAGACCGCTCAAAACATTCATGAGAGTGCTCTTTCCCGCTCCGTTCTCGCCTAAAAGGGTGTGTATCTCCCCGGCAAAAACATCGAAATCGACCTTCTTATTTGCGGGAACTCCGTAGAAGCTCTTGGTAATTCCTTTCATGGAAACCAGGGGCGTTCCTCCGTACTCAGGCATCCTCAGCTCTCCCTTCGAAGAAATCGGGGGCCCCCCGGCCAGGCTCTTCCGAACCGTATGCGGACTTTTTCTCAGGCGCGCCCCCCCATCGGTGATAGTGCACCCGGGATGAATCGAACCGCTCTTCCCGGGGAAGGATCTTCTCCGCGGGGTGTCCCAGCGCCGCCACCCCGAAAGCCCTCACCGAGGGGGGAACGCCCAGAAGCTCCTCCAGGCATTGCATACGCCGTTTTTCGGGATAAAATCCCAGCCATACCGCCCCGAGGCGAAGATCCTGAGCCTGAAGGAGCATATTCTGCATGGCTGCGGCACAGTCCAGGGGCCAGCTCCCGGGAGAACCTTCCCTTTCGGGCTCTCCGAAAAGGGCGATGGCCAAAGGGCATTTCAGAAGCGCCGAGCTATGGGGATGAAATTCCGGTATCCGGGTGATGATTTTCGTATCCTCGAGAACCACGAAATGCCACGGCCTTCCGTCTCCTCCCGAAGGAGCACACTGGGCCGCCCGCAGAAGCACCTGTACCATATCCTCCCCCACGGGCTTATCCTTAAAGGTTCGCACGCTTTGCCGCTGGGCAATGGCTTCCAGAATTTGCGACATTTTTCCGTCCTTTCCCCGGGGAACAGCAAAAATTTACTCCACCTCCACCACAATACTCCTTTCAGTATACCGAAAAAGAGGCAATTCCGCAGCGCACCCGAATCGTTTCCATGAGGCTGCTGCGACAAAAATAAAAAAGCCTCTCCCGCATACGGAAAGAGGCTTTCATGGTCATGTTTTTTCATGCCGGCGCTTCATAACTTGGAATTTACTCCAGCCCATCCCGGCATGTAATCTCGCCATAAGACTGACAGAAGAGCAATGCGTCTTCATGAAATTTATGGATGTAATGAATTTTCCAGGATTTGACGGCGAAGAGGAGGTTCGCCTTGGTTCGGCTATCGTTCAAATCCACCATCAGGAGTGTTTCGATCTGCTTTTTACGATACCCCATGGTATTGATGTGTACGTGCATCTGCTGGGCCGCTTCGGTAAGAGAGTTTTTTTCGAGCAGGGCCTCCAGGGTTAAAAGCAGTTCCGGCTTCTCGCGTTCTTGAGGAAGCAGCGGCTGGAGTATGTTTTCCATATATGCGTCTTCTTCGCAAGGTTTTTGATGCAGCAGAAGCCCGTACCCCAGATCCTGATAATGGAACACCCCTCCGTGAAGACCGAAAAGTCCCCCCGAGGCTGCCTTGCGTGCCTGCCGGAGGGAGGTGCGGATTTCCGATAAAAAGCAGGGTTTTCCTCCAATGCCCATGGCCAGTCTTTTTCGTGGAAGAATATAGTGCAGAGCGTTAAGAATGGCTTCGCCCATCTGGATACTTTCGCCTTTCGAATCCGCATAGGTGAACTGTTCTCCGGTCAAAGGAAAAAGAAGCCCTATTCCCTCGGAACAGCACCAGGAAAAGATTTCCGCCTCTTCGTTCAAATACCGCACGGCGTTGCTTTGCCAGGAGTAGAAAGAAAGCAAATGCTCTTCCGAATACTTTTCGGCCCATATGCAGGGATTTTCATGCAAAGGCTCGCAGATAAAGGAGACGAAAAGGGGAGCCGTCTCGGTGATGCCGAAAGAATAAAGGGCCTCACGAGCCTTCGGATGAAGAGAGAAAGTATCGCTCAGAATTTCACGCACGAGCTTGGCGCGATGAAAATGAAAATATTTTTCTTGCGGCATGAGAGGCATTGCGGGAAGGTCGTTTCGTGTTCTTGACGCGGTTTCTACGCTGAGAACCGAAAAAAAACCTGCCAGTACGCGTTTGGAGTTCCAGAAAAAGGGGGTACGCAGGAAGCTCGCCGCCACATGAAAAAGAGCTTCCGATTCCGCTTTCCATGGACTTCTGTGTTCGTAAACGGTGGATACGAGCTTATCCTCCCTACCGGCCATGCGGATATGGAAAAGGATGCTCGAAGAAAGATGGGGGGGAAACAGGGAGTGCACGTCACGCCCTTCAAAATGCTTCGCCAGCTCGGGCATATTCTGGGAATTATGTTCGTAAAACTTGATGAAAAACCCCTCTTCATCCACAAAACAACAGGCATCGGGGTTTTGTATGTTTTCCCGTTCCATAATTTTTTGTATCACCACATGAAAGTTCGCCTCAAAAAAAGAACGGTCCTCCATTCACCTTCACTCCCAACGCATAAAGAGATGGCGTACGCTTTTTGTGGGTCGAACACAAAAACCCAGGGAAATTATGGGGAACAACACCAAAATTACCCTCGCTTAAGAGGCTAATATAGTTGTATGCCATGTCGCCAGGCTTTTCAGAACATCAGCGGGTTCCACCCCTCTTCGATAGCAACATGGCAAAAGACGAGAAAATTTTGGGGGCTGCAGCTTTCGCCGGGAAACCGCCCCCGGGGTAAAGACGTGCAGGCGCTCTTTTTCCTTTTCAAGTACAGTGTACCCTAAAGGAGCTCCACAAAAACATGCTGCGCCGGAAAAAGCCGTATTTTTCACATTTCCCACGTAACAACAAAAGCCTCTCCCAATCTTGGGAAGAACATTTTCGGTAAGAAGGGGCAGATTTTCCGAAAAAAGCAAAGGGGGTAAAAATTCTCGAACACGCAAAAAGACGGAACATCTCACGCATATCGCAAGACTGAAGAAGCAACTCGAAAGCTCTGGCAATGACATCATAAGAAATCACAAACTAAGGAGGAATTCGGTGAATACGCTTCGCGGAAGACTCATCGCGCTGTTTCTTGTGGTGGCCCTTTCGGCCATGGGAATCATCGGTTTTTTTGCCATGAATCGATCGGAAAGAGCCATCATAGACGCCACCTGGAACGAGGGGGACGCCCTTGTGGCGGATCTGGCAAACCGTGTAAACTCCTACCTTCATGAACGGGCCATGGTAATCCGGATGCAGGCGGAGCGGCACGTGGTTCGAGGCATGAACTGGGAGGAAATCGAGCCTTCCCTGGCACCTCTTTACGACGAATACGACTTTTTCGACATCTTCGTCATCGATCTCGATGGAAAAGGACGTTTCGTCAGCCGAGACAAAGAGGGAGGCTATGCAGACCGGGATTATTTCCTCCGGGCAGTGCGGGAGAAAAAAGCCACCATCACGAATCCTCTGGTTTCCCGTTCCACGGGACAGATGATTTTTGTCATGGCCCATCCCATTATTCTAGAAAACAAGGTCGTGGGAGTTCTTGCGGCGACGATCACCCTGGAGACGCTCTCCCAGGAAATTGCCTCGGTGAAATGGGGGGAGAAGGGCTACGCATATATTCTCGACAGCCAGGGGCTCATCACGGCCCATCCGGTACAAGAAGTGATTGGAAAAATAAACGGCGCCGTGGAGAGCGATAAGGTGAGCAAAGAAAACGCTCTTGCCATGCAGGACGCCTTGAGGGGAAATTCGGGGCGCGCAGAATATTTCTTTAACGGAAGACATCAGTTCAACTGTTACGCCTCCGCCCCCATTACAGGTTGGGCCGTGGCAGTCACCGCACCCCGGGAGCAGTTTCTCGCCCCGGTGCGGGCGCTGCGGAACGTCATTCTCATGGCCTCTCTGGTACTTGCCCTCATCATCGTGGGAATCTCCTTCTTCTTCGCCCGGAGCATCGCCAAACCCGTGGGAGCCGTGACGGCCATTCTGGGCAAGCGGGGCAACCTGGACCTCCGGGCGGACCCCGGGGATGCCTGGCTTCTGAAGGTGAAACTTAAAGAAGTTGCCGGCATGGTCCAGGGACTTGCCAAAATGGAAACCGCCCTGAAAGAAACCATCGTCTCCATAGCGGGGGTGGCGGAAACCCTCGGACGGAACGCGGAAGACTTCTCCGCCGTGGCGGAAGAAACCAACGCCAGTGTTGAAGAGGCCCGGAGCGGAGCGGAAACCGTGGGCAACTCCATGGAAAACATCGCCGCCATCGGGCAGGAACTCAACGCCAGCGTGGAAGAAGTAGCCTCGGGAGCCACCACCGTAGCCACGCGGAGCAGCGAAGTGGCGGAAGAAGTGGAATCCGCCCGGCAGGCGGGAGAAGCGGGCATGGAAGCGGTGCAGAAAACCGTAAAGGACATGAAAGAGCAAATTCTCCGGGTGGAAGAATCCGCCAAAGCCACGGTGGAACTCGGAGAAAAAGCCGCCCAGATCCAGAAAATCGTGGTCACCATCACGGGCATAGCGGACCAGACCAACCTCCTCGCCCTCAATGCCGCCATCGAAGCCGCCCGGGCGGGAGAAGCGGGACGAGGCTTCGCGGTGGTGGCGGAAGAAGTGCGCAAACTCGCGGAAGAATCCAACAACGCCGCGGGAGGCATCGCGGATCTGGCGGCCTCCATCGCCTCGGACCTCCTCTCGGTCAAACAGGGAGCGGAGCGGAACATGGAAGGCACCCGGAACGTGGATCAAAACGTTCGGGACGTCTCGGAAAAAATCTCCCTCATCATGGAAGCTCTGGAGAAAATTGCGGGTTCCGCCCAGGATCTTGCCGCGGTAGGGCAGGAACAGGCCGCCTCCAGCGAAGAAATCGCCGCGGCGGTACAGGACATGGCGGGGAAGGTCAACGACTCCTCGGGAGTGGCGGACTCTCTCCGGAGCCAGATGGCGGAAGTGGCGGCGGCGGCGGAGCGCGTGGCCCTGGGAGGCGAGGATCTCGCCAAGATCAGTGCAGATCTCCAGGAGCGCATTGGAACCTTCGTTCTGGAAGACACTTCGGGAAATCTGCCGAAGGCCATCCACGCGGGAAAAAGGCTCTAGGCGAAATCCGAAAAAACGGGGAAACGGAGGAAGAGGAGTTTTTCAAACCCTTCCCTACGTACATGAAACGATAACCTCTGGAGCCGTGGAAAGAGAAGCCCAGATCTCTTTCCACGGCTTTTTTCACCCCTCGGGTTGTCACGTCAATACAGCCCCACCGCCCGAACCGGAGCGCCGTCGCTTTTCTCTATCTTCAGGGGAAGGCAGCAGAGAAGAACATTCTTCTCCGGCAGAGCTTCCAGGTTGGTGAGGTTCTCCACGATCACCATTCCTGCACCGAGAAGAATCCGGTGATTCTCCAGCTCGAAAGAATCCATGGAGTCCACGGAAATCATATCCACCGCGATGCCCTGAAGAGGAAAACGGGTAAGCCACTGACACGCCTCCTGGGTAAGCACCGGATAGCTTCCGAAATAGTTCTCTTCTCCCCAGAAACGTGACCATCCCGTATGGAGCACCAGAAAACCTCCCTTTTCGAGGTCTTTCTCCAGAGAACGCAGATCCTTGAGGCCTATGGTGGCAGAGGAGACGTTTCGAAAATCCCCCACCGTGGCGGGGCCGATAAAATGGGAGACCTCGAAGGTGTCCAGGGTGGCCCGGGTGGGCAGGAGGTGCGCCGGAGCATCCATATGGGTTCCCGTGTGGCTGTAGAAGGTAAGCAGTTTTTCCGCAAAGCCTTCTTTTGCAATGGTGGTGGCCTCCTGGATGCGAGGCGGTTCGGTTCCCGGATAAACGGGCATGGAAGGACAGATCGTCTGGGTGAGGTCTATGGCTTTCAATGCAAAAGACTCCTTTCGGGAAAAACAATGAGAATAGAGAGTATACACCGCATAGTATAGCAAAGCCCGGAGAGAAATCAGCCTTCGCCAGAGAATCCCCGGTACTTTCCCCAAAAAACGGAGATTCTTCCACATTTCCGGCATGGCTGCCCTCTCCGCATCCGGGAGATTCTCCTGCGGGAAAGTTCAAAAAGGCCCCTTCTGGAGAAGCCTTGCGGCCTTTTCCGAAAGGGGCCTTTTCGCCATCGAATCTACATGTCAGTTCACTTCTAAAATTCGCTCCAACGCCTCCAGCGCAAGAAAATACCCCGCTCCTCCAAAACCCTCGATACGCCCCCGCACCACCGGAGCGATGCAGCTGGCATGGCGGAATTCCTCCCGGGAAGCGGTGTTGGAAAGATGCAGCTCGATCACGGGAAAGGGCATGGCGGCAATACAGTCCCGAAGGGCGTAGCTCGTGTGGCTGTAGGCTCCGGCATTGATCACCGCCCCGGAAAGAACCAACCGATGCTTATGCAAAAAATCCAGCAGAACCCCTTCCTGGTTGCTTTGCATCCAGAGAAGGCGGATTTCCCGCTCCTCGCTCCAGAGTTGGCAGGCCTCTTCCAGATCTTCCAGGGTTCGGGTTCCATAAATGTGAGGCTCCCGAGTTCCCAGAAGGTTAAGATTGGGGCCGTTAAGAACTCCATAGGTTTTTCCCTTCACGTAATCACTGCCTTTCGTTCTCTTCTTCGCCCTTTTCTTTCGAGCCCGAACACGGTCAGAAATCCCGGCACTCCAGAAGCTCCTCGTAACTTTCCCGCACCAGCTCCGGAGGAGCTTCTGCGGTAATCATGGAGATATCCCCGTGCCGGGGAATCACCAGGGACAAGGTTCCCCGACGGATTTTCTTGTCCCGTTCGAGATAGGGGGCAATCTCTTTCCAGGGACGATTCGGCCGGAGGGGGATACCGAAGGCTCGGAGCAGTTTTTCCAGGTTTTCCTCGTCCTCGGCGGTACAGTATCCCATTTTTCGGGAGAGCCGGGTAACCACGCGCATTCCCACTCCCACCGCATCCCCGTGCTGCCAGCCTTGATAGGCGGAAGCGCTTTCCAGGGCATGCCCCAGGGTATGCCCCAAATTGAGGCGCATCCGGGCATGGGATTCCCGGGCGTCCTCCCCCACCACCTTGAGCTTGCAGGCAGCGCACCAGGCCACGAGCTCCGTAAGAACTTCGGGATCTCGTGCCAGGATTTTTTCCCGGTGCTCCCAAAGCCAGGAGAAGAGGCGGGGATCTTCTCCCAGGCCGTATTTCACCGCTTCTCCGAGGCCCTGGCGATACGCATCGCCGCTCAAGGTCTGGAGGGTCAGCACATCCGCCAGCACCAGCCGGGGATGGTGAAAGGCCCCCACCAGGTTTTTCCCTTCGGGGAGATTGATGCCCGTCTTGCCGCCCAAAGCGCTGTCGATCTGGGCGAGCAGCGTGGTGGGACACTGTACGTAGTCCATGCCCCGCATCCAGGTGGCGGCGGCAAATCCCGCCGCATCACCCACGGTGCCGCCTCCCAGGGCGGCGAGAAGATCTCCCCGGTGCACTTTCTCCCGAAGAAGAGTTTCATAGATTTGAAAAAGAGAATCCCGGGTCTTGGCAGATTCTCCCCGGGAAAGCTCATGCAGGGGTTTTTCGAAGGGAAGTTTTTTGGCGAAAAGAGGTAGGGTAAGCTCGTCTCCCACCACCAGGGAGGGAAGAAATTCCAGGGATTTCCAGCAGGTCTCGTCTTCCAGGATTCCCGGACCCACCATCACCGAATAGTCGTACCCCTCTCCCCGGGCCTGGAGCACCCGACGAGAGGAAGATTCGAAAGAGGAAGGAGAGTGCTCTTCCAAAATTCGAAGCACCTCCTCGGCCACCTCTCCGGGATCTTTGCTCTCCGTGGAGATATGAAAATTTCCCGCTCCATATCCGGAAGCCCGTTTTCGGAGAAGTTGTTCCACCTTCCGGGGATCCAGAAGGGGACGGGCCTTTTGTTCCGCCTCTCCCAGACGCCGGAGAATCTCCTCGCCCGAGGCTTCCAGCACCACCAGCCGTCCCGATGCGGCAAGCTCTTCCCGAAGGGAAAGATCTTCCAGCACCCCTCCTCCCAAAGCCACCACGCATCCCTGAAGGGAAAGAAGTTCCCGTACCCTCCGGGCCTCGGATTCCCGAAAGGCGCTCTCTCCGAATTGCTCGAAGATGGCGGCGATGCTCCGCCCTTCCCGCTCTTCCACCAGAGCATCCGTATCGAGAAAGGGCCGGTGCAGCCGGGAGGCGAGAATCTTCCCCACCGTGCTTTTGCCGGTGCCCATGAATCCCCCGAGATAGATATTTTCAGGCATGCCCAAGTCCTCTCTCCATTCTGGCCCGATGTTCGGAAAAACGGCTCTTCAGATCTTCCATGCGGTCTCCTCCGAACTGTTCCATGATCGTTCGGGCGAGTACCCAGGCGATAAGGGTCTCCCCCACCACGCAGGCCGAGGGGACCGCACAGGCATCCCCCCGCTCCACGTGAGCCTCCTGGGGTTGATGGGTGCGGAGATTCACCGATGCCAGGGGTTTTTTAAGGGTGGGAATGGGCTTCATGGTGGCCCGGAAAAGAAGATCCTCCCCGTTGGTAACGCCCCCCTCGATTCCCCCCGCCCGGTTCCGGCTCCGGCGGTATCCTCCCTCGGGAAGAGGAAGTATGGGGTCGTGGGCCTCGCTTCCCGGACATTTTCCGAGTTCCTCTCCATCCCCCACTCCCACCGCCTTGATCCCCGGAAGTGCCATGAGGGCTCCCGCACAGAGACCGTCGAGCCTTCGATCCCACTCCACGTAGGATCCTATCCCAGGGGGCATTCCCGTCACCCGGATACAGAAGGTGCCTCCCAGGGTTTCTCCTTCTTCCAGGGCTCGTTCAACGGGCTTGCGAAGCATGGGCTCCTCCGAAAGCGGACATCCCATATCGGAACTTCGGGCTTCCTGCCACTCTTCAGGGGAGCCCGGAAGTGCCGCCGAAGCGGTGCCGATGGAAATGACCGCTCCCCAGAGGGTTATTCCAAGCTCTTCCAAGAGCAGCTTCGCCGCAACCCCTGCCAGAGTCCAGGCGGCGGTGCTCCGGGCACTGGCCCGCTCCAGCACGTTTCGCACATCCGGGGTGCCGTACTTGAGCGCTCCCGGAAGATCCGCATGTCCCGGTCGAGGACATTCGGGGCGCACCTTCGCCTCCGCCTCGGGATCCGTACGCTCGGGATCCATGGCGGCACTCCAGGCCTCCCCCTCGGTGTTTTCAAGAACACATCCGAAGGGGGCTCCGGTGGTAACGCCGTTTCGCAAACCTCCCCAGAAAGAGAGGCGGTCTCTCTCCAGCCCCATCCGGGGGCCCCGGCCGAATCCCCGGCGGCGGCGGCGCAGCTCCTCCTCGAAGGATGCCCGAGGAAGAGAGAGCCCCGAAGGAAGTCCTTCGAGAATGAGAAGCAATCCCCGCCCGTGGGATTCGCCGCTGGTAAGAAAACGCAGGGTCATCGATCCGCCTCCCTTGGAATACCGTACGCCGGAAGATGCCGCAGCTCCGGAGGAACCTCCCGGCCCGTAAAGAGCCGAAAGGCCTCGGCTCCTTGATCCACCAAAAGCTCTTCCCCGGTTACGCAGGGAACTCCGTGCTCCTTCGCCCAGGCTATCGGGGGTGTTTTCTTGCCCGGAGAGTAGACGAAATCCACCAGGTTTCGGGGGGCATTTCGTTCCAGCACCTTCTCCAAAGCCCCTTCAGGCCATGGGGAGGAGGGAAGCCCCAGGGAGGTGGCGTTTATCCAGAGATCCGGGGAGCCCAGATCCTTTTCCAGGGCCTTCCAGGGGAGCACTTTCAGAGGAAGCGTTCCTTTATGTCTCTCCACCAGATTCTCTCCCTTGTCCATGTTCCGGCAGCAGAGAAGCACCTCGTTCCAGCATCGGGAACCCAGGGCAGCCAAGGCTCCCGCCGCGGCGCCTCCGGAGCCGAGAAGAACGCAGCGCCCTCCTGCTTGAGGAAGGTTCAGCCGGGAAAGCCCCTCTTGCAGGGCCAGCACATCCGTATTGTAGCCCCAAAGGGCGTCATGGTGAAAGAGAAGGGTATTCACCGCCCCGGCCCTCTCGGCTTCGGGGCTCAGCTCGTCCGCCACCCGCCAGGCATCCTGTTTGTACGGAAGGGTTATGTTCACTCCCCGGGCCCCCAACACCAGAAGTCCCTCCAGGGCTCCATAAAAATCTTCCGGGGGCACGCAGAAGGGAAGGTAGATGAAGGGAAGTTCCAGGGCCTGGAACCAGGCGTTCTGCATGGACGGCGAAAGGCTGTGTTCCAGGGGATTTCCCAGAATGCCCACCAGCCGGGGAGAAGGGCTCTTCATGCTTCGGAAGCTCCCTTTCGAAAGTCTTCCAGGGAATCGAAAAAGGAAGGATAGGAGATGTTCACGCACGCCGGATCGTCCAGCTCCACGGGGCCCCTGGCGATGGCTGCGGCGATGCTCAGAGCCATGGCGATACGATGATCCCCCAGGGTCTTCACGCTCCCGCCGTGCAGCGGAGTGGGGCCTGCAATGATCCAGCCGTCCTCACGCTCTTCAATATCCGCCCCCAGGGCGGCAAGCCCCTCCGCCATACCCCGGATGCGGTCACATTCCTTGTAGCGCAGCTCCCGGGCTCCCCGGATCTCGGTCTTTCCCTTGGCCTGGGTAGCCGCCACCGCGAGCACCGGTAATTCATCCACCATCCGAGGCACCTCCGAGGCCTCCACCCGGGTTCCCTCCAGAAAAGCGCTTCGTATCCGCAAATTTCCCAGAGGCTCACCGCCGGACTCCCGAAGGTTCTCCACCTGCAGGGAGAGCCCCATACGCTCCAGCACGTCCAGAAGCCCCGTTCTGGTGGGGTTCAGCCCCACGTTTTCCAGAAGCACCTCGGAATCCCGCACCAAAGCGGCCCCTACGATCCAGAAGGCGGCGGAGGAAAAGTCTCCGGGAATTTCCCACTTCGCTCCGGGAAGTTCCGGATAGGGAAAGAGGGTGATTTTGTTCTCCTCCCGCACCAGGGGCACTCCCAGAAAGCCGAGCATGCGCTCCGTATGATCCCGGGAAGGAGAGGGTTCCGTCACGGTAACGCTCCCCTGGGAGGAAAGCCCCGCCAGCAGAAGCGCGGTCTTCACCTGGGCGCTCGCCACGGGAAGGGTGAAGGTTCCCCCCACCAGGGAGGCTCCCCGGATGCTCAGGGGAAGGCGATTTCCCCCCTCTCGGCCATCGATACGGGCCCCGGCGGAACGGAGGGGAGCCACCACTCTGTCCATGGGCCGGGTGGAGAGGCTCGCATCCCCCGCAATAATGCCGAAAAAGCCCGGCACTCCCGCCAGAAGACCGCAGAGAAGCCGGGCGGAGGTTCCGGAATTCCCCGCATAGAGCACTTCCCGGGATTCCCGGATACCCTCTCCCCGGCTCACATGCACCCGGGAACCTTCCCGGAGTACCCGGCATCCCAGCTGTTCCAGACATGCCAGGGTACGCCCGCAATCCTCTCCCGGAGCGTATCCGGAAATATCCATACCTTCCCGAGAAAGGGCTCCCAGCAACGCCGCCCGATGGGAAATGGACTTATCCCCCGGCACCGTACAGCTTCCCCGCATTCCCTTCAGAGGGTTCACTCTTCTCATCTTTTCCACCTCGTCTGTATTTCCTCTAAAATTTCTCGTCTCCAGCCTGCGGCCTCCTGAAAGAGGGCTTCTCCCTCTTCCGGAGAGGCCGCAAGAAATTCCTCCATGAAGGTTATGCACTCTCGCACCGCTTCCGTCAGGGCCTTCCGGTTATACCGGAGCACATCCGCCCCGAGCCAGGGCATTCCCGAAGCGGTGCGGGTGGCATCCCGAAATCCCCCCGCCACGGCCCGGGAGATTCCCGGAAGATTCCGGCTCTTCCGCCCCGCTGCCAGGCTCAGGGCCGCGGCGGTAACCATGGGAAGGTGACTTCCGTAGGCCACCAGGAGATCGTGTTCCTCCGGAGATATCTCGGAGCAGACCGCCCCGAGGCCCCGGATAATCTCCCTCCCAAGCTCCACTGCCAGAGGGTCCGAATCGTTCCGGGGAACGAGAAAGCAGAGACAGTTCCGGAAAAGTTCGGGTTCCGCCTGGGCGATGCCTCCCACTTCCTTGCCCGCCATGGGGTGCAGCCCCACGTAGGGGCTCCCCCAAATCTCCTCCAGTTTCTCTCCGGGCTCTCCCTTCACGCTCCCCAGATCGAAAACCGCTTTGAGCTTCCGGGAAACCAGGGGCCGCATCATGCGGCTCACAGACTCCATATGCCGGGGAGGGACCGCGAGAATCAGAATATCCGAAGAGGCCGCCAGGATCTCGGAAGAAACCGCCTCGTGAATACAGGCCTTTTCGAGAGCTCCCTCACAGGCTTTTTCGTCCAGATCCGCCCCGAGAATCCGAACTCCCGGAAGGTTTTGACGAATCAGGGCTCCCCCCAGGGAGCCTCCTATGAGCCCCAGCCCGAGAATGCCTACATGGCAATCTTCAAGGGGCATGTCTTTTCTTCCGTCAAGGCTCCGAGAGCCGGAGCGAGCTGGTTCACCTTCTGCATAAGATCCTCGAACCCCGGAATATCCAAGGACTGGGCTCCGTCCGAAAGAGCCTCGGCAGGCCGGGGATGTACCTCTATCATGAGTCCGTCGGCGCCGCAACTCAAGGCGGCGAGGCTCATGGGGAGCACCAGATCCCGTACTCCCGTACCGTGGCTGGGATCCACGATGATGGGAAGATGGGAAAGGGATTTCACCAAAGGCACCACGCTCAGATCCAATGTATTTCTGGTGCGCTTCTCGAAGCTCCGGATGCCCCGCTCACAGAGCACCACCCGATGGTTTCCCCCCGCAAGAATGTACTCCGCCGCCTGAAGCCACTCGTCCACCGTGGCGGTCATGCCCCGCTTGAGAAGCACCGGAGTCCGGCAGCGCCCCAGGGCTTTGAGAAGGCTGAAGTTCTGCATGTTCCGGGCTCCCACCTGGAACATATCCACGTGAGGGAGCATACCCTCGATATCCTCCACTCCCATCACCTCGGTGATGATGGGAAGCCCCGTCACGGCACGGGCCTCTTCCATAAGGGCAACTCCCTCATGCCCCAGCCCCTGGAAGGAGTAGGGATTGGTGCGGGGCTTGAAGGCTCCTCCCCGAAGCATGGAGGCCCCGGCGGCCTTGACGCCCCGGGCGGCTTCCAGCATCTGTTCCCGACCCTCCACGGCGCAGGGCCCCGCCATGACCACCAGATTGCCCCCGCCGATGCGCAGTTGGGGCGTCAAATCCATGGATGCTCCCCGAGGAGCCATAACCCGGCTTCCCAGAGGAAAGGAATTTCCCGTGCAAACCACCTGATGCACCCCCGGAAGAGTCGCTATACCGCCGACACCCTCCTTGGGCTCATCCGCCACGATGCACATTCCCTCGACATGGGGCACCAAACGTCCCCGGCAGCCCTGCTCTTCCAAAGCCTCGCACACTCTCGCCATATCAAGACTCAAACTCCGCTCTTCCATTCGTACCACCAACATGGTTGCTCACCTCCGCTAAGCTCTTTCTTCCCTATGAAGAACAAAACCGACAAAAAAAGCCGGATTCGGGTTGTAGAAACCCGAATCCGGCTTATATCCCTTATGCTATCCTCCAGCTCCCGAAAATCCTAGAGCCGAGGTAACGGTATGGGCGGTGAAAGAACGGTACCAGCCTTGTTCGGATTTCCACGTGCGGAGAGGTCACTGGCATAATAATACGCTTGCCACTGACCGTTGCTAAAGTAATAATAAAAGCTTGCGTTCCGCTGGTGGCTATTTCCGAACATCCGATCTTCCTCCTTTCCCTTTTTCTTCCTGATCTGAACTCTTCTTTACCGTGATGCTACGATTTCGGGCCATTATATAGGGATTCCGGATCTTGTCAAGGAAAAGTTTCGCTTTTGTGACGGGACAGGAATAATGTCACCCCTATACGGGATAGGGAAAAGGCCTCTCTCGGAACTCCCGGATTTTCGCCGGAAGGGACAGCGAAAAAACTTTCCTGAAACATGGCGGAAAAACATGAAGGAGGATCTTCCGATCTTTCCGGAAGATCCTCCTTTTTCCTCGGCGGGGCACGAAGCTATCCGAAAATCCGACAGCGCTTATTTCAGAATCTCGTATTTCGTATAATCCTTCTCCAGATCCACGTAAAGGGTTTTATCCTTCGCCTTGTAATCGATTCCCCGAACGTCAAAACCTACGATTTTGCCGTTTTCGCCGATGTGATATATGGCTATGTTGATCATGTGGTCATCATAATTCGCGTACACCAATCTCTCGTTTTTCTCGTCTATGTAGCCATGCGATCGATAGGCCGACTGCAGATCCGCATCCTTGTGAATGATAAAACCATTCGCAAAGTTGTTCCACCCGTTGTCCAGGAGAGGAACGTTTTCGATGAACCTGGTGGCAACCTTTCCTCCCGGAAAGGTCACCTTGTAAATACCCTCTTCAAAAACCAAACCTTCGGCATATGCCGAACCGCATACCAGCACAAACAAAACGAGCATTCCCGCAAGTAAAAATCTTCTCATATCTCATTCTCCTCTCTCTTTAGAATCGCTTTTCTCTGCCTCGGATTGCTTTCGGGGATCTTTTTGAATTTTACACTATTCAAACTCTTCGCGTCCACTCCGAAACTTTTCCTGTAAAAAATCAGGAGCCAAGCCTCTGTTCATAGAACACCACCTTCTGATGGCGGGAGAGAGCTCTCTGGGGCTCCTGCGGTGGGCCCTAACGTTCTGCGGTAACCCCGGGAGCGCTTCTCTGCATTTTCTCCTGGTTCGCCCATAATCCCAAGGTGGTACGAAAAAACTCCGTTTCACAAAAATCGTGACAGCATAGAGTAAAATAAAGCTTGCGTAAGAATTGCTTGCCAATAAAAACATGACGAATCGTGACAAGGAGGCGTTTCCATGCAACAGCCGAAACCGGTCTTTCCCGTACTCCAAACTCCCCGGCTCATTCTGGGAGAGCTTGAAGAATCGCATGCCGAAGCCCTGCATGCCATCTGGACGGATTCCCGGGTACTCGAATATCTCGTGCTGGATCCCTTTACGGAACTGACCCAAACCAAAGAGATGATTGCACTCCTTCAGGGGCTTTTCGCCGCCTCCCAGGGTATTCGCTGGGTTCTTATCCATAAACCCGACGGGAAAATCCTCGGAACATGCGGATTTCACAAGTGGAGCAGGGAACATCATCGGGCGGAAATGGGATATGAGCTCGCCTCCCAGGCCTGGCGGCAAGGGTTCATGAGCGAAGCCCTGGAGGCGGCGCTGGAATACGGATTTACCGAAATGGAGTGCAACCGGGTGGAAGCCCTGGTCACCCTGGGGAACCAAGGATCCCGGGGAATTCTCGAAAAGAAAGGCTTTACCCTGGAAGGAACCTTGCGGCAGTACGAATGGGCCCGGGGAAAATTTCAGGATCAGTGGATCTTCTCCCTCCTTCGGGAGGAGCGGTGAAAAACCCCCTAATGGGCGGTTTTTCGAAAGTTTCGGCCCATGCGGAACGCTTGGTGAAAAGACATTCTCTTTGGAGGTGATGGTCGTGCAGCGCTCAAGCCTTCCGGTGTTCCTTCTCTTTCTCGCCCTCTGCCTGGGAGCGGGCTTTATCGGCTCTTACGCCACCGCATCTTCGGTGAACACCTGGTACGCCACCCTGGTAAAACCCTCCTGGACACCTCCGGGCTGGCTCTTCGGCCCCGTGTGGACAATCCTTTACATTCTCATGGCCTGGTCCGCCTACCGAATCTGGAAGACCGGGGTATCTCCCGCCTCCCGAATCTTTCTCCCCTTCTGGATACAGCTGGGGCTGAACTTCGCCTGGTCCTGGATCTTCTTCTACTTTCACCAGCCCGGCTGGGCCCTGGGGGATTTGCTGCTGCTTCTGGGAGTGCTCCTCTGGAATATGGCGGTTTTTCTGAGCCGGGATCTTCCCGCGGGGCTCATGCTGGTCCCCTATCTGCTCTGGGGATGCTTTGCGGGGGCACTGAACTTCGTTCTCTGGCGGATGAACCTTTAGGAACCGAAAACACAAGAAGCGAAGGCACCGCCATCTTTTCGGAGCATGTGCGGTGCCTTCGCTTCTGTTTTTATGTTTGCTTTTGTGTTCATGTTTCCCTTACGCACTTCCATGCCTTTGCGCACCCTAGAGTACCCTTAGATTTGCCACTCCACTTAACGAAAACTCACGTAATCAGAGCCGCAGCTCCCCCAGCACGAGATTGCACAACCCCATGACGTTGATATTTTTCTGGAAAAGATTCCAGGCCGCATCCCCCTCCAGGGTGTTCTCGGGCTGTCCGTAGTTGGTGAGGTAGATTACCGCCAGATCGTACTCGGGATCCAGGTAGAGAAAGGTTCCCGCCCCGCCCATTTTGCCGATTCCCCGGGAAGAGCAGAGATCTCCGAAGAAGGAGAAGGGAGATTGGGCATACTCCCAGAACCAGACCTTGGGGCCGCTCAGAATGTAGTGCAGATACGAAACCGGCTCCTCGCAAAGATTGGGATTGGTGATTTCTCCGGTCATCCGCTCTGCGGCGAGGGGGCCCAGAACCCGCATCCCCTCCAGAGTTCCTTCCTGCAAGATCATCCGGGAAAAGCGCAGCATGTCCCGGGCAGTGGAAAAGATGCCGTCGGAGCCCAGAATTTCTCCCATATTATGCTCCAGATCCTGGCAGAGCTGGCCCCGCAGAGGCCGGCGGCTTTCGGAAATGCCGGTATCCGCGCATTCTTCCCTGTTCGGAGGGCAATAGAAGGTTCGGTTCATTCCAAGGGGTTCGAAGAAATATTTTCGGGCTCCCTCCTGAAGATCCATTCCTGAAATGCGTTCCAGGGCCTTTCCCAGAAGGCGGCAGGAAACATCGCTGTAGAAGACCCGGCTTCCCGGAGAGGTTTCCAGAGGCTGCTCGTAGTGACATTGCCAGCATTTTTGCATATCCCCCGCCGCGGCGGCGGCTTCGGATCCCGGAGGATCCAGAAGAGAAATGCCCCCGGTAAAGTTCAGCATGTCCCGAAAGGTGACCCTCTTTTTTTCCTCGGAAGTGGCGAACTCCGGGAGATACTCCGCCAGCCGGTCCTCCAGGCAGAGCCTTCCCTCTTCCAGAAGCTTGAAAGCCAGAGGAAGGGTGACCATAACCTTGGTGATGGACTCCAGATTGAACAGGGTGTTTTCGGTTACCCGATCTTCCGAACGATCCGAGCCCTTTACCATGCTTCCCAGATACTGTTCCGCGAGGATTTCCTCTCCCCGGGCTACGATCACCTGGCATCCCGGATAATTTCCCTTCTCTACCCGGGAGGCCACGAAGTCGTGAACCTTCTCCTTCATTCTCATGCGGCTCTCCCCTTATCCTTATTTCCGGAAAAGGCGAAAAGCATCTGGGCGATCACCATGCATCCCAGGGTGGGAAGAATCCATCCCAGTCCCTGAGATCCCAGGGGAAGGGAAGCGGCGAAAGTGGAAATGGGGTTCCCGGTAATGCCGTAGAAGGAGAGCATGTCCCCCAGGCCGAAGACCAGGGCCGCCACCATGCCCACCGTAACCGCCTTGCGGATGGTATCGAAACGGTAATAGAGGGCACAGAGAATCAACAGAATAATGGAGGGGTAGATAAGCACCAGCCAGGGCACGGTGTATTTCACGATCCGGCTCAGCCCCACCAGGCCGAGAACGAAGCCGATGAGGGTGCTGGCGGTAACTACCACCCGGTACTGGAGTTTCTCGCCGCTCATCTCCTGGAACATGTCCCCCGCCATGGAAGTGATGGCCGCGGAGGTGCTGAGGCAGCTCAAGGCCATGATGATGGCAAAGCTGATAAGTCCCGCACTCCCGAGAAGCCCCTGGGCGATCTCCGTGGAGAGCACCCCGATGGAAGCCTCGGGAAAGGCCGAGCCCGAGGTGGCCCCGAGATAGACCAGCACGGTGGAGGTGATTCCCAACAGGATGGCGGTGCCCAGGCCGATGGCGTTGAGGTTTGCATTCTGCCCCTCCCGGGTGGTTATGTTTCGCATTTTCAGCTCGTGAAGCACCCATCCTCCGAAGAGAAGCGCCGCGATGGCGTTCATGGTGTTGTAGGCGTTGAGCATTCCCTCCTTGAGGGCTGTGGCGGAGCCGGGATCCACGGGGGATCCAAGAGGGCTCAATATTCCCTTGCCCACCAGAAGCACCACGAAAAGAATCAGGGCGGGGGCGAGAAGCTTGCCCAGCTTATCGATCACCGTGGCCCGGGTAAAGGCGATGTAGAAACTCAGGAGAAAGAACACCCCCAGGGTAGCCCAGAGAGGCACCGAGGGAAAGAGAGGGAGCACCGCCATCTCGTGGGTGGCGGAGGCCACCCGGGGAAGGATGAAGAACACCGTGATAAGCACGGGAACCGCCGCATAGATGCTGCCGAAAAAACCTCCCAGGGTTCTCCGGGCGAGAGCCCCCAGAGACTGGTTCTGATGGGCACAGGCGAGATAGGCCAGCCAGACCCCGAGGCTGTTGATGATCATGTATCCCAGAGAGGCGGTAAACCAGGAGGCTCCCGTATCCCTTCCGAGAATGGGAGGAAAGATGAGATCTCCCACGCCGAAATGAGAGGAGAACATGGCTCCGCTGATAAGGACGAGCACCGAAACGGGCAAAAGTGTTTTGTTTTTCATACGACAGAACTCCCTTCCAGAAAGCAAAATTTCTTCTCCACCAGCCGTAAGCGCCGATTCTTCCAAATCCTCGGAAAGCTTTCACCTCCTCGCTCTCTCTTTCTTTTCATGGCGCAGATCGTTACGAGCATATGCCAAAAGAAAAAGTATGTAAACCTGAACACTTTATCACAAAAACGCATTTCCGTACTACTCATCATGTTCTTTTCGGGCACTCTCTTTTTCGTGCCTCTCCCGGCCTCCTTCTTTGGGGGGATTCTCCTTCCGGAGCGGTTACGGGATCTTGCACAAAAGGGGTTTTTCCCCTATGCTCATGCGAATTTCTCCTTCATATTCGCCTTGACGGCGACATTTTCAGGGAACGAAAATCGGAACCGCCGGGGAAAAACCATCTTTTACAAAGAAGAATCGAGAAAGGGGGCTTCACGACATGGAAAAGGGTTTGTATCTTTTTGGAGGGTTCCTGTTAGTCCTGGGAGCTTACGGAATCTATATCTATAACTCTCTGGTCCGGAAAAAAGCCCGGGTGGAAAACGGCTGGAGCCAGATCGACGTACAGCTCAAACGGCGCTACGACCTGATCCCCAACCTGGTGGAGACGGTAAAGGCCTACGCCGCTCACGAACGGGAGCTTTTTCAGAACATCGCCGCCCTGCGGAGCGCCGCTCACGCCGCGGCCTCCCCGGAGGAGGCCCTCCCCTTGGAAAACCAGCTTTCCGGAGCCCTGCGCTCCCTCCTGATGGTTTCGGAAAACTACCCGGATCTCAAGGCGAACGAAAACTTTCTCGCCCTCCAGGAGGAGCTGGCCTCCACGGAAAACAAGATCGCCTTCGCCCGGCAGTACTACAACGACACGGTGAAAGAGTACAACATCGCCATCCACGTCTTTCCCAACAACCTTCTCTCCCGAAGGCTGGGCTACGAACCCCGCCCCATGTGGACCCTCGAGGATTCCTCCGAGGGAAAACCCCTGCATATCTCCTGGAGCTGACAGCCATGGCAAGCTTTGAAAAACTTATGGACCACAACAAGCGCCTCAGCGTGCTGCTCTTTCTACTTCTCATGCTGCTTCTGGGCTTCCTCGGGGCTGCGGTGGGAGTTCTCTGGGGGGGGGACTGGTATACCGGAATTCCCGTGGCTCTCGCCGTGGGGGCAATCTACTTCTCCATCTCCTGGTTCTTCGGGGGTTCCATGATCCTCTCCATGAACCACGCCCGGGAAATCCGGCACGAGGACGCTCCCCAACTCTGGAACGTGGTGGAAGAACTCGCCATCGCCGGAGGGCTTCCCATGCCCAAAGTTTTTCTCATCGAAGATCAGGCCATGAACGCCTTCGCCACGGGACGGGATCCCCAGCACGCCAGCGTGGCCATCACCCGGGGATTGATGGAAAAGCTGAACCGGGAGGAGCTTCAGGGCGTGATGGCCCACGAAATGTCCCACGTGCGGAACTACGACATCCGTTTCGCCATGCTCATGGCGGTAATGGTGGGGTCCATCGTTCTCATCTGCGACATCCTCCGGCGGAGCCTCTTTTTCGGAAGCATGGGACGCCGCCGAAACAGCAGTTCCGGAGGAGGCAAGGGACAAGTGATTCTGGCTATCGCCGCGCTGGTTCTCTCTATTCTGGCCCCGCTCTTCGCCGCCATCATTCAGCTTGCGGTAAGCCGGCAGAGGGAATACCTGGCGGATGCCTCGGCGGTGGAGCTTACCCGGAATCCCAAGGGGCTCATTCACGCCCTCCAGAAGCTCTCGGGGGATCCGGAAAAACTCCGGGGAGCCAGCCGGGGAACCCAGCATCTCTACATCGTCAATCCTTTCACAAAACAGGGCCGGGACAGCCTCTTCAGCACCCACCCCTCCCTGGAATCTCGGATCGCCCGGCTCGAACAGATCGCCGCAGCGGCCTAAGAGGAGGTAGGAACCGTGTCGGAGGCTCTTCAGAAATTGCGGGATCAGATCGATGCCCTGGACGATCAAATAGCCGAACGTATCGCACAGCGCAGTGAAATTGCCAAAGCCATCGGCGCCGCCAAGGGCTCCGCCCCGGTGTACGATCCTCTTCGGGAGGAGGCGGTGCTGGAACGGCTGATACAAAACCATCCCGGCATTCCTCCGGGAGCCCTGAAAACCATCCAGAGAGAGATCATCTCCCTCTGCCGCTCCCTGCAGCACCCCCTTGCAATCGCCTGTCTCGGCCCGGAGGGCTCTTTCTCGCACCAGGCGGTGCAGGAACAGTTCGGCTCCCAGGGAGAGGTGCTCTTCTGCGGAGATTTCGATGAAGTGCTCTCCCTTCTCTACCGGGACGAGGCGGATATGGCGGTGCTTCCCGTGGAAAACACCGTGGAGGGAGCGGTATGCCCCGCCCTGGACGCCCTCTCCTCCGCCCCGAAAGAGTGCACGGTGCTCTGCGAACGCCGAGTGCCGGTAAAGCACATGCTCGCCAGCATCTCGTCACTGGAGGAAGTCAGCATGGTCTGCTCCCATCCCCAGGCCCTTTCCCAGTGCCGCCGCTGGATCGCCGCAAACCTTCCGGGAAGAAAGATTCTCCCTCTCTCCAGCACCAGCGCCGCGGCGGAATATGCCCGAACCGCTCCGGAATGCGCCGCCATATGCACCGCCATGGCCGCGGAAAACCGGGGGCTTACGATTATCGCCAAAAACATCCAGGACTCTCCTCACAATCTCACCCGGTTCTGGACCATCGGCAAAGAGAAACCCCGGCGGGGGGAGAAGAACAAGACCTCCTTCCGGTTCACCGTGCCCCACACGCCGGGATCGCTTTTTGCGGCCCTGGAACCTCTGGTGAAGGAGCCCCTGAACCTCACCTTCATCGAATCCCGCCCCCTGCTCCACAACCCCTTCGAATACTCCTTCTTCGTGGACGTGGAGGGCCATCTGGAGGATCCTGCGGTGTATGAGGCCCTGGAAGGAGTGCGCTCTCTGGCCTCGGGGTTCCGATTGTTGGGGTCGTATCCCGTGGAGGAATGATCCCGCTTCGGGAACTTCGAACCCATACTCGGTATCTGACGGTTAACATTCGCGAGGAATAAAGACATCGAAGGCCATAATCATGGGGCTGGAAACGACAACGAAAGTATCGTTCCCAGCCCGACGGATTCATGCATGGGCTTCTTACTGCAAAATCTCTTCGAGAATTTCAACGGCATCGGCGACAAGTTTAGGGCAAATAGTGCCCGTCAGATTGGACTCCTTGGCATATTGCAACCCTTCTTCCGTACTGATATCACAACCCAACAATTCCTTGCAGGCAATACTCTTGTGGCGTTCCTCAAATTTTTTGACAAATTCCTTGACGAGGTCAGAGGTTTTTTGTTTTGCCTCCAAGTCATCCGCAGATGCTCTTCCGTATTTCAGGCCAATAACCATGAAAGCCCCCGTAACGGCACCGCAGGTAAGGGCCATGCGCATACCGCCACCGAAAGCATCCGAAAGTTTCAACATAGCATTTTCGTCTGCTTCCAACTCTTTTGCGAAGGTAGAAAAAACGGCTTGAGAGCAGGAAAAACCTTCCTTGAATGTTGAGGATGCTTTTTCAATCTTACTCATTTTTTATTTTTCACCTCGAAGTATAGTCTCGTGACACCGATTGGAGCGCCTGGGAAAAGGCCCGGCCACGATTGTATCGTATTTTCCCTTCCGGAAATACCTCTTCCGCTGCGGGCATTGCGTTCAGAGCGACCGAGTCCCCTACTCCTCTTCCGGGGATTCGGAAAAAAGATTTCTCGGGGCGAGCAACTCCGGATGTTCCGAAAGGATCTTCTCCACAAGGGCTTCGCTTTTTCCGCAATACTCCTCGAAATCCTTGAACTGAGGATCCATAAGTCATGTACGTCTTAAAGACAAGGTCCGGCAGATATCCCACCACATCCTGGGTATCGGGAAAAGGCACCAGGGTACGCTCCATGCTTACACAGAGATAATCATCAAAAAGCTCCAGAAATTCCCTAGCAGAAAAAGATAAGGATTTTGTCTGATACGTGAAATTACGATTTCGCCCAAATATCCGGAATGACCGTACGCATACGGATAGCGGAGAAATAGATTATTGCGAAGAGCACGTTGTCCAGAATCACCGCCGTGTTTCCTATGGTGAAAATGAAGAAGGAAATGTCCCGGGTGGGATTCTTGGCTTCCCCTCCGAGATAGATGATAACGTTGGCTCCCCCGATGGCCCAAGTATAATGATACCTCTTTCAGAAAAATATTTAAAAACAACGTAAAAAGCCGGAAAGCCCCTAAAGTCTAGCAAAGGGGCTTTCCGGCTTTGAAGGTTAATACTGTTCGTAAATCCAGGAACGTTTTGCGGGAAAAAGCTCGTCGATTATCATGCCGGTGATGTCCGCCACCCGCTCCGTTCGGGAACCTACATGGGAGAGGGCGGGGAAAATATCGGGTCGGTTCCTGCGCAGTTCCCTCCAGGAGCGGTGCCCCAGGCAGAGGGCCGGAAAAAGCTCCTGGTGGACGCAAAAATGAACCTGGCAGGGCAGATCGTTCCCCGGAGAAATGTCGCAAAGCCTTCCCTCACGCCATATCAAGTCGAGACTACGGTGGAAAAAGTCCAGACGGACCTTTCCGGAGTAGCGGCGGAACATGCCCCTCTCCAGCCGTTTCTCCAAAAGAGGAGCCATGAGGAGCAGGAGCTTTCGCGCATCCGGTATAGTCACTTGCCAGGCGTAGGGTTCTTCCGCCGTAGCTCCCGAAGCGAGGGCAATCTGGGATAAAGGAGCTTCCGGGTGAAGATCGAGGCGAAGATAGGGTTTTTGGCGTTCCACCGCCAGACGGCCGCAATGGCTCAATAGTTCCAAACCCATTTTACGGGAGATTCCCTCGCTGGCTTCGCTTATGATCAATCCCCGGCCAAAGCCATGTCTGGAAATGCGGACATAGCTTGTTTCCTTTGCGGCATGCTGCAAAATCAAAAAGTCGGAACCGTATTCGGTTTCCTGTCCCTGGGTGAGAAGGTACTGCCAATGTTCTCGGTCTCTGGGAGCGGAAATGCTGTTGGCGGCAGCAAAAATCTTGTCCTCCTCCATCAGGAAGGGGATATCCTCGATCCCGGCGGAACGGATGCGGAGAGTTTCGGACACCTCTAGAGACACTGCGTGGAGAGGCAGTTCCACATGGGAACAGAGAGGCAGGGCATAACGAAACCCCAGACGATCGTAAAAACCGGGAATACCCTGAATGACCACGAGATCGAAGTGTTCTTCCTCCACGGTTTTCATGAGTTCTCCATGGAGGCGGCGCATCAGCCCCTGGCCGCGATGTTCTTCTCCGGTTCCCACGATTCCCATTTCCGCTACCTTGAGGGGAATGTCTTCCATGCGCCATTTCCACGGCAGCAACGCACAGGCTGCGGCGATATCGCCGCTTTCGCGATCCTCGGCGATAAACCAGTATCGCCCTTCCATTCCGGGAAAGTGGCGAGACAGATTTTCCGCCAGGGTTCCCACATCTTCGGGGGCAAAAACGGCATTAAAAAAAACCCGAAGCCTGGGGGCATCCTTCTGAAGTTCCGCTCTTTTAAGTACGTATCGATCCATTACGATAATGCTCCTTTTCGATCACTGAAAAACAAGCCAAAGAGAATAGAGGCATCCTTTTCGGCGCAATCGAAACGGCAGCACTGCGACACATGATTTTTCCGTATCGGCTACGCAGAGGCCGCTTCGACTGCGACCATACCCACACGCCTCACGGCCCCCAAGGGGATAGACATAAAGACACGTCCTTTCCGTCGGATTTTCCCCGTTCAAAACGGGGCAGAAGAACTATATCACAGAGGGTTTTCCTTGTGAATGCAAACGGTTTTTCGTGGCATATGGATTACATTGTTCGGGGGAAATCCGAGCATTTTTAATAAAAACCCTGGGGTTTTCCGACGCTTGTCCGCAAGAGCATGTCGTCGTATGGTTGGCGCGACGCAGCATCTTGAAGAAAGGACTTCACGTTTTTTAGAAACAGTTCCTAAATGAATATAATCTTTTCATTCTCTTTTGCGTATCCGTCTGCATGCAAGTATTCGGCAAATCGTTCCATCGAGGAGATGACGGCCTCTCTCATGTCGTCATCCACGGAGACCCCCTCTTCCCACCACCAGTTTTTGACCGTAAACGGATGGTTTGTCTTCTGCTTGCCCGGTTCCATCCGTGCGATCAGGCGGTTTCGATAAAGAACCGGAAGAACATAATATCCGAATTTTCGCTTCGCCGCCGGCAAATAGACTTCCCAACTGTACTGAAAATCGAAGAGTTTCTTGATAAGGCCGCGATCCCACAAGAAGTTATCGAGCGGTGCCAGAAAACGGATACAACCATCCTGCCCTTCGCCGTTATCCAGTAAGGGAAGGTCGCTGGTACACATATAGAGGGTTTCGTCGATTTCCGACACCTTTACCCGCGTAATGCATCCCTTTTCTTCCAATAGGGCAAACACGTTTTTGCGCAAGCTCCGGTCGCTCAGATAATATCCGTTCCATCCGCCGCCATTTCGCGGCCAGCAGACGCCAAGCCCCGCGATCCTTCGTAAGAAATACCACTCATAAAATTCCTCGTCGCTTTGAAACGGATCCCCGGCGCACAGAATATCCGGTGGAATCAGGTCTTCAATAAGCGCGTAGGTTTTCTGAGCGTTCCTTTTCTTCTTCACGCCCAACTGCCCCTTGGCAAACAGATAATCCATAACCGCTCCGGATATCTTTCGATGCCCCCACCGTGATGCCTGGCAGCTTCCCAGATCGATCTGTTTCGCGCCGAGAGATCCCCGCTTCCGGATTTCGTCCATAACGGCGTCGGTATACGAAAGAGCTTCCGACTGCCCCCGGTATTGCAGCCTCCCGATCACGCTTGACTGGTGACAATGGCGTATCCGCGCGCAATACGGCCAATCCGCCGTCCGATAAACAGACATCTCCTTATCCCAGCCGTCCAGCAACAGCCGGTCTTCATACAGGCATTTGTCCAGCAGCTCCTCGGTAAAACCGCCGATTCGCGACTGCATAACGAGACAGGGATTCCGGCCCACCACATTCAACGGATCGTATTGAACACAGCCCAACCGCTGGAAAACGGAGAGTATTCCCTCTTCATTTGCCTTATGACGGTAATGATCCAGCATGTGGCAGCGGATCAGAAAGGTTCGGGCTTCTTCCAGTGACAATTCTAGGGGCATTCTTATCCTACTTTCCACATTGTTTATAAAGTCATCAAATTCTATGCCCACGACTCCGATCCGCACTTCCGACACGGAAGCATCTGGACCATGCCAAGAGTTTATGCTCTTATTCTATCTTTGAAAATCAAAAAAATCGCCAGAAAAATTTAACAGTTTTGGAGAAAATCTTCCATGCTTGCAATGAAAGATATGGTCCTGGCCTCGATGGTAGCTGTTAAAGTATTTGCATCCCCAAGGGCAAAACCTTGAGCGAGATCATATTCCACTATCGAATCTACTCCTTTAGCAGGTTCGACAACACGGTATTCCGGCCATTTTCGACTCATAAACAACTCCCAATAGCGATGGTTAATTTCTCGATTTCGCCCCGCAAGCCAGGCTTCAAAACGAAATTCTCCGTAATTGAAAACAATTGCGATTTTCAAGTCACGCTTTTTGAGGGCTTGCGAAAATATGGCAAAATAGGTCATATCCATGTAGCCTTGATACAAGGAGGATACGGAGTAATTCGGATACATTTCCTTAAAATGATTCCGTAATTCCTTCATGTAAAAAAGTAACGCTCTGTACGCTCGTGGCACAGCCCCCTGCTCAAGCTGCTCGTGAAATTTCTCCATGTCTCCCTGTATCAAGATCATACCCTCCTCCTTTTCCTCCTTGTTACTTGATTTGACAAATCAAGATTTATTTTGTTAGCTCTCTCAAAGTTACACAAAAATATCCTCTTCCCATAAAATAACGCCCCCAATAACGCATATAGTGGATCCCAAAAACTGGACCACCTGCTAAGTTAAAGTCGAAGCTTGGCTGTATCATGGGTCTCGAGAAAAAAGGCAATATGGCAGCCAAAAGATAGAGACATTCAATCCTGTTTAAAAGCAAGGAGGCCCTATCAGCGCTGAAATATGAACACGTTTGAGGTCTTTCTCAGGATCTCTAGAAATATCTTCGGTTCTACAACACCGAGAGGCTCCATTCCTCCCTGGAGTACCGAACATCCAAGAAAATTTATCTTTTTTTGAGCAAACATTGGATTTCTTTAGAAGACTCCAGCCCCCGGCGGCCTTTTCGGCCACCGGGGGCTGGAGTCTTTGCTCTATCTCGAATTCTTCCTTATATTCTTCCTGAAAACTTCTCCGGAATCTACAGCTCTATAGCTTCCTTCAGCCCACCCGCAAACATCCCAACCTCCTGCAAAAGCTCCTCCCGATTCCCTCCGTACCGTTCAACCAGTTTCACCAACGCGCTTCCCACCACCACTCCCTCGGCGTATTTCGCCGCCTCCGCAGCCTTTTCGGGGGAGTCGATGCCGAACCCCAGGGCCACGGGAAGGTCCGTGGCTTCCTTTACCCGGCGGAGGTAGCCCTCCACGCCGCTTCGGGGGCCTCGGGAATCTCCGGTCACTCCGAGGAGGGAGACCCCGTAAACAAATCCCCGGCTCTTGGCCGTGACGGTACGCAGGCGTTCTCCCCCCATGTTGGGGCTTACCATGCCGATGGGAGCGATTCCTGTGGATTCCAGCAGGGGGCACCATTCGGGATCTTCGTCCAGGGGAAGGTCCGGCACGAGAATGCCCGCCACTCCCACCGAGGCGGCCCGCTGGGCAAAACGCTTCTTGCCGTAACGATAGACGGGGTTGCAGTACCCCATGAGTACCACCGGAGCTTTTAGTTTTCCCTTCAGCGATTCCAGCAGGGCGAAGAGAGAGTCCAGAGTGGTTCCCCCCTCCAGGGCCCTCTGTCCCGCCGCCTGAATCACCGGTCCGTCCGCCTGGGGATCCGAGAAGGGCATCCCCAGCTCCAGCACGTCCGCCCCCGCCCTATCCAGGCGGAGCAACATTTCTCCGGTGATGTGGAGAGAGGGATCTCCCCCCATGATATAGGGAATAAAGGCGGTTTTATTTGCAAATGCCTGGGTCAATCGTTTCATGCGGCATCTCCTTTCCCGGCGTTTCGGTATTCGCGCACGGTTTCCATATCCTTGTCTCCCCGGCCGGAGAGGTTGATCACCAGCAGGGTTTCCTTGGTGTATTCCTTCGCCAGATCCTTCGCCCGGGCCACGGCGTGGGCGCTTTCCAGGGCGGGGATGATTCCCTCGGTACGGCTGAGGAGATCGAAGGCCTCCAGAGCCTCGTCGTCGGGAATGCTGCAATACTCTATTCGACCGGAATCTTTGAAATAGCTGTGTTCCGGCCCTACTCCGGGGTAATCCAGCCCTGCGGAGATGGAGTGAGCCTCCTGAATTTGCCCTTCCTCGTCCTGCAGCAGGTAACTCAGGGCTCCGTGAAGTACCCCGGGAGTTCCCCCGGTAAGAGTGGCCGCATGAAAAGGCGTATCCACTCCTTTGCCCGCCGCCTCCACTCCCACCATACGGATGGAAGGTTCCTCCACGAAGGGAACGAAAAACCCTGCGGCGTTACTGCCTCCTCCCACGCAGGCCACGAGAACCTCCGGCAGGCGCCCCTCTCTTTCGAGAATCTGCTCCCGGAGCTCCTCCCCGATGATGCGCTGGAACTCCCGCACCATTTTGGGATAGGGATGAGGCCCCACCACGGAGCCGATGACGTAGGCGGAGTGCTCCACGTTGGTTGTCCAATCCCGGATGGCCTCGCTGGTGGCGTCCTTGAGAGTACGGCTCCCCGCGGTAACCGGGTATACCCTGGCCCCGAGAAGTTCCATTCTCTCCACGTTCAGTCTCTGGCGCACCGTGTCCTTTTCTCCCATGTAGACCACGCATTCCAGGCCGAACCGGGCCGCGGCGGTGGCGGTGGCAACTCCGTGCTGTCCCGCTCCGGTTTCCGCGATGATGCGCTTCTTTCCCATGGATTTGGCGAGAAGCACCTGGGCCAGGGCGTTGTTGATCTTGTGCGCCCCGGTGTGGTTGCAATCCTCCCGCTTGAGGTAGATGGTGGCTCCTCCCAGATGGCGGCTCAGATTTTCCGCACAGTAGAGAGGGGAGGGGCGACCGGTATAGTGATTATGGAGCTTTCGCAGCTCCCCCCGAAAATCCGCATCCTGCCAGGCTTTTTCGAAGGCCTCTTCCAGTTCGTCCAGGGCGGGTATCAGGGTTTCCGGTACGTAGCGCCCTCCGTAGTTTCCGTAATATCCTCGTCTCATTTTCAAATAACCTCCTCGGCTCTTCTCAATAGTGATTCGTTCTTGTTGAAATGTATGAAAACCTCGTACCCGGAAGGGGAGGTTTTTGTTCCCCGAGCGAATTGTCATCGGCGAGTGAAGATTCGCGTAGCGGAGGGCCGTTGTCGGCACAGGACGTGCCGACAAGCCTCAGCCGTGCCAGGGACGGCACGCCTGAGGCGACGGACCTCAGCAGCGAAACGAGGGAGCGGTTCGACGACACCCGAGCGAAGGGAATCAAAAACGGAGCCTTCCGGAAAGACCATCTCATCCTCCGGCAAGAAGCCTGCACAAATTCATTCTTCTCGGGCATGGTATTCCCGCACCATCTTCACCAGATCCCGCATCTTCTCTCTATTCTTGATTCCCGGAGCGCTTTCGGCACCGCTGTTCAGGTCCACTCCCCAAGGCTGTACCCGCTCCAGGGCCTCCCTTAGATTCTCTTTTTTAAGCCCCCCCGCCAGAAAAAAGGGGCGGGAAAGAGAGGTTTCCCCCAAAAGATCCCAGTCGAAGGATTCTCCGGTGCCTCCGGATCGGGAGCCCCTTCGGCTGTCCAGAAGCAGCAGATCCGCCGCATTTTCATAGATCCGGGCCTTTTCGAGATCCTCCGCTCCGGCGATTCCCAGGGCTTTCAGGGTTATGCAGGGTACTTCCCGGAGCATTTCCGGGGGTTCTTCTCCATGAAACTGCAATGCGGAAAAAAGCCTTGCCTCCACAACCTTTTTCAGAAATTCCCGGGAGGGATTGCGCAGTACCCCCACGGTACAGATCTCCGGCGGGAGCCCCTTCAGAATTTCCCGGGCCTTCTCCAGGGAAACGTACCGGGGGCTTTCGGGAACCAGAATCACTCCAAGGGCATCCACCCCCAGCTCCGCCGCGGCGAGGGCATCCTCCCGGCGGGTAAGGCCGCAGATCTTGATGCGGGTCATGAGGCCCTCTCTCCGGCTTCTCCGGTGAGCTCCCGCACCAGAGCTTCGGGATCTCCGGATCGCACCAGGGCGGTGCCCACCAGCATGCCCTGCACGCCCAGACTTTCCAGGTAGAGGGCATCCTCCCGGCAGGTTATGCCGCTTTCGGAAATTACCTTCCGGGTGCTTCCGGGCTCCCGGCGATGAAGTTCTTCCAGAAGTTTTTCCGTGGTCTTCAAAGAAACCGAGAAATCCCGAAGATCCCGGTTGTTGATGCCGACAATCCGCGCCGGGGTATCCAGCACCCGGGCCAACTCTTCCGAAGAATGTACCTCCACCAGGCACTCCAAACCGAGATCCTCCGCCGCCTGCAACATCTCCCGTAAAACCCGATCCTCCAGAATGGCCGCGATGAGGAGCACCGCATCCGCCCCGAGAAGATAGCTTTCGTACATTTCCAGGGGATGGAGCAGAAAATCCTTGCGCAATACCGGGCAGGAACAGCGTTTTTTCAGATGCCCGAGCAATGCGGGATCTCCCGAAAAAAAGTTGGGTTCCGTCACCACCGAAAGGGCCCGGATACCCCCCTTTACGTAGCTTTTCAGAAGCCCCTCGGGATTCCAGGAGGAGGCCAGAGTTCCCTGGCTCGGGGAGGCCCGCTTGATCTCTCCGATAAGGGAAATTCCGCCCTTTTCGAGAGCTTTTCCCAGGCTCCGCCGGGGGGCTTCGAGAGCCGCCACCTTCTCCTTCCGGGAAGCCACGATCTTTTCGAGAATCACAGGGCCACCCCCAGGGGATCCGCATCTTTGGAAGGGGTCAGAGAACGAAGCTCTTCAATCTTCCGCATTACCCCGCCGCTTTCGATGCACTCCCGGGCAAGGGCCACCCCTTCCCGGAAATCTTCCGTAAGGCCCCCCGCCACGAGAGCCCCTGCGGCATTGCAGAGCACCATGTCCAGAGGAGCTCCTCTAAGACGGCCTTCGAAAATATCCCGGAGAATGGCCGCATTTTTCTCCGCCTTACCTCCCGCAAAGGAGGAGAGAGCATGCCGGGAAAGGCCGAAGTCTCCGGGCTCAAGTATGCCTTCCTCCAGAACCCCCTCCCGGAGGAAACAGAACCGGGTGGAGCCCGAGAGGCTGATCTCGTCGATTCCCCCCGCCCCGTGCACCACCAGAGCCCTATCCGCTCCGAGATTGCGGAGCACCTCCGCCAGAGGGCGCAGCAGCTCCGGGCTGTAGACCCCCATAAGATAACGGGTGGCTCCGGCGGGATTGATGAGAGGCCCGAGCACGTTGAAAAGCGTGCGCAGCCCAAGGGAGGACCGGGCGTTTTTCACGTGCTTCATGGCCTTGTGAAAGTAGGGAGCGTAGAGAAAGGTAAAATTCGTACGCCCCAGGGAATCCGCCGCATGGGAAGGATTATCGAAAAGAGGAATGCCCAGGGCCTCCACCACGTCCGCACTGCCGCAGCGGCTGGAGACCGAGCGGTTGCCGTGCTTCGCCACGGGGAGCCCCGCGGAGGCCGCCACCAGAGCCGCGGCGGTGGAGATGTTGAAGGTTCCCCCTCCGTCTCCTCCGGTGCCCACCACGTCGAGAAGGGGTTTTTGGGCTATCTCCACCTTGAGGGCGTTCTGCCGCAGCACCCGAGCGGCGGCGGTGATTTCGTCGATGGTCTCCCCCCGAAGGCGGAGCCCCATAAGAAAGGCGGCGATATGAATATCCGTCACCTCTCCCTTCAGAATGGCTTCCATGGCTCCCTCCATAGCCCGGGAGGAAAGCCTCTCTCCTGCGGCGACCTGTTCGAGATAGGTACGAAACATCATGCGCTCCTTTCCAGCCCCCGGGGGCCCGCAAAATTTTCCAGCAGCCGCTTGCCGAATTCGGTTCCCACCGATTCCGGATGAAACTGCACGCCGTAGACTCCAAGCTCCGGAGATTCCAGGGCCATGATCTCCCCATCCTCTCCCCGGGCGGTTACCCGAAGGGGAAAGTTTTCCGGAAGATGCCGCACCACCAGGGAGTGATACCGAACTCCCCGGAAGGGAGAGGGAACGCCCTCGAAAAGCCCCTCTCGGGAATGAAATATCCGGGAAATCTTGCCGTGTATCGGCTCGGCTCCCTTCTCCACGGAAGCCCCGAAGACGGAGCCGATCACCTGATGTCCCAGGCAGACCCCCAGAATGGGAATTGTTCCTCCGAAGGTCCGGATAATCTCCGGGCAGATCCCCGCATCTTCCGGGCCTCCCGGGCCAGGGGAGAGCACGATCCTCCGGGGATTGAGACGACGAATCTCCTCCAGGGTCACCGCGTCGTTCCGCCGGGGCAGCACCTCGTCGAAATCGCTGCAATACTGCACCAGGTTATACGCAAAGGAATCGTAGTTATCCACCAGAAGAATCATACCTGCACCTCCTCCATGTTTTCGAAACTGCATCCCAGGGCCCGGGCGAGAGCCTCCGCTTTCTGCAACGTTTCCCGATACTCCTTCTCCGGAGAGGAGTCGAAAACGATTCCCGCCCCAGCCTGAAGGTACAACCGCTCCTTTTCATGCACCACCGTGCGGATGGTGATGCAGCTTTCGAAATCCCCCGAAGGATCCAGCCATGCCAGCACTCCTCCGTAGGGCCCCCGGGCCTCGGGCTCCAGAGTGTCGATATACTCCAGGGCCCGCACCTTGGGAGCCCCCGAAAGGGTTCCCGCGGGAAAGGTTTTTCCCAGCATCTCCAGAGAAGAAATTCCCGGCGCCGCCTCTCCCTCCACCTGGGAGACCAGGTGCATCACCCGGGCGTAACGGTCCACATCCTGGAAAAGAGACACCTCCACGGATCGGGGCAGGCAGAAACGCCCCAGATCGTTGCGCGCGAGATCAACTAACATCAAATGTTCCGCACACTCTTTGGGGTCTTCCCGGAGCTCCTTTTCCAGGCGGCGATCCTCTTCCTCGCTCTTTCCCCGGGGCCGGGTGCCCGCAAGAGGCCGGGTATAGACTCGGCTTCCCCGGCGGGAGAGATGCATCTCCGGCGAGGACGCCACCAGAGAAAAACTGCCGCACCCGAGATAGACGTGATAGGGGGAGGGATTGTTCCGCCGCAGGGCCTCATAAACATCCAGGGGATCCGTGGCCCCGGAAAAACAAAACTTCTGGGAGAGCACCACCTGGGAGAACTCCCCCTGCCGGATGGCTTCCTTGCCCCGATCCACCATCTCCAGAAAGGCCCGCCTGCTCATGTTCGCCCGGGGATCCCCGAGAGCGAAGGAAGGATTTTCCCGAAAAACCTCCCGTTTCTCGATTCCCCGAAGAGCGAAGAGAGCCCGTTCCTTGAGAAGCCCCACCTTTTCGAACCCCTCATGGTAGGAATCTTCCGAAGAGTGCACGCAGTAGAGGCGTTTTTTCGAGGCATCGAAGAAGTAGAAGGATGCCACCTCCAGGAGCACTCCCAGGGGATACTCTCCTTGCTTCAGACGCCGTCCGGGCTCCCGGGCGAAAAGAGTCTCCCACTTCTCCGCCATGCCGTGCCCGAAATACCCTGCATATCCTCCCCGAAAGAGGGGAAGTTCCGGAATCTCCTCGTATCCGGGCATTCCGGAGGCTCCAAAACGCTCCGCCACGAAGGCTTCCAGAGAACTCCCCTTGCGAAAATCAGCATCTTTCCCGCTTCCCGAGCGAATATCCACCCCCGAGACAAATTCCCGAAGCACCGCAGCCGGCTCGGGTACCAGCAGGGCGTATTCCAAATCCCCCCGGGGGGAACATCCCTCCCAAAGCAGGGAGTAGGGTTTTCCCTCCCCAAGCTTCCGGAAAAGCGCCACAAGATCCTTTTCCTCCATCTTCAGGGAATCGAAGAGGGGAACCCGGAAACTATGCCGCCGCAACGCCGCATAACGGGACTCTTCCATAAAGGAAAACTCTTCGTCCCTTCGCTCTTCTCGTACCTCGGCTCCGCTATCCATACCGCTTCCTCCTTCAAAAATCTCGCATATCCTCTCGTCTCGACTCGTAATTTTCTTCAGGTACCAAAGATACAAAAACGAAACGAGAGGAACTCTTTTTCGAGCCCCTCTCGTTTCGGATACCGATATAACCGTACAAAAAAGGGCCTTGAACTGAATTCCTCTTAGGGAATCCACCTCCAAGGCCCGGTCATTACGTACTTTCAAGGCATCCCTAGGATGCCCCGGATCTCGGCGGCAGACTTAGAAAGCCCGCCACCACCAGTTTTGTATGGTTAAAAGTGCGAAAACATCGCGCATGGGAATATCTCCTTTTGAAATATTGGGGTGGATTATAGAGCACTTTTTTCTCCGGGTCAATCGAAAAATGTACGCCTGTGACGAAAAGAACTCCCCCGCAAGGAAAAATGCCAGGATTCCCTCTTGCCACTTTCTTCCCTCGGGTGTATGCTAGAAGCGCAAACTATGGATACATAAAGAAATACAAACGCAAATACGAAAGAGACGAGTCGAAGGAGAAGCCCATGGGAAAAAGCCTGAACGCCGAAAAAAGAGCCTTTCGTTACGTAGTCAATCGTATACTCTCCCACAAACTGCGGCCGGGGGACAAAATCTACGAACCCGACATGGTGGAAGAACTGCAGATGAGCCGTACTCCCATACGGCACGCCCTGGCAAAGCTGGTGTCCGAGGGAATGTTGGGAAAAAAGGATCGGGAGAGGGGATACGTGGTTCCCCTGCTCACTCCGGAGGATATGGAACAGGTCTTCACCGCCCGGGAAACCCTGGAGGGAAAGTCCGCATACCTCGCCGCCAAATACGGGGACAAGGAGAGCATCGAAGAGCTTAAAATTCTGAACGCCCGGGAGAAAGAGCTCTACCGGACGGACGACAAGGGAGAGTACGCGGGCATAAACGAAAGCATCCATCTGCTCATCGCCCAGATGAGCCGCAATCCCTACATCGAACGTTACGTCACCCAAACCTACTGGCGGTCCCAGCTCTACACTTTTTATCTCGGGGAGTTCTACGCCCAGAACGGAGACGCCCGGGAAAGCAACAAATACATAAGCCATCAGGAACACACGAACCTTATCAACGCCATTGAAAGGGGGAATGCCGAGGAAGCGCGGGAAGTCATGATCGAGCACATACGCTCCACGCATCAACGGCGATTCAAGTAGCGCAGGGTTATCCAAACACTCGAAGGAAAACGCATGGACTCCATGTTCGAAGGAGGTTTATCCGATGGATGTTCTCAGCAACGCTTTTGAAAAAAAATGGTTCTGTATTTTCATGTTTCTGTACGTCATCATCATGGTACCCTTCCCCTTCTTCTTCTCCACCACCTACATTCCCTCGCTCTGGGGAATTCCGCTTTTCGTGGTGGGATGGACGGTACATACGGTCATTACCCTCGCACTCATTCTCGTCTTCGCCTGGCAGGCACTGCAGCGGGAAGAGTACCGCGAGTTTGACGACCGGTAATTCTGGAAGAAAGGGAGATTGTTATCATGGATACCGTATCGCAGCTCATCAGTCCCGCCCCGGTTCCCTTTTACACGGTTCTCGCAGTTTATTTCGTAATTCTGGGAGCCATCGGCTATTACGCCACCAAGGCCACCAAGAATCTCAAAGACTTTTTCGTCATGAGCGGCAAGGCCGGGGCCATCGTCAGCGGCCTGGCCTACTTCTCCACCCAGTACAGCATGAGCACCTTCATGGGGTGCCCTGCCACCTGCTACAAGGTGGGCTTTGCGGGCCTCACCATCTCGGTCCCCGGCCTGGTTTTCAGCATGATTATCCCGGCTCTGCTGGTGGGAAGGAAGCTCATCAAGCTGGGGCATAACTACGGATTTCTCACCATGGCGGATTATCTCGGAGACCGGTACGAATCCAACGGAATCCGCTCGCTTCACGCCCTGATGATGGTGATCTTTCTGGTTCCCATGATGGGAGCCCAGACCATCGGAGCGGGCATCATCCTCCGCACCTTTACGGGAGCTCCCGAGTGGGTGGGCATCGTGGCCATGGGGGTTATCGTGATCCTCTACTGTATGGCCGGAGGCATCCGGGGAGCCATGCTCACCGACGTGCTTCAGGGAGGACTCATGCTGGTTACCGCCGTGGTGACCTTCGTGATTTCCGTGAAAATCGGGGGCGGTTTCGAGGCCATCAATACAAAACTTCTCGAAATGAGCCCGGATCTGCTCAGCCATCCCGGTATGGGAGGATCCTACGGGTGGGGGAACTACGTCTCCATGATCGTCCTCTGGAGCTTCTTCACCATCGGCCAGCCCACTCTCTTCACCAAGTTCTTCGCCATGAAGAACTACCGGGTCATGTTCAAGGCGGTCATCCTCGGCACCGTGGGCATGTGGATCGCCGCTACCCTCATCGAGTGGTCAGGAGTCAACGCCCTGGTCTCCATTCCCGGCCTCACGGGGAAACAGATCGATTTCGTGGTGCCTCTCATTCTCCAGCAGGGACTCGGCCCCGTGATATCCGCCCTGCTCATCTCGGGAATCATGGCGGCGGGCATGTCCACCATCGACAGCCTTCTCATCGTGTCCACCGGAGGTATTACCCGGGATATCTACCAGAATATCCTCAAAAAGGACGCCACCGATCAGGACGTGTTCAAGCTCTCCCGGATCGTAACGGTGATCATCGGCATCGTGGCCATTCTCTTCGGCATTTCCCGCCCCGCCACCATATTCAAGCTCATCCTCTTCGCCTTCGGAGGTCTGGGCATCTGGGTGGCCCCGGTAATACTGGGCATGTACTGGAAGGGAGCCACCAAGATGGGGGCCATTCTCTCGGTCATTCTCGGGGAAATTCTCTTCGTCCTCATGACCCTCAAATACACATCCTGGGCCCTGGGCTTCAATCCTCTCATGGTCTCCTGGGCAATCACCATGATCCTCATGGTGGTTATCAGCAAAATCACCGCCGCCCCCTCTCAGGGCACTCTGAAGCGGCATTTCGAGGATCTTCGATCCTAGCTTTCCGCAATCTTCGTCCGGGGGCCCGTTCGGCTTGAACGGCCCCCGGCTTTTTCGAGGAGGCACATACACTCATGATTCTGTCAAAAATGACCTGGAAAGAGGCGGGACAATCCTTCGGGGATTCCAAAGTGATACTGCTCCCCATCGGAAGCGTGGAACAGCACGGCCCCATCGGACCTCTGGGAACGGACTACGAGATTCCTCAAGAGTTCGCCCGGAGACTGGAGGATAAAAATCCCCGAGATCGGATTCTGCTGCCCGCGATACCTTACGGAGTATGCCCCTATCATCTGGGATTTCCTGGAACCCTCAACATCGGAGACGAGGCGCTCTACGCCGTGGTCAAAGGAATTACGCGCTCCCTTTTGCAGCACCGCATGAAAAAGTTCGTTTTTCTCAATGGCCACGGAGGCAACGGCCCCGCCCTGGACAAGGCTGCTCTGGAGGTTTATCAGGCGGGAGGACTCGTGGCCATCGTGGACTGGTGGGTTCTGGCTGGACAGATCAACTCCGAATGGGTGGGAGGACATGGAGCGGGGCAGGAAACCTCGGTGATGATGGCAGTGGATCCCTCTTCGGTACATAAGGAAAACTGTTTTCCCGCGGAGATCGGGCACCTTTCGGAGGCCCTGCGCAATACCCACATCAATACGGTGCGCTACCGCAAGGGATCGGTACGCATTGTCCGGGATGTTCGGGAGGTAACCTCCAACGGAGCCTACGGCGGCGAAGATGCTGCGGAAGATGCCTCCGCCGAAACGGGCAAGGCCATTCTGGACACCCTTACGGAGTACATGGATGCCTTTGTAACGGAATTCACGTCCCTCCCCTTGGGCCGGGAATAGAGAGCTTCGTTCTTCATCATGCTTTCTTCGAAGGAACGGTCTCTTCTGGAAAAAACGGATTCATTCCGGCTCTGGAAGGATTTTGAGCGTATCGCCTCCCATAACCGTCTTTCGGGATCTCCCGGAGAACGCCGGGCGGTGGAATATATCGCCTCACGCCTGGAGGAAGAGAACATCGCCGTGGAGCTTCGCAGCTTTCCGGTGCGGCTGAGCAATCCTCGGAAAATCCGTCTCTCCTGCGCTTCCGGAGGCGGCACCTTCTTCGATGTTCCCGCCAAGGCCTGGAGCTTTACCCAAAAAAGAGAGAGCCTACGAAGCCGGGGAAGAGTGCGGTTTATTCCCCCGGAAGAGCTCCCCCGCACCTTTCTGGATTATCTTCTGGAGCGGGGAAACAGCCCGAGGGATCTGGAGGGGCTCATCGCCATGGGAAGGAGCAGCAATCCCTTTCATCTTCTCTCCCTTCAGGACCGGGGAGCGGTGGGATACATCTTCTGCTGGAACCAAGGGAATGAAGAGGAAATTCATGAGGGAAACGTCAACATGGTGTGGGGAACTCCCCTGCCGGAAGACCTTTCGTTCTTTCTCGATCTCCCCTTCGCGGCGGTAAATCGCCCTCGGGGAGAAGAGCTTATCAGCCTCGCCATGGAGGGCATTCTGGAAGCGGAAATCGAGGTGGAACTCGAAAATCTCGTCGCCCCCATCCCCCTTCTGGAGGCTTCCATTCCCGCCCCCTCGAAAAATCCGGATTTTCTCCTTCTGGGAAACCACCTGGATTCCTGGCACTACGGGGCCTGCGACAATGCCACGGGAAACGCCCTCTGCCTGGAGCTGGCCCGAAAACTCAAGGAGATGCAGCCTCATCTGCAACGGGGAGTAAAAATAGCCTGGTGGTCCGGACACTCCAACGGACGCTATGCAGGCTCTTCGGCCTATGCGGAAAGCAATTACGAAAACCTTCTGGAACACTGCATGGCCTACATGAACGTAGACATGCCCGGACTCCGGGGAGCTCTGGACTATTCCCTCCTTACCGCAGGGCCGGATCTTTTCGACCTCGGAAAGAATGTCCTCCGGGACATCACGGGACGGGAGGGAAAACCCGCCCCTCTCGTGCGGGGATGGGATCAATCCTTTCAGAATCTAGGCATATCCCCCTATTTCATCTGGGCCTCCGCCCTCCCTCCGGGGCATCCGGACAGCACCGGGGGAACCTTTATGAGCCGCTGGTGGCATACGGAAAAGGATCTTCCGGAATACTGCGACCCGGAGGTTCTCACAAAGGATCTCTCCCTCTATCTTCTCGGAGCTTTCCGATTTCTCACCCTGCCGGAAGAAGGAATCTACCGGCCCGAAAGACTTTTCGACGGAATTCTCGAAAGACTTCGAAGCCTCGGAGACTTTTGCAGCCTCCGGTCCCTTGAAACGATACTGGAACGTTCCCGGAAAGAATACCTGGCTCGGGAAAAAACAAAAAAAATTTCCCCGGACCTTCAAAAACAGGTGCTTCGCAAACTGAATCAGATATACTATGCGGAGAAGCCCCCGTACCTTCAGGATTACGCCATACCGGAAGCGTACATTCCCGGCCTTTCCATGGGAGCCCTTTCCCTGGAAGGCACCCCGGGAAACTGGGAAAATCTTTACGGATCTCGTTACCTCCGGACGCAGAAAAACCGCATCTACTCTCTGGGATCCGAAATACTGTTTCTCTGTTCAAAACACGCACAGGCAACTCACCTTTAACGGAATTAAGGGGTGACACCATGACAGGGGTTCTCGTAAAGGGAGGCCGGATCTTCGGCCCCGAGCCCGAGGGGCACAAGGATCTGCTCTCCCTGCATTCCCGTATCGGCGTAGTGGCGGAGGGCATGGATCCTCGGGAGATTCAGAAAATTCTCCCCGCCGTCACGGTATTGGATGCCGGAGGATGCTTCGTCCTTCCCGGCTTCATCGATCAGCACGTTCATATCAACGGGGGCGGCGGCGAGGGAGGCCCCCGATACCGCACACCTCCTCTGGAGCTGGGAGCATGCATCCGGGCGGGGGTAACCTCCGTGGTGGGACTTCTCGGCACCGACGGCATCACCCGTTCTCTGGAGGAACTGCTTCTGAAAGCCCAGGCCCTGGAGGAAGAGGGCATCAGCACCTGGATTCTCACGGGGGCGTATCAGATTCCCTCCCCCACCTTCACCGGAAGCATCGCCAAGGATCTTCTCCTTATCGACAAGGTGATCGGCCTGAAAATAGCTCTTTCGGACCACCGGGCATGCTACCCCACCTTCCACCAGCTCGCCCAAATCGCCTCGGAAGCCAAGATCGGAGGGCTTCTCGCGGGGAAGGCGGGAATTGTCACGGTACACATGGGAAGCGGCAAAAGGGGCCTTCGGGATCTTATGGATATTGCGGAAAATACGGAGATCCCCATCTCTCAGTTCGTTCCCACCCACCTCTCCCGAACTCCGGAGCTTCTGGAGGAATCTCTGGAATTCGGCAAACGGGGGGGCTATCTGGACATCACCGCAGGATCTCTGGATTTCAAGGAAGATCTCCAGGAAAGCCTGGAAGCCGTATCGGAACTGCGCCAACGAGGCATGCCCATGGAGCGGGTCACTCTGAGCAGCGACGGCAACGGCAGTCTTCCTCTCTTCGACGCATTCGGCAAGATGACCTCCATCGGCGTAAGCTCCATCTCCGGGATATATCATAATCTGGTGCACCTGGTGCAGCATTACGGCTTCGATCTGGAAACGGCGGTGCGCCTGGGATCCACCAACGTGGCGGAACATCTCTGCCTCAAGAGAAAGGGACATCTGAAAGAGGGCATGGATGCGGATATGATCGTCATCGATGAGAAAACCCTCGCCCTCCGTCACGTTATCGCCAAAGGCGAGGTCATGATGCTTAACGGAGAGATCCTCAAAAAGGGTACCTACGAGTAATCACCGAAAAGATTCTTCCGGGCCTCTCTTCTCCAAGGGAGGCCCGAAAGCATTCTCTCCTCCGAAATCCCTTCCCCCTTCCCCGCCATCATTGAAATATCTGCAATCCTCTCAGGAGTCTTTCTCGCAAAAAGCTTGCGTATCAATACAAACAGCGGAAGAAAAACAACGCTCTCCTTCGCCATGTCGCTTTTTTCAGATATTCAAAGCAGTTTTTAGCGAAATTCCGCCGGAGAAAGTTTTCCCATGCGAAGCCATGTAGGCCATTTCCTCTTTAATAAAGTACCTTGACACGGCATTTTGATGCGTTTAAAATGCATTTATGATATTTCAGGAGTATTCTCTTCAATTGCCCCAAATCTTCCGGCTCAGGTTCTTTTGTGCGTCTATGTGCGAGCTTTTCGGCGGACATTGAAAATTTTTTACCTTCGCACAGAAAATATTCGAAGTATTTTTGACGATAAAAACAACCTTTTATTTATAAAAAGGAGATGATTCCCCTGTCCCGAGCCATGCAACTCGCCAAGCGCATGGAAGAGCTGAGCCTTCCCGCATTTCTTTCTGCGGAGACTTCGAACATACGCTATGTCAGCGGCTTTACCGGAGAAGAGGCCTACCTGCTCATGGTGGGGCAACGCCCCTTCATGGTGGCGGACAACCGATTGGTGGACGCCATCGCCGAAGAATGCCCGGGAATGAAAATCGCCCGGTGGCGCACCCCCTATCCTCCTCTTACGGAGGTTATCGGGGAGCTTCTTGAAAACAAGAACATCCGCACTCTGGCCGTGGAGGCTCACCGGATCAGCTATCGGCTTTTCAAGGAGCTGGAAAGCCGCCTCCCCCAGGTGGAGCTGCTCCCTCTTTCGGAGGTGGTGGAGCCCCTGCGCTTCGTCAAGGGGCCCGAAGAGATCGAAAATATCCGTAAAGCCGCATCTTTTGCGGATAAGGCCTTTCAGGAGGTTCTCAACTTCATCCGCCCCGGCGTTACCGAGCGGGAGATCGCCCGGGAGCTCGAATACGCCCTGGGCAAGGCGGGATCCCAGGGGACGGGCTTTGCCACCATCATCGCCTCGGGGCACCACGCCGCCATGCCTCATGCGGTTCCCTCGGAACGGAAGATTCGGAAGGGAGACTTTATCGTCATGGATTTCGGCGGACGCCACAATCTCTATCCTTCGGACATGACCCGTACCGTGGTAGTGGGCAAGGCTTCGGAAGAACAGAAGAGACTCTACGAAACGGTACGGCAATCCCAGGAGGCGGGGCTGCGGGCGGTGCGGGAGGGAGTCTCTTCCAAGGTTCCCCATCTTGCGGCCACCGAAGTGATTCTTCAAAAGGGCTATAAAGACGCCTGCTTTACCTACGGAGTGGGACACGGAGTGGGGCTTGAAATTCACGAGGCTCCCTTTATGAACGCCACCTCCGAGGTCTTTCTGGAAAGAAACAACGTGGTCACCGTGGAGCCGGGAATTTACGTTCCCGCATGGGGAGGCGTTCGCATCGAAGATACTCTGGTGGTCACCGAAGGAGAGCCGGAAATTCTCACACTCTCCTCCAAGGAGCTTCTGGAGCTGTAACGCCCTAAAAATACGGGGTCCATCCGGTTGTACCCGGGTGCGGGGAACCTTTTTCGCATAGGAACGAGGGAGAGGGGTTCCCCACAAAAATGTACAAACTCTTCAAGCATCTCCGCAACACCCAACATGACAAACATCTCGTCATTCTCCCTTGAAAGCCCCGGAGCGTTGAAAGCTCCGGGGTTTTCCAATTTCTGAACATCTCGTCAATGCCAATTCCGGAGAGCTTCATGTCGTTTTTTAGGCAGTTCTTTTCGAGAGCTTTCCGCATGCACCATGCTCCTGAAATCTCAAGATACCGAGGGATAGTACATTCTCGAAGGGCACTCTCCGGATTTACACGAATTCTTCCAGGTGTCGGGCAATTTCCGGAGCCTGTTCCGCATGGAGCGCGTGGGCTCCTCCGGGGATACTCCGAAAAGTACTTTCGGAAAGGCTTTCCCCAAGGCTTTCCATGGAGGCGGAAGAGATGATGGCATCTTCTTCTCCGCTGAGAAGAAGAACGGGAGCCCCGATTTCCCGGACTCTCTCCCCGGGATCGAACTCCCTGCATGCCCGGGCCTGGGCGAAAAAGCCCGGATCCTTCTGCCAGAGATCCTCCCGGTACTCTCGGAAAAAGGCGAGACTCTGCTCCATCCGCCGGGGAAAGGAGAAAAATTTCTCCGAAAGGGTACTGAGGAGCTGCTGCCGAAGCAGAAGTTCCGGAGAACATCCTTGCCGACGCAGATCTTCCCAGAGGAGAAGCTGCTCTCGGCCACGCCCCGTAAGGCGGGAAGCGGTGTTGATGAGCACCAGTTTTTCCACCCTTTCGGGAAAACGCCATCCCATTTCCAGAGCCACGAATCCCCCCATGGAGATACCCACCGGAGTAATCCGGGAGATGCCGCAATAATCCAGAAGCTCCACCACCGTATCCGCCAGAGAGGATATGGAGAGATCCTCCGAAGGCAGGTCGCTCTTGCCGGAACCGGGAAAATCGAGAGAGAGAATTCCCCAGGGCTTGGTGAGGGAACTCCACACTCCCCGCCATGCCAGGGAGGACATGCCAAGACCTCCCAGAAAAAGAAGCTCCCTCTCTCCTCGGGAGCACTCGTACCAGAGGCGCGGCTCCCCCGCCGATTTCAGTTTCAGGAACACCGTCTCTCCTCCTTTCCTTCTTAGGGAAAACCTCGGATCTCCCCACACCAGGGACAGTCCTTTCGGGATCCCAGAAGAATCCGGCGGCTCTCCCCCGTGGAAAGATTCAGATCCATTCGGGCGCCCTTCGTGAGAGGGGGCTGAAATCCCGTGAGAAACTTTACCGCCTCCAGGGCGAGAAGTCCCCCCAGAATCCCCAGATAGGGGAGGATGACCCCGTGTCGGTACTCCCGGCTCATGGCCTCTCCCTCGGGACGGGAAAAGTCCGGAGTCCACGGGGGGAGAGAGCAGAGATAGCAGGGAGTCTCTCCGGGAATCACCAGAGGCCCTGCGCCGATAGAGGTGGACGTAACTCCGGCGGTGTAGAGTCCCGGAGTACGGCTTTCGTAGATGCCCTGATGAAACCATGTGAAAATAGTCTGCCGGGGGCTGTCTGCGGTGAGTATCCCGAGATCCTGCCCCTTCAGAAGCCGGGCGAAATCCTCGGAGGATTCCATTTTTTCCTCCTGAAAGGTATAGCTGCAGCGGGAGTTTTTTCGGGGAAGCTCCCGCCGGAGAACTTCCATTTTCGAACACCCCAAATCCTCTTCGGTGTAGAAAATCTGCCGGTTCAGGTTGCTCGGCTCCACCCGGTCGAATTCCACCAGGGTAAGGTGCCCCACTCCGAGAGCCACCAGGTTTTGCAGTACCTGACATCCTCCTCCTCCCACCCCGAAGAGAATCACCCGGCTCGCTTCGAGTCGACGCTGCATCTCCCTTCCCCGGGGAAGCCCCCGGGGAGTCCAGGCTCCGAAGAAGAGCCGCTGGCGCTCGTAACGTTCATCCTCCCGGGGAAAGGTCGTTTCTTCCCGCATATCCTCCAGAAGAAGTTTTTCGTCCAGCTCCCGACAGAAATACAGCACCGTTTCGGGAGAACAGGGGTGCCCCAGAAGACCGAGGAGAACTCCGAGCTCCCGCACCGTTCGGATTCCGTCAAAAAGCTGAAAAAGCTCCCTCTGCCAAACCTTCAAGGGGTCCAGGATCACTCCTCCGGGAGGAACGAAGGGACACAGTAACCGATCCCCGGGTATCCCCACCCCCATAAGGCTCCTCTTGAAGCGGGGCTTACTCTCGTACTCCAGCATACTCTTCCTCCGAAAACTCCCGGAAATCCTCTTCCTCCCTCTCGGAAACCCGGGCAAGGTACGCCCCCTTCTGCTCCCGTGCCTTTGCTCGGGCGATGAACATGCGCAACCGGGCATCCAGAAGCTGCGTTTGGGCCTGTTCATCCTTCTCCAGGGCATCCATGAGAGCAAGCACATCCTCAAGTCGTTCCTGGTAAAGTATCCAGGTATCGTCAAGGTTTTCCCGGGCATAGTTCTGCTGCTGCTGCAGCACCGCCACGTTCTTTACCGCACTCTCCCAATCACTCCGGGCCTCGTGGTAATTCTTCCGGACCTCCTCCTCGGCCGCCTCCAGGCGTTTTTCCGCCTCCTCCAGAAGATGGATGCTCTTTCGAATATTGGCCCTCTTCTTGCCGCCATCCGCCAGGGGAACCTCCACGTAGAGAAGAAGATCCCACTCTCCCTCTTCCACATCCGAAAAATGATAGGTGTAGTCCGTCCAGATTCGGTAGGTTCCCTGAAGCTGGACCTTGAGAGAATCCTCCTTCCGGGCAATGGCACAGAGCATTCGGGTATAATCGAGATTGCTCCTGGCAGAACGTATATCCGGATTCCCTTCAAAGCTTTCCTCCAGATCCTTCGATGAGAGAAGCCCTTCGGGAAGATTTTCGATGTGCCCGGGAAGAATTCTCTCTCCGGAAACATAGCCTGCAAGCTCCGCAAGAAATCCCGCATGATCTCCCCGAGCCGTGGCCAGAGAGGATTCCACTTCTCCCACGTTGATCCGCCCCTTGGTGACATCCAGCCGGGTAATGAGCTTTTCCCGCAGCTCCAGCTCGAGAAGATCCAGCATCTCCTGGCGCTGCTTGAGGATTTTCTCCAGCAGGGCGATTTTTCGCTCTGCAAAGACACATTGCCAGTAGACCTGTTCGGCGGAACCCAGGAGACTGTTCAGGGTGCTTCCGTAGTCATGCAGGGCTTTTCGGTAGGCGTAGAGAGCCTTCCGCTCCTTCGCCCGGTTCAGCCCTGAAAGATCCAGATCCTGCTGAAAAATAAGCGAAAGGGTCTGATCGCTTCGCTCGTTGGGATAGTAGGTCCACCGCTCCACCGAAGGAGAGAGGGTTATCTGGAGCCGCTGATCCGCCACGGTGATCCGCACGTCCTCCCACTGAGCCAGCGCTTTGGAGCGATCTGCCCGGATGGAGGGATTTCGTTCCAGCACCTCCGCAAGGTAGCTTTCCAGATCCAGAACTCGTTCCCGGGACTCCCCCGGAAGGGGAAAAATCCAAAACCCCGGAAGCACTATTCCTCCCAGGCATAGAAATATCGCGATTCTGCGCACGTTCAAGAGAACACTCCTCCCTCTCCGGTCTCGCATGTCATACCATCTGCCTTCGGCTGAGTTCGTAGAAGAAGCCTTGTTTTTCCATAAGCTCTTCGAAGGTTCCTTCCTCTCCGATGTGCCCTTTGTGGATCACCACGATGCGATCCGCATTTCGAATGGTGGAGAGTCGGTGAGCCACCACGATACGGGTGGCATCGAGATTTTCCAGGCTCCGGGCCACGGCCTCCTGGGTACGGTTGTCCAGAGCGGAGGTAGCCTCGTCGAAAAAGAGAATCCGGGGCTTGTTCGCCACCGCCCTGGCAATGACAAGGCGCTGTTTCTGCCCCCCCGAAAGAGTATTGGCTCCCTCGGTAATCATGGTATGCATTCCCATGGGCATGGCCTTGATATCCTCTTCGAGCCCCGCAATCCGGGCGGCCTCCCATGCCTGGTCCAGGGTAAGGGACCGGGAGCAGACGATGTTGGAGTATATATCCCCCGCCACGATTCCTCCTTGCTGGAGCACCGTTCCGATCTGGGCGCGCATCTTTCGGAGGTCCATGTCCTTGAGGGGCTTGTTGTCGAAAAAGATCTCTCCCCGCTCGGGAAATTCGAATCCCAGAAGAAGCCGGATGAGGGTGGATTTCCCGGAACCCGAGGCTCCCACGATGGCAAGAAATTCTCCTCCCCGCACGGTAAGGGAAAAATTCTGGAAGATGGCGGGAGCATCCCGGTGATAGCGAAAGGTAACTGCGGAAATATCGATGTTTCCCCGGAGTTCTCCGGGATCTCCCCGGGCTTCGCTTGCCTCGGGCTCCTCCCGGAGGATGGGATCCAGAGATTCGTAGAGGGGAAGCACTCCCAAAAAGACGGTAACGCTGGAGATGAGCCCCATAAAGGCGCCCTGCATGGCTCCATAGGCGGACCAGAAGCTGACGAAATGTCCCACCTGGTACTCATGGTTTCCCATATCGTCGGGATATCCCATGCGGAAGTACATGATCACCAGAAAGATGGCTATGGCTCCAAAGGCGGGAAAGAGGGCGGAAAAGGCGCTCAGCAGATTCGCCGCCCACCGGGCCCGATAGCTGAGTATGCGTTGCCAGGAGAAGAGAGAGGCCCATTTGGCAAAAACCTCCTCCTCCGCCGCGGCCACCCGAATCTTGTTGAGCCCCGTGAGAATCTGGAACACCACCCCGCTCAGCCGATTCTGCACCGCCACCATGCGCCGCTGAAAGCGTATCTGCACGTAGGCGGAAATACCCATGGCAAGCCCCAGAAGAAGCAGGCATCCCAGGGCCGCCAGGGCGATTTTCCAGTCGTAGTAGAACATCTGCCCGAGATAGAGCAGGGAAAAGGCCGCGTTGGGCACCAGAGAACGTACGGACTGCCCCAGAAAGGTGCGGATGTTGTAAAGCCCCAGAGCCTTTCCCGCAAGATCTCCCGAGGAAAATCGCCGAAAGAAGGTCACCCGAAGGCGCAGGATTCGGTCCCAGAGGGCCATTTCCACGTCATGATCCATGCGGCTTTCGGTGCGGAAGAGGGCGATCTGCTGGGAGAGACGGAGCAGGGCGGTGGTTATTCCCAGGGATACGAGAAGAAAAAAGAACTGCCATATCTGTCCCCGTTCGGCGCTGGGAATGATATCCTGAAAGATCTTGCCGTTGATCATGGGAACGAAAAGCCCCAGAGACCCCATGCCGAAGGCCACTCCCAGGGCATACAAGAGTTCCTTCCAGGAGCGGAAGAGGCCGAAGGCGAAGAGATCCTTCCGGGTCATACTTCCCGAGGGAAAGGGGCGGTACATTCCCCAGGCCTGAAGAGCTATCTTTGCCGCGTCTTCGGGGCGGAGGATCTCCTCTCGATCCTCTTCGGGAAAGTAGATGAAACACCTTCCTCCCCGGGGAAGAAGGAGAACTTCCTTTTTTTCCTCTTCCAAGAGGCCCACGAAGGGCAGGGAGTCCCGACGCTCCCATCCCTTTTCGAGGGTAATTCGCCGTATCCGCAGATTGAAGGCCCTTGCCAGGTCTTCCAGGGTGCGTATCCTTTCGGGATGGTGGATGATCTTGGGGAGCCGGAAGTTCATCTCCTCCCCCATTCGGGCAGCCAGGCGGAAAAGGGGCGAAAGGGGCACCGCCGCCTCCTCTTTTTTTCGGAAGAGTACGCCTCCCAGAGAGACGAAGGCTTCCTGAAAGCGTTCCTTTCGGAGATTTTTCATGGTCTCCCCGAGATTCCATTGATCTCCCAGGGAAAGCCGGGAGTGGAGATTGAGGAGTTTCAGATCCAGTTTCAGGTTCTGCTCCAGAGCGTTCCAGAAAAGCCCTCGGGCGCGGAGATCCTCCCCCTTCGAGCTTTCGAAGGAACAGTCCTGGAGGCTGCGCATCCAGAGATGTTCCCCGGTATAATAGAATTTTCCTGGCTCCATCTCCTCTTCCCCCAGAATAAGGGCACTCCCATCCCGGAGATCGAGCCAGAATCCCTCCTTGTCGGAAGGCCCCGCATATCGGTCCGCGGGAAGACGTTCCAGCTCTTCCCGGGAGAGTCGATCCAGGTTACCCTGCGGAAAGGGAACATCCTTTACAAGCACCTCTCCGAAAGAGGCCAACAGCTTCTCCCCCCTGGAGGCAAGCCAGTTTTGAAGATCCGGATCCTGCTGTTCCTCCAGAATCTCCCAGGACACTTCCAGAATCCGGGACTCTCCCCGGGGAGTCAGTTCCAGTAAATAGGGAATCTCTTCGTTCCGGGGAAGATCGAAAAAAGCCTCTCCCAAAGAAAGCGAGAACAGATATTCCCGGGCTCCCCGGACATTCTCTCCCAAAAGGGGAACCCCGTGAACATCCAGGATACCCTCCAGCACGAAGAGAACCCGCCGCGTTCGCCCTCCCTCTTGGGGAAGACTCGACGTGCTGTGCCGCTCAGTGCCCAAGAGCCGAATCGTATTCAGGAATGCCTCCATGGTTCTCTACCCTTCCCATGCATCCTCTTTCCGAAGAAAGCCTTTTCTTCCCTCGTGCGGGAACCTTTCGTCCGAAGCTTCGGGATTCTCCCCCTTTATGCCCGGCTACCCCTGAATGAGATCATAGTACCGTCCCCGGAGAGCCACCAGATCCTCGTGACGCCCCCGCTCCGCCACCTTTCCCCGATGGAGCACGATAATCTCGTCGCTGTCCCGGATGGTGGAAAGCCGATGAGCCACTATAAGGCAGGTACATCCCCGGCGGCGGAGATTCTGGTCCACCATCTGCTCCGTGGGAGGATCCAGGGCGCTGGTGGCCTCGTCCATCACCAAAAGGGAGGGGCGCATCACCAAGGCCCGGGCGATTTCCAGACGCTGTCTCTGACCTCCGCTGAAATTCCTGCCGTTTTCCTCCACCGGGGAGTCATATCCCTGAGGACGGGCAACGATATCCTCATGAATGTCCACATCCTTGCAGGCCTGGATGATCCACTCCTCGGGAATTCCCTCCCGCCACAGAACGAGATTCTCCCGAATGCTCCCTTCGTAGAGCACGATATCCTGATCCACGAAGGCAAAAGAACGAGCCAGGCAATCCCGGGAAATATTCCGCCGGAGATAGCCGTCGTAAAGCACCTCTCCCTCCCAGGGATCATAGAGTCCGCAAATGAGCTTGGCCACCGTGGACTTTCCCGATCCCGATCCCCCCACCAGGGCCACACGAGCCCCAGGAGAGAGGTGCAGGGAGAAGTTTTCGATGAGAGGAGGCTCCAGTCGGGAGTAGCCGAAGGTAAGTCCCCGAACCTCCAGACTTCCCGAAAGGCGAAAGGGACGAATTTCCGGAAGGGAGGAACGGAGAGGTTCCTCTTCTCCGGGGTTCCAGGAGGAATTTCCGGGATATCGGAGCACGTCCTCCAGTCGGTTCAGAGTGCCTTGGATGGTTTGGAAACTGCTGCTCAGATCCACCAGCTGTCCTACGGGAGCGAGAAAGTTGTTCATCAGGGTCTGCATGGCCAGAAGCATTCCCAGAGAAAGAATTCCCTCCATCACCTGGAGTCCCCCGAAGCAGAGCACGCAGGCCGCCACCACGGAAGCGAGCAGGGTGGGTACCGGCTCGATAAGGGTATTGAAAAACTCCATTTTCACCTGGGCGTTTTTTGTCTTGGTAAGGTATCCCGCTATTCGAGAAAACTGGTCGTCCTCTCCTCCGGTGGATTTGATGGTTTCGATGAGCTGGAGCCCGCTCATGGCGATTCCCGAAAACTTGCCCCGATCCGAAAGAATCCGCTCGTTCAAATCCGATCGTTTCCGCTGCATTCCCCAGAGCAGGAGAACGTTCACCAAAGCGGCTCCCACTCCGATGAGGGAGAGCAGAGGGGAGTAGCCGAACATGACGAAAAGGTAAAAGATCAGGGTGGAACAGCTGAGCAGGGTGGTGGCAAGCTGCCGGGAAAGGGTGGTGGCCACCTGGTCGTTCAGGGCCACCCGGTTGCCCACCTCGCCGCAGAAACGCTGAATGAAGAAGGAGTAGGGAAGCCGAAGTACGTGCAGAAAGAACCGGGAGGAGTGACAGGTGGCGAGAGACATTTCCTGCCGAAGCAGCATGTTCTGCTGGAGCAGGGTGAGAGCTCCCTGGAGCAGTCCGAGGATACCGAGAAAGAGAAGCAGGGGCTTGAAGTATCCCGGCTGAAAGCTTATAAGCACGTGATCGAGAAAAATCTGGGAGAGCCCAGGCACCAAAAGCCCGGGCAAAACAAGCCCCAGCCCCGCAAGAATCGCAAAGAGAAGCATGGTCTTCACGGGCCCGAGGCGTTGCTTCAGGGCCTTCCAGGGGCGCTTGGGAGCTCCTCCGGGAACGAAATTCTCCCCCGGCACGAGAGAGAGAGCCACTCCGGTAAAGCTCTTGTCGAAAGTTTCCGCGGTTACCACCCGGGGCCCCGATGCGGGATCGTTGAGATAGATTTTCGCTCCCCGAATTCCCTCAAGTACCAGAAAATGATTGAAGTTCCAGAAGAGAATCAGGGGAAGGGGGAGTTTCCGGAGATCCTCGATCTCCACCCGGTATCCCTCTGCCTGAAGACCGTAGGTTCTGGCGGCGTTCAGGATATTCCCCGCCTTACTGCCGTCCCGGGTGATGCCGCAATCCTCCCGCAAGGTTTCCAGGGGAACGAAACGACCATAGTACCCCAGCACGATGCCCAGGCTTGCGGCACCGCACTCGGTGGCTTCCATCTGCAGGAGTGTGGGGGTCTTGATCCGCCCCTCTCCGGAGTTCCATTGCAGGGGAGCGGGGTTTTTGGCGAATCGCTTCATTCGGTCTCTCCCACCCCGAGAAGGTACTTTTTGATAAAGGGAAGTACCAGGGTTATGGGCTTCTGCCGACGAGTGACGATTTCCACGCTGCAAAGAGTGTTTCTCTCGATTTTCATGGGAGGCCCCTTGCCGGAGGTCCACGCATAGCCGCTCACGGTACTGTCCGAGGAAAGGAGATCCACCGCCACCAGCATGGCGGCCCCTCTCTGGGCGATCTGATCCACCAGGTTCTCGTCTCCCAGCATACGGAGCATGGTTTTCTTGGAGACCGGAGCATCGGAAAAGTCCCAGACCCTCCCCCGAATGGAGCCGTACTCCTCCTCCTTGATCATGATCAGAGAGACCAGGGCTTCCATTTCTTTGCGAATTTTTTTACCCTCCCCGGCGGAAACGTACGTTTGCGCGTAGAGGATGGCGTTCTCCTCTCGGAGTTCCTCCTCCACCACAAAAATCGCCTCTCCATCCCCCACGATCTCTCCGGGATTCTTGTATATTCCCGTGATATACCCCGAGACTGTACTCAGGAGCACCCGATTTTCCTGAAACGTGGTTTCGAGTTGCCGTACCTGTTCCTGTTGCTGCAGAATCTGGTACTCCAGATCCCGGCGTTCCTTTTCCCACTGGGATTGAGATTCCACCGTGGAAACCGGAAGCTTCGCCAGGTTTTGCCGGTAGGTAAGGATATCTTCCAGAACCCGGTCGTAGTCGTCTCGCACGTCCATATATTGTTTTTCCGTAACCAACTGTTTTTCAAAAAGGGCGGCATACTTTCGCTCCATATCCCGGAGGCGCTTCATACGCTCCTCCGCGGCGGCTATGGAAGCCTTCAGGGTCTGCCGCTGTTTTTCCGTATAGGTATCTTCGTACCCCTTACGGGAGGTCTCGGTAGCCTCGGCCTGGGCAAGCTGCTTTCGGAGATTTTCGAGCTTTTTCTCCGCCTCCTCCAGCTTCTGCTCCGTATCGATCTGTTCTATCCAGGCCAGGGGTTGGCCTTTTTCCACATAGTCGTTGATATATACCGCAATCCGGGAGATTCTTCCTCCTCCCTTGGGCCCCAACTCCACAATGTTGCCGGTTCCCAAAAGAATTCCCATACCGGAAATCTTGGTAGGCACGGAGCCGAAAAAACCCCAGAGAAGCAGTGAAAGGAGAAGCACCAGGCAGGCGAGAAGAAATATCCACTGCTTGGGGCCCACGTAACACATCATCTGGTCCAGCTGTTCCGGAGAGGAAAGCTTTTCCAGAGCTTTTTTCCTAAAGAGATTTCCCGGATTTCCCACGGCGCTTTTCTCCTTTCTTACAGGCAATGTTTAATGTTTGCGGTTGATACTTCCCCGGCCTTCCCGAAGATAGCCGATAAAGTCCACATGGGGAGGCGTGGCATGCCGCAGAGCCTCCGCCACGTCCCTCAGGGGAAAGGTCAGGGGAATTCTTTTCGTGCCGAAACGAAGCTCCTCCGGAGGATGAGGAGGGGAGGTGAGGCGTTCCTCCCGAAGGCGGGAGGAAAACTCCTGGGTCAATCGAAAGGCGGTCTGCCGGGACATGCCGGGAGCCTCGAAATCCACCACCGGCGGGGCCAAATCGGCTCCCTCGGGAAAGGTCATGGCGGAGATGCCGAACCTTTCGGGATGTCGCATCACCGAAGACCCCGGAGCAACCTGAAAGGCGGAATAAAATACGGACTGCACCCCTCCCCGATGGAGACACTCCCGGATGGTCTCGAAGGATCTTCGGGCCTCCTCTTCAGTCTCCGAGGGAAATCCCACCATCATATAGGCCCCCACGGGAATGCCCGCCCAGGAGGCGTTGGAAAGCACCCGCTCCACCAGCTCCCAGGTAATTCCCTTGCACATATGCCCCAGAAGTCGATTATTGGAGCTTTCCACTCCCATCACCAGACGGCGGCATCCCGCTTGGCGAAAGAGCATGCACCGCTCCAAAGTCAACCGGGCATCCGCCCGAACGTTGACGCTCCAGCCTATGTCCAATTTTTCCCGGCATACCCAGGCGGCGAAACGCTCCAGCATCTCCGGATCCGCCTCGTCGTCCCCGAAGGCGAAGGATTGCTGTCCCCGATTCCGCACGAGGAAACGAAGTTTTTCGAAAAGCTCGTCTCCTCCCGAATCGACGTGCCGGATGAACTCGTCTTCGGTGCGGCAGAAGGCGCAACGCCCCCAGGAACATCCCCGGGAGAGCCGGAATCCCGCGAATTCCCCCGAGGCGTCTTGATAATACTCCTCCTTCGGAAAGAAACGGTATTCCGGAGAAATTGTCTCCAGAGCAACGGGAGCAGCCGGAGGATTACGCCGAAGCTGCCCCTCTTCCAGCCAAAGAAGGCCCGGAACCGAGGCAAGATTTCCCCGGGCGAACCGGCAAATCTCGTAGAGGCGTTCCAAAGGAACTTCTCCATCTCCCGTTATCATACCGTCAATCCATCGAAAAAGGCCGGCCTTTCGCGTCGTTGCAAGATGCAGGGTCACAAAGGCTCCTCCCAGGACGATAAAAGCCCGGGGGAATCGCTTCTTGAGCTCCCGGGCCATGCGAAAGGCAGGAATCGCCTGGCCTCCGTAGGTAACGGAGATACCGATCACCGGAGGAGCATACCCCTCGAGACGACGAGAAAACCAGCAGGCAAAGAAATCCTCGAAGATCCCATCTCCTTCGGCACACTCCACAATCTCCTCGCTGCTGTAACAGCTTCCGGGGGCTTCATAGAAAATCCCCTCCCCCACGTTCCAGAGGCTTTCGGGAAAACGGGAAATCCAGAGAAACTTGGCCATACTTTCAAAAAGAGTGCTCCTCACGTGTCCCTCCATGGCTTCCCGAGGGTCCAGGGAGCGCCGTACCGCCTCCTCCCCCGCCATGTCCAACACGATCCGGGCCTTGGCGAGAGAAAGATATTCCATCATCTCCGGAAAGGCGAGAGATTTTTGGGAACCCAGTTCTTCGATGCGGTCCGCTCCCTCCGGAAAACCCGAAAAAAGACGTTCCTCCCGGAAGAAGTGTCGAAAAAAGGCGAGGTTTCCATCCAGACAAATCAGGGGAATACCCCGGCTCTTCAAGTAGCCCGCCAGCTGCGGAAGCGCCGCTCCGGGTCGATGGGGAGCATCGCAGGGAGGAAGGAGAAGAAGCAGATCTTTTTTCATGATACGTCTTTTCGCGCAAGAGGAGGTATCATCCGAGATCCTCCTTCCAAAAATCCCCCGAAAGATACGTGGGGTTCCGTATTGCCGCCGATACGGCTCCCGATTTCCATAAGATCGTACCGGAGAGGAACGATTTCGCCTCCAAGAGAGACCTCTCGCAGCGGAAGAGGCATGCGTTTTCCCAGAATTTTCCATATGGCCCAGCTGAATTTCTGCATGAGAGCGAAAGATTCCCGCCGGGTCATGCCCTCCCCCTCGAACCAGACGTTGGGAGGATCCAGATCGAGCCCCCGAGGGAGCTTGAGATTCGTGATTCCATATTCCCGGGGGTTTTGGCCTATGCAGGAATCCGTGAGCACCTGGTAAGGAGAGTAGAAGACGTAGCTCACGTCTCCCTCGCCGCAATAGCGGGCAATTCTGGAAAAGGAATATTCCGCCTCCTCCAGAGTCTCCGTGGGAAGGCCCGCAATCATATAAATCCCCGCTCGAAGTCCTGCCCATGAAACGTTGGAAAGAACCTGTTCGATAAGGGGCACGGTAATTCCCTTTTTGATGAGCTTGAGAATACGATCATGGAAGCTTTCGAGTCCCAGAATGAGATTGATGCATCCCGCCTCACGGAAAAGAGTGCACCGATCCAGGGTGAGCTTTTTGTCCATCCGCATGTTGATAGACCATTCCACGGGGAGTTTTTCCTCCAGAACCCGCCGGGCAAAGTGTTCCACCAGCTCCGGGGATGCCTCGTCGTCGGTAAAGGGAAAGAACACCGCCCCGGTCTCTCGGGCGTAGCGGCGCACCTGTTCGAAAAAGCGATCCGGATTCCCCTCCTGATAGGCCGAAATGAGGGAGGATTTGGTACGGCAGAAGGCACACTTCGCCCAGGAGCACCCCCGGGAAAGTCGGAAGAAAACGAAAGCATCGCCTTTTTTTCGATAATAGCCTTCGGGAGGAAAGTCCCCATATTCCGGATAAACTTCTTCCAGGGGAAGGTGCGGCGATTCGGGATTGCACCGACGCACCCCCCCTTCGAGGTAGATCAGGCCGGGAACTCCCGCAAAGTCGGGCTTTTCCTCCTCCAAAGCTTCGTAGAGCCTCTGGAGAGGGATCTCTCCGTCTCCCACGATCATGGTGTCCATGTAGCGGAACAGGGCATTGTGCGGTACCCGGGAGAGGTGAAACATCACGAAGGGCCCTCCGAAGACGATATGGGTTTTGGGAGAAAACCGGCGGATCACCCGGGCTATCCGCAACGCCGGCACGATATGCCCCGGAAAGATCACCGAAAGCCCCGCCACCCTGGGAGGGTTTGTACTGAAATAGGGCCTGAGATATTCCTCGAAAAAGGAACCGAAAAGGCCATCCTCCTCCGCCGTTTCGAGAAGATCTGCACTGGCGTAGGGATTTCCCCGGGGAGCGTACTGCATATCTTCGTCGTTATGGCGTATGTTCTCGGGGAAAGAGGGGGCGAAGATCAGCCGGGAAACCGCATCGAGAATCTTTCCCTGAAGTTCCTTGGGCATGGGTTTTTTCCGTTCCAGATACTCCGTAAGAAGATCCCTGCCGAAGTGTTCCAAAATCGATCCCGCCCGGGCCAGAGAGAGATACTCCACCATCTCCGGAAAGGCAAGCCTGGAGTGCCCGTCCAGCTCTCTCAGACGGTGCAGCGCATAGGCCTCACCCTCCCGAAGCCGGGATCCGGTGAAGGCGGCATGGCAAAAGGCAATGTTCGCATCCAGGGCAGTCACGGGAATTCCCTTTTTGCGAAGAAACCCCGCAAGCTGGGGAACGCTGGGATAGGGTCGCGTGGGAGAGCTTACAGGGGGGATGATGAGGGTCATACCTCGTAAGCTTCCTGGGGAAACTGTCATAGGGACGCCTCCTTCGATATGGTGATTTCCTGCATGCCTTTGGAAAACTCCTCCGCCAGTTCCCGAGCCCGCCGCATTCCCATGCCGGCCCCTTCCCAGGCCACCGCAGGGGCGTATAGATCTTCCCGGGGGCTGTAGATTACCCGGGTAATGCCGTACTTTTCCGGATTCCGCCCTACCGGGGAATCCGGAAAGAGAATAAAGGGGTTGAACTGACAGGTGGCGGAAAGCCCCTTCTCCCGATGTTTTCGAAGACGCCGGAAGCCTTCCCGCGCCTCTTCCTCGGTCTCCGAGGGGAAACCCAGGATCACGTAAAGAAAGGTATCCATGCCTCCCCAGGCGAGATCCATAAGATTCTTATCGATGAGTTTTTCCGTTATACCCTTGTCCATGAGCTCGAGAATACGGTCGTTGTAGGATTCCAGCCCCAGGAAAAGCCGGGTGCATCCCGCTTCCCGGAGAAGAAGGATTTTGTCCAGAGTGAGGGAAGGGGAGAAACGAAAATGGGCGTTCCAGAGAAGCTCCACCTTCGAACGAAGCAACTCCTCCGCAAAGCCGAAGAGCACCTCCGGAAGAATGCAGGCATCCGCAAGGACGAAACCGGAAAAGTCCGTCTTTTCCCGCAACCGAAGCACCTGGGAGCGAAGAAATTCCGGAGGAGGCGCATCGTAGGCGGAGGCATAGCCCCGACAGAAGGCACATCGGTTCCACCAGCACCCCCGGGAGAAACGCAGAGGAAGAATGCCCTTCCGGGGAGCGAAAAAGTATTTCCTTTCGGAAAAACCCTGAAAATCCGGATCCGGCAAACTCTCGATTTTTTTGGGCTTTTCCGGGGAATTGCGCCGGAGATGCTCCCCTTCCCGCCAGAGAAGTCCGGAAATTTTCGGATGAGCCGAAATCCCTTCACTCTCATACCGGAGAAGTCGATCCAGAGGTTCCTCTCCCTCTTCCAGAATAACGCCGTCCAGAAGATCGAAAAGCTCCCCCCCTTGCAGAGAGTGCAGATGATAGGTCGCAAAGGGGCCTCCGAGATAGATTCGTATCTTCCGGAAAGTCTCCTTTGTCAGTCGGGCCAGCCGGAGGGCGGGGTGGAACTGTTCCGCGAAGGCCACGGAAAGCCCCAGAAGGGGCGCCTGGGATCTCTCCAGATCCGGAAGAAGATGCTCTTCGAAAAAACCCTCCAGCACGGTATTTGCCGCATACGCCGCCTCCAGGGATTCCCCGAGAGAATAGGGAGACCAGGGGGAGAGATAGCCCAGGGAGTTGCTGGCAGAATCCAGCACCACCCGATCGATTCTGCCGAGGGAGATCAGGGAGAGCGTCGCTTCGAAAAGAGCATTTCTCTCGCCGGGAGAGTCGATCTTCTCGGGGGTGTTCAAATGGAGAAGCCGAGGCCCCAGAAGATCAACGAGTTTCCGGGTGCGTTCCGCCCACAACGGGGCTGTTCCGGATTTTTCCAGAAATTCCAGTTTTTCCAAACCTTTCCGGATTTTCTCCGGAGTTCCCGCAAAACGGATAAACCGGTTGTTTCCGTCCTCGCACCACACCCGGTGTCCTTTGGAACGGAGATATCCCCCCAACACGGGAAGGCTGAGATAAGGAGAAGTAGGAGGTCCGAAGGGAGGATAACAGAGATAGAGGCTCATGAGAGATACCCCAGAAGGTCGAGTTCCAAGCGCTCCACCAGAGAAGAATTTTCCGTCAGAAGACGGGCGTGTTCGATATATTTCCGGGCCTCCTCACGAAAGGCACTTCCTCCTTCCAGAGCCGCTTGTGCTCCCTGGAGAGCCACTCTTGCGCTCTCCGGAGCATCCGGAAAGGTGCGAAGCCATTGTTCTCCGATCCGCAAAATTTCCCGCATAATCTCCCCTTCCATCCAAGGGGCCATGCGAAACCCCAAAGAGAGCCATCCCGCCCCCTCCTCCCGTTCTTGCCAGGAATCTTTCCGCTCCTTCCAGATATTCCAAACGCTTTCAAAATCCTTCTCCAGAAGCCCCACCACACAGCGGACATACCCTTCCAGAGAGGAGAGGGATTGTACCTCTCCGAGAGAGTCCAGGATTTTCCGGGCCTCCACGGCATTTCCCCGCTCTCCCAGAACCAGGGCACAAGCGATGCGGGAAGAGCGAAGAGCGTCCTCTTGCAAACCTCCCCAAAGATAGGGGTGCTCCCCTGGAAAAAGATCTTTTTCCAGGGGAGATTCCGATTCCGTAAAAGCGCGGGGCCCCATGTCCTCCACCGGCTGGTGGGCGAAAAGGCGCCCCAGGCTTTTTCGCAGACCCACTTCCAGAATGCCCTGAATCTCCTCGGCCTCGGAATAGCCGGGAGTGCTTTCTCCCGCCATGCGCCGGAGCCGGCGGGAGCAGTCCCGGCGGTGATATTCGAAAAGCTTCTCCTCGGAAAGAACGTTCAGCGGAGCGGTACATTCCAGAATCCCCCGGTTTCGAAGACTCTCTGCCAAGGGAGAAACTTTCTCTTCCAGAGCTTCTTCAAGCATTTTCCGGTACCGAAGCCGCACTTTTTCGGAATTCCAGGGAAAATCCTCACCTTCGGGAAAAATCTTTCGGGGAAAGTCCCCGAGCACTTCGAGGGCTTCCGCGATTTTCCAGGAATCCAAAGAGGGAATTTCTTCGGCCCCCTCCCATCGGGGAGAGAGCAGAATTCCCCGGGTTCCCACCACTTCGGGAAAGGCGCTCCACCGGGTGGCGAGAAGAGGAATGCCCCGGACCAGGGCCTCCGCAGGGGTCTTTCCGAAGGATTCCTCCAGAGAGAGGGAGAGGTTGCATACCCCCCGGGCGTTGCGGAAGAGCTCCTCCTTGGCACTTCCCGTAACAGTCCCCGGAAAGAGCACTTTCCCTTCCAATCCAAGGCGTCGAACCCGCTGCCGAAGGGCCAGGTAGTAGGAAAGGGTAGTTCCCCGCTCCTCCTCCACCAGAGGCCCCGCGATCACCAGAGGTGGACTTTCCTTTCGAGAACCCTCCCGGAACAGAGCGTATCCCTGAATAAGTTGGTGCAGGCATTTTTCCCGCCGAAGACGCCCGAGCACCAGAAAATGCTCTTTTTTCTTTCCCCAGGAGGGGGAATTCGAAAGATGTTCCGGAAGAGGTATGGGATGAGGAATTACCCGGATCGCCGGAGCGAGTTCGGGCATAAACCAGCGGATGATCCGAGCCGCATGCTCGCTGGGAGCCACCATACGATCCCCCGGACGCAGAAGGGACGGAAGAAGCCTCCAGATCCAGGGCATTCCTCCCGGAGCATGAGCTATAAAGAGAAGCTTCAGGGGGCTTCCGGCGGCATTGCGCAGGGAAAGAAGCCAGGGAATCAGAGGCTGGAGTTCGTAGTTGGGAGAAAAGAAGGCTCCCTCTGCGAAGGGTTGAGAAAAGAAATCCTTCCAGCATGGGGGCTGTTCCATGGAACGCACCGAAGGATCTCCCTTTTCGAAGGCTTTCCGGAAATTTTCCTCAAAAATTCGGGCGGTAAGGGCGTTATTCTTCCAGAAAATCCGAAGAATTTCGAGAGCGACCTTCCTTTTCCCAGGCATGAAAAAGAGGCCTCACGCCTTGCGGGGATCGTCCGAGAAGATCCCTCCCAAACGTCGCCGCAACCTTTCCCGAGCGAAGATCTGCCGCAGCACGCTCCCCGTACCGAGCCCCATCTCCTCGCACCAGGCCGTAAAGTTTCGATCCAGGGACGAAGGCGTTCCCTCCTTCATAAAGGAGGTGAGATACTCCTCGGCCCTTCCCGGAACCGTAGCCTCCCCGCGAAGATCCTCCTTCAGAAGCCGAAGCATCGTTTTCTGCTCCCCCGCCCCCTGGGCGCAGGTCTCGTAAAGCCCCTCGAGACGCAGAACATCCAGCAGAGATTGTACGGGAGTGCCAAAGTGTTCCACCGTAACGAACCAGTGCCGCAATCGGCCGAGAAGAGCTTCCTCCTTCATGAGCCGCCGGAACTCCGCCTCGTCGAGATGATTTCGCCGCAGCCATTCCTCCAGGCTCTCGGGAGTGGTAATACTTCGCCTGCGCCGGAATCGGAGGGCTTCCCGTTCCACTTCCTCGGAAGAGACCTCAAGTTCCAGATGTCGGGCGAACTCCAATCCCAACCGGCGGTTGAGGCCGTGTCGGGCCAAAGAAAAGCCCTCGGACATCTCCAGTACCCCCCATGCGGCAATCTCTCCCGAAGTAACTTTCTCGTCCTTCACAGAGCGGGGGCACTCCTCTTCGAGAATACGCCGGAAGATATGGGATGTCTCCCAGGAATTACGGAAAATTCCTCCGGTCCTCTCCGGAGCTTTCTCTTTTTCCAGGTATTTCAGAAGCACCAGAGCGTCTTCTCGTAGGAGATCCACCCGGTTGCGTGTAAAAGCCTTTTCCAGTTCCGCTCTTCGGGGTTCGCCGAAGAGCCCTCGCTCCTCCCCCTTCGACAATAGGCTTTCGAAAGAACGTTCCTTGTAATGGAGACTTCGGGCGATCTCGTGAAGGGCATTCTTTTCCTCCTTCGACAATTCCCCCCGGAATTCGCATTTTTCCAGAGTACTCTGCACGTTCACCAGAGGCTCTCCAAGGCGTATCCACTCTCCCTGATCCCGGCAGAAGCGAAAAGGGGCCGCCACAGCGTCGTCCCTTTCGAGAATTCCCTCCCGGTAAAGCCGGAAGATTTCCCCCACCCCTTCCATGCCGAAAGGGCACAATTCCGCCGCCCGGATGGCTCCTATACCAGAGCTTCCCACCACCCGAAGGCCTCGGCGAAGGGCATGAAGGATCTCCTTATGCCACACCAGGGGGCCCGAAGCGTAATCCTCTCCGTCGATAAGAACCAGTGTGTCGTAGCCTTCCCGAACCGCCCAGAGGAGATCCCCCTGTCGGGCGGGGGGATAGTAATCTCCCGGCAAAATCTCTTTTGCCAGGAAATGAGGCAGGCTGGGGCCCAGAAAAACGGCGGTTCTCATGATTCCCCTCCTTTCCGGGCAAAGCGGAGCCCCCGCTCTCCCGGAGCGTAATGATGCATCCGCCATCCTTCCAGGCCGGGCACGAGAATGCGAAGCACCGGAACCCCCAAAGCGGGATCCGTGAGATCCCACAAGAGCACCCGGAAAAGTCCCGCCTCTCGAAGCCGCTCCAAAAGCAGATGCACATCTTCCTGAAAGGTGAGAGCTTCGTCACAGGAGGGCAACTCCGACACCTCCTGAAGCCTCGCTCCCCGGGAATGCAGGCTTTCCCGGGCTCCGAAGGCCACCCCGTACTGAGTTTCGAGAGAGGCTCCGTCGTGCCCTCCGAAAAGGTAAACGCAACGTCCCTGGGCGGCTTCGGTAAGAGCCCTGGCTATGGCTATCTCCGGATTCAGATGAGTTCCCCTGCCGTGATAAACCCCGTATTCGGGATACCGTTCGTCCCGAAGATAACACGCATAGGTGGGCACCCGGGTATCCACGGTACAATCCAGCAGAAGCACCTCCACTCCTTCTCGATGGCACGTCTCCAGAAGTTCCTCCAGAAGAGGGTGGGTCAAAAGTTTACGGGGCACCCGGCATCCGGGAAGAGAAATGCCCCGGGATCGGTTGTAGAGTTCCCAGCAGGTCACCGCATCCCGCTCGATGCACTCGTAAAGCCCCGAACAGAGGGCCTCCACGAAGCTGTTTCCTGCGGAAAGGCCGTTGGAGGTACATTGAAAGGATTCGGTTTCTCCCGGAAGATCCCGTTGAAAGGAGAGACGTACCAGATGAAGGGGGGCGAAGACCTCCTCCTGTTCCATGAGATCCCATCCCAAAACCCAGCGTTCCGGCCGTTCGGGAGAAAAAAGATGGTTCTTCTTCAATGCCAAAAGATGCAGGGGAATTTTAGGCCCCTCCAGGTTTTTCCAGGAAGTCCGTACCGAAGGAAGCTCACAGCTCTCCCCGCAGTGCCGCTCTATGGCTTCCATCATGCCCGAAATTTTAGCCTGCAGGAGGGTCGCTCCCTTTCCCCAGGAATAGACCTGAATGGGCGAAAGAGGGCGAACCACCCCCGTCACGGGGATGCCGAGACGATCCGCCCCGGTAATGTCCGCCACCCGAGTTACCCCGATACGGGGCATCAGAGGATCGATGCGCCGGTACGTCTCCTCAAGGGAAGAACCCCGTCCCGCTCCGGGAAGGGCCTTTTTATCGGAATAACAGGGAAGACCTCGAAAAAAAACGGCATCCGTGGAAGGCGCCATAAAAAAATCCTCCTTTACAGGGAAAATTGATTTCCGACTTCAAGGAAGAAACGAAAGCACAAGAAAGGATCCTTCGGCAGGGAAAAGACGAGAATAAATCAGATGGCCGCCGCCGCCGCACCAATCGCCGCTCCCGCGGCGGTACCCGTAGCGCTCACCCAGTCGGAGGCTCCACCGCCCGCCACCGCCTGAAGATCCTCCTCACCGATCTTCTGGGGGCCTCCGCTGATACCTGCGGCCTCTTTCAGCTCCACCTTGGTGAAATCAAATCCCTTGTCCTCCACGATCCGTTTGCGGGCATCGTCAGAGGAAGCATTTTCAAGTTTTTTTCGAAAATCTTCGTCACCCTTAACCATTTCCAGGAATTTCTTGGCGCTCTCTACGGACATGTGCACTCCTCCTTACAATTATGGGAATGAAAAGCTCTAGGTTCGACGTTTTCTATCGATCCCTGCCGAAGGATCCTTGAAGAGAATCATACTCTTGTTAGCTCCGCTTTGCCATCAAATAAGGTGTTACAGTGCCAAAACGATGTATTTTTCTTTTTTCTTCTGAAAACCTCCGGCAAAAATATTCTATAATGAACCAACACATATAACCCTACCCACAGGAGGAGGAAAAACACTCATGGAAGACCGGACACATGATCCTCATAATTTCGGAGAAATTCTCGAAAGCATGGAAGAAGGGGTCTACTTTACGGACCGCTCTCGGGTCATTACCCGCTGGAACAAAGCGGCGGAGCGGATCACGGGCTATGCTTCCGAAGAGGTTCTGGGAACCTCCTGCAAGGACAACCTGCTCGTACACGTGGATGAAACGGGAAATTCCCTCTGTCTGGGAAAGTGCCCCCTGGCATATACCATGGAGAACGAACATCCCCGGGAAGCCAAGGTCTACCTGCACCACAAGGAGGGACACCGGGTTCCGGTAATGGTACGCGTTCTGCCCCGGCGGAATTCCCGGGGAGACGTGGTGGGAGGAATCGAACTCTTCACGGACTTGAGTGCCCGGGAGAGTTTGGAATTCCAGGTGGAGCAGCTTCGCCAGCTCGCCATGCTGGATCCTTTGACGGGGCTTCCCAACCGGCGGTATCTCGAAAGCCGCATGGAAGGAATGCACCGGGAGTCCCTGGCAAGCGGCATTCCCTGGGGGGTGCTCTTTTTCGACATCGACCGGTTCAAACGAGTAAACGACACCTACGGTCACGACGTGGGGGACAAGGTACTCTCCATGGTAGGCAAAACGCTCTCCCTTTCGACGGGGCACTTCGATACCATCGCCCGCTGGGGAGGAGAGGAGTTTGCGGGGATTTTTCCCAACGTCACGCTGGAATCCCTTCGGGAAACCGCGGAACGCTTCCGGCTCCTGATAGCCCATTCCTGGACCGATCTGGAGGCGGTGCATATCAGTGTTACCGTTTCCATCGGGGGAACCGTGGCAGCCTCAAATGAGACTCCCCAAGAAACGGTGCGCCGGGCGGACAAGCTCATGTACCGAAGCAAGGAGGAAGGGCGCAACCGAAGCACCCTGGAATAAGGATCTCCGGAAGGAAAGAACCCGAATGATCATCAGCGCCAGCCGGCGGACGGACATTCCCGCCTTCTATACTTCCTGGCTCATGAATCGTCTTCGCCAGGGCTATTGTACTGTACCGAACCCCTGCAACACGAAACAGGTTAGCCGGGTCTCCCTCGCCCCGGAAGACGTGGACGCCCTCGTTTTCTGGACCAAAAATCCCGCTCCTCTTCTCCCCTTTCTCGAAGAGATCGAACATCGGGGGCTGGAATGCTTTTTCCTGGTCACTCTTACGGGATATTCCGGAATGTACGAACCCCGGGTTCCCGAACCCGAAAAGGTTCTGAACTCCATGAAAAAACTCGCTGAAATCCTCGGGGCCTCCCGAATCGCCTGGCGATACGACCCCATTATCCTGAGCGACAAAACCTCTCCCTCCTGGCATCTCGAAAATTTTTCGTTTCTGGCCTCCTCTCTCCGCTCTTCGGCATGCCGCTGCATTCTTTCGCTTCTCGACCTCTATCCCTCTCTGGAACGGCGTTTTCGATCCCTCCCCCCGGCCTTCCAACCCTGGCGGGAAGAGCGACTTTTCCGGGGAATGGAAGAACTTTTTCCTCCTCTTGGGAAAATCGCCGGAAATCTCGATATACCTCTTCAAAGCTGTGCGGAAAACCAAAATCTCGCATCCTGGGGAATATACCCCGGAGCCTGCATCGACCCCGCCTGGATCTCCCAGGGCCTGGGAAAACTTCTCAAAACGAAAAAAGATCCTCATCAGCGCCCTCTCTGCCTCTGCGCTTCCTCCCGGGATATCGGCATGTACCGAAGCTGCCCCCACGGCTGCCTTTATTGCTATGCCTCACCCCTCTCTCCGGAAAAGGAACCGAAACCTCCCCATTTTCCGGAGAGTCCCTCGCTTTTGGGAAAGTTCGTCCCCTCCTAACCCTCTTCTCCGACTTTTCGACATTCCCCCTCTTGCGATTTGCCACCCCTTGCCGCAAGTGCTATGATTCGAGAAGGTAGTTTAGCCAGGCTGTACGAGATAAGCTTCCAGAAGAGCTGAAGATCAGAAGAATGGGAGTTTTGAAAATGGTTGATCGTATCATGCCCGAACCTTTCCGTATCAAAATGGTGGAGCCCGTAAGCGTTCCCGACAAGGAACAGCGGGAAGAGGCCCTCAAACGGGGACATTACAACATGTTCGGCCTGCGCTCCAAGGACATCTACATCGATCTTCTCACCGATTCCGGCACCGGCGCCATGAGCAAGTATCAATGGGCGGCCCTTATGATGGGAGACGAAGCCTATGCGGGAGCGGACAGTTTCTTCAACCTCAAAACCTCGGTAAAGGAAATTCTCGGCTTCGATTACGTCATTCCCGCCCACCAGGGACGGGCGGCGGAGAACGTGATATTCGGCACCCTCGTCAAAAAGGGAGACGTGATTCCCTTCAACATGCCCTTCGACACCACCCGGGCCCACATCTTCAATAACGGCGGAGAACCCGTGGACTGCGTCATCGACGAGGCCTTTGCTCCCGAGGTGGCACACCCCTTCAAGGGCAACATGGATATTAAAAAACTCGAAAAGGCCATCGAAACCTACGGCAAAGACCGGATTCCTCTCGTGATGACCACCATCACCAACAACTCCGGAGGAGGACAGCCCGTGAGCCTGGAAAACCTTCGGGAAACCTCGAAGGTTTGCAAGAAACACGGCATCCCCTTCTATCTCGACTGCGCCCGCATGGCGGAAAACGCTTATTTCATCAAAATGCGGGAGCCCGCCTGCGCCAAGATGAGCGTAGCGGAAATCCTGAAGGAGTGCATGAACACCGCCGACGGCATCACCGTTTCCTGCAAAAAGGATCCCCTGGTAAACATCGGCGGCATGATCTGCTGCCGCACCGAAGAGACCTACATGACCCTTCTTCCCCGGGTGATTCTTTTTGAGGGCTTCGCCACCTACGGAGGCCTGGCGGGACGCGACCTGGAAGCCCTGGCCCTGGGACTCCGCGAGATGGTAGACGAGCAGTATATGGCTCACCGCATCGCCCAGGTTAAATATCTCGGGGATCTTCTCGGAGAAGGGGGCGTTCCCTACGTGACCCCTGCGGGAGGACACGCCATCTTTCTCGACGCCGCGGCCTTTCTGCCCCACATTCCCCAGAGTGCCTATCCTGCAGATGTTTTGGGCATCGAGATCTACCGGGAGGGAGCCATCCGGGGTATCGGCCTGGGAGCCCTGGCCTTCGCCACGGAGGACGAAAAGACCGGCAAAATCATCTATCCCAAGCTGGAACTCTACCGACTGGCCATCAACCGCCGGACCTATACCAACAGCCACATGGAGTTCATAGCCCAGAGCATTATCGATGTCTACAAGCGGCGGGAATCCATCCGGTACGGCCTCAAGGAAACCTACGTACCCCCCGTAAAGGGAATCAAGCACTTCCTGGCTCATCTGGAGCCCTACTCCCTCTAAAGACCGAATACGTGAAACGGTGCCAGGGGAAGATGTGCATCCTCCCCTGGCACCCCGAAGACATTACAAGCGATCTCCCGGCAAGCCCAAGGGCTTGCCGGGAGATCGCTTGTATGCCGTCAAAGCCGTGAACTGCCGCAGTCGTAAAATTCCGGCCGGCGATCGTGGAAGACCGGAATTTGCCTGCGTATGGCCTCTACCCGGGAGGGATCTATGGTCACCGAGAGAAGCCCCTCCTCCTCCTCCAGCTCTCCCAGGATTTCTCCCCAGGGATCGATAACCATGGAGTGCCCGAAGAACGTGGTTTCCCCCTCGGTGCCCACCCGGTTGCAAGCCACCACGAAAATCTGGTTTTCGATGGCCCGGGCTATGAGCAGATTTCTCCAGTGAGCCAGCCGGGGATAGGGCCATTCGGCGACCACGAAAAGTACCGCAATTCCCTTGAGGGCAAGAGTTCGGATCAGTTCGGGAAACCGGATATCGTAGCAGATCACCCCTCCGCAGAGATGCCCGTCCAGGGCAAAGGTGTCCAGCCTCCTGCCCCCCGTAAGATAGCGATGCTCCTCCATAAGCTGAAAGAGGTGTATTTTATCGTACCGGGCGATCTCCCGGGCCTGCCGGTCAAAAACGTACATGGAGTTGTACACCCCGGAATCCTCGGGGTTCGCCACGGATCCCGCCACGAGATTCATGCGGTACTCCTTCGCCAGGGGAGCGATTTCCTTTCGAACCCTTGCTCCTCCGGGATCCCCGATCTCTCGAATGGCACGCAGAGCGTATCCGGTATTCCACATCTCCGGCAGGATCACCACGTCCGGAGATTCTTCCGAAGCCCGGGAAAGCCATTTTTTTGCGGTTCGAAAATTTTCTTCCGGATTCCCCAGGGCCAGAGACATTTGGATGGCGGTTATTTTCATCGGTACTCCCTCCTTCTTGATTTGTCAAATCAAGTGCAACGCTCTTGGCCATCCCGGTGAAGTATGTC
>CAZJHH010000010.1:0-91246 GCA_964545875.1 uncultured Synergistaceae bacterium
AGACATACTTCACCGGGATGGCCAAGAGCGTTGCACTTGATTTGACAAATCAAGTCCTATTGCTTGGGAGAGCGTTCAAGCCGAAAGATCGAAAAGAGCTGCCTCGAAAACTCCTCTGGAAGTTTTTTCTCGAAATGCTTTGTCAGGATGATCGAGAGGCTGCGCTCGATTTGACGAACCAAGGAGTAAGGCATCCGCCGCAGGTGCTTTTTTGTTGATCATGACTTCCGCACGGGCCTGATATACTTCCAGAACTGCTCTGGATCATGATAAAAGTAAATTATTCTTCCGGGTGAAGTGTCAAAGCAGTAACCGGTGCCTGTGAAATCAAAAGTTGCCATGGCCTTTTCCATTTTTTCTTCCACGCTGCGATTTTCCTGCTCGTAATCAAAGGGCCCATGTTCAAAAATAATATACTCGGCTTCGGGAATATCCAGCATAAGCATTTGCGGTGGCACTTCGCCTTGATAATCGAAAGGAAGACGTGTGCCATAACACTCCGTACGTGGAATACCCCAATCGCAAAGTCTGCCCTCCGGGTCATTGATGTACGCCATAATATGGCCGCTGGCGCTGTTAGATTCGCTCCCGCCATGGTCATCCAATTTGCCCTTGATGCTATCGAGTAAGCCGCAAATTGTTTCGCAGTCCTGTCCGGGAATAAGGTTTTGCTTTTGCCAAAAATCCCAATATCCGTTACTTTCATAGTTCTTAATGTGTAAAAATTTGTGCGCGGGAATGGTTGCAAAATAAATTTTAACGTCATCTGTGGATTTCATCATGCCAATCTCTCCCAATCCGAAAAAGTAGCGGTCGAAAGGGTTTATTTTTGTGCGAAGAACGACAGGCCTGGGGTTTTTTCGGTACTCACTCGGAGTTACGCCATATGTCCTCTTGAAAGCTCTGCTAAAGGCTTCATGTGATGAAAAACCGTAATCAAAAGCGATATCCAAAATGCTTTTTCCACTATCCCGAACTTCTTTGAGTGCAAAGGCTAATTTTCGATGCTGCAGATAATCCCTAAATTGCATGCCCGATATTTCTTGAAATTTTCTCGTGGTATGAAATTCGGAATAACCTAACGTGCGAGAAAGAAATCGCAGCGTTATTGCCTCGCTGTTACGGTTTTTAATGCAATTATCAATTTCATCAACGATTATTTGGATTTGCTTGTGCCACTCGTACATTCGTTTGTTCACCTCCTTGCAACCGCTCTATGGTCATTATAGAGTGATGGAAATTTCATGGCTTGATTTTACTTGCGGAAAAGAAAGGGCTCATTATCGTAATGCCCGTTTGCTGCAAAATAGAAATGGCCAAAGTTGCACAATAAAATTCGGGGGTGCAAGTGAGGAATCCCTGGAAATGTAAAGGGGCCATTGAAAGCGCCACCGAACCTCCCTACCCTTTGAGTGTTATCCAGACACTTCAAGGGGAGGGAATGGAGGATGCTCCCAATGACCCGGATCGATGATATCAGAAAAGCGGAGTTTTTGCCCTGGAGAAAGGGTACTGCGGTACCGGCGGCGATGGCGGAGAGCGGAAAGGGGGTTCCGCCCTCCGGCGTGTTGCGAGGTGGTTTCTACAACAGCTCCAGAGCCCGGAAAAAGGCTTCCTTCAGACATTCTCCGAGGGTGGGGTGGGGGTGAACGCAGTAGGCCACGTCCCGAACGGTCAGGTTGTGGTGGATGGCAAGAGCCGCCTCTCCGATGAGATCCGAAGCGTGGGGGCCGAGAATATGCACTCCCAGGATCTTCCCCGAAGGCTTGGAGGCCACCACCTTGCAGAATCCTTCGGTGGCGTTTTTCGCCAGGGCCATGCCGTTGGCGGCGAAATAAGCCTTGGCGGTAACGATCTCTCCTCCCTTTGCGAGGGCCTCCTCTTCGGTACGTCCCACCGCGGCGATTTCGGGATCTGCGAAGATGCAGTAGGGCACCGCTTCGGGACGGAAGTGGTAAGAGCCCCCCGTCATGTTGGAAACCGCTCCCAGGGCGTGATACTCCGCCGCATGGGCCAGCATCATCCCTCCGGTGCAGTCTCCGATGGCGTATACTCCGGAAACGTTGGTTTCCATGGTCTCAGGAGAAACCCGGATGCCCTTTGGAGAGTGGGCGATGGAGGTGTTTTCCAGGCCGAACCCCTCCAGGGAAGGCACCATGCTGGAGGCCAGGATGAGACGGTGGCAGGAAATCTCCCGGGGGCCTTCGGGGGTCTCTCCCAAGAGGCGCAGTTCTCTCCCGGATTCTTCCGTCCGGTGCAGCCGGAAGGAGTCGATCATGCTGATTTTCTGGCGCTTGAAGTTCTGCCGGATCTTCTTTTTGATATCTTCGTCGCAGCGGCGGAGGATCTGGTCCGAATGTTTCAGAAGGATCACCTCTTTGCCCAGGCTCCGGAGCAGAGTGGCCATCTCCACCGCAATGACCCCCGCTCCCAGAAGGGCCACCTTTTCGATGGCCGGATCCTCCCAGAGGGAGCGTTCCGATACCGCCCAATCTCCGGGAATTATTCCGGGAAGATTCTTTCCTTCGAAATCCATGGGGAGAATCTTTCCCCCCACGGCGAGAAGCAGCCGTTTTCCCCGGACTTCGGAGAGTTCGGAATTGCCCTCGATACGGAGGCGTTTTTCCTCTCCCTCCACATCTTCCAGAAAAGCAGTGCCTTTGCAGACCTTCACGGAGGACATTTTCATCAGCGTTTCGATGCCCCCTCGGAGCTTATCGAGAATGGCCTCTTTTTTCTCCCACATTGTTTCGGGAGAACCCGCCCCCTCCAGGAGGTCCGCATAGTAGGACTTGGTGGGAATGCACCCCCGGTTGAGGCAGGTTCCTCCCAGGCGATCCTTCTCCACCAGCAGGGTGGAAAGCCCTGCCCGCCCCGCAAGTTCCGCCGCCCGGTAGCCTCCGGGGCCTCCTCCGATAACGATGAGATCGTAGAGCATGGTTTTTACGTGTCCTGCCGCTGCCAGCGCAGCACGGGTTTCCGGGCCGCCTGGGTTTCGTCCAGCCGGGTTACCGGAGTGTTTCGGGGAGCCTCGTGCAGGTCTTCCGCCCCTTCCGGGGATGCGGCCTTACGAGCGAGTTCCTCCATCACCGCGGCGAAGCGATCCAGAGTTTCCTTTCCCTCGGTTTCCGTAGGCTCCATCATGAGAGCTTCCTCCACGATGAGAGGGAAGTAGATGGTGGGAGGATGGTACCCCTGGTCGATGAGTCCCTTGGCGAGATCCAGGGCGGTAACGTGATGAGCGTCCTTCTGTTTTTTTGCGGAGACTACGAACTCGTGCTTGCAGAGCCGATCGGGATGGCTGAGCTCGAAGGTTTTGCCCAGAAGCGATGCGAGATAGTTGGCGTTGAGCACCGCATTTCCCGACACTTCTTTCAGGCCTTCGGCGCCGAGAGTGCGGAGATAGGCGTAGGCCCGGATAAGCACGCCGAAATTTCCCTGGAAGGAACGAATCCGGCCGATGCTGTCCGGACGCTCCTCGTCGAGGATATAGAGATCTCCCTTTTTGCACACCACCGGAGTGGGAAGGAAGGGCTCCAGCTTTTTGCAGACCCCCACGGGGCCCGATCCGGGACCGCCGCCGCCGTGAGGGGTGCTGAAGGTTTTATGAAGGTTCAGGTGCAGCACGTCGAAGCCCATGTCGCCCGGACGCACCCGCCCCACGATGGCGTTGGCGTTGGCTCCGTCGTAGTAGAGAAGTCCTCCCGCCTGGTGCACGATTGCCGCGATTTCGAGGATCTCCTCCTCGAAAAGCCCCAGGGTGTTGGGGTTGGTAAGCATGAGCCCCGCCGTATCGGGGCCTACCGCCTCCCGAAGTTTGGCGATATCCACGTTGCCCCGGGAATTCGAGGGAATTTCCCGGGTCTCGAAACCCGCCACGGTGGCGCTGGCGGGATTGGTGCCGTGAGCGGAATCGGGAACCAGCATGACCTTGCGCTGATGGTCTCCCTGTTTGCGGTGATAGGCCTTGATGATGTAAAGCCCCGTGAGTTCTCCGTGGGCTCCCGCGGCGGGATTGAGGGAAAGAGCTTCCATGCCGGTGATTTCCGCCAGCATGGAGGCAAGCTCGTAGAGCATCTCCAAAGCTCCCTGAACGCTTTCCGCGGGCTGGAGAGGATGCAGGGCGGTAAATCCCGGAAGGCGGCAGACGTTTTCGTTGATCTTGGGATTGTACTTCATGGTACAGGATCCCAGGGGATAGAAACCGTCGTCCACGCCGTAGTTCTTGCGGGAGAGTCCCGTAAAGTGCCGGATCACGTCTACTTCGCACACTTCGGGAAGCTCCGGAGCCTTTGACCGGGCGTACTCCCGAGGAACCAGGGGTTCCGGGGAGGAAAAAACTTCTTCCAGAGGCGGAAAAGAATAGCCCTTCCGTCCGGAAACGCTTCGCTCGAAAATGGTGGGGGTGTCGTTACGATTCATGAGAGTCACCTCCTGCGGCGATGTTCACGAAACGGGTAATTTCTTCGGTGCTTCGCTTCTCCGTAACCGCCACCAGCCAGGCCTGCCCGAGTTCGGGGTAGTTCCGGGAAAGGTCGTACCCTCCGATGATATGCCCTTCTCGGAGCCGTCCGTTGCAATCCTCGATCTTCTCCCGGCTCTTCAGGGCGAACTCCCGGAAAAAGGGAGCCTCGAAGAGGGGAGTGAATTTTCCCGTCTCCAGAAGTTTCTTTCGGGTGTAGAGGGCTTTGCTCTGGCATTGAGAAGCCACTTCCCGAAGCCCCTGGGGGCCGAGAAGGCTGAAGTGGATTGCCGCAGCGAGAATGTTGAGGTTGTGATTGGAGCAGATGTTGGAGGTGGCCTTCTCCCGGCGGATATGCTGTTCCCGGGCCTGAAGGGTGAGCACGTAGCCCCGGCGTCCCTTTTTATCCACCGTTTCTCCCGCGATGCGGCCGGGCATTTTGCGCATCAGTTTCTGGGTGGCCGCGAAAAAGCCGAAGTGAGGCCCTCCGAAAAGCAGATCGTTTCCCGCGCTCTGGCCGTTTCCCGTAACGAGGTCCGCTCCCTGGTTTCCCGGAGCTTCGAGAAGCCCCAGGGCGAGAAGATCCGTGGAGACGATGCAGAGAGCTCCCTTTTTATGGGCCAGCTCCGCCAGGCCGGGGATTTTTTCGAGAATCCCGAAAAAGTTCGGACTTTGCAGCAGAACCGCCGCGGTGTGATCGTCCAGGGCGGCTTCCAGGGTCTCTTCCCGAATCTGCCCGTCTTCGAAAGGCAGCTCCACAAGCTCGATATCCCGGTTTGCGGCGTAGGTGGCGAGAACCTCGCGGTACTGGGGATCCACGCTCCGGGAAAGAAGAACCTTGTTTCGCTTCTGCACCGAGCAGGCCATGACCGCGGCTTCCGCCAGGGCGGTGGCTCCGTCGTACATGGAGGCGTTGGAGACCTCCATACCCGTGAGTTCGCAGATCATGGTCTGGTACTCGAAAATCGCCTGCAGCGTTCCCTGGCTCATTTCGGGCTGATAGGGAGTATAGCTGGTGAAAAACTCCTCCCGGGAGAGGAGATGGTCGATCGTCAGAGGTACGAAGTGGTCGTAGGCTCCGGCTCCGAGAAAACAGGCATAGTCCCGGAGATTTTCATTTTGGGAGGCCAGATTTTCCATGTGCCGAAGCAGCTCGGGCTCCGAAAGGTTTTTCGGAAGCTCCAGAGGCTTTTGAAGCAATGCCTTTTGGGGGATGTCGCTGAAAAGATCATCCAGCGAGGAGAGGCCGATACGGAGCAGCATTTCCTGCCGCTGCTCCGGTGTATTTGGGATGTAGCGCATAACGCACCTCCTTTAAGGGATTCGGGTGGAAAAGTTCTCGAAGGCGGATCCGAAGAGTTTTTTGGGGAACACCTCAAGAGTGCTCCCGAAAAAGCCCCTCGGGATACGCTATATGCAGGTTTCCCTCAGGCTTCTTCCAGGGAGGCGCAGTAGGCCTCGTACTGATCTTTGTCCATAAGCTGGTCCGCCTCGGCGGGATCGGTCATCTCCACCCGGGCGATCCAGCTTTCATAGGGCTCCTGGTTTACCTTCTCCGGTTCCTCCTCCAGATTTTCGTTGACTTCCAGTACCGTGCACCCCAGGGGAGCATACACGTCGTTGGCTCCCTTCACGGATTCCACCACGCAGAAATCCTCTCCTCCTTCGAAGGAGGCTCCCACTTCGGGGAGTTCCACGAACACCACGTCCCCCATGGCATGCTGGGCGTAGTCGCTGATTCCCACGTATCCCCGGTTTCCCTCCAGCCGAATCCACTCGTGATCCTTGGTGTACTTGCATGTGGCATCAAAGCGCAGTTCCATTTGAAATCCCTCTCTTTCTTCTCTATAGGTTTGTTATGCCTTGTAGCGCTTCTTGTAAAAGGGTTTCTTCACCTTCCGGGCTTCCTTTTTTTTGCCCCGGATGTCGATGTAGAAGGGGCCTTCTTCTTCCGTCGCTTCGGGGCTTACCAGGGCGAGGGCGACGTTTTTGTCCAGGGAGGGAGCGTAGCCTCCGGTGGTAACGTATCCCAGGGTATCCCCGTTTTGGAGCTGCACCGGGTATCCTTCCCGGGGAACTCCTTTCTCCGTCATCTCCAGGGCGATACTCCGTCGATACTGTCCCGTCTCTTTGCTTTTCCGAAGGGCCTCCTGGCCGATAAAACCCTTTTTATCCAGCTTTACGAAAAAGCCCAGCCCTCCTTCGAGAGGAGAGATTTCCCGGCTGATCTCGTGGCCGTAGAGGGGAAGGCAGGCTTCGAAACGCAGACTGTCCCGAGCGCCGAGCCCTGCGGGGGCGATCTCCTCTTCTTCTCCCGCTTCCATAATCATATTCCAGAGACGGCTTCCCTGGTCCCAGGGAACGTAGATCTCGAAACCGTCCTCCCCGGTATAGCCCGTGCGGGAAATCAGGGCCTCCATGCCGCCGAGGGCCACTTTTTCCCGAAAGAAGAAAAAGGGGAGTTGTGCCAGATCTTCCGTAACCAGTTTCTGAAGGATTTTTTCCGCCTTGGGCCCCTGAAGGGCCGCCTCGGCATATTCCGACGAGGCGTGATGCACCGTAACCTTTTTCCCCTTGGCCTGTTCCTCGATCCACGCCACGTCCTTGTCCACGTTGGCGGCGTTGATCACGAGGAAGAACCGGGCGTTCGAGCACTTGTAGACCAGAAGATCGTCCACCGCTCCCCCTTCGGGGTAGCACATGATGTTGTACTGGACCTGCCCCTCCCGGAGAAGGCTCGTATCGTTGGTCACCAGACTGTAGAGAAAGGGGGCCGCCTCCTCTCCGGTGATCCAGACCTCTCCCATGTGGGAGACGTCGAACAGTCCCGCCGTGCTTCGCACCTGGAGGTGCTCCTTTTTAATTCCCAGGTGATCGTACTGGATGGGAAGAGCCCATCCCCCGAAATCCACGATTTTACCTTTGAGTTTTACGTGATCCTCATACATGGGCGTTTGCCGCACTGCTATACACCTCCTGTGATATGGGTTTTTTCCCCCTCCGGAGCGTTCTCTGTGTCGAGGGGGCATGAGGAGAGCCAAAGAGCGATGTCCCTGAGAATTTCCCGGCTTTGTCCGGGAACCAGGGTTTTCGCGTGATCCTGCAGATTTGCCGCCATGATGTCGAAACGGAAGGGAGAGCCTTCGAGAAGGCTCGGTATCTTTTCGATGGCGTCGGTCTCCAGGGCATCCGAGTTTACCTGGAGAGAGGTGATCTCTCCCCGGGAGCAGGAAACCAGGAGCTCCACGCCTCCCCAGGAGAAACGATTTTCAAGCACCAGGTCGAAGGCGGGGGAGTTGCCCAAAATCCAGGATTTTTCCGCAAAGTGTTCCCGGAGGGATTCAAAAAGGGAATCCTCCCGGAGAGCATCCAGGTTCACCTCCACGGGAGATTGCCGGAAGAGGCCGTACTCCTCCGTAAAGGTTCGGGAGAGAGCCTCTGAAAGGGCCTCCACGGTGAGATCTTCCCGAAGAGAGGTCAGATTGATTACCCGGGACTGCACCGACGTTACTCCCTTGGAACGGAGTTTGGCGGGAGATACCTGGAGATATCGCCCAAGAAAGGCCATATCCACCTTCACCAGAAGGGTGCCGTGGTGGTACGAAGCTCCCCGGGCCTTGTAGAAGGCGTTTCCCGAGAACTTGGCTCCCTGGGCGAGAAGATCGTTGCGGCCGCTGTAGGATGTGGAGATGCCGAAGGAGTTCAAAGCCCTGGCGATAACCGAGATCTGTCGGTTTATGTCGAAAAGAGGGGTGGGAAGAAGAAAGGTAAAGTTGAGGTTCCCCAGGTCGTGAAACACCGCCCCCCCTCCGGTGGCACGCCGGGCGGGAAGTCCTCCTTCCCGTTCCAGGAGATCCAGGCGGCATTCGCGCCAGGGATTCTGATTTCTGCCGAAAACCACGGTTTTTTCGTTTTGCCAGAGATAGAGCATGGGCTGGGAAGAACCCCGGGTACGGCGGAGGTACTCCTCCAGGGCGAGGTTCTCGTAAGGGTTATGGTGGGTGGAGCGAAACAGAGAAGAATGACGCATGGAAAACCACCTCCCAAAGGAATAGCAACATAAGGCGTCGTTGTCCCATGGGTTTCTCCGAAGGAGCGAGGAAAGGCGAAAAGAGCTTTGAAAAAGGAGCGGCCCACGTGACATGGTGTTGTTTCAAGCGCAGGCGCTCTCTGTCACATAGCCCGTAAGGGGTAGTATTTCAGAGGACCCTCCCGCTGCCGTCCCTGAGCCTGAGAGTTTCAGCCCTGTTACGAGCCTTGCCCCTTCGGCGTCCGCTTGTGGCGGAACTCTCCCGCAGCGTTCAATGTGGAGGATTTCATGAATTTCTGTTTGCCATGAATATTGCACAAGGTTTTGAGGATGTCAATAGGAAAGTCGGTTTTTGGGGCGAAATGTATTTGGAGGAAATGATGCCAAAAGTTGAATTAGAGGTACAATGGGGCGGACTATTTCGATAAATCCGGAGCAGGAGATTGAGGAGGTGGAGAAAAATGCTGGAACAGCTGGATCTTACGAAAAAAATTCCCAAGAAAGAATATGGCAACATCTTTCCCGATCTTGCCAAACGTCTGGGGGAGTTGCAGCGGGAGATAAAGGATCTCGGCATACCGGTGCTTCTCGTCTTCGAGGGGTGGGAGGCCGCAGGAAAAGGTACCATCATGAACGAGCTGATTCTTCCTCTCGATCCCCGGGGATACGAAGTGCGCAACTATCATACGGACTTTCCCGGAGATGCCTATTATCCTCCCTTTTGGCGCCCCTGGAGATGGACCCCCGCCAAGGGACGTATCCTCATCTGCAATCGGAGCTGGTACAGAAGGCTCATCGGTTTTCCCCCGGTCTTTTCCCTGGATCAGGAGCTTCCCCGAACGGTAATCGACGACATCGCCTCCTTTGAGCGCACTCTTGCGGAGGGAGGAACCCTGATTCTCAAGTTCTTCCTTCACATCAGCGAAAAGGAACAGCGGCGGAGGCTCAAGAAGCTGCGCCAGCACAGCAATACCGCCTGGAAAGTCTCCAAGGAACTTCTCGACGAGAAGGATCGGTACGAAAAACTCCTTGCCCGGGTGGAGGAGGTGCTCCCCCGCACCGATGCGGGACATGCGCCGTGGATTGTGGTGGAAGCTCATGACCGACGGTATGCGGCGACGAAGGTGCTGGAGTCGGTGGTGCTCAAGATGGAAGAGGCGGTGCGGAACTGCAAGGCCTTTCGGGAGGCGGTGAAAGATCTTTCCGTTCTTCCCGAAAAGGAGGAGCCCGTTAAACGCCTCTCGGTGCCCACGGTACTGCAGAAGGTGGATCTCTCTCAATCTCTGGAGAAAGAGGCGTATCAGAAGGAGCTGCAAAAGTGGCAGAAGCGTTTTCGTGCCGCCCAGTACGGGCTTTACAAAAAGCGTATTCCCATGGTGGTGGCCTTTGAAGGATGGGATGCGGCGGGTAAGGGCGGATGCATCAAGAGACTGGTGCAGAACCTGGATCCCCGGGGGTACGAGGTGGTTCCCGTGGGAGCTCCCAACGATGTGGAAAAGGCACACCACTATCTGTGGCGCTTCTGGGAAAACTTTCCCAAGGCGGGGCACGTGACTGTTTTTGACCGCACCTGGTACGGCCGGGTTCTGGTGGAGAGGGTGGAAGCATTCTGCGCTCCCCGGGAATGGCGCCGGGCCTACGGAGAGATCAACAGCATGGAAAGCCAGTGGGCAGGGTATGGAGCGGTGATAGTCAAGTTCTGGCTTCACATTGACGGGGAGGAACAGCTTCGCCGTTTCCAGGCTCGCCAGGAGGATCCCTACAAGCAATGGAAGATTACCGAAGAAGACTGGCGGAATCGCGAGAAATGGCCTCTCTACGAGGAGGCGGTGGAGGAGATGCTCTGGCGAACCAACACCCCTTGGGCCCCCTGGACGGTGGTGGAGGCCAACGACAAGTATTTTGCCCGCATCAAGGTACTCCAAACCGCCGCCAAAGCTGTGGAGAAAGCCCTGGAAGAGAAGAAGGAAGAGCCCTCTTGAAAGAAAAGGAGGAAGGTCGTGGATTTCGGAATCATCTATGCCCCCATGCAGAAGGGGGAGGAACAAGCGGTGATGGAGGTGGTGCGCGGTACCTTCGATGCTTTTGTGGCCCCCGCCTATTCTGCCGAAGGAGTGGAAGCCTTTCGGGCCTTCGCTAATGAAACGGCGCTCAAAGAACGTTGTGGTAACGGCGATTTTGTCTTTACCGCCCGAAACGAAGACGGTCTTGTGGGAATTCTCGAAATGCGGGAGTGCCGGCATGTGGCACTTTTTTTCGTAAATAAGGCCTTTCAGGGGCGGGGGATAGGCCGGGAACTCATGGCCCTTTCGGTGGAGGAATGCCGCAAGAGAAACTGCAGAGTGAGGGAGATAACCGTGAATGCCTCGCCCAACGCGGTGGAAGCCTACAGAAAAATGGGTTTCCTTCCCCAGAAGGAAGAGCAGCAGCTTCACGGCATACGATTCGTCCCCATGGTGCTGCCTCTTCAAGATTCGGAGAAGCCCTGGTAAATCTTACCAAGAAAGAGAATACTCTGGTGTAAAAGAAAAAGCTCCGGAAAGGCGGAAAGTGTTCGCCTTTCCGGAGCTTTTTTCGCATAAAGAGGCCGTGCCGGTTCGAAAACCCACGATACGAGCATTGTGGTATCGAAAGGGCCGAAAGTATTGCCCGAGATCCGAGAGAGGGGCGGAGTCTCCCCGTGTTCTCTTTTCCGGAGGCGGGCGCCTTTTTTAGGGTTTATAAGGCAAGCGTCAATAATAACGTTGCTTTCTCCATATTCTGGAAACATGTGCAAAGCCCGGACATAAGCGGGGAACTCTTTGGGTGTATATCTCGTAAAGAGCGCCATATTTGCTGAGAAGCCAGTCCTCTTCTTTCTTCAGTGGCTTCAGAAGGCAAAAATACATGATAAACGAAATGAGGAAAAGCAGGGGCATTCGCAACAGCAAGGCGATTCCGGGAAGGAGAAGGAAAATCCAGGCTCCGTAAATGGGGTTGCGGCAAAGAGCAAAGGGCCCCGTGGTACAGAGAGTTCCGTTTTTATAATGCTTTTTGACCAGAAGGGCGGAAGAAAAAAAGAGAAGCAGTCCCAGAAAAAGAAGCATTCCTCCGGCAAGATGCAGCAGCAGCGGAGGAACTCGGGTGACCAGAAAGAAATCCGGAAACGCCCAGGCTCCCAGGATAAGTGGAAGGGAAAAGAAAAAGCTCTGTCCCAGCCAGATAAAACCAATGCCGTAGAAACTCATGGATTTGGAGTCAGGGGAAGCAGGCCCCATGGCATGTTGAGTTTTTTCCACAAGAAAAGTCGCTCCTTTCAAAGTTATTTTCGACCGGGGGATGTGTGTGGAGGTCGGGCTTTATACATCGCATCCGTTGCTTTGTGCTCTGAGCAAAGAGATTTTTAGTTTTATTTTACTAACATATTTCTCTCAGTATATGCTTCTTTTTTCTTTTAGTCAAACGGAGTCAATTTATTTTCTCTTGACAAAAAAGCGAAAGAGGCTTAAGTCTTATTAGACTAATAAAACTTAAAGGAGTATGGAGTATGCAAAAAGGGTGGAAGAACGCGGTAACGGGCATGATGGTGGGAATTCTTTGTCTTCTGGGAACGGCCTCTTCCGGCATGGCTCTGGACGTGGCGGAAAGGGTGACTTCCAACGTGGTCACCATTCTCAAAGGTGCGGGGGGTGAGCCCGTGGAGCTGGTCATGTCCGAACAGTGTACCGAGCCGGCTCCCAATGGGGGAACCAAGTTCTGCCTCTGCCAGGCGGTATCGTTCCGAATCGCTCAGATTCTCGCGGCCACCGCATGGGAGGATGGAGTTTTCCGATCCTGGGATGTGGAGGTGGAAACCGGGTGGAATACCGAGGGCCCTGAGGAATTTTTCCTGGATGCCGCACAGGTACGTTCTCTTGCTTATGACGAGAATGTCGCTTCGGGAAAAAATCTTGCCCTGGAGGATTCCTGGTATCGCATCCGGGTTCTTTCCACGGGAACGATCTATCTTTTCAAAGGCACCTCCTCCATTTACATCGAAAATTTCCTGAAGCTCCGGAAAAAATCGAAAAACGGCACCATCACCGAGGAGGAACAGGCGGCCATGCAGGCTCTCCGGCAGCGAATCGTTCAGTTCATGACGGCTCTTCCATTCAACTCCGAGGCCTTTGAAATAACCGTCTCTCGGGGAACTGCGAGGGGCGGCGGATCCGGGGAATGTTCCCTGGGAGAGATTTCCCGGATGGGCATGCTTGTTTTGGGGATTCCCGGAATGGCTCTTTGGGCGAAAAAGTGATGTCGTAACGTTCCTTCTTTACTTCCGGAAAATACGGAAAGTTTTCTTTTACCGCAAGACGGAGAGAGCGGAATTTTTCGCCCCCTCCGTCTTCCTGTGTTATGATTCTTTCACCAAATTACATGCCGGATTATCAACAAATATGGAGGAGCTTTTCTATGAAGAGCTCCGAAAATCCATTTTTCAAATAGGGAAGGGAGCTGAAAAAATGAACGTGCCTACTCGAATTCCGGAATGTACTCTCCGCAGTGCCACGGTGGAGGATGTCCCTCAAATTCTCGAATTCATTCTTGAACTTGCGGAATATGAAGGCCTGCGGGAGGAGGTGGAGGCCACGGAAGATCTTCTGCGGGCCAATCTTTTCGAAAGAGATAAGCCTGCCGCGGAGGTGGTTTTCGTCTGCTATAAGGGAGAGCCTGCGGGCTTCGCTCTCTTCTGCCAGAATTTTTCCACCTTTACGGGATGCCCCGGGCTTTATCTGGACGATCTTTACGTGCGCCCCTCCATGCGGCGCAAAGGCTTGGGAACGCTTCTCTTTGCCTACCTCGCCAAACGGGCTCTCGAAGAGGGATGCCCCCGTTTCGAGTGGCGGGTATTGGATTGGAATACCGATGCCCTGGCCTTTTACCACTCCCTGGGAGCGGAAACTTTGGAGCATCAGCTGGTGAACCGCCTCACAGGAAAACCCCTCCAGCGGCTGGCACGGCATTTTTCGTAACGCCTCACCATCCCTGCGATGAAAACGTATGTGCGGAAAGGGAATATGAAAAATCCGAAGTTATACGAATATCTCAAAAAAGAGTATGCCTATTCTCTGGAAGGCTGGGATTTTTCCCATCTGAACGGGAGAATGGAAGAGGGAGTACTTCCCTGGAGTTATCGGGAAGTCGTGAAAAAATACATGAACAACGCCGGAACTCTTCTCGATATGGATACGGGGGGCGGAGAATTTCTCGCTTCTCTCGAAGATCTGCCGGCCACCGTCATGGCTACCGAAGGATACGAGCCGAATATTCCGGTGGTCCGCGCAAAGCTTGAGAAAAAAGGCATTTCAGTGGTAACGTGCCGGAATAGCGGGCAGCTTCCCTTTGAAGATGCCTTTTTTGATGTGATCATCAACCGGCATGGTTCTTACCACTGCAAGGAAATTCGGCGTCTTCTCAGACCCCGGGGAATTTTTGCCACCCAGCAGGTGGGAAGCCTCAACGCGGTGGATCTCAATCTCTCGCTGGGGCACGTGAAATCCCTCGAAGATTGGTGCCTCACGGGAAATATCCGGGAGTTCCGGAGGGAGAAATTCCGTATTCTGGAATGCCGTGAAAATATGGGAACCTACAGGTTTTTCGACGTGGGGGCCATTGCCTGGTATCTCCGATGTATTCCCTGGCAGATTCCCGGGTTCAGCCTGGAGGAGTACGGGGAGAGAATGGAGCTTTTGCACGAAATGATAGAGGAACGGGGATTTCTTGATTTCGTGTCGCATCGGTTTTATCTGGTGGCGCAAAAATAGAGAACCTTTTCTGTCGCGGCATGGCAAAATCGGGGATGCCCGGGTCGAAAGGGAGAAACCACCGGGGCGGAGGGGGAGAAATTTTCCCGCTCCGCCCCGGTGGTTCGTATATAAAAAGTAAGCAGCTATCCTTTCCGGGGTGATCGTCTCGTGCCCAGGGCGAAGGGAAAGAGGTTTTTCTGGTAGCGTCGCAGAATATGGAACGTATGGAGTTCCTTGTCCATGCTCCGATAGAGGAAAACCTTGACGAAATCCAGAATGCCCATCCACAGGAGGTTGTAGAGCCACACCAGGCCGATGAGGGGCCAGGGAAGCCGGGGAATGATGAGCCCGAATCCCGCCAGGAGCGCCGCCAGGAGCTGGGTGCCGAGAACGCTCGCCACCAGAGGCCAGGCGGGGTAGGGAGGGGTGAAAAAGGCCCGGTGGGTGCGGGTGCAGAACACCAGCAGATGTCCTCCGATGACGAGCTGGAGGAAAATCATGGACTTGATGTGCTCCGGGTCAAGGGCAACTCCCCAGAGAGTGCCGTCCAGGTGGTGCATGCAGTACCCCAGAAGACCGAAGGTCTGGGCCACGCTCAACGCTCCCAGGGCACAGGATACCGTGAGTACCCGGGGCATGTTCCATCGCTGGGGAGTGGGGGCGATGGGAGCGTTGTCGTAGGCCAGGGTCATGGTGGGAATATCGTCCAGCAGGGCCAGGAGAATGAGCATTACCGTGCTGATGGGTTGGAACGCCACGGGCATCCCCTGGTGCATCACCGTGGGAAAGAGGAGCATGCTGAGTACCACGAAGACCATGATGTCGATGGTCATGGCGATGCGGTAGATGGTGTAGCTCATCATGCGGGCGAAGATCTGCCGGGCCGCTTCGATGGCCCGGATGATGACTCCCAGGCCGGGAGCGGTAAGGATGAGAGCCGCTGCGGCTCTGGCCGCATCGGTGGCGTCGGAGACCGCAGTGCCCGCATCCGCCTGTTTGAGGGCCGGAGCGTCGTTCACGCCGTCTCCCGTCATGGCTACCATGTGTCCCCGGGCCTGGAGAGCTTTTACGATGGCGTACTTGTGCTCCGGAAAAACCCGGGCGAACCCGTCGGCCTTCTCGATGCGCTCCTGGAGTTCCGGTGAAAGGTGCTCCGGATCCACGCCGGGAGCGAAGATTTCCGGGGCCGGCACGATGTGGGTGCCCATGCCGAGCTGTCCTGAAATTTCCGCTGCAATGGCTGTATCGTCCCCGGTGACCATCTTCACGTCCAGGCCGTACTCCCGAGCCTTGGCGATGGTTTCCGCCGAATCCTCCCGGGGAGGATCGTAGAGGGAGAGAATTCCCAGAAATTCCCAGGAGCCTTGGTCTTTTCTCCGGGCCACTCCCAGGGCCCGAAGCCCCCGGGCTGCGAGAGCCGCCACGTCACGGTCCACTTTTTCCGCGGTTTCTCCCCTGAGAGCACAGAGCTCCGCCATGACCTGGGGCGCTCCCTTGGAGACCTCCAGGACACTTCCTCCGGAGGCGGTAAGACGGGCCTCGGTACGCTTGGTGACGGGATCGAAGGGGGTGAATTTCTCCACATTCCACGAGAAGAGTTCCGGCGCTTCTCCAAGGGCTCCAAGCACCGCCAGGTCGATGGCATCGCGGTTCTCCCGCTTGGAGGCCAGGGCGGCGGCGAGAATGCAGTCTTTCTCGTTCGGAGATGCGTAGAGCAGGGTCTCTCCCAGGGTAAGCCGGTTCTGGGTAAGGGTGCCGGTCTTGTCGCTGCATAGCATGTCCACCCCCGCCATCTCTTCGATGGCCTGCATCCGGGAGACGATGGCCTTGTGTTTTGAAAGATCCATCACTCCCAGGGCCATGGTGACGCTCAGTACGGCGGGCATGGCCACGGGGATGGAGGCCACCACCAGGATGAGAATAAGCTGGGCCAGGGAGAGGATGTCCATTCCTCGATGGAGGGAGACCACCGCCAGAAGGACGCTCAGAGCCACGGAAAGAAGGATCAGGAAGTTCCCGATTTTCATCACCGCCCGCTGAAAGTGGGATTCCGCTCCCGCATCTCCCACCAGTTTGGCGGTACGTCCGAAGAAGGTGTGTACCCCCGTGCCGATAACCACCGCCTCCATCTCTCCCCGCTTCACCACGGAACCGGAATAGGCGATATCCCCGGAGGTCTTGTTCACCGGAAGGGATTCTCCCGTGAGGGCTGCCTGGTCGATGCTCAGATAGTCTCCTCCGAAAAGCTTGGCGTCTCCGGGAATCACGTCTCCCAGGCGAATGCGTATCACATCCCCCGGAACGAGGTCCGCCGCATCGATTTCCTGCCAGGTTCCTCCCCGTTTGACCCGGGCCTTGAGGGCCAGGGAGTTTTTCAGGGCCTTCAAGGCATCGCTGGCCTTGTACTCTTCGAGAAAGCCGATGACGCCGTTGATAAGGAGCATAAGGGTAATGATGGAGACATCCAGCCAGTGCTCCGCTCCTCCCTGGGTAATCGCTTCGAAAAGACTCAGCATCGCCGCGATTTCGATCATCCAGGGAATGGGGCCCCAGAAAAAGCCGAAAAGCTTTTGCAGAAGGCTTTCCTTTTTTTCTGGAATGCCGTTGGGCCCTTCGATGTCAAGCCGCATGGCGGCCTCTTCCGGAGAAAGTCCCTCCGGGGAGGAGCCGAGCCTTTGAAAGACCTCTTCCGGTGAAAGTTCCTTGGCCTGGTGGTCCTGAAGATGAAAGGTTTCTGGAGATGTCATGGGCGCATGGCCTCCTTGAGAAAAATTCCCCTCTCGGGAAATCCGCCAAGAAGGGTGAGTACAGAATAAAGCGCTCCCCCGGGAAAGGCAAGATCTTTCCGAGGGGAGCTTTGTCTTGGGAAGACGAAAGTTTTTCTTTTATGCATCGGGTGCGAAGAGAGGGAAATCTTTCGGAGAGGGGAGCACCGAGTTCCGACCCTCATGTTTTACCTCGTAAAGCAAGAGATCCGCCCGGGAAAAAAGGGTTTCCGCACTATCCGTATCTTCCTGAAGCTGAGCCACTCCGAAACTCGCGGTAAGCTTTACCTGGGGAGAGTCTTTTTGCCCCCGGCTTACCGAAAAAGAGCTCTGCTCCACCAGGGTACGCAGCCTTTCTGCAATGTGCACCGCCTTGGCAAGATCCGTTTCGGGAAGAAGAACTCCGAATTCCTCTCCCCCGTAGCGGGAAGGAAGATCTTCCCTTCGGAGAGCCTTCCGCAGATGGCGGCCGAACTGACGGAGCACGTTATCTCCCGCATCGTGGCCGTGGGTGTCGTTGACCTCCTTGAAAAAGTCGATATCGCAGAGAATCAGGGAAAAAGGCTGCCCGTGGCGGCGGCTTCGGGCGATTTCCCGGCCGAGGGCTTCAAAAAAGCTTCGGCGGTTGGGAAGTCCCGTAAGGGTATCCGTGGTGGCCAGGCGCACAAGGCGTTTGGCTTCCCGTTTCTGGAGAAGGTGGGCGGAAAAAATTTCCGCAAAGGTCGCCAGGGTAATGTCCATGCCCTTGGAGGGAAGGGGGTTTCCCGAATGCTTCAGCACCAAAGCCCCCCAGAGGTGGGAACCTTCGAAAATGGCGTAGAGGGAGAAAAAAATATTTTCCCGCATCCAGGGAGGAAAGAATTCTCCCAGAAAGGGGAGATGCTCCATGTGGCTCCGGAGAATTCTCTGGGAGCGGAGCTCCTGGAAAACGGCTTTGGGAAATTCCTCCACGGAAAAGACGGTCCTCTGGCTCAGGAGAAGTTTCGAAAAGGGAGGATCTTCGGAAGCCTTGTACTCGAAGGATACCTCCAGAACGCGCCGGCGGTCCTCGGAAAAGGTGCTCCGCAAGAGCAGAAACCTCTCGGGGGTCAGAACCTCGCACATACGTTGGCACATTTGCTCCAGGACGTTCTTTTCCTCTGTCTTGGCGAGAAGCGCCCGGGTAGCCTCCCGGAGGAACTGCTCCGATTCCAGGCGCTTCCGGAGCTCCGCATTCCGGAGTTTGATGGTTTTCTCCTTCCAGAAGAACATGCCCAGTCCGAAACTCATGGCCACGAGAATCGCCGCGGATCCCCAGAAGCTCCATCGCACCCACTCGGGAAAGAAGGTGAATTCTTCGTCGTAGAACCACCGGCGCTGGATGTCCTTGAGAGGAGAGAGGGGATTCTGGTGCCAGGCCCGGAGCTTTTCGTCCAGCCGGGCGAGAATGTCCGAATGCCTTCCTTCCGCAGCGGCGAAGAAAACCTGGGAAGGAGCGAAGACCACGGGGCTTCGCCAGAAACCGTACCGGCGCACGAGGTTCGCCGAGGGAATTTGCTCGGCACTGCAGGCGTGCACTTCCCCCCGGTGGAGAAGATCCAGAGCTTCCTCCACGGTTTCGGTCTCCACCATTTCATATTTTATGCCCAGGCCGTTCAGAATGCGCCGAAGCTCGTAGGTGCCGTAGAAGCCCCCCTGCATGGCGATGCGTTTTTCCTGGAGATCCAGAAAGGAGAGAATCATGGTGCCCGGAGGTGTGAAGAAGGTGTACCAGGTGGCGTAGTGATGTACTTTGCCGAGGTTGAACGCACGATGAGGGAGAGGAACCATGCTGAGGAGATCCACCTCTCCCCGGTTCAGCATCCCCGGGAGATCGTCTCCGGGGGCCTCCACGAAAGCAAGCTCCCAGGGCTCGCCTTCCGAAAGGGCCCGGAGGAGATCCGCCAGGTATCCCCGGTAGTATCCTTCCGCATCCCGGAAGAAGAGCGGGGGGTGTTTGGCCATGCCGTACCGGATGGTTTGATTCGATGCTCCGGCCCGTCCTCCGGGAAATCGAGTGGCTTCCGAGATAAGGGGGAGCAGGAGAAGCCGTCCGAGAAAAAGAAGCGAGAGAAGACCGAAAAAAAGGGCCAGGAAAGCCCTTCTCCGGAGGCGGGAAGAATGTTTCTGGTTTTTCGCAGAATGATGGTGCTCCCGAGGTGCGGAGGAAAGCGCATTCATGGGTGGTCTCTCTCCTTATGGTTTTTCCGGAGGGGGGGAAGGGGATTGTTTCGGTACCTCCGGTGCAAGAGGTTTTCCTATGCGAAAGCGCTCTACCGGTACGGAGATTCCGATGGTCAGGGTGCCTCCGGAGTAATCCACCGTGGCCTCGTCCGGTTCCGCATACACGAAGGGCAGGGCGTTCAGGGTTTTGCTTCCTCCCTCGAGAGCGGAATCCTCCAGGGAGTCTCGGAAATCCTGCACCGAATCCGCCATCTCTCCGAGAATGCCCAGATCTCGGGAAGTGAAAAGGGTTTTCTCCTTTGGAAAAACCGGATGGTTCAGCCCCCGGGCGAGCTCCTGAAGGCTTGGATTGCCGCCGGGGATGTCTCTGGAGGAAAAGGGGCTTCCCGTGCCCATTCCCCGGATGGGTTCTATGGTAGGGGTGGGAGGGGCCAGGGGGCGAAGAACCTTTCCCGAGGGGGCTTTAACCTTGCCGGGAATGGACGTCTCCGGATGTACCGGCACCGCCACGAGAGAGGAGGGTTCGTCTCTCTCCGGCCCTGGAGTCTCCTTTTTTTGAAAGCCGCACCCTCCGAGAAGGAGAATGCCGAGCAATGCGGAGATTCCGAAAGGAGTCAAAGAACTTTTTCGAAAGGAAAAGCCGCCGAAAAGCCTCATGAAGGAACCTCCTTGCGCCGCACTCCGTGGAGCGGAGCGGGAAAATTTGTAGAATACCTTTTCGATTATATACCCTAAGAGAAGTCTGCGGGTGTCATTTTGGCGGAAACAATGTATAATCCGGGGGATTTTTTGCATCAACAAGGAGGGAGAATCTTGGGACGAAAAATTCTGTTCCTTTTCCTGGCTGGTATGACCGTGCTCTTTCCTCTTCTCGCCGAGGCGGGGTGAGGCGGCGACCAAGTCGAACCACGCGTGGCGTGGGAACAGTACGATGCGACGGATTACGAAAATGCGGCGGATTCCTTCTCCAGAATTTCCTGCTCCGCAGGAGAGCACGCTCTCTACGCGTACTTCGAGGGAATGCTGTGGAAAACCCAGGGAAACTACTCGAAAGCCATAAACGCCTTCTACCGGGTGGTCCGGCGTTATGCCACAAGTGTGGAATCCCAGACGGGAATTCGCTGGAAACCCATGGCCTTCGCGGAATACGCGGCCTATGCGGCGGACATGGGAAAGCCCGAGGACATCCGAAAGGCTGTCGAGCGGTACGGTAAGGAACCCTATCAAGAGGATCGGGTGCGATGGGTCCAGAGCAGGAGGGTTTCCGGAGAGCCTCCGGAGGTTCGGGAGTATACGGTGCTTCCCGCAGAGGCCTCCGTTCGGGACGTGGGAACCTATCAGCTTGCCCGGGCCCATGCGGTGCAGGGCAACGTGGCGAAAATGAAGGAGATTCTCCAGCCCGTGGCGGCGGAAATTTACGGCAGTATCATGAAAGATGGCAAGGTGGTCTCCCTTCGCCGGGAAGTTCAGGATCTTCTTCTGCGTTATGACGCCCCCTTCACCCGGTTCATGAACGGTGTGGGCGGGGTGATTCTGGTGCTTCTTCTTCTGGAGGCGGTTTTCTTCGGCCCTTCCCTGTACCGCAAGTACTGGAAGAACCGTAAACGCTGAAGTTCTTTTTCGAGTATACGAAGGCAAATCTGGGGGGCTTCGGGAATATTCCCGAAGCCCCCCAGATTGATGTGCCTCTTGTGCAAAAATCGAGTGCCCGAGGGTTCTATGCTTTTTGCGTATTCCTCATACCATTCCCATGAGGCGGGGCAGAAAGAGGGGTATGGCGGGGACGAAAGTGATCAGAAGGAGCACCCCCAGAACCACGAGGATAAAGGGAAAGATCTCCCGGCTCAGCTCCTCGATGGTGAGCTTGCTTATGCCGCAGGCCACGAAGAGGCAGGCCCCCACGGGGGGAGTCATGAGGGCGATGTTGAGGGAGACCACCATGATGATGCCGAAATGGAGAGGATTGAAGCCGATTTTCACCGCCAGGGGGTGCAGAATGGGGCCCAGAATGATGAGAGCCGCGGCGATATCCATGAACATTCCTACAAAAAGAAGGAGCCCCAGAATCATTCCCATGACGATCCATTTGTTGGTGCTCACGCTCAGCATGAGGGCGGCCACCTTTTCGGGAATCTGCTCGATGGTGAGCACCCACCCGAGGATGGAAGCTGCGGCGATAACAAGAAAGACCACGCCGGTAGTACGGGCCATCTTCATGAAGAGGGGCCAGAGATCCCCCAGGGTCAGGTTTCGGTAGACGAAAAAGCCGATGAACATGGCGTAAGCCACCGCCACCGCCGCTGCCTCGGTGGGAGTGAAAATTCCCGAAAGAATGCCTCCGAGAATGATGGCGGGCATGAGCAGGGCGATAAGGGCATCCTTGAAGGCGCTGAGCACCTCCTTGAGAGTGGCCCGGCGTTCTCCCACGGGATAGCCCCGTTTCTTCGAAATTCGGGCGGTGAGGATCATAAGGGCCCCCGCCACGAGAAGTCCCGGCAGAATTCCCGCCAGAAAAAGCCCCGCAATGGAGACCTGCATGAAGGCTCCATAGATTACCATGATATTCGACGGAGGGATGGTGGGGCCGATGATGGAGGAGGAGGCGGTTACCGCGGCGGCAAAAGATTTGTCGTATCCCTCTTCGGTCATGGCGGGAATGAGCATGGAGCCGATGGCGGCGGTGTCGCTCACTGCGGCGCCGGTGATGCCCGCGAAGAAGACCGAGGCCAGAATGTTGGCATGAGCGAGCCCTCCCTGGAGATGCCCCACCAGGACGTTGCTGAATTTCACCAGTCGTGTGGTAATACCGGTTTTGTTCATGATCTCCCCGGCGAGAATGAAAAAGGGCATGGCCATAAGGGTGAACATGTCCACCCCCGCGAAGTAGCGCTGGGGGACGAGCCGGAGAACCGAGGGGATATCCATCTTGAGAATTGCCCCGAGGCCCGTGGTGCCCAGGACGAAACCGATGGGCATGCCCACCGCTATGAGAATCAGAAAGCAGAGGGTGATGAATCCGGTCATGAGGTCTTCTCTCCCTTCAGGGGAACCGAGTCGAAGTCGAGCCCTTCCTCCCGTTTCACCGTGGTCACCACGTCTTCTGACATGAGGATTTCATCTAAATCCTTCCTCCGAATGTCGAGGATCATCTTGCAGATGAGAAAAACCATACAAAGTGCGGCGCTTACCGGTACCGCCATGAGCCACCATTCCATGGTGGTGTGGAGGGCCGTGGAAATCTGGGCTCTCCCTCCCCGGGCCATGGAAAAACCCTGGATGGTGAGAACGTAGAGGAAATAGAGTACCACCGTGTTCGAAAGAAAAATGACCATTTTGGCGAGAAGCCGAGGGAGCCTCTTGATGAACATGGTCACCCCCACGTGTTCGTGCCGCCAGATGCAGAGACCCACCGAGAGCAGGGCCATCCAGATCATGACGTACCGGGACAGCTCTTCGGACCATCCCAGGGGGGATCGTAGAACGTAACGGAAAAAGATCCCCCCCAGAACCGTGATGGTCATGACGACCGAGAGAAGAAAGACCGGAATTTCCAGAGCCCGTTCAAGTCCGTCCCCGATCTTTCGGGCGAGCAGGAATATTCCTCGTTCTTCCCGCTCCTCTCGGCTTTTCTCCCGGAGGTTTTCGGTATGCATGGGATTCTCTACCGGGAGAGAAGGGAAGCGGGGCTGGAGCCCCTACTTTCCCTCCTCCATGGCTTGATCGATGGCATCCAGGTACATCTGGGCGAGGGCTACTCCTTCATCCTTGTAGGTTTCCTTTATAAACTCCAGAGCCGCCGCACGTCCCACCTCCCGAAATTCCTGAAGCGCTTCGGGAGAGGGAGTGTTGATCTCCATGCCCGCCTCGACGAGAGCCGGGAGTCCCTTTTCGGAGGACTCGATGATGCGATTCAGTCCGCGTCCCGCAATGATGGCGGTTCTGGCGGCGGCATCCACGATCTTTCGCTCCTCTTCGGTAAGTCCCTGATAGAATTCTTTATTCATCACCCAGCAATAGCTGCTGTAAAGGTGGTTGGTAATGGTGAGATACTTCTGAACTTCGAAGAGCTTTCCCGTAAGCACGATGGGAAGAGGATTGTGTTGACCGTCCACCACCCCCGTCTGAAGAGCGGTGTAGACCTCGGCCCATGCCACGGGAGTGGCCGCGGCTCCGTAGGCCTTCATGAGGTTCTGGTGCGAGGGAAGCGTCATGGTGCGCATCTTGAGGCCCTTCATATCCGCCACGGTCTGGATGGCCCTCTTGTTATTGGAGAGCTGGAAGAATCCCCCGGCCTCGCCGTAGCCGAGAACCTTGAATCCCGCTTTTTCCTCGATCTCGGCGGCGAGATGGTCTCCGAAGGGGCCGTCATAAACCTTCCAGGCGATATCGTAGTTGGGAATGGCAAAGGGAATGTCCACGATGCTGTAGAGGGGGTAAAATCCCGCCATGCCTCCTGCGGAGGCTATATAGCTCTGAACGACTCCGAGCTTGACCTGTTCCATGGTTTCCCGTTCGTTGCCGAGCTGTCCTGCGGGGAAAACGGTAACCTGGAGGGCACCGTTACTCTCCGCCTCCACCATGCTTTTGAAGACTGCGGACATGGCGGCGGTGGCAACGTCGAAAGGCTGCTGGGGGTTGAGATGGGCAAGCTTGATGGTTTTCGGAGCAGCGAAGGCTCCGGCGGACGTCAGCATAAGGCAGAGTGCGAGAAGTATCACCATACATCGTTTCATGATTGTTCCTCCTTGAGTTCGTAAAGAGTTTCCTGACTTTTTCTCTCTCAACGCTTGACGCTCTTTCGAATGGCTTTGGGGAGTTTCTCACCTCCTCCCGGGGTTTTCTTTCGAGCCGGTAATGTTTTGATCGTGGCCTTTCGTCGCAGGAAGGGGCATTTTCGAAGGGGGAAGATGTTTTTCGAAAGCCTTTGGATGCGGAGATCTTCCAGTTCTAAAAAGATGCTTCTATAAGTATATGGGAAGATTTTGATCCTGTCACCTTGCATAAAAATTTGATGATTATTTTTCTGAACATTACTATAATGTCGGCAAAATTCTTCTTTTGACAATACAAAGCGTCGGATAGACGCATTCCTTGTTGTGGGAAGCACGCCTATCCGACGCTTTTCGAAGCCGCTTTCGGAATCTTCCGGGAAGAATTTTCGCCGAAAAGTTCCGGAGGTTTTCGGGTTAGGGGAGAGGAATTTCCCGGTTCTGCCGGGTTACCAGGTACGAGAGGGTTTTTCCGCCGAGCAAATTGCGCACGTGTTTCTCCAGGGCCTGGAGAGCCTTTTCCAGGGTTGTATCTCCTTCCGGAGCCAGGGATTCTATGACCAATACCGCCCGGACGGTGTCTTCCGTAAGCCGGGTACGCATGGCCTCTCGCCAGTTCCAGCAACGGCAGATGGCTCCCGCATCGTCTTTGTAGATAACCTCGCCCTCTCTGGGAGGATCTTCCTCGGACTCTCCCAGGGGAAGAAAGGGTTCGCCTCCTTTGGCTCGGGTAAGCACAAGATCTCCCTCCATGCGATCGAGATCCTCTCCTCCGCAGGGCAGGGCGTACTCCAGGGATACCGCGTTATAGCAATCCACGAGAGGATTGATGCTCGGAAGCCCCTTGCCTTTGGCCACCCTTCGGAGGAGGGCTTCCACGGAGGATCGGTTTCCCTTGGGGGCACCGAAGGTTTTATAGGCCGTGCGCCACACGGCGATTTCAGGAATTTTTGCCAATTCTTCAACGGGGCCGAATCGCTGGTTCCCCTGGGCCACCGCCTTCTCTAGAAGGGAAGCGGCGAGAGAGGCGGGAGCATTGTGCACATCCCAGGCCGTCAGGATACCCAGTCGGGCGGAGGGAAAAAGATTCCAAAAGGATTCGTCGCTTCGAAAGGTACGGTTCATGGGTTGTCCCTTTCCGCGTTTATTCCCCGGGTTCCGAGGGGCGCTCTACCTCGGAAAGGGCTTCACTGCGGTTTGTGCGGAGGTCCGCCTGGCGGAAGGCCTCGGAGGCGGGAAGGGAGATGGTGTATTCGTAAAGAGGCACCAGCACGAGGTTGAGTTCCGAGGCGGCGCACTCCGTGAGGTGTCCCCCCCGGGTGCGATCTTCCGCGAGAAAGTGCAGGTGAAATCCGGGAACGTTGACTCCTGCCACGTAGGAGGGAGCCCAGAATCCCACGAGTTCTCCCGCAAGATCTCGGGAAGAGAAGAAACGCTGTTCCTTTGCGGCTTCCGCCAGAGGAGGATAGGGCTTCTCCTGGGGAGGAACGCTCCGGTAGCGGAGATGCTCGAAGGTTCCCTGTACGAGAACGAGCCAGGGGATGTTGACGTTGGATATGTGGCGGATTATCTGCTCTTCCAAATCTTCCAGAGACGCGACTCGGGAGAGGGAGTGCGATTGCTCTTCTTCTTCGGTCCAGGAGGCCACCGAAGCGAAGGGAGTGGTCTCTTCCGGAGAAACCCGCTCCACCTTGCCCGATACGGGAGCCCGGTAGCAGATTCCCTGGCTGAGGATCATTTCTCCGTCCAGAGCGTGAAAGGTGCCTATTCCCGCTCTGCCCCGGAGGGTGAGTTCCCCGACGGAAAGGCTCCCTTCGTATACTCCGTCGAGAAGGGCATCGATGGTGGAGACCTGGTAGAGCGCTCCTCCCCATGCAGGAGCCAGGAAAAACCCCAGGAAAAGAAAAGCGTACAGTCCTGAACAAAGATGTTTGCGGTGCCGCATGAATTGTGTACCTCCTTGGATGTTTGCGAAAAATCTGTACCCCGGGGGAACAGTGGCGGTATTGTACCGCATTTCCCGGAAAAAAAGGGGATAAAAGAACGAACGAAGAGAGATCCATATCTCCCATAAATTTTACGGCTTTTTTTCCGGAGGTTTAGGGGGGAGTTTTTCAATAAAAGAAAAGAGGATGAAAAATGTGCAAAGAATGTTGTCTTTTCAAAGATTGCTGGGATAATGAGGTCAAGCCGGAAGGAAGAGAGATAGAGAGAGAGTACCACCCTGAAAAACCCCAAAACGGCCCGTTTCTTCCCCCAGAAAGAAGCCCTTCCCCCAAGGAAGGGCTTCTTTCCGTTCGTGCCGTTTGTGGTTTCTGCGGAGATGTTCGGGGAACAGTTTTTCTGAAAAGCCTTTGGAGTGATCAGGCAAAGATACGGGCCTCTTTATTGAGGTTCATGAGAACCCCCACTTCCTCATTGGTGCGCCAGAGATATTCCACGGGAAAGGTGAGGGTTTCTTCGATGTCCTGAACCGCATAATGCACGAAAAGGCGATGGGTATCGTTTTCCACGTTGATCACGTGCAGTTCCTCTTCCTGGGGAGACTCGAAATAGACCTCGGCATACATCTTGCAAAGATCTCTGCAGCGGGTTTCAAGGTTCTGCCGGAGTTGCTGATAGTCTTCGAAAGCGCATTTCTGAAACATGAAAAGTCCTCCTCGTCGCTTTTTTATGGTAAAGTGCTACCAGGGTTTTTGGATGCCTCGAAGAGCAATCTACCACAACAGAACAAGAAAGGCAAGAGGACATTTTCGCAAGAGTGTTTTACGCTCCGGAAATTTTAGGTTCCTTGGGGAGGTTTTCGGGGGCCCTTTTAGATCATGAGAAAGGCTTCCTTACAAGAATGCGCAGATTTTCTTCGTGCACCATGTTTGTATCATGTCAGGCCTTTTTCATGCCGGTATAGGGTGAGCCGGAGCCTCTCCGTGCTTTTCTCTCCCGTTTTCCTTATGAAGGTTGGGGAGATCCGGTTGGGGCAGGAGCATCTCCTAGTTTCTTCAGAAAATGTGCTTCCTCCGCCACCTGGCATACCCGGGAAAGAGAGGATCCCACGCTGGCCTCCACTGCGGCCATCATGGTCCCTTCGAGAATCGGGGCGTCCGCAAACATAATTCGATCCACCCCGTTTTCAAGAAATTCCAGAGCTGTACGGGCGCTCAAAACGGCGCTTCCAAGATCCGGCAGAATGAGAACCTCCCCGGCTTCTTCGAGAAGTTCCCTGAGAGCCTGCAGAATGAGCGGTACCGACGTGCCCAGCCCACCCTCTTCGCTGCCTCCCACCCCGCGAAGGGGCACCTTTCCTCCGCACATCTGGGAGGCCATATCTGCAATTCCCTTTGCCGCGTCCTTGCTGTGAGATATCACGAGAAGTCCCGTCATGATCGTGCGCTCACTCCGTCGCAGCATCCCGAAAAGCCGCAAGAAGGAAATACGAGGAGGTGGCTCCGGGATCCTGATGTCCCGCGGAACGTTCTCCGAGATAGCTGGCTCTCCCTTTTTTCGCTACCAAAGGAATGGTGTCTTCCATGCCCTTACGGGCCGCCTCCGCCGCTCCTTCGAGTCCTTTGGGAAGATCCTGTCCATTCTTCAGGGCATTGTGCAGAGCCTCCGCAGCGGGCGTAAGGGCATCCACCATGGTTTTTTCTCCCCTCCGGGCCTTGCCGAGATCACGAATGCCTTGAAGCCCCGCATCAAGAGCTTGGGAGAAGAGGGATAGGTCCATCCGGGTCTTTCCCTGGAGCGTGGCGGACATGCGCATGAAGAGGGTGCCGTAAAGGGGCCCGGAGGCTCCCCCCACGGACTGTATCAGTCCCATGGCCACATCCTTGGAAAGGGTTCCCAAATCCGTATATTCTCCATGGCGTATCGTGGAGAGCACCTTGGAGAATCCTCGTTCCATGTTGATGCCGTGATCCGCATCGCCGATGGCGGAATCCAATTCCGTGAGATAGTCTTTCTGGGCTGTCAGAGTCTCTGCCATATACAGCATGGCCTTCTTGAAACCACACACATCCATGAAGGAATCGCTCCTCTCGAAAGTAAAAAAAGTTTGCAGCAATAAGAATAACGGTTTGATCGCGGAGGAATCGCTAAGAGAAGGTGCCGCACAAAGCGGGAACACGCACGGGAGCGTCCCAGAGATCCAGAAGCTCCTGATCCATCTTGAGAAGCGTTATAGAGCATCCCTGCATTTCCAGGCTCGTAATATAGTTACCCACCAGGCTCCTTGCTATGGCAATTTTCCGGGTATCGAGAAAGAGCTTCAGTTCGCTGAACACCAGAAAAAGCTCCAGCAGGGGAGTTCCTCCCATGCCGTTCACGAAGGCCAGTACCCGATCCCCTTCGGCAAAGGGAAGATCCTCCGTCAAGGCGGTTCCCATGAGCTCTACGATTTCCTTGGCAGGTTTCATGGTCATGCGTTTTCGTCCGGGTTCTCCGTGAATGCCGATGCCGAGTTCCATCTCATGGTTTCCAAGTTCGAAGGTAGGCTTTCCCGCAGCGGGCACCGTGCAGGATGTAAGGGCCATGCCCATGGATCGAACCCGGGCATTTACCCTTTCTGCCAGGTCTTTGAGTTCTTCGAGAGAAGCTCCCTGCTCTGCACGGGCGCCCACGATTTTCTCCACCAGTACCGTTCCGGCCACCCCACGGCGCCCTGCAGTATAGAGAGAATCCTGTACAGCCATGTCGTCGTTGACCACCACCTGCTCCACGGAGATTCCTTCGGCCCTGAGCATATCCGCGGCCATTTGGAAGTTCATCACATCCCCGGTGTAGTTTTTGACGAGAAAGAGCACGCCCCTGCCCCCATGTACCGCCTTGGCAGCTTGGTACATCTGATTCGGAGTGGGGGATGTGAAAACCTCTCCGGGGCATGCCGCATCAAGCATTCCCTTGCCGACGTACCCTCCGTGAAGGGGTTCATGACCACTGCCTCCCCCCGATAGAAGGGCTACTTTGTTATGCACCGGAGCATCCTTCCGCAAGATTGCCCGGACGTCAGGATGCAGTTTGATGAGATCGGGAAAAGCTGCTGCCATTCCAGCAAGAGATTCCTCTACGATATTCTCGGGCAGATTCATCAATTTTTTCATGTTCGTACCTCCTTAACAGTATGTTCCGCAGGTTGCATGAAAACTCCCCCGTATTTTCGCAAAGCCGTGGCAAGAATCGTGATGTTCTGCGCCATGGCGTGGCGTAGTTTGCCATTCCGGCAATACCTTACACCCTGTTTGGTCCGGAGGCCAGAGAGATTCTCCGGGGTGTTTCCAAAATGCGGAAGGGCGGCTCGCGGGAGCCGCCCTTCCTTACCTTGGGAGATTGGAACGTGCCGAATGGCTCGGCACCCAGCACGGGTACTGGCGATGCTAAAAGGGATAAAAGAGGAAGTTTTTGAGATTGCCTCCTGCGGGAACCATGGGATAGACGTTGTCCTCGGGAGAAGTCATACACTCCACCAGGGAAGGGCCTTGGCAGGAGAACGCTTCCGCAAGAGCTTTCCGCAGCTCCTCCTGATTGGCGGCCCTCCAGGCCTGGAGGCCAAAGCCCCGGGCCACCTGGGTAAAGGAGCAGGATGGGCTTTCACAGGTTCCGGAGAATCGCTGCTGAAAGAAGAGATCCTGCCACTGGCGCACCATGCCGAGGCTTCCGTTGTTGCAAAGTACCACGGTGATGGGAAGGTCGTAGCGCCGGCACGTTTCGAGCTCCTGGATGTTCATGAGAAAGCTGCCGTCTCCGGCGATGCAGGCGATACGTTCCCCGGGACGGGCAAAAGCGGCTCCCATGGCGGCGGGAAGGCCGAAGCCCATGGTGCCGAGCCCTCCAGAGGTGAGATACGTGCGGCTGCGGTTCACTTTGTAGTGCAGGGCCGCCCACATTTGGTGCTGTCCCACATCGGTGGTGAGAATTCCCGCATCCCCCTGGATTGTTCGAACTTCCCGGAGTATTCCCGGAACGCTCAGGGAGTCGGGAGGATTTTCCTCCCGAAGAGGGTAGGTTTGACGCCACTCCTGGATTTTTTCGAGCCAGGAATTCCGGTTTTTCTGAGGCGGAAGTTTTTCCAGAATCCGGGAAAGCACCGCTTTGACGTCTCCCAAAATGGGAAAGGGACTGAAGATGTTCTTGCCCAGCTCCGCCTCGTCCAGATCCACGTGAATGATCGTGGCTTTCGGGGCATAGGTTTGTCGGCCTCCGGTACTCCGGTCGCTGAACCGGGTTCCCAGGGCGAGGATGACGTCCGCTCCGGATACCGCCAGGTTTGCCTGGGGAGTGCCATGCATGCCCACCATTCCCAGGGAGAGAGGATGTTCCTCCGGAAAGGCTCCCTTTCCCATGAGGGTGCTGACCACGGGAATAGCACACCGTTCCGCAAGCTGGAGCAGCTCCTTTTCCGCTCTCGATATAATGCAGCCTCCTCCGGCGATAATCACCGGATTCGACGAGGCACTTAAAAGGGCGGTGCTTCTTTCCAGGTGGGTAAAATCCTTTCGATTTTCCGGGTGATATCCCGGAAAGTGCACTTCCGGAGGATAGTCGAAGGATCCCCGTTCTTTCTGTACGCTGGAAGGCACGTCCACCAGCACGGGCCCGGGCCTTCCGGAAGAGGCGATCAAAAAGGCCCCCCGAAGGGCGTGGGGCAGTTCTTCGATGGTGCGCACCAGAAAGCTGTGTTTCACCAGGGGGAGGGAGGAACCGTAGATGTCCGCCTCCTGAAAGGCATCGGTGCCGATGGCGGAGGCCACCACCTGGCCGGTGACCACCACCAGGGGTACCGAATCCATGTGAGCGTTGGCGAGGCCCGTAACGATATTGGTGGCTCCCGGTCCCGAGGTGGCTATGCAGACGCCCGGTTTTCCCGAAACCCGGGCGTATCCGTCCGCGGCATGGCATGCGGCCTGTTCGTGCCGTGTGAGTATGGTGTGAAAAGGAGCATCGTAGAGAGCGTCATAGAGAGGAATGACAGATCCTCCGGGAATGCCGAAAACATGCTCTACTCCTTCTTTTTGAAAAGCCTGGATAATCATTTCCGCTCCCGAGAGGGTCATGAGGAACTCCTTTCTTTAAGCTAGGCTCCTGCCAGAAGATTCGCGATGCGGTCTCCTACGGTTTCCGTAGAGGCCCGGCCTCCCATTTCCACGGGAAGATCCTGGGGAGAAGCGGTTTCGAGATAGGCTGTCACGGCGTTTTCCACTTCCCGGGCTTCGGAAGAAAGTCCGAGATGTTCCAAAAGGAGAGCCCCTGAGAGGATGGCCGCCACGGGGCTTGCCTTGCCGGTTCCCGCAATGTCCGGGGCAGATCCGTGCACAGGTTCGAACATGGAGAGTCCGTCCCCTATATTGGCTCCCGCCGCGATGCCCAAACCTCCCGCAATGGCTCCCAGAAGATCGCTGACGATATCCCCGAACATGTTGGGGGTGAGAATGACTCCGTACTTCTGGGGAGCCCGCACCAGGTGATAGCAGAGGGCGTCCACATTGGCGATGGAGAGATCCATGGCCTGACGCCGGGCCTCGTCTTTGGCGATCTCCTCCCAGAATCCGTAGATCTGGGGAAGAGCGTTGGATTTCGAAGCCAGGGTAACGGTTTTTTCTCCCCGTTTTTGAGCGGCTTTGCAGGCCCAGGCGGTAACCCGCCGGATGCCGGGCTCCGTGGCGATACCCAACTGGATAGCTCCCCGGATATCCTTGTCGAAGGCGGCGGAGCAGTTCCCGGTCATGGTATAGAGTCCCCGGGAGGTGGCAAGATCGCAGGAAAGCTCCTTTTGTCCCACCGCTCCGATGCCCATATAGAAATCCTCGGTGTTTTCCCGCACCACGAGAATGTCGATGCTCTCCCCCTCGGGGAGTTTTACCGGCAGAGGCGTGCGGGCAAAGCTCTTGGCCGGGCGAAGGTTGATGTACTGATCCAGCTCGAACCGCAGGGTGAGAAGGATGCCCCTTTCGATGGTGCCCGGTTTGACCCGGGGATCTCCGATGGCTCCGAGAAGAAGGGCGTCATGTTTTTTCATTCCTTCCAGCATGGAGGGGGTGAGAATGTCCCCGGTGGCCAGATAGTGATTCACCGAGCAGGGAAATTCCTCCCATTCAAGAGAGTAGCCGAAACGTTGTTTTCCCGCTTCGAGAACCTTCCGGGTTTCCCGGATGACCTCGGGGCCGATGCCGTCCCCGGGAATGGTGGCGATGCTGTAGTGTTTGTTCGTCATTGTCCGGGCTCCTTCAACTGTTTCCGTACGTAGGGAATCAGGCCTCCCAGGCCGATGAGTTCCGAAAGAAAGGGCGGAAACGCCGCCGCCTGATACGAGGTTTTCCGGGTGAGATTGGAGATGACTCCCTTTTCCGTGTCGATGGAAAGAAGATCCCCCGAGTGGGCTTCCTCCACCGCGTTTTCGCATTCCAGAATGGGAAGGCCCACGTTGATGGCGTTCCGAAAGAAGATCCGGGCATAGGATTTGGCGATCACGCCGCCGCATCCGGCTCCCTTGATGGCCAGGGGTGCGTGTTCCCGGGAGGATCCGCAGCCGAAGTTCTCTCCTCCCACGATGATATCCCCGGGAGATACCGAGGAGGCGAAGGAGGCATCCAGATCCTCCATGCAATGTTTGCCGAGTTCTTCGGGATCTCCCGTGACGAGATACCGGGCGGGAATGATCACGTCCGTGTCAACATCGTCCCCGTATTTCCAGACTTTTCCCTGAATAATGGACATGGAAGGCCCTCCTTTCTAGGCGTTTTCCCCGAGATGATCCCGGGGATCCGTGACATGCCCGGTGAGGGCGCTCGCTGCAGCGGTGAGAGGGCTGGCGAGAACCACCTCGCTTTTGGGAGATCCCATGCGCCCCACGAAGTTCCGGTTGCTCGTGGCCACGCAGCGCTCCCCCGAGGCGAGGATTCCCAGATGGCCTCCCAGGCAGGGACCGCATGAGGGGGTGCATACCACGGCCCCCGCCTCGATAAAGGTGGCGATGTATCCCCGTTCCAGGGCCTGGCTATAAACTTCGTAGGAGGCGGGAATTACGATGCAGCGCACTCCCGAAGCCACTTTTTTGCCCTTCATGATTCGTGCGGCTCCTTCGAGATCCCGGATTCTTCCGTTGGTGCAGGATCCGATGAAGACCTGGTGTATTTCCAGATGCGACGCTTCCCGGGCGGTGCAGACATTTCCCGGAGAGGGGTGGAGTGCCACCAAAGGTTCCAGGGAATCCACCCGGATTACCTCTTCCCGGGCGTACCGGGCTCCCCAGTCGGGATATCGGGGGGTAAAGGAACGCTGCGCCCTCCGATTGGCGTAGTTCAAAGCCTGTTCGTCCGGTACGAAGAGCCCCGTTTTGGCTCCTCCTTCGATGGCCATGTTGGCCATGGTGAACCGGTCGTCCAGGGGGAGATCCTCCAGAGCGTCCCCGTCGAACTCTATGGCCATGTATCGGGCTCCTTGAACGCCGATCTTGCCGAGAAGGGCAAGAATCATGTCCTTTCCGGTGAGAAAGGCTGGAGGGGGGCCGGTAAATTCCGCCCGAAGCGTAGGAGGTACCCGGAGCCAGGATTCTCCCAGGGCCCATGCGGCGGCAAGATCCGTGCTTCCCACCCCCGTGGCGAGGGCTCCCAGGGCGCCGCCGGTGCAGGTGTGGCTGTCCGCTCCGAGAACGATGTCTCCCGGAAGGATATATCCCTGCTCGGGAAGAAAGGCATGTTCCACCCCCACCCGGCCTACTTCCCAGTAGAGCATCCCCTGTTCCTGGGCGAACTCCCGGGAGGCTTTCGCCTGCTCCGCCGCGGCGATATCCTTCTGGGGGGTGAAATGGTCCGGCAGCACCGCACAGCGCTGGGGATCGAAAACCTTCCGGGCTCCCATGCTGCGGAAAGAGGTTACCGCCGGAGGGGTGGTGATGTCGTTGGCGAAAGCGAAATCCACGGAAACCTTGCAGATTTCCCCCACCCGGACGGGATCCTTGGTGTGAGAGGCGATGATGGCTTCTACCAGGGTCTTAGGCATGACCGTTATGTCCTTTGCGTACCGCGTCGAACTGGAAGAGCCGGTTGATGGCATTTACGTAGGCCTTGGCGCTGGCGGCCACCACATCGGTGCTCACTCCTCGTCCCGGAGCTTCGAGTTCTCCCATGCGGAGCCGTATCCGGGCTTCTCCCATGGCGTCGGATTTTTCGCTCACCGCCTTGATATCGTAGGAAAGCAGTTCCGGGTTCAGCCCCGTAATCCGACGGATGGCGGCATAGGTGGCATCCACCGGACCATTCCCCGGGGCGGCATCTTTCTTTTCTTCCCTGCCGTCCGAAAGAGTGACCGTTGCGGTGGCCTGTCCCATAGTCATCTGTACCGCCAGATCCGTCAGGGTATAGCGACGCTCTGGCATGATGGCGAGGATGTCGTCCACGATAAGAGCTTCGAGGTCGCCGTCCGTAACGATTTCCTTACGGTCGCAGAGATCCTTGAAGATGGCGAAACCATGAGCGATCTCTTCTTTATTTAGATTGAAGCCCAGGGAGGAGATTCGATCCTGGAAGGCATGTTTTCCCGAATGTTTTCCCATAACCAGTTTCGTTCCCGAGGCGCCCACATCCTCGGGACGCATGATCTCGTAGGTCTCCTTGTTGCAGAGAACTCCGTGCTGATGAATTCCCGCCTCGTGGGCGAAGGCGTTTGCTCCTACGATGGCCTTGTTCGGGGGAACCGAGAACCCCGTAAGTCTCGATACGAGAGAGCTGAGCCCGCAGAGCTTCGTGGCATCTATCCGGGAATCCACTCCGTAGTGCTGGGATCGCGTGCGAAGGCCCATGACGGACTCCTCCAGAGCGGCATTTCCCGCCCGTTCTCCCAGGCCGTTCACCGCACATTCGATCTGCCGCACTCCGGCGCGTACCGCTTCCAGGGAGTTCGCCGTGGCGAGCCCAAGGTCGTTATGGCAATGGCAGGACCAGATGACCCGGTCTCCCAGATCCGCGAGTTCGATGATGCGCTTTACGAAGGAGCCGAAGCGATCCGGCACGGAATATCCCACAGTATCGGGAATGTTCAGGGTGGTGGCTCCGTTCTCCGCAGCGAGGCGAAAGACCTCCGCGAGGAATTCCGGATCTGATCGGCTGGCATCCTCGGCGGAGAATTCCACGTCCTCCACCATGCTCCGGGCCTGGGACACTCCCCGGCGAACCTCTTCGAGCACTTCCTGCCGGGTCATCTTGAGCTTGTACTGGAGGTGGATGTCGCTGGTGGCGATAAAGGTATGGATGCGGGGTTTCGCCGCATCCCGCACGGCTTCCCACGCGGCTTCCAGATCTTCCTTTCTGGTCCGGGCAAGCCCCGTGATGACGGGGCCTTCCACTTCCCGGGCGATGCGGCGCACCGCATCGAGGTCTCCCGGAGAAGCTGCGGGGAATCCCGCTTCGATGACGTCAACTTTGGCTCGGGCAAGCTGGTGGGCGATCTGTATCTTTTCAGCGGTGTTCAAGTTTACACCGGCGGATTGCTCTCCATCCCGAAGGGTGGTATCGAAAATACGTACAAAATCCTCGGCCATATCTTCCAACTCCTTACATTTCCGAAAAGGCCCATGAAAGGGCTATTTAATTCGAGGGGCTTCCTTGGCTTCCATCCAGGGCATCATGGTACGGAGATCCTTGCCCACGGTCTCTAGAAGCTGCTGGGATTCCCGACGCCTCCAGGATTTGAGTACCGGCCGGTTGGTTTGGTTTTCCAAAATCCACTCCCGGGCGAAGGCACCGCTTTGTACGTTTTTCAGAAGCTCCTTCATGGCCGCCCGGGAAGGTTCGCCGATGACCTTGGGCCCCGCGATGCAATCTCCGTATTCTGCGGTGTCACTGATGGAGTAGCGCATCCACTCCAGGCCGCCTTCAAACATGAGATCCACGATGAGTTTCATTTCGTTGAGACATTCAAAGTAGGCGATCTCCGGCTGGTATCCCGCTTCCACCAAGGTTTCGAAACCCGCTTTGATCAGTTCCGTTACGCCTCCGCAGAGTACCGCCTGCTCGCCGAAAAGATCCGTTTCGGTCTCCTCCTCGAAGGTGGTTTCGATAACTCCCGCCCGGCAGCAGCCGATTCCCGAAGCGTAGGCCAAGCCGATTTCCCGGGCCTTTCCCGAGGCGTTCTGGTAGACTGCGATAAGTCCGGGAACGCCCTTGCCCTCCTGGTACATACGGCGCACCAGATGTCCCGGTCCCTTGGGAGCCACCATGAAAACGTCATTTTCCGTGGGAGGCACCACCTGGTGAAAGTGCACCGTGAAACCGTGGGCGAAAGCCAGAGCGGCACCTTTTTTGAGGTTGGGCCGCACATGTTCCGTATAGACCTGGGCCTGAATATGGTCGGGCATGAGGAACATCACCACGTCTCCCTGAGCGGCGGCCTGGGCCACCGAAAGAACCGTGAAACCGTCCTGTTCCGCTTTGGCCTTGGAGCGGCTTCCTTCGTGGAGGCCGATGATAACCTTTACGCCGCTGTCCTTGAGGTTCTGGGCATGGGCATGTCCCTGACTGCCGTAGCCGAGCACCGCCACGGTAAGGTTTTTCAAAAGGGAAAGATCCGCATCTTTGTCGTAATACATGGTAGCCATAAAAAGAGTACCTCCTCGAAATATATGAGTTGTTTCTGTATGAGTCAGACTCCCCGTTCCCTAGGGCTTCGGAGTCGTTGCTCCATGGATGGAATCCGTGCAAATCTCAGTTGAGTTCCCGGCTGCCTGCAAACCCCGTGCGGGACATGGCCACGGCGCCGCTGCTGGCCACTTCGAGAATGCCGAAGGGGCGTACTGCCTCGAGAAGGGCCTTTACCTTTCCCGCATCTCCCGTGGCTTCAAGTACTAGGGCATCCTCTCCCATGTCCACCACCCGGCAACGGAACACTTCGGCGGTTTGAAGAATATGAGGCCGATTGTTCATGGGGGCCCGTACCTTTACCATGGTGAGCCAGCGTTCCACGAAAGATCCTTCGCTCAAGTTCGTCACCTCCACGGCTTCCACGAGTTTCGCTATCTGCTTGGTAATCTGATCTACCATCACGTCGTCCCCGTCTACGACAAGGGTGAAGCGAGAAAGGCCCGGACAATGCGTCTTTCCCACGCTCAGGCTGTTTACGTTATATCCCCGGCGGGAAACGAGTCCTGCGAGGCGCGAAAGAACTCCCGGCTGGTTTTCTGCTAAAACACTGATGGTGTGCAGCATAGCTGAATTTCCTCCTTAGCAAAGGATCTTGGGATATACAAAAAGACCGGGGCCCGTCATAACGGGCCCCGGTCCTGAAATCCCTGGGGTAAGTACTGCGCTACCTTACCACCGGCACTCCAGGAGAGGACCCGCAGGTAATAAGCAGTACAAGAATAAGAACGACGACGGCGCAAAAACCGCTCAGAATCATCATATTGTGTGGTCCCCCCTCTCTTTGCCTCGTGGCAACGTAACGTAAATTAGCGGGAATTGTAGCGGTGATACTGAAAAATGTCAACCACTAATTTTTTTCTTGTGACGGGACAGGAATAATGTCACCCCTAAACGGGACAGGGAAAATGTCACCCCCCATGTCAGAATGGTGGAATGAGGAGAGATATTTTCTTGAGCATCCAGGAAAGGTGTGCCCAAAAGAGCCTTTATGAGGGATTCCTCGGAAAGGGAGAACGCTTTTTTCTTGAAATTGAGAATAAAGACGTTGACCTATGGTGACTATTTGCGATGTACGCCGATATGCATCCATGATTTTTGGAAGATCTTCTAAGGATGCCCAAGGAGTGTGGAGGGAAATATTTTTCGGTTTCAAGAGCGGATTTGTTTTGTTATCCTTTATACTGGAGACGTGTAAAGAAACCACAAAAAGCGATTTCCTTTGCGGGTTTAGTATGGAGTGGTAAATTCCCACGGAAAGAGGGTTTGTGAAAAATGCCGGAGAAGGAGCCTTTCCGTGTTTGCCCCGAGCGTTCCTGGAAGGATGCGGAGACATGTATCCGTTCGCTGCAGCTTTCTCCTCTTCCGAGGGAGGGAGGCTTTTTTCGGAGGATCCACACGTCGGAATCCGTTTTTTCTCATGCCGGAGGATTCCGCCGAAGCGCTTCGAGTATTCTCTACCTTTTGCGGGGCGGGGATGTTTCCCGGTTGCATCGTCTTCGCAGTGCGGAGGAGCTCTGGTTCTTTCTGGAAGGATCCCCGGCGGAGCATCTTGTGCTTTCGCCGGAGTCGCAGGGCCGAACTTTTCTGGGACACGGCCCTGAAAGAGTCTCTCATGTTCTCGTTCCCTCCATGGCCTGGCAGGGGGCTCGGCTTTGTTCGTCCCTTCCCGAAGAGTATGGGCTTTTCGGCATTACCGTCTCTCCGGAGTATCTCGATGAGGATTACGAAGAAGGCGAAACTTCGGAGATTCTTCGGAACTATCCCGAGTGGAGAGAACATGTCTTGAAGTTTACGGAGCATATTCAATGAAGAAATTTTTTATAGGCGTAAAGGTATATGGGGCGGGAGGTGTGTGCCCCGAAGTGTTTTGAGGGCTGGGGAGGCGTTTTTTCGTAAGAAAGGAGAAACCCTCCGAACTCCTGCGGTTTTTCTGTAAACGAGAGCCTTATCCTATCCGAGAGGCGCTTTCGAATCGTCGATTTGCCGTATCGGGAAGCCCTGAACAAGGAGGTTCCACGTGACGTCCAGGCGGGAAGCGGTGGAATTGACCCTGAAAATCTTCGGACTTTTCCTCTTTTTCTACACCCTTTCGAGGTACAATTTTCTCGTAGGGCATGTGGTGGTGGAGGGATGGTCCATCGTGGTCGCCTGGAGCATCTATTGTTTTTGCAGCGCTTCCTGCAGGTATTCCAAGAATCCCATCCTCCTCGTCCTGGGGTACGCCTATCTCGTTACGGGGGGGCTCGATTTTCTTCATGTTCTCACTTACGAGGGGATGAATCTTCTGCCCTTCGGAGGATCTCCCGTGGCAACCCAATTCTGGATTGCCGCCCGCTACGTGGAAATCGTTTCCATCTTCGGAGCCCTGGTGCTCCGAAAGCGAAAGCTTTCTTTTCTTGGAGTTCGGTTGTTTTATTACACCCTCTTTTTTCTCGCCATCGGCAGCATTCTTTTCGAACCAATTTTTCCCTCTTGCTATATTCCCGGTGTGGGACTCACTTCCTTCAAAATATACAGCGAATATCTTCTTATGGCCGTTCTGGGAGGATCTCTGGGAATCACCCTCCTGCGCCGCAGGGAGCTTCGGGGAATTTCCCTGCTTCCTTTTGCGGGGGCTCTGATTTTCACCATCATGGCGGAGCTTTCGTTTACCCTCTATGTGAGCGTCTTTTCTTTTGCAAACCTTATGGGGCATGTTTTTAAAGGCATCTCCTTTTACTGCCTTTTCCGGAGCGTTCTTACGGCGGGACTCTTCGAACCCTACGAGAAGATGGAGAAATCCCGGGATGCCACCTTTCGTCTTTTGCACAACATTCCGGTTCCCCTGTGGCAGTCCGACGAAGAGGGAACGCGGTTTTTCTGGAACCAGGCGTGGGTTTCGCTTCTGGGAGGCCCCTCGGAGGCATCCCTGCCGGAACCTTCCTGGGAGGAGCGCATTCACCCGGAGGATCGCCATCGCTACTCCCGAACCTACGCCGATGCCATGACCCGGAGAAAGCAGTTTTCTCTCTCCTATCGCATACTGGATAACCTTGGGCGGTGGCGTACCCTTATCGATACGGCGGTTCCCCTCTGGGAGGATGGGGAGAAGGGATTCTGGGGCATCTCCTATGACATGACCCCCCTTCGGGAAGCTCACGAGCGTGTAAAATCCAAGGAAAAGGAGTGGCGTTCCCTTGCGACGAGCCTTCCGGGTGGCCTCTTCAGGATAAGCTCCGAAGGGAGGCTTCTTTTTGTCAACTCCCGGGGGCTGGAGATGTTTTCCGTTTCCCGGCCCATTTTCGTGTTGGGAAAGCTTCTGCGGGAAACCTCCTTGCCCGCTCCCTTCCGGGCCTTGGAAGAGGAGTATTTTCAGCCTTACTTTCGTAAAATCCGTAATCTTCCCGAAGAACCCCTGCCCATTCGGAATCGGGGGCGGCATTACGAGGTTCGGCTCGTGCCGCAGGAGGATGAATGGGGAGAACCTTCGGGGGTGCTCTGCATCGTCCAGGATGTGACGGTCCGTTTTCTTGGAGAGTACGAACGGGAGAAACTTCTTCAGAGTATGCACCGTTTTTCCACCATTATCGAGAATACCAGCGACTTTGTCTGTATCATCACATCCAGAGGGGATATCGAGTACATCAATAAATCGGGATTACAGCTTCTGGGGTGGCGTGCCCTTTGGTCCCCCCGGCGCCTGGAGGATATTTATTCGAGTTCCGAAGCGGCTTCGCTTCTTCGGGAGAGTTCCGCTTTGCTGGAGGGGATGTTCATCCATCCCCGGGAACGCTCGCTTCGCTCCATGAATGGAGAGGATCTGCCGATCTCTCAGGTAATGGTGCCCATCCACATGGAGGGTCAGCCTCCCCGGTTTGGCATCCTTGCCCGGGATATCCGGGAACAGCGACGCTTCGAAAAGGAGCTGGGATATCAGAAGAACTTGCTGCAGCGGCTGGTGGATTCCATTCCCATGGGGATATTTCTTAAAGATCCCTCCCAGGAGTTTCGATACATTTTCTGGAATTCCCGGATGGAGGAAATTACGGGAATTCCCAAAGAAGAAATCCTGGGAGAAACGGATTCCGAGCATTTCCAGCCCGAAATGGCGAGACACCTGCGGGCTCAGGATAGGGAGGTTCTGGAAAGCGGGAGGCCTCTGATCCGGGAAGAGGTCCGTCTCTTCCGAGAAGACCGGGAACACCTGGTGAGACTTATCAAGCTTCCCTTGTCGGATCCGGGAGAATCCCGGAAGCTCCAGCTTATTTTGGGGGTTCTGGAGGATATTACCGAGGAGAAGGCTGTGGAAGCGCAGCTCTTTCAATCTCAGAAAATGGAGGCTGTGGGGAGACTTGCGGGAGGCATCGCTCACGATCTGAACAATATGCTCCAGATCATTCACGGCTATGCGGAGCTTTTGATGCAAAATCCTCCCAAAGAGAGAGAAAAAATAGAATTTTTCGGCTCCTCCATATACAATGGATGCGAACGCGCCCGAGAGTTCATTGAGCAGCTTCTTGTCTTTCATCGTAAGGGAACCTATCGGCTGGAGCCCATCTCTCTCAACCACCTGGTGAGGGAAATGGTGGAAATGCTTGGGCATGTCATGCCCGAGGGAATTTCCCTCAGCTTCGACCCCGGAAAGGAACTCCCGGATATCTTGGCGGATCCCGGACAGATCCGTCAGGTGATAATGAACCTTTGTGTCAACGCTCGGGATGCCCTCGGAGAAAACGGGCATATACGAGTCGCCACGGAGCTTCTTCCGGAGGGCATCTCTCCGGCGAAATTTTCTTTCGAAGCTTCCGAGGAACGGTACATAGTTCTCTCCGTGGAAGATGATGGCCCCGGAATGCCCCGAGAGGTGCGGGAAAAAATTTTCGAGCCCTTTTACTCCACCAAGGAGCGAGGCAAGGGAACCGGCTTGGGGCTTTCCATCGTCTATGCGGTGGTCATGCGCCACAAGGGGCACGTGGAGGCGGAGAGCGAGCCCGGAAGGGGAAGCGTTTTTCGGGTGTTTCTTCCTTGCCGGAAGGAGGGAGAAGAAGTTCTTCAGGGGAAACTGCCTTTGCCTCCCAGCCAGGAGGAATTTTCCGAGATTTCCTCTCTTTCGAAGGGCACATATCAGGGGATAACGCTCCTCTTTGCGGAGGATGACGAGGTAGTGCGCAACTTCTCTCGAGAAATGCTGCTTTCCTGGGGATATCGAGTCATTATGGCAAAGAACGGACGGGAAGCAGTGGATCTCTTCTCGTTGCTGCAAAATCGTATCGACGCTCTTGTCTTTGACGTGATGATGCCTGAGATGAACGGGGTGGACGCCTACAAAACCATTGTTGCCCAAGGAACTTCCCTTCCGGTGCTTTTCTGCACCGCCTTCATGGATGCAGGGCTTCCCGAAGAGCTGAAGGAGCAGAAAGATGTTTTGATTCTCAAAAAACCCTTCGGGGTGGAGGATTTTCGGGAGAAGCTGGAGGAACTTCTCTCGGTATGCGGAAAATAGGGGGGAAATGGCCCGTCGAAATTCTCGCAAGGGAGTTTCGCTACAACCTGAGTGGAGGCTGACGTGGTGGAACAGGGTATAGGAGTATTGATCGTTGAGGATGACAGTATGGTGGCCTTTCTTCTGGAAAACGCCGTGGGTTCCGTGGAGGGATTCTCCATGCTCGGAGTGGCATCCACTCTGGAAGAGATGTTCCAAATTCTGGAGGAGGGAGCGGCGGATCTCGTGCTTCTGGATATTTACCTAGGCTCTCAGAATGGTCTTGAGGGATTGCGGAAAATCCGGACAAAGCATGATGAGGTAGATGTTATCGTGGTCTCTTCGGATAAAAAGGCTGAAGATGTGGCTCTTACCGCACGGCTCGGAGTGTTCGATTACATTACGAAGCCCTTTACGTTCGAAAGGCTTCAAAAGGTTTTTCTGGCGTACAAGGAATACCGCGGTTCCCTCAACTCTCTGGGGGGCGATGTGGATCAAAAGGGAGTGGACGTTATCCTGCGGCATGCGGGAGGCAACGGCAGGGCGGTGCTGGAGATGCCCAAGGGGCTGCATGTGGAAACCCTGGAAATGATACGCCAGATGCTCCGGGAATCCGAATGCCCTCTCTGTTCGGCGGACATACAAAAGAAAAGCGGTCTTTCCGCCTCCACCGTGAGCCGCTATTTGCGATATCTCCAGGAGACCCGGCAGGTGGATCTCAAAGTGGAGTATCGAAAGCAGGGGCGCCCTCTCCAGTACTATATGTATCTGGAATAGATACTGAGGCATGACCGGAGGCCTTACCGGGTTTTTCGGAAGGAGGCCTTTGGAACGAGGTGTTGCAGGAAAGATGGGAAAAAAGGCAAAAAACTTGCCTTTTGCCAAAATATACCAATAATAGCGAGGTGGAAGTTGGTATAAGCATACTATGTTGCATAAAACCCCTTTACTAAGTAAAAAATACGAAGTAAAGAAAGGCGTGTATTTATGGCTCTTACGGAGATTCGAGGTTATTCCCATCCAGATTCGAAATCCCGAAGTTTTGGGGAGTCTCGTACGGAAATTCCCGTGCGGGTTCTCGTCGTGGATGACGTGGAGGCGAACCTCGAGCTTTTTCGTCTTTTTCTCGCTCGGGAAAGGGCGGAAGTTACTCTTGCCGGGGGCGGCGAAGAGGCCCTGGAGGCCTATGATGTCCGGAGGCCGGATTGTCTTTTTCTGGATCTTCGTATGCCCGGTATGGACGGTATAGAAGTAGCCATGGAGATCCGCCGCCGAGAAGCCCGGGAGGGAAGAAAAACCTTCATTGCGGGCATGTCCGGAGGAGATCCTGGAACGGATCGTATGTGTTGCGAGGCGGCGGGGATGGATTGTTTTCTTCAGAAACCCGTGACGGCCAGACAGATTCAGAGTGTTCTGGCTCATTGTGCTCGAAATGGAACGACTTTTCCCGTTCTCGAAGACCCGGAGGGTGTCTCTTCCCGAAGAAGGCAGCCCTCTCTTCAGGGGGTGCACTTGGAGAATATGCTTGATCTGCTTCGGGGAAATTGGGATCTTCTTAGAATGGCCGTGGAAAACCGTTTTTTGCCTCAGATTCGCAAAGACCTGGGGGAGCTTCAAGATTTTGTTCAGCGGGGGGAACTGCAACAGGCCGAAAGAGTGGCTCACAAAATGAAAGGGAATCTCAGCTATTTCGGTAAGAATAGCGCGGCTCTTCTGGCGGAAAAAGTACGTTTCTCCTGTGAACGCGGAGATTTGGGGGATGTGGAGCAGTACCTTCCGGCTTTTGCGGGCCGCTGTGCCGCCTTGGCTGAAATTTTTGCCGATCCTCATTGGGAACATGCGTTTACCCCCAAGGGGGAGTATCGGGGAGGGTCTCGGACGTAGCCGGAGGGCTGCTTTGAGGAGAAAAATCATGCGAAAAGAGAGCCCTTGAGGGGAGATCTGCGGATCTCCCCTCAAGGCGTTTTTTTTGAGAGAAACCTCGGTGTTTCCCGAGGAAAAAGTACGCTCCTTCGTGGATGAAATTATTTTAAATATTTTTCTCGATGCGGTACGCTATGATGTCCTGCACCGAAAGAACCGGCATGTCGTGACGGGATGCAAAGGTTTCGATTTGCGGAAACCGTGCCATGGTACCGTCGGGATTGGTAAGTTCGCAGAGCACTCCTGCGGGTCGAAGCCCCGCAAGCCTCATGAGATCCACCGTGGCTTCGGTATGCCCCTCCCGCTCCAGAACGCCCCCGGGTCGTGCCCGAAGGGGAAAAACGTGCCCGGGGCGATGGAGATCCTCCGGACGTGCTCCGGGGGCTGTGGCGGCTCGGACGGTTTGAAGTCGATCCCGGGCGGACACTCCCGTGGTGACTCCCCGGGCGGCTTCGATGGATACGGTGAAGGCGGTCTGGAAGGTGCTGCTGTTCTGCTCGGACATCATGGGCAAATCGAGTTCCGTCACCTTTTCCGGAGTAAGGCAGAGGCAGACGATGCCGCTGCACTCCCGGATAAGCATGGCCATCTGTTCCTCCTGAAGAAGCTCGGCGGAGAAAATAAGGTCTCCCTCGTTTTCGCGGTCTTCATCATCCGTTACGAGAACCCCTCCTCCCTGAGAAAGGGATTTCAGGGCCTTTTCAACGCGATCGATAGGGGTGGTGGCGGTAAAACAGGACGGCTGATTCATGGCGTACATACCTCCGTTAGAAAATTGGAATAGCCAGAACCAGGGCACAGGTACATGGAAGGGGAAGAATGCCTCTATCCTCTTTCATCCGGACTGTAACCGTCGGCTCTGGATTTTCACCAGATCTGCTGACCTTATTCGCGAAGGAGGAGTTTGGGAGGTCTGCGAAAAAGCGCTCGCGGGCTCTCCGGAACATGCCGGAATACCGCCGGTGGGGAATTGCACCCCGCCCTGAGAACAGGCGCTCACATGATAAATCCGGACCGCCGGGGTGTCAATCGGGATGGTAAAAAAGTTGCGCCGGGGAAGTAAAAAAGGAAAAAAGAGAGCATTTATGGGATAAATCTTGATTTTTCATGTGATTCGGGAGAAGATGTGCGTGCTGAAACAAAGCGTATCGGCACCCAGAGAAGACATCGTTTCCTGAGGTTTCGCCGGGACGTTTTGGGAAAAAGTGGCGAGAAAAAAGTGGTTTTCCCAAAAATATTTCTGGACGAAACGAAAGGGAGCCGGGCGGTGGGCATGAGTGACGAGAGAAAAGTCTCCTGCCGCTATTACCGGAGTTGCGGGGCGGTGTATGCCGTCCCGTTTTTTGTTGCCTCTGTTTATTAACGTAAAATGCATGATGAAAAGTGTTTTGGAAAAAGGATTGCAGAGCCTCTTTATTTGAAGGTATTACGTATTGATAGAAACCATTTTTTTTGTTATCCTTGAACGTATAAGGAGCTCTTCTGAAAGAGCTCTTATAATTTTCGGAAGCCCTACGGATTATAGTGTCGAATTGGAGGGATAATCATGGCTGAAGAGCAGATCGGATGTGCTCGTCCTACGGGAGCTCAGGTAGGTGATGAGCCTCAGGAGAGTTCGGGCAGAACGGAACCCCAGAAGGGAGGAACCCCAGTAATGACAGCTAAAGTAGGTGCCAAGGCTCCGGATTTTCAGGCCCCCGCATATTACCGCGGAAAGTTTACGTCGGTGAAACTTTCGGATTTTCTTGGAAAATGGGTCATGCTTTGCTTCTATCCCGGAGATTTTACCTTCGTCTGAGCAACTGAAGTGTCAGCGGTCGCTGCCAATTACGAAAAGTTGCAGAAACTCGGAGCGGAGGTTATTTCGATGAGCGTGGACAGCCAGTTCGTCCACAAGGTATGGAATGATCAGGAGCTTTCCAAAATGGCGGAAAGGGATGTTCCCTTCCATATGGCTTCGGACGGTTCCGGAAGCGTGGGAAGAGCCTACGGGGTATATGACGAGAACGCCGGAGTGGAACTTCGGGGACGGTTCATCATCGATCCCGATGGAGTTATTCAGGCCATGGAAGTGCTTACACCTCCGGTGGGCCGCAAGCTGGATGAGACCATTCGGCAGCTTCAGGCCTACCAGCATGTTCGAGCTACCAAGGGTGCCGAGGTATGTCCTGCGGGATGGGAGCCGGGAAAGAAGGTTCTCAGGCCCGGACCGGATCTCGTGGCGAATGTCTGGAAGGAATGGAGTCCTCTCAAGGACCACTAAAATTCAGGCAGAGGATCCAATGCCAAAGTAGCCGAAAAACCGTATCTTCCGAAAAATATGATGTGCTTAAAAAATCTTTGGTTTTTTCCTTGGGAAAGAGCCACGTTACGGAAGAGCGCCGGAGAACGAACCAGAAGGTTTGTTCTCCGGCGCTCTTTTGCTGTTTTTCCGTGGGGTGCTTACTCCAGGGGACGATCGAAACGTTTGGAGTAGGCTCCGTTTTTTTTCAACTCTCGATCCCAGAAAAAATAATTCGCCAGGGGGAGTATGAGGCGTACCGGCAGAGAGGGAAGTCTCCGGGGCCCGGTGAGAGAGGCGAGAATCTTTTCATCCAGTTTCCCCGTTTCCGCATAGATGCGCCCGAGATCCTCGTAACGTTGAAGCAGCTTTTTTCCCCGGCGCCTCGTGGCCCGATGCCGGGTTCCTTCGCCGCCTCCCATGCGGATAACCCCGGGGCAGGGAGCTCCGAGGCGTCGGGCCAGCTTCAAGAGATACGCCTTCATGGGACGGGTGTGAGTCTCTTCGGGGAAGCCCGTTTGAATGAGAAAGATCATCTGTACAGATTCCCAGGATCCTCCGTGGGGCTCCAGGGCTTCGATGAATTTTTTGACGATCCCCGGCATGGCATCCACGTAGATGGGAAAGGCCAGCATAAAGGTGAATTCCCGGGAGAAGGATTGAAGGGCTTTTCCGAAGTCCCCGGGGTCTGCGAGAAAAAATTCCCGAAAGCGGTTTTCCGGGAATTTTTCGGCGTCGCAAAATCCCTTTGCGAAGGCTCGGGTAAGCACCGCAGAGTTGCTTTTTTCCCCTCGGGGGGAGCCGTTAAAAATGTTCAAGTGCATGGTGCACCTCCTCGAAATTCTCCTCCAGGGGGCGGGCAAAAAGAAAGCGGGAGTGGGCATTTCGAGCGAATCGCTCGAAGGCGGCGGTGATAATCCCGATGTCTTCCTCGTCCGTATCCTCCTCGGGTTCGTAGAGCAACGCAAGAAGAGGATTTTTGTCGTACCGCATGGGATGACGGCATTCTCCGTTTTTATCCAGTTCTATGTAGGGCAGGGCCTGGGGTATGAACCGATCGATGGATGTCTTCAGGAGTCCCGAAGGAAATCCCAGAATCAGAGGGGAGACGAAGATGGCCAGGTCCGCCCAAACCAGGGATTTTAAAAACGCCACGTGGTCATCCTTGAAGATGCAGATCCCGGGCGTTCGAAGCCAGCAGGAAAAACAGCCCGTGCAGCTGGCGATGTCCTTTTCCGCCAGGCGAATACTTTCTACGGTATGCCCTTGAGAGAGGAGGAATAGATGGAGCTTTTCAAGGCGCTTCCGAAAGGGAAAGGCCTCGTTTGTTTCCCGGGGATCGCCGTCCACGAGGAATATGCGCATGGAAATATCACCGTCCTGTGTGTATGAGATTTCCTTTGAGGTTTTTACACTCCTCGGAAGCCTATCCGAAAAAAGGGCTTTCGGATGGGCCGGGGGTTTTTGTGTTATCGGGCTTTTTCAGAGGATGGGGATCCAGAGATTTCATGGAGAGGTTTACATGCCGCCGCATGAGGGCCACCGCCAGATTGGGATCTTTCAGGCGGAGGGCCTCGTGAAGCTGCCGATGCTCCTCCAGGCTCGGATTGGTATCGAAATCGAAAAAGGATTCGTAGAACACCATGTAGACGTTGGTTCGGGCGAGGATGTTGTCGATGTATTCCTTGAGAACCACGTTGCCGCTGGATTCCGCGATGATCTGGTGGAAGGTCACGTTGATATCGAGATAGGCTTCGGTGTCCCGCTGTTTGAAAATCTCCTCCTCCTCCTGAATGGCTTCTTCCAGGCGGCAGAGCTGGAGGGGGGTAATCCGGGAGGCCGCTTTGTGTACCGCCAGGGTTTCCAGATGTTCCCGGACTTCGTAGGCATTTTCCATTTCTTCCATACTGGGAGAGGCGAGCCGGGCTCCGCTGTTGGGGATAATGATAACCAGCCCCTCGTTGGCAAGCCTCCGAATGGCCTCCCGTACGGGGGTACGGCTGAGCTGCATCTCCTCCGCAAGCCCCACTTCCGGCAATCTCTGCCCCGGTTTAAGCTCTTTAGAAATTATTTTATGGCGCAGCGCGTGGTAGACGTAGTCTGCGCTGGTGGCGTAAAAGGGCATATCCTTAGGGCGGGATGTCTGCATGGCAAAAAAACTCCCTTCTTTTCGCGTACTTCTCGAATATTTTTGAATGCGCAATATTGTACTTGCTGTATCCCGTTTTGTCGATCCGTAATTGATATTTTTGAAAAACATACAAGAATGTTTTTGAGAAAATCCATGAAAAGACTCGCTTTCACGGGTGTTTTCGGTTTTTGTCCCAAAGATGCTCTTGACAGAAAAAACGTTTTATCGTACATATATGAATACCATGTATTCAATGAGTACCATATTTCCTTTGGATCTCTCGGGAGTGTCTCGTCTTCTTTTTACAAAAGTACGGAGGTGTTCGGTATGGCCCAGTATCCGGATTTACAGCATAAGAGCGTCATCGTTACGGGAGGAGCCAGCGGTATCGGCCTTGCCACGGCGGAGCGTTTTGCCCGGGAGGGTGCCCGGGTGGTGGTTTTCGACATCAATCCGAAGGCCCTGGAGAAGATTGCCCGGGAGCATCCGGAATTTGCCGGGGCCTTACAGGTGGATGTCAGCTCTCCCGAAGAGGTGGAACAAGGCTTCGGGGAGGCGGAAAAACTGGCGGGGAGCGTGGATGTTCTCGTGGCCAACGCGGGAATCAGCCTGCGGTCTCCCTTCGCGGATATCTCCTGGGAACAGTGGCGCCGGGTGATGGGAATCAATCTGGACGGGATTTTTCTCTGCGCCCGGGAGGCGGCGCGACGCATGATCCTCCGGAAAGAGGGAGTCATTCTTATGACCGCCTCCACCAACGGCACCGAAGGACATCCTTTCTATGCGGATTACAACGCCTCCAAGGCGGGAGTGATCCTGCTCTGCAAGACCATGGCTCTGGAGCTTGCCCCCAGAATCCGGGTGAATGCGGTTTGCCCCGGATACGTGCTGACCCCCATGCAGAAGGCGGAATACACGCCGGAGATGTTGGAGGCCACGAATGAGAAGATTCCCATGAAGCGCCACGCCGCGCCGGAAGAGGTGGCAGGGCTTTTTGCCTTTCTGGCCTCCTCCGAAGCTGCCTATATTACGGGAGCGGAAATTCCCATCGACGGCGGCGAGACTGCAGGGCTGGCATAGATTTTGGAAGGCACGCCCTTTTTTGCCGAGGTTGATGGCGAGAAGGGCAAGCAAATCGAAAAACACGGAGGAAGGAAAATATGGATTTCACAAATTTTTTCGGTCTTTTCGGCAAGATTGTGGTGGTTACGGGGGCCGCTTCGGGAATCGGCCATGGAGTGGCTTCCTTTCTCCACGAGGCGGGAGCCTCGGTGGTGCTGGTGGACCTGGATCGGGAAAAGGGAGAGAAGGCCGCCCGGGAGATGGGAGAGCGGGCCTTTTTTCTGCCCTGCAACGTGGCGTGCGAGGAGGATTGCAAGGCTCTTGGAGAGGCTTTGAAGGGGAAGTTCTCCAGCATCCATGCTCTGGTGAACTGCGCCGGGGTGATCCGCCGGAAGAACGCGGTGGAGCTGGAGGAAAAGGATTGGAATCTTTCCATCGACGTGAGTCTCAAGGGAACCTGGCTGGTTTCCAAGTACCTCCTCCCTCTCATGATGGAAAAGGGAGGCAGCGTGGTGAACATCGGTTCCGGCTGGGGAATCAAGGGCGGTCCCAACGCGGTTTCCTACTGTGCCGCCAAGGGAGGCATCGTGAATATGACCCGGGCCATGTGCATCGACCACGGAACTCAAAACATCCGAGTGAACTGCGTCTCTCCGGGAGACGTGGATACCCCTCTCCTGCGGAGCGAAGCGGTGCAGTTGGGACTGGATATGGACGAGTGGCTTCGGGAGAGTGCGGACCGCCCCCTGGGACGCATCGGCACCCCCGAGGATATCGCCAAGGCGGTTTACTTTTTGGTAAGTGATCTCTCCCCCTGGGTAAGCGGGGCGAATCTGGTAGTGGACGGCGGGGGCACCGCATAACCCCCGTATTGAGAGAAGGAGGAGTTTTTTATGGCGGATCGAAAGAAAACGGTCTATCCCTACATTCCCAACTCCGCTCCGGAGGTGCAGGAGGAGATGCTCGCCTCCATCGGAGCGGCAAGCATCGACGAGTTTTACGAGTGTATTCCCGAGCCTTTGCGGTTTACGGGGAAGATGGATCTTCCCGAGCCCCTTCTGGATGAATACAGCCTGAAGCGACACATGGAGAAGATGCTCCGGAAGAACCGGGGAACCCATGAACACCTGAACTTTATGGGGGGGGGATGCTGGCAGCATTCCGTGCCCGCAGTGTGCGACGAGATCAATCACCGTTCGGAATTTCTCACCGCCTACGCCGGGGAGCCTTACGAGGATCATGGGCGTTTTCAGGCTCTCTTTGAATATACCAGCATGATGGGAGAGCTTCTGGAGATGGATGCGGTGAATGTACCCACCTACGACGGCTCCCAGGCGGCGGCCACGTCGATTCGGATGGCCTGCCGGATTACCGGTCGGGATACGGTGCTGGTGGCGGAAAACGTCCATCCCGAACGGATGTTGGTGATCCGCAACTACTGTCATCCCGGAGTGACCCTCCGCAGGGTTCCCTTCTGCGAAAAGACGGGAACCCTGGATATGGAGGCTCTGAAAAAGAATATAACCCCGGAGGTAGCGGGGCTCTACGTGGAGAACCCCAACTTCCTGGGGTGTCTCGAAGTGGAGGCCTCGAAAATGGCGGAGCTGCTTCACTCTTCGGGAGCTCTCTTTATCGTCGGAGCGGACCCCAGCTCCCTGGGGGCTCTCACGCCTCCCGTACAGTACGGAGCGGACATGGTCTGCGGAGAGATTCAGCCTCTTGGAATGCACATGTACGCCGGAGGTGCCCGGGCGGGGTTCATCGCTACCCGGGATGAGGAACGCTTCGTGCAGCAGTTTCCCTCCCGGCTCTTCGGTATCGCTCCAACCACTCACAAGGAGTGGGGCTTCGGGGACGTGGCCTGGGAGCGTACCTCCTTCGCCAAACGGGAAGAGGCGGTGGAGTTCGTGGGAACCGCTTCGGCCCTCTGGGGAATTACCGCGGGGGTCTATCTTGCCCTTATGGGGCCCCAGGGGATGAAGGAGCTCGGAGAGGGGATCTTCCAGCGCTCCGCCTATCTGGCGGAAAAAATGGCGGAGCTTCCGGGGGTGAAGGTGCTTTTCGAGGGAACTCCCTTCTTCAAGGAATTCGGAGTGAACTTCGAGGGCACCGGAAAAACCGTGAAAACCATTAACGAAGCCCTTTTGGAAAAGGGAGTCTTCGGATGCCTGGACCTTTCCGAGGATTTCCCCTCCCTGGGACAGACCGGGCTCTTTTGCGTCACCGAGGTACACAGCCGGGAAGATATGGACACCCTTGTCCGTCTCCTGAAGGAGATCCTGGGCTAAATCCGGGATTTTCGAGAAAAAGAGAAAGGACGATCCTTCATGGGAATGAATATGCAAACCAAACTGCGTGATTTTCATCAGGCTCGGTGGGATGAGCCCATCATTTTCGAACTTTCCGCTCCGGGAGAACGGGGCATTCTGCTCCCTCCGGTGGAGGAGGAGGTGGCGCGCCGGGGAGCCAAGGGGCTCGAGAAAATTCCCTCCTACCTGAGGCGCACGGCTCCTCCCGCCTTACCCGAAATGGGGCAGATGCGGGTGCTCAAGCACTATCTGCGTCTTTCCCAGGAAAATCTGGGGGCGGACCTCAACGTGGATATCGGCCAGGGAACCTGCACCATGAAGTACAGTCCCAAGATCAACGAGGTGCTGGCGGCCAACCCCGCTCTCTCGGAACTGCATCCCAAGCAGGATGCATCCACCCTCCAGGGGCTTCTGGAGATGCTCTACAAAACCGAGCACGCCCTCAAGGAAATTTCCGGCATGGATCGGTTCTCTCTTCAGGCAGGGGGAGGATCTCACGCCATCTACGCCATCGTCTCCATCATCCGGGCCTGGGTGGATGCCACGGGGCAGAGCGATACCAAGGATGAGATCATTACCACCATTTTCTCTCACCCCTCCAATGCGGCCACGCCGGTGCTCAAGGGATTCAAGGTCATCAATCTCTATCCCGATGCGGAGGGGCGCCCGGATTTCGAGGCCCTCAAGGCGGCGGTAAATGAGCGCACCGCCGCCTTGCTTATCACCAATCCCGAGGATGTGGGAATCTACAATCCCCGAATCAAGGAATTCACCGACCTGGTGCATTCCGTGGGAGGACTCTGCAGCTACGACCAGGCGAATCTCAACGGCATCATGGGGATTACCCGGGCCAAGGAGGCGGGGTTCGATCTCTGTTTCTTCAACCTGCACAAGACCTTCTCGGCTCCCCACGGATGCGGCGGCCCCGGAGGAGGCGTTATCGGAGTCACCTCGGAGCTGGCGAAGTTTCTGCCGGTGCCCCTGGTGGAGTTCGATGCCTCCGAAGATCGCTACTACCTGAACTACGATCTTCCCGAGAGCATCGGAAAGGTGAAGGATTTTTACGGATCCGTACCGGTGATTCTCAAGGCCTACGCCTGGATTCTCTCCCTCGGCCAGGAGGGGCTCACCGAGGCCGCCCGGGTGGCGGTGCTGAACAACAACTATATGTTCCGTAAAATCCTGAAAATCCCCGGAGCGGGGGCTCCCTACGCCGAGGGAGAGCACCGGGTGGAGCAGGTACGTTACAGTTGGCAGAAACTCAAGGATAAGACCGGTATCGGCACCGCGGAAGTGCAGAGCCGCATGTTCGATTACGGGGTGCACTACTGGACCAGCCACGAGCCTTTCATCGTTCCGGAACCCTTTACGGTGGAGCCCACGGAATCCTACTCCAAGCAGGAGCTGGATGAATTTCTCGCCATTCTGGAGCAGATCGTCAAGGAGGCCCACGAAGATCCGGAGATGCTGCGCCATGCACCCCACAAGAGCACCATCCATCACGTGGATCACGATTACCTGGACGATCCCGCCAAATGGGCCATGACCTGGCGGGGGTACAAAAAGAAGTACACCGGCTACTTCGAGCCCAAAAAATAGCTCGGTTATTCTCGCAATGCGCTGTGTCCCGTGAAGGGGAGCCCGAGTTCCGGTGCTCCCGGCAAGCCTCGGCTGCGCCATGGATGGCGGCGCAGCCGAGGCGGCGGGGGAGAGGAAGCGTGGAGTGGAGAGGGTGCGTATGTGGAGGCTCTCCCCGGAACATCTCATGACACCCCAGTTATAAAATCGCTTTCAAGGGAGGAAGGCCCCATGAAACTCGGAGTTATCGTCAATCCCGTGGCGGGCATGGGAGGAGCCGTGGGGCTCAAGGGCACCGATGGACCTCAAATTCTGGAGGAGGCCCGTCGCCGGGGAGCGGTTCCCCGATCTCCCGAAAGAGCGATGCGGGCCCTGAAAAAACTGCTTTTCCTTCGGGAGAGTCTCGAAATTTTTACCTGTCCCGGAGCCATGGGGGAGGAGGAACTTCGGAAGTGCGGCTTTGTTCCGCAGGTTTTCCATGGCGGAGCTTGGGGAAATTCGGAAGCCGAAGCCGGATTTTCCCGGGAGCATACTCTTCGGGGAGCGAGGCGCATGCGGGATATGGGAGTGGATCTGCTTCTCTTTGCGGGAGGGGACGGCACCGCCCGGGATATCTGTGAGGCCCTGGGGGAGTCGCTTCCGGTTCTCGGCATTCCTGCGGGGGTAAAGATTCACTCTCCCGTGTACGCCACCTCTCCGGAATCGGCAGGGGAGCTTGCGGCAAGCTATCTTTCGGGTTCCCGGATTCCCGAAAAAATTGCGGAGGTCCGGGATATCGACGAAGAAGCCTTCCGCCGGGGAAAGGTGCAGACCCGGCTCTATGGGTATCTGCGGATTCCCTTCGAACGCCGCCGGGTGCAGGGGCTCAAATCCGGAAGCCCTGTCTCGGACAAGGTAGCCCAGGAGGCCATCGGGGCGGCGGTGGCGGAGGGAATGGAGCCCGGAATTTGCTACGTCCTCGGCCCCGGTACCACCATTCGGGAAGTGGCGAAGGCCCTGGGGCTTCCCAAGAGCCTTCTCGGAGTGGATCTGGTGCGAGACGGAAAGCTTTTGGGAAAGGATCTCGGAGCGGAGGAGCTCCAAGCTCTGGCGGAGGAGAACCCTGTTCGGGTGGTGGTAACTCCCATCGGCGGCCAGGGATATATCCTGGGCCGGGGAAATCAGCAGATCGGTCCCGGCATCCTCCGCCGCTGCGGCCGAAAGGGGCTCATGGTGCTCTGCGCTCCCGAAAAGCTCCGGGCCCTGGAAGGAGAACCTCTGCGGGTGGATACGGGGGATCCCGAGCTGGATCGGGAGTTCGAAGGATATGTCCGGGTTCGCACGGGATATTCTCAGGAGAGCATGTACCCTCTCAAGGCTCTTTGAGATCTGCTGCAGCGCAGGGGACTCTTCTCCAAGAAGGATCGACGTGAAGGGAGGTGATGCGGGAGAAAGAGCCGAGGGAACGGAGGTGCGGATAGGGGTTTGTTTTTCGGCAGCAGTACGGATGTGCAGGACGAAGGAGGACGGGTTCTTATGGCTCTATTGAAACTGGCTCCCATCGCGGTACTGGCGGGGCTCATGCTGAGCGGCATGGATATTTTATTGGCGGCTCCCCTTGCCACCATCACCGCGGTGGCTCTTGCCATGATTCTCGACAGGTATCGTTTTCAAGAGGTTTTCGACGCGGCCCTGGACAACGTAAAACACTTCATCATCGTATTTTTCATTCTCATGGCCGCCTACGCTCTGGCGGAGGCCTTCATGGCCACCGGCGTGGGAGCCTCCATCATCATCATGTCTCTCAAGCTCGGCATTTCGGGAAAAACCGTGGCGGTTATCGGCCTCTTCGCCACAGCGGTGCTTTCCATTGCCACGGGCACTTCCTGGGGAACCTTCGCGGCCTGTGCCCCGGTCTTTCTCTGGCTCAGCCACATCGTGGGGGGAAGTCCCGTTCTTACCGTGGCCGCAGTGGCGGGAGGCTCCTGTTTCGGAGATAACATCGGTCTCATTTCGGATACCACAGTGGTAAGCTCGGGAATGCAGGAAGTGGAAATCATTCATCGGGTACGCCATCAGGGGGTATGGTCCTTCCTCTGCCTCTTCATTTCGGCGGGGATTTTTTATTTTGCGGGCACCAGCATGGGATTGGGAAGCGAAGCGGGGAACGCCGCCGCCGCCATCGATGCCATTCCTCCCGAGGTTTGGGCGAGCCTGGAGGAGAAACGGGCATCTGCAGTAACCCTGTTGGAACAGGTGCGATCGGGGGTTCCCCTCTACATGATTATACCGCTTCTTGTGGTTTTGGGCATGGCGGTATCCGGAATTTCCACTCTTCTCTGTCTGGGGGCGGGTATCGTGGCCGCTCTGATCTTCGGTCTGGTGGCGGGCACCGTATCTTCGGTGATGGAATTTCTCGACCTCATCTACACGGGCTTCTCCGATGCGGGAAGCTGGTCCATCGTTATGATGATGTGGGTGGGTGCCTTTGGAGGGGTGATGCGGCTCATGAAGGCCTTCGATCCCATTGCTCGGGGAGTTCTCAAGATGGTGCGCAACGTGCGGCAGCTTATTTTCAGCAATGGCATCATGTGCCTCATCGGCAACGCTGCCCTGGGGGATGAAATGGCCCAGATCGTTACCATAGGGCCCATCATCAAGGAGATGACCGACGAAAACGTGGAGGCCAGCGAGAAGGACATGTATACCCTTCGGCTTCGCAATGCCACCCTTTCGGATGCCTTCGGAGTGCTGGGCTCTCAGCTCATTCCCTGGCACTGTTACATCGTCTTCTTCGTGGGCATCGCCTATGCGGTGTATCCTCTCCATCACTTCGTTCCTCTGGATCTCATCAGGTTCAATTTCATGGCCTTCGTAGCGGTGGGATCCATGCTGGTGCTCACCTTTACCGGGTGGGATCGCTTTATCCCCCTCTTGAAGATTCCTTCGGAACCCGATGTGAGGCTCAAAAAGCGGGGATAATTCAAAGGTATTTTTTAAGGGATAGCGAAAAGGAGGAGAGAAGACTCTCCTCCTTTTCGCTATCCCGAAGAGTCGCTTTTTTCTGACGAATCATTGCCGGTACGTCATTGACACTGCTTGAGAGCTTGGATACACTTAACGGGGGTTGACTATCCCCGAAGGTATGTACGGTTTTTTTCGAGAGGAAGCATCAAAAATTTTTTATGGGAGGTTCATGGAATGAAAAAGAAAGTTGCTTTGGCGGTGCTTTTCGGGGTTTGCGGCGTGTTTCTTTTGGGAAGCGGCGTGTTTGCGGCGAGCAAGATAGAAATCGGCTGCGCCATCTACAAGTTTGACGATACCTTTATGACCGGAGTACGGAACGCCATTGCCGAGGCCGCCAAGGACAAGGCCAAGGTGGATATCGTGGACAGCCAGAACTCCCAGTCTACCCAGAACGATCGGGTGGATATGTTCATTACCAAGAGAATGAATGCCCTGGCCATCAACCCCGTGGATCGCACCGCCGCAGGGGTTATCGTGGAAAAAGCCGAAAAGGCGAACATCCCCGTGGTGTTCTTCAACAAAGAACCTCTTCCCGAGGATATGCAGAAGTGGGACAAGGTCTACTACGTGGGAGCCCGGGCGGAGGAGTCCGGCACCATGTCCGGTCAGATCATCGTGGATTACTGGAAGAGCCATCCCGAAGCGGACAAAAACGGGGACGGGGTGCTTCAGTACATCATGATCAAGGGAGAGCCGGGACATCAGGATGCGGAACTGCGCACGGAATTCTCCATCAAGGCGGTGACGGATGCGGGTATTCCCGTGGAGAAACTTGCGGAGGATACGGGATTCTGGAACCGGGTACAGGGTCAGGAAAAGATGGCGGCCTTCCTGGCGGCCCACGGAGACAAGATCGAAGCGGTATTTGCCAATAACGACGACATGGCCCTCGGAGCCATCGAAGCTCTCAAGGCTGGGGGGTATTTCAAGGACGGCAGGTTTATGCCCGTGGTGGGCGTGGATGCCACGGCTCCCGCCATCCAGGCCCTCGAAGACGGCACGCTTCTCGGAACGGTACTGAACGATGCCATCAACCAGGGACAGGCTACCTTCAATCTCGCCTTTCTGCTGGCCCAGGGAGAGACTCCCACGTCGGAAAACTCGGGGTACGAAATTTCTGACGGCAAGTATGTCTGGGTTCCCTATCGCAAGGTGACTCTCGAAAACGTGGAAGAGTTCAAATAAGTTTTTTCGCCGAATGGATCGGGGAGGGGGGCATTGCTCCCCTCCCTTTGCATACCCTTTCCGAAATGCCGGTACGGGGAAAGCGCGGGGGAAGGATGTTCATGGAAAAAAACGATCATTTTGCATTGGAAATGCGGCATATCTCGAAAGCCTTTCCCGGAGTGCAGGCTCTTCAGGACGTGAGCCTGGAAGTGCGTCCGGGAACGGTGCATGCTCTGATGGGGGAGAATGGTGCGGGCAAGTCCACCCTGGTGAAGTGTCTTTTCGGTCTGTACCTTCAGGATGAGGGAGAGATTCTCCTCCAGGGCGAGCCCGTTAGCATATCCAGCTCCCGGGAAGCTCTGGATTTTGGAATTTCCATGATCCACCAGGAGCTGCACCCTATTCCGGACCGGTCGGTGATGGAAAACGTCTGGCTTGGCCGGGCCCCTCTTCAGAGGTTGGGGAAGTTCAGTTTCCTGGATCGAAAGGCCATGAGGGAGAAGACCGAAAGGCTCTTCGAGGATTTGAATCTGGATATCAACCCCCGGAGCCTCGTGCGGGATCTCTCGGTCTCCAAGGTGCAGTCCATGGAAATCGCCAAGGCGGTTTCCTACAACGCCCGGATCATCGTGATGGACGAGCCCTCTTCCTCTCTTACCGGACACGAGGTGCAGCATCTTTTTGGCATTATCCGGGATCTCAAAAGCCGGGGAATTTCCGTCATCTACATTTCTCACAAGATGGAGGAAATTCTCGAAATCGCGGATGACGTGACCATCATGCGGGATGGCAGAAAAGTGGGCACCTGGCCTGCGGAGGAGCTCACCACGGACCTCATCATCTCCCGCATGGTGGGAAGGGAAATGACGAACCGCTTTCCCCCCCGGAAGAACGAGCCCGAAGAGGATACGGTGCTGGAAGTACGGGAGTACACGTCGCCTTTTCCCAAATCCTTTCAAGACGTGTCCTTTTCTCTGCGCAAGGGAGAGATCCTCGGTGTGGGAGGGCTTGTGGGAGCTCAGCGTACCGAGGTTATGGAGGCTCTCTTCGGCCTCCGTTCGGTGACGTCGGGGAAGGTGCTGCTTCACGGCAGGGAAGTGGATCTGTCCTCTCCCATCAAGGCAAAGAGGTACAAAATGGCCTTTCTTACGGAAGAGCGCCGGGCCACGGGAATTTTTCCGGTGCTCTCGGTGCAGTTCAATCTTCTGGCGGCCCATCTGGCTTCCTACGTGGGTTCCGGAAGGCTCCTCAACCAGCGCTCCATGCGCAAGGACGCCCGGGAAGGAATCGAACGGCTTTCGGTGAAAACCCCTTCGCCTCGGGAATTGATCCGCAACCTCTCCGGGGGAAACCAGCAGAAGGTGCTCCTTGCCCGATGGCTTCTCACGAATCCGGAAATTCTCATTCTCGATGAACCTACCCGGGGAATCGATGTGGGGGCCAAGTACGAAATCTATACCATCATGGCGGATCTCGCAAGCCAGGGAAAGAGCATCGTCATGATCTCTTCGGAAATGCCGGAGCTCCTGGGAATGACGGATCGTATTCTCGTCATGAGCCAGGGGCGCCTTGCGGGGATTGTGAATACTTCGGAAACCACGGAAGAAGAGATTATGCGGCTGGCCACCAAATATGTGGCCTAGGGTGGACGAGGAAGGAAAGGGTTGATTATGGAATCAAAACGGAGTGTTATCGGGTCTTCGCTGCATTTTCTTTCACAGCATGCCATTTTTGTGGTTCTCGTGGCGCTGGTGCTTATCATTGCCATGGTGGATCCCCGGTTTTTATCCTTTTCCATTTTACGGGATGTGCTCATGCAGAGTTCCACCAGGGCCATCATGGCTCTGGGGGTGGCCTTCATTCTCATCACCGGTGGGGTGGACCTTTCTTCGGGGCGCATGGTGGGGTTTGCGGCGGTCATTTCCGCCTCCATGCTTCAGATTCCCGAGTATGCCCGGCGTTTCTATCCCGAGCTTCCCCATCTGCCGGTGCTGCTTCCCATTCTTCTGGCGGTTATGGCCTGTATGCTCTTCGGCATACTCAACGGCATTATTGTGGCCAAGCTCCATGTCCCTCCTTTCATTACGACTTTGGGGACCATGGTTATGGTGTACGGCATCAATTCCATCTATTTCGATATGGCTCCCAACAACTCCCAGCCCATCGGAGGGCTTCGGCCGGACTTCACCGCCCTGGGTTCGGGGCGCCTTTTCAACATGCCGGTGATTATTCTCATTGCCCTGATAGTGGCGGTGGCGGTGTGGATTCTCTTCAACAAAACCCAGCTCGGCATGAACATGTACGCCATCGGGGGCAACCGGGAGGCCGCCATCGTTTCGGGGGTGAACGTCATCCTCACCCTCATTCTTCTCTACGCCATCGCAGGGGCTCTCTACGGAGTGGCGGGGGTGCTCGAGGCGGCCCGTACGGGAGGAGCCACCAACAACTACGGAAACATGTACGAGCTTGATGCCATCGCGGCCTGCGTGGTGGGAGGGGTCTCCACCACCGGAGGGGTGGGAACCGTTCCCGGGGTACTTGCGGGGGTGCTTATCTTCGGGGTTATCAACTACGGCCTTACTTTCATCGGAGTGAACCCCTACTGGCAGCTTATCGTGAAGGGGCTCATCATCGTGGCGGCGGTTTCCTTCGATATCCGCAAGTACATCGCCAAAAGATAAATTTTTCGCTTTTTTGCCGAGAATATCTACGAAGCTCCCCGAACCGTTGAACAATTGTCGGGGAGCTTCTTTATTCATTGTTTTTCGAGCTTTTTTCCACTACACTTTACCCGGAAGAAGTTCTCGCATGCTCCAGTAAAGGAGGGATCGTTCGGTGACGATGGAAAGGTTTCTTGCGGTGGCCCGGGGAGATGCCGAGGCGGATCTGGTGCTTCGGGGGGCCCGGATAGCCAACGTCTGCACTCTGGAGTACGAAGAGGCGGAGGTCGCTCTCTATAACGGGTATATTGCGGGAGTGGGAAAGGGGTATAGGGCCAAACGAGAGGAAAATCTTTCGGGGCTCGTGCTGACTCCGGGTTTCCTCGACGGACACTGCCATATCGAGAGTACCATGCTTACCCCTGGAGGATTCTCGGAACTTGCCATTCTTAAGGGTACCACGGGAGTGGCGGCGGATCCTCATGAAATCGCAAACACCCTGGGCATGAAGGGGGTGGAGTTCATGTGGCGGGAGAGCCTGGACTGCCCGGTGGACATTTTTTATACCGCTCCGTCCTGCGTTCCCGCATCCTCCTTCGAGACCCCCCTGGAACCTCTCGATGCGGGGGCTCTGGAAGAGATGTTCGCCCGGGGATGGTGCGATTCTCTCGGAGAGGTGATGAACTATCCCGGAGTGATCCAGGGGGATCCCGCTCTCTGGGCCAAACTCTACGCGGCGGGAAAACGCCCCCGGTCGGGGCACGCTCCGGGGCTGAAGGGTAAGGATCTCTGTGCCTATCTTCTTTCGGGATGCGATTCGGACCACGAAAGTTTCGCCCTCGAAGAGGGATTGGAAAAACTTCGTCGGGGCATGTGGCTCATGATCCGCGAGGGAGCGACGGAGCACAACCTGGAAGAGCTCGCTCCTCTGGTGCGGGAGAACGAGGCCCGAATCGGCCGGTGCATGATGGTGAGCGACGATCTTACCGCCCGGTACCTCCGGGATACGGGGCATATGGATGTGAAAATCCGCCGGGCCATAAAGTTGGGAATTTCTCCTTTGGCGGCGCTTCGGATGGTGACACTCTCTCCGGCGGAGTACTTCGGTTGGAAGGATCGTGGAGCCATCGTTCCGGGACGTATGGCGGATTTGGTGGCGGTGGATTCCCTGGAGCAGTGCCAGGTTCGGAGGGTTTGGAAAAAGGGGCGCCTGGTGGTTTCCGAAGGAAAATTTCTGGAAGAAAAGGTGCCGCGGATCGCCCCTCCCCGGCTGACCGCCGAAAAGCTGTCGATTCCCCGGGAGGAGGATTTTCGGCTTCCGGTTCCGCCGGGAGCGAAGATTCGGGTACTGGGACTCCGACCCGGGCAGGTGGTAACGGATCACCTGGTGATGGAACCTACGGTGCGGGAAAGCTCTGCGGTGCCGGATCCTTCGAGGGATCTGGCCCTTCTCGCGGTGCTCGAAAAAAATCAAGGCACGGGACGCCTGGGAATCGGGTTCGTCTCCGGCCTGGGACTGCGGGAGGGGGCTCTCTTCTCTTCCGTGGCCCATGATGCGCATAATTTCGTGGTGGCGGGAATGGATATTCCTGCCATCTGCAGGGCTTTCGAATGTCTCATCTATCAGGGAGGTGGTATCGGAGCGGTGCGGGGTAAAAAACTTCTGGCGTCCCTGCCCCTTCCCGTGGGAGGGCTCATGAATTCCTCCGAGGGGGATGTGGTTATCGGGGGACTTTCGGGGGCGGAAAAAGCTGCGGCGGAGTTGGGAACGGAGCTGAACCACCCCTTTATGGCTCTGAGTTTTCTTTCCCTTTCGGTGATTCCCGAGCTCAAACTCACCGATCAGGGATATGTGGACCTGGGCCGGGGGGGGAGTCAGACCCTCTTTGTTCAAGATTAATTTTTTGCTTTCATTATTTTAAGGAGGAACGATCATGGCATCATGGCTGGAAAGTCAGTTCAAGATCAAGGAAGCCGGAAGCGACGTCAAGACGGAGCTTCTTGCAGGGATTACCACCTTCATGACCATGGGGTACATCATCTTCGTGAACCCCGGAATTCTCCAGAACACCGGTATGCCCTTCGGAGCTCTCATGACCGCCACCTGCGTGGCCAGCGCCCTGGCCACCTTTCTCATGGCCTTTATGGCGAACTATCCCATCGCTCTCGCTCCCGGCATGGGACTCAACGCCTTTTTCGCCTTCGGAGTGGTGCTGGGCATGGGAATTTCCTGGCAGGTCGCTTTGGCGGCGATCTTCATCGAGGGTATACTTTTCATTCTTCTGACCCTCACCAAGGTGCGGGAAAGCATCGTCAACGGTATTCCGAAATCTCTCAAAATCGGTATTTCCACGGGAATCGGTCTTTTTATCGCTTTCATCGGTCTCCAGAGTGCGGGGGTGATCGTGAAAAACGATGCGGTTCTCGTGGGGTTGGGAAATCTCAAGTCTCCCGAAGTGCTTCTGGCATGTCTGGGCTTTTTCATCATGGTGACCCTGGAGGTGCGCAAAATACGGGGATCCATTCTCTGGGGAATTCTGACCATCACCGCCATTGCGGTCTTTATGGGCATCGCCAAGGCTCCGGAAGGTTTCGTCTCTTCGCCTCCTTCGGTGATGCCCATCTTCGCCAAGATGGACTTTTCCGGCCTTGCGAATCCCAATTTCTGGATCGTGGTGTTCTCCTTCTTCTTCGTGGACTTCTTCGATACCGTGGGAACCCTGGTGGGAGTTACCAACCGTGCGGGTATGCTGGATAGCGAGGGACGTCTTCCCAAAGCCCGGGAAGCTCTTATGGCAGATGCCCTGGGAACTACCGCAGGAGCCGTTCTGGGTACCTCCACGGTAACCTCCTACGTGGAGAGTGCCAGCGGGGTGGAACAGGGAGGCCGTACGGGGCTCACAGCGCTGGTGGTGGGAATCCTTTTCCTCCTGGCCCTCTTCTTCTCTCCCGTGGTGGCCATCGTTCCTGCCTGTGCCACCGCTCCCGCCCTGGTTCTGGTGGGAATCTTCATGATGGCGAGTCTCAAGGATCTGGATTTCGGGGACTGGACCGCCTTCGTTCCCGCCAGCGTGGCCATCTTCGTCATGCCCTTCAGCTACAGCATCGCCCACGGCATCGAATTCAGCTTCATCACCTTCACGGTGATCAAGATTCTCGGGGGCAAGGCCAAGGAGGTCAGCCCCATCATGTTGGCCCTTACGGCACTTTTCGTTCTCAAGGAAATTTTCTTCTAAGAAACGGAGGTTACACAAAACGGGGAGCCCTCGACGGGGCTCCCCGTGATTATACGTCTCCTTTTACGAAAGCCTTCGGGCTCCCCCGGGAATGGAAACCCGGTAGATACGGCACTCTCGTTCCATGTGGCGGGCATATTCCCGGCGTATCTCCTCTTCGAAGGCCGAAGCTCCGTCTTTCTGCACCAGGGCCACCACGCACCCTCCGAAGCCCGCTCCGGTCATTCGGGCTCCCAGACATGCGGAATGCTGCCAGCAGGTTTCGGCGAGGCAGTCCAGCTCTCGGCAGGAAACCTCGTAATCGAACTGAAGAGAGAGGTGCGAGCGGTTCATGAGCTTTCCGAAGCTCTTCAGGTCTCCCGTTTCGAGAGCTTCCGCGGCCTTCCGGGTTCGCCGGTTTTCCAGGATTACGTGCCGGGCTCGCCGGCGGAGAAGGGGATCCGAAAGATGGGGGGCATGCGGGGCAAATTCCTCCGGGGAGATTTCCCCCAGGGCGCTCCAGTTTCCCCATCGCTGCAGCTCCCCCAGGGCTTGGGCACATTCCTCCCTACGTCGATTGTATTCCGATGTAACGAGTTCCCGGCTCTTACGGGAGTCGAGAATGAACAAGACGTGTTCCTGCAGAGGTACCGGGATCTGACGATACTCCAGGGTGCCGCAGTCTAGAAAGAGAGCGTGTTCCGGAGTGCCCAGGGCGATGGCGCACTGATCCATGATTCCCGACTGCACTCCCATGAAGTGATTTTCCGCCTCCTGTCCCAGCTTTGCCAGGGTGCATGCCTCGGGGCGTTCCAGAGAAAAGCCGAAGAGATCCTTCAGGATCACTCCGGTGAGCACCTCCAGAGCGGCGGAGGAGGAAAGCCCCGCGCCCGAGGGGAGATCTCCCCAAAAAAGGGCATCGAACCCCGAAGAAGGAATATGTCCGTGGTTTCGAAAGGCCCAGAGCACTCCTTTGGGATAGTTGGCCCATCCGTGTTCTTTCCGGTACGTAAGATCCTCCAGGGAAAAGACCACCGGCTCCGGGGAGGGGAAGTTTTCCGAGTGGAGCCGCACCAGAGAATCCTCTCTTTTGCTGGCGACTCCCCGGATGCCGAAGGATATGGGGCAGGGGAGCACGTATCCTCCGTGACAGTCCGTATGTTCTCCGATAAGATTGACTCGTCCCGGGGCGGTGTAGATCCTCGCGTCTGCCGCATCTCCGAACCGGGAAGCGAAAAGCTGTTTCAGCCGATCGTTCATGGATGATCCTCCTTAGGCGCTTGAGCTCTCCCTATTGTACCGGGAGAGCGAAAATAAAGAAGCGTTTTTCGTCTCTCCCTGGGAAGGGAGCCCGCGAAAAAAAGGCCGATAAACAGGTTTTACGGAAAAGCATCCAGATAGGTACGGTGGGCGAAGAAAGGAGGTTCGGGAAGCGTGCGAAACCATGACCGTATCAGCTCTCTCGTACGATCTTTGGTGGCCTGGGGAATCCGCAGCGATCTGGGAGAGGCGGAGGATTACCTACCCCTCTGCAACACCTTTTTCGGTCTTTTCGGAGTGGAGGAACCTTCCGGGGTTTTCGAAGAACTCGAAACCTCCGGAGAAATCCTGGCGCTTTTGGGAGAATTGGGTTCCCTGCTTCGGGAGAAGGGACATCCCTGGGGAGATCTGGACGAGGAGAAGTTCGTCAGCCGGGTTATGGGAGTGCTTACTCCCCGAAACTCCGAGATGAACCGCCGTTTTGGAGAGCAGGAACTTCTGGGCGGGGGCCAGAGGGCGGTGGACTGGTTTTACCGGCTTTCCTCGAACTCCTTCTACATCCGTCACGACCTGGTGGCCCGGAATCTGCATTGGCAGGTTTCCTCCTCCTACGGCACCCTGCAGATCACCATCAACTGTTCCAAACCCGAAAAGGATCCTCGGGACATCCGGGCGGCCCGGGAAAAACGGAGCTCCTCCTACCCCCCCTGTCTTCTCTGTGTGGAAAACGCCGGTTACTGGGGGCATCCCGGACACCCCGAGCGGAGCAACCACCGGCTTATTGCCCTGGATATTCTCGGAGAGCCCTGGTATCTCCAGTTTTCTCCCTACGTATACTATCATCAGCATTGCATACTTCTCTCTCGGGAGCATCGTCCCATGGCCATCACGAACCGGAGTATTCCCCGGATATGCGCCTTTCTGGAGCGTTTTCCCTCCATGTTCCTGGGATCCAACGGAGATCTTCCCATCGTGGGAGGATCCATCCTGGGGCACGACCATTTTCAGGGAGGGGCCTGGCACTTTCCCGTGGAGGATGCCTCGGTCTGGGGAAGGGTGCGGCAGAAGAATTGTACGCTGGAGGTCTTGCGGTGGCCTCTTTCGGTACTCCGCCTTCGGAGCGAGAATCCCCGGATTCTGGAGGATGCGGGGGAAAGGATTATCGAATGCTGGAGAAGATACGAGGATGCGGAAAGCCGTATCATCCCCTTTACCGAGGATTCTCGGGGAAGAGAGGAGCATAACACGGTAACCCTTATGGGCCGGCGCCGGGACAAGGCCTGGGAGATAGATCTGGTGCTGCGGAACAACCGCATCACCCCGGAACGCCCCGAAGGGCTTTTTCACGTGCATCCCCGACGGCATCACATTAAAAAAGAAAACATCGGCCTCATCGAGGTAATGGGTCTGGCGGTACTTCCGGGGAGGCTCCGGGTGGAATTGGAACTGGTTCGGGAAGTTCTCGAGGGAATCCGGAAGATGGGAGATCTTCCGGAGAATTTCGCGCATGTGGCCTGGACGGAGTCTTTGAAGAAGGAATTCCCCGATGCCCTCGCATTTTCCCAAGCGGAGGAGCTGGTGCGCCGTCGGTGCGGTGAAATCTTTCTCCGGGGCCTGGAGGATTGCGGCGTCTTTCCCGACACTCCCTCGGGACATCGGGGGATGAAGCGTTTTCTTGCAGAAGCGGCGAAAAATCTCGATATGCCTCTGAATCTTCAGGAAGTGGACTGACATGCTGAAACGTTCGAGAAAAGTCGGTTTTTCCGGAGGAACTTCCTTCGGGGAAGCCGGGAGAAGAAGGAGGTGTTTTTCATGGAAATCCGAAGGAGTGCAGGACGGAGCCGTGGGGGAGTTTTGGAGAGAGAGGAAGCGATCTCCAAAGGAGAAAGGAAGGTTCCGGGAGCTTTCCGTGTTTTTCTGGAACGAGGGATCGGACTTCTCTTCCTTTCGGGGTTGCTTTTCGGAGCCTTTCCGGGGTACGCCGCAGAAGAACCCGGCATCCGCTGGGGAGAGGATCGCATCGTGGCTCTGGGACAGGCGGTGGCCCCCGAAGGAGCGGCCTCTCCGGGAAGCGCCAAGCTTCTTGCCCGGCGGGGAGCGGTGGTGGATTTGCAGCGCAATCTTCTGGAGTATGTTCAGGGAGTGCGGGTGGATGCGGCTACCCGGATGGAAAATTACATGGTCCACGACGAAGTGCGGACCTCGGTGGAGGGTATCATCCGGGGAGTGGAAATCTGGCGCAGCTCCTGGGATGGCGAAGTCTACAGCGTCTGGGGCGGTTTCTCCATGCAGAAGGTCCGTCAGGCAGGAGCTCCTCGCATACCCGGCCTGACTTCCCGAAAGGTTCCCTCCTACGACGGAAAGGGCTATTCCTCGCTGGTGCTGGATCTGGGAGATCTTCCCTTCGAACCCTCTCTGGTGATTTCCGTGCGCTCCGCCTCGGGAAAAAAGATCTACGGCCCGGAATTCGTGGATGCCGCATCCTTCGTGGAGAAAGGCATGTGCCGTTACGAGGAGTATTCTTCTCCCAGGAGCAGCTTCCGGATTCCTCTTTTGGGAGGAACTCCCGCCTGGGCGGAGGAGAACGTCCTGGTGCTCTCCCGGGATATGGAGATCAACGAAGCCGGGGAGATCGTTATTTCCTCCGAGGCGGCGGAGGTGATAGAGAGAAACTCCTTCGATTTTCGCATCCCCTGTGAGGTGACGGTGATTACCAAAACCGCCGCGATCCGAGGTTTTCTCGACTCCCGTTTCGTTTTCCGCAAGGTTTGGAATCCTTCGCTGCCGGAGAAACCATGAACTTTCCCCGGAACACCTGCCCCCTCTGGGGGATTCTTCTCCTGGGGTTCTGCATCGCCTGGGGGGGATATGCCGGAAGCCATCCACCCCTGTTTTTGGAGGAACTTGAGCGGGATGCTCAGGATATATACAGTCAGGCTCTTCGGGCGCCCCGGGAGGAGCATGGCATAGTGCTGATCCTCGCTCGGGAGCCTTCCTTTCGAAAGCTCGGCTCCTGGCCATGGTCCCGAAAAAATCACGGAACCATGGTGCGCCTTCTCGGCAACGCCCGGACCATCGTGCTGGATTTCGTCTTTCCCGAAAGCCGGAGCTCCGAAGAGGATCGTTTTCTGGCGGAGGCCGTGAAAGCCCATGGAAACTGCGTGGTGGGGGCTCACCTTACCCAGGAGGGAGACCGGGAGGTTCTCGTTCTTCCCTATCCGGAGCTTGCGGCGAGCGCTCGATACGTGGGGATTACCAACGTGGTTCCCGATTTGGACGGCCTCTACCGCTTCGTGATGCCCCTCTGGGGCTACGGAAAGAGAAGCCTTCCCTCCATATCGCTTGCGGCGGCCCTTGGGGATTCCCGGAGCTCTCTGGAGATGGCCGAGGGCCCCCGGGGAATATCGCTTCTTCTCGGAGAGCGGAATCTCCCGGTGGAACCCTTCGGGGGTATCTGGATCACTCCCTGGGATTATGAAGCATACCCGGTTTTCGAATATGTGGACGTTCTGGAGGGAAAGATTCCCTGGAACACTTTCGAAGATGCTTTGGTGATGGTGGGCATGGACGTTTCCGGAGCCATGGTGCAGGATATGGTCCCGGTTCCCTGGAAAACCGGAGCCCGCACCATTCCCGGAGCGGCCTTCGTGGCTCTGGGCACGGAAACGCTTCTTTTCGGGACTCCCCCGAGGAGCCTTTTGCGAGAGGAGATAGCCCTCTGGACTCTTCTTTTCGGATGTGCCGGGGCTCTGGCGGGGCTTTTCGGAAGTCCCCGCTGGAGCTGGATTCTTTTGGGAATCTTTGCGGCGGGAATCTTGGGGATTTCCTGGCTTCTCCAAAGCCGCCTGGGGCTTTGGCTTCCTCCGGTGATCCCCATATTGGAGCTTTTTTCCGCCTATCTCGGGGCCCTCTTCATTCGCCTGGTGGGGCTCTACCGCTCCGTACGTCTGGGAAGCTTCTACTCGGAAATTCTCTCCTCCCTCACGGAGCTCGAGAAGGAGAGCTGGAGCAGTCCCGGAGCCTATCTCAAGGAGATCTGGCCTAAGATACAGGACGTTACCTCCATTACCCTTCTGAAGCGGCACGCATCTCCGAAAAGCATGAAGCAGTTTCTTGCCCGGGGAGGAAAACTGCTTGCCCGGGACGAGGGCACCTGGCTTTTCAAGGTGTCGTGTCCTTCCCATCCCTATCGCCTCTTCGTCCAGCCTCCTTCGGGATGGGGGGGGCTCCTGGAGCTGGGATGGAAAAACCGGGTATCCCGGGAGGATCTTCAAAGCGCCGTGGCGGTGGCTCTCTCGGTCTCCTGGTTTGGAGTGGCCCTCAAACGAGAGGCGGAGCGGCTTCGGGCCTTTGAGGCCACCATCAAGGCGGTGGTGGCGGCGGTGGATGCGAAGGATTCGGATACCCGGGGACATTCGGATCGGGTTGCCCTTCTCTCCCGGGCTCTCGGCGAAGCCCTGGGGCTCTCGCCGCAATTTCTGGAGGAGCTCTACTTCGGGGCCCTTCTTCACGATGTGGGCAAGATCGGCATCCCCGATGCCATTCTGCAGAAGCCCGATCAGCTTTGTTACGAGGAGTTCGAGGCCATTAAAGCACATCCTCTCCTGGGCAAGGGGATCATGGAGCCCGTGGATCTTCCGAAAGTGGCGGTTCAGGGAATTCTGGAGCATCACGAACGGCTTGACGGAAGCGGCTATCCCCGGGGGCTCGCGGAGGACGAGATAAGCATGGCGGGAAGGATCATCGCCGTGGCGGATGCCTTCGACGCCCTGGCCAGCCGGCGAACCTACAAAGAACGCTGGTCCTTGGAAAAGATTTTCGAGCATTTTCGGGAGGAACGGGGCCTTCGGTACGATCCGGCGGTGGTGGATGCCCTGCTTTCCATAGGTGAAGTCTGGTACGGATTTCAGGAGTTCGCCGCACTATCCCGCGAATCCGGAGAGGAAAGAGAAGTCAACCGAGAGGCCCCCTGAAAAAAAGGGGCCTCTCTTTTTTGGAGCTCCGGAAAGGGCTTTTGAAAAAAACCTGCCCTTTCGGGTTTTCTTCCTCAGGCAATCCACCGTTTCCGTATGTTGTGGATGCTCAGAAGAAAAAGGCCCGTGCAGAAGATCCCCAGAAGGCCGAAGTCCAGAAGCACGGGAAGGGCATATTCCCCTCGAAGGGAACCGTGAAGAAGATCCGCCCCGTAGGTAAGGGGAAGGGCGTAGGAAAGGGGACGCAGAAAAAGAGGAAGGCTGCTCACGGGAACGAAGAGACCGCAGAGAAAAATCATGGGGAACCGGAAGAAGTTCGAGAAGGTCTGGGCCTCGAAGACCTCGCTCACCGCCACGGCGATGAAAAGTCCCAGAAAGGTGGAGGTCAGGGCGATGAGAGTTACCGCAGGAACGAAGATATGCCATGCCACCGGAGGAAGGCCGAAGAAGAGCGCTCCCATAATGACGGGAACGAAGGCGTTGGCCACTCCAAAGAGAATGGCTCCGCTGGTTTTGGCGAACATGAGAACCTCCAGGGGAAGGGGTGCCAGCAGAAGCCGCTCGAAGGTGCGATTTTTCTTCTCGAAGGTCACCGTCACCGCCAGCATGGAGGTGGTGCCGAAAAGTATGGATACCGCCACCACTCCCGGAAGCACCGAGGGGAGGCTCTCCAGCCCCCGGCCGGATTTGACGAAGAACATTCCCGTCCAGGCTAGAGGAAAGACAATGCCCCAGCTGACGTTTGGAGGCTTGAGATAGTATGTGCGCATATCCTTGAGCAGAATATTCCAGAAAGCGATCCAGGATTTCATGCCTCTCCTCCCTTGGCACTCTTGCGTTCCTTTTCCTTGTGCATCATTCCCGCCTCGATCCCCGTAATCTGCACGAAAACGCTCTCCAGGCTCGGGCGGATTTTCCGGGCCTCGTACACCTCGGCTCCCCTATCCTCCAGGAACCGTACCAGGGGGCCCACCCGAATGGGGCGAGGAGCCTCCACCTGGAGTATTCCCTTGTGCGGAGCGCTGAAGGTATGATCTTCTTCCCCTGTCATGTTCTCTTGCCGCAGAAGGAATTCCAGGTTCTCCGGGCCGCCCTGGTAGGCAAGCTGGAGCACGTGATGATTCTGGACGGGCTGCATGAGGGTATCCACCCGATCCACCCGGACGACGCTTCCTTCCACGATAAAGGCGATGCGCTCGCAGAGCCGTTCCGCCTCTTCGATATAGTGGGTGGTGAGGAAGATGGTGGTTCCTCCCTGGTGAAGCTTGGCGATGAGCTGCCGAAGCTGCCGGGCGCTGGCCACGTCGATCCCCGTGGTGGGTTCGTCCAGAAAGAGAATCCGGGGATTGTGGATAATTCCTGCGGCGATGGTAAGCTTTCGTTTCATTCCCTTGGAATAGCTTCCGAACTTGCGGTCCCCCGCCTGGGAAAGATCGAAAAACTCCAGAAGCTCCCGAGCCCGGAGAGTGCGCTCTTTCTTGCTCATGCCGTAGAGGGCGGCACAGAAGGAGAGGTTCTCGAACCCCGAAAGCTCTCCATAGAGATTGCTTTCATCGGGGACCACTCCCAAAAGATGCTGGGCTCCCCGGGGACGGGCCACGCAATCCACCCCCCCGATGTGTATGGATCCCGAATCGGGGCGGGCAAGCCCCGTAAGAATGTTGATGGTGGTGGTTTTTCCCGCTCCGTTGGGGCCCAGAAAGCCGAAAAGCTCCCCCGAAAAGACCTGGAAGTCGATTTTTTTCAGGGCCTGTACCTCGCCGAACCGTTTGGATAAGCCGCATACGTTCAGGGCAGGTTCTCTCGGGGAAGTCATTCTTCGGTCGCCTCCGATCGTTCCGGGGGGATGACCCCGGAAGTGCAGTTTTCCTGAAGGAAGGAGTCCATGTCTTTTCGGGGGGATGGCCGCAGAAGATTTTCGACCCGTTCGCTCCAAAGGCGGAGGGTTTTTTCGTCGATTCGATAGTGCACGAAGTACCCCCGTTTTTCCGGAATCACCACATCCGCCTCCCGAAGAATGCGCAGATGCTGCGACACCGCGGCGGGAGTAATGCCCAGGTTTTTCGCCAGGGCGTTTACGCAGAGAGAGCGGGTTTTAAGCAGCTCCACCATGCGTATCCGGGTCTCCACCGAAAGAATCTTGAAAATCTGGGCGGTTTTACGAGCTTGATCCATGGGGGCCCTCCTTTTTTATTTAAGTATATGCGCATATACAGTAGGTTCTTTTCCACGGACTGTCAAGCTTCGAGGCGGGAGATGTGACGATTTTGCAAAGGCTGCCCTCGATTTTTCCGAATCGGCGCCACGGGGCAGCAAAAAAGGGGGACCGAGGCTTTCCCGATCCCGAAGGTATTTTCGGGATGTGAAAGCCTCGGCCCCCTCGTGGTATGGCGGGATGTACCGTTGTTTACGAAGGTTTTTTCGAAATGTTCCTGTTATGAATGTACAGTGCCGCCAGGGCCATGGAGTAGAGTTTGCTCTCGGGAGATTCCGAACGGGAGGTGATGAGTGCCGGGGCGGAAGCTCCCAGCACGAGGCCTCCCATTTCCGCATGTACCAGGTTTACCAGGGTTTTTCCCACCGCATTGCCCACATCCATGGAGGGAAGAAGAATGAGATCCACCTTTCCTGCGATTTTGCTGGCGAGTCCCTTTTTGATCGCCGCATCCTCCCGAAGAATGACGTCCATGGCCATGGGCCCTTCGAGAAGGCATTTCGGAAAGGCCCCCTCTCGGTACCGTTCCGTCAGAGCCTGGGCATCCACGGAGGATTGCATTTTAGGGTGTACCTTTTCGTTTGCCGCCAGCACCGCCACCTTGGGCTCCGCTATGCCGAAGAGGTGAAGCGCCTCCAGGGCGTTCCGGAGGATCTGTTCTTTCTCCGCCAGGGTGGGGGCGATATTGATTCCTCCGTCGCTCATGCAGAGCATGCGATTCCATCCGGGAATTTCGAAAAAGGAGAGAATGCTCAAGAGCCGGTCCGTGCGCAGCCCCCGTTCCTTGTCCAGGATTCCCCGCATGAAGTCCGTGGTGTTGGCCTGTCCCTTCAGGAGAATGTCCGCCTCCCCGGTTCGGACGAGCTCCGCCGCCTTGAGGGCGGACCGGGGGAGATCCTCTTCGTGGAAAAGGGGGGTGTCCGGAGAAAATCCCAGGCGCTCCAACAGAGGTTCCACGAGGTTTTTGTTCCCCACCAGCACGGGCTTTGCGAGCCCCATATCCTGGGCCATTTTTACTCCCCGAAGGGCGCTTTCGCTCTCTGCCCCCGCCAGACTTACCCGGAGAGGCGGAAAGGACCGTACGGTTTCGAGAAGCTCCTTGAAAGTGCGGAACATGATCTACTCCTCCTCCCCGGAAGGGTAGATCCGGGGTTTTTCCTCCCCCCGGAGAATCCGAAGGGCTCCCTCCGCCAGGGATGCGAGCTCCTCCTCTCCGGGTACCACCTCCAGGGGAGCGATAAAGCCCACCCGGGCCTTGATGCCCTCCACGAGATTTTTAGAGTGGGCCATGCCTCCGGTGAGGATAATGCGGTCCACCTTTCCCGAAAGCACCGAGGCCTGGGCGGCAATTTCCTTGGCTACCTGGTAGGGAAGGGCCTCCAGAAGAAGGGCGGCGGTTTCATTGCCCTCCCGGGCCATTTTCTCCACTTCCCGGAGATCTTTGGTTCCCAGGTAGCTGTAGATTCCCGATTTGGTGTAGAGGGTGCGGTAAAGCTCGTCGAAGCTGTACTTTCCGGAGTAGCAGAGCTGCACCAGGGTTGCCGCGGGAAGCCCCCCCGCCCGTTCCGGCGAGAAGGGGCCTTCCGAGACAGCGTCGCAGACGTCGATCATCCGCCCCCTTGCATGGGCCGCCACGCTGGTTCCCGTGCCCAAATGGGCCACCACGAAGTTGTAGTCTTCGTAGGAGCCTCCCATCTCCTTCGCCACCCTTCGGGCCACCGCCTTGTGATTCAGGGCGTGACACCGGCTGGGGCGTTCCATTTCGGCGAATCCCGAGATGCGTCCCACGGGCTCCATCTCATCCGTGGAGACGGGATCCACAATGAAGGAGGGTGCTCCTGCGGCATCCCCGAGTTCTTTCGCCAGAGCGGCTCCCAGGTTCGAGGCGTGGAGTCCCTGGGGACGTTCCCGGAGATCTTCCAGCATGAGAGGAGTTACCCGATAGGTGCCCCCCGGTATGGGCTGCATGAGCCCTCCCCGCCCCACCACCGCGGCGATCTCACCAAGGGAGATCCCCGTTTTTTCCAGGGCTTTGCGGATGAGCTCGTATCGATAGGGATACTGGTCGAAGATGCAGGAATATTTCTTGAGTTCCTCCGCGGAGTGTTCCACCACGGTGCGAAAGATCTCCTCCCGGTTTTTGAAGAGGCCGATCTTGGTGGAGGTGCCTCCGGGGTTGATGGCTGCTATGGTATAGATCTGTTCCTTCGAAGAATCCATGGGGTTGCGCTCCTTTTTAGGCGGATGCGAGCTCTCGTAACGCCTGGCCGAGACGTCGGCATCCCTCGATAATTTCCGCTTCTCCGGGGAAGGTGAAGCAGAGGCGGCAGGAATGCTCCCCCCCGCCGTTGGGGTAGAAGGGAGCTCCCGGAACCACCGCCACCTTGTGGGCGATACCTCTCTTGAAAAGCTCTCCCGAGTCGAGAGAAGGGGTGGTGAGCCAGAAGAAGAACCCTCCCTCGGGGGTTGTGAAATCTGCAATATGCGGGGGAAGAAATTCCCGAAGCCCTTCTTCCATGGTGCCGCATTTTTTCCGGTAGTAGTCGATGATGTCGGGGAGATATCTGTCCAGGTATCCCCGGCGGCAATATTCGTAAACCAGAGCCTGGGAAAGAACGCTGGTGCTCACATCTTCTCCCTGTTTGAAGGTGTTCATGGCCCGGATGAGATCGGGATGCCCCGTGCACCAGCCGATGCGAACCCCCGGAGCGAGGATCTTGGAGAAGGAGCCTCCGTAGAGCACTCTGCCGGAGGTGTCCAGGGAGTAGAGGGTGGGAAGGTGTTCTCCGGAAAAGCGCACGTATCCGTAGGGATCGTCTTCGAGAATTACCAGGTCCAGGGTTACCGCCAGTTCCACCAATTTTTTGCGGCGCTCCAGGCTGAGGGTGCTCCCCGAGGGGTTCTGGAAGTTGGGGATGGTGTAAAGGCATTTGATGACCTTGCCTTCCTCCCGTCCCCGCCGCACGGTTTCCTCCAGGAGATCCACCCGGATTCCCAGGTGATCGCAAGGGATGCCGATAAAGCGTACCCCGTGGTTGCTCATGGATCCCGTAACTCCCATGAAGGTGGGTTCCTCGATGAGGGCGTATTCTCCGGGGTTCAGCAGGGCCAGAGCGAAAAGATGCGCTCCCTGCATGGATCCCGCAGTGACGAGAATCTCCTCGGGGGAGATTTTTCTTCCCATCCGGGGGGAGGTCCATGAGGCGAGAAACTCCCGGAGAGGAGCGTATCCCTGGGGGTTGTCGTACTGAAGAACAGTGGTTCCCTCGGTGCGGATAATGGCGGCACACTCCGCGAAGGATTCCACGGGAAAGGTGTCCGGGGCGGGCATGCCCCCGGAAAAGGAGATCATGCCCGGTTCCTTGAGATAGGCCACCATCTCCTCGATTCCCGAGGGCTGGAAGCGCCCTACGGGTTCGCTGAAAAGATGGGCGGGGAAGCTTGTCATTGCGTCACCTCCTGCAGAAATTGAAAAGGATCGGGGCTATTTCGTGGCGTTGTAGCCCAACTCCAGAGCCTTGAGATTGGCCTCCAAAAATTTCGGGGGCGCCAGCTCTTGAAGGGCCTCCCGCATCTTCTCCAGAGAAAAGCCTCCCATGCCGGAGCCGCAGAGAGCTCCAAGCATGAGCACATTGAGAAAGAGAAACTTTCCTCCCATTTCGGCCTGAAGAATGTCGTACCCCTTGAGCGTGTGCAGAGAGATTTTCCGTTTGTGTAGATAGCTTCGGAGATCTTCGTTTTCCAGGGCCTCCGGAGTGTCCACGTTGATCACCGCATGCCCTCCCTCCTTGAGGAAAAAGAGATTCCGGAACGCCTCGGTCTGGTCGAAGGCCACCAGCACGTCCGCAGATCCCTCGGGAACCATGGGGGAATCGTAGTCTCCCATCTTGAAGTGACTGATTACGGATCCTCCCCGCTGGGCCATGCCGTGCACTTCGCTGCCGATAACCTTCTCGTTCCGGGCAAGGGCAAGATGCCCCATCACCCGGCTGGAAAAGAGAATTCCCTGTCCTCCGATACCCACGATGATGAACTGCATGATTTATGCCTCCTCCCGAACGAAACGGATGGCCCCCTTGGGGCAGACCTCGGTGCAGACCCCGCACTCCACGCAGAAACGGTGATCCACGTAGGCTTTTTTGGCCTCTTCGTTCCACAGCAGGCCGGGGCAGTTGAACTTGGTGATGCAGATCTTGCAGCCGATGCAGGTGTTGGTATCCACTTCCACGGGCTTTTTCTCGGGACGCTTCTTCAGCATGGTGATGCAGGGGTAGCGGAAGATGAGCACCGCGGGCTGTTCGTGTGCCACCGCCCACTCGTGGGCCTTCCGGATGGCCGGAAGGTTTGCGTCCATGGTATAGGCGTTGAGTACCTCCAGATACTGAACGCCGCACCCCTTCACCGCCTCCTCCAGATGTACCTGTACACCCTCGTCTCCGGCGCGCATCTTGGAGCCCGTGCCGGGATTGTCCTGGCCCCCGGTCATGGCGGTGATGCTGTTATCCAGGATGCAGAGCACGAAGGCGTGCTTGTTGTACACCGCCGTGGTGAGCCCCGTCATGCCGCTGTGGAAGAAGGTGGAGTCTCCCAGGGTGGCGAAGATGGGCTTTTCTCCCACCTTGCCATCCGCCTTGTAGGCCGCATAGACCCCGGAGGCCACGGTGACCGCTCCTCCCATGCAGACGATGGAATCCACGGTGCCCTGGAAGATGGAAAGGCTGTAGCAGCCGATATCGCTGCAGATGATGCACGTGGGGAGGGCCTTGCGGAGAGAGAAGTAGCTCGGCCGGTGAGGACATCCCGCACAGAGCTTGGGAGGACGTTTGGCGAGCTTCAGAGCCTCCTGGGCGCGAAGGAGAAGTTCCGCCTCGGCTTGGGGAGGAGTCGTCTCTCCCAGGGCCTGGAAGAGGAGATCCCGGATCACCTCGGGAACCAGTTCCCCCTGCCGGGGCACCTGGTTGTTCCAGCGGCCCCGGACTTTGGTGCGGTCGGGAAGCTGTTCTTCCACGACTCCGTAGGTTTCCTCCAGCACCATCACCGTATCGTAACGGGCGATGAAATCCTCCACCATGCGCACCGGAAGGGGCACGGGGGTGCCGATCTTGAGAACCCCGATGTCGTCCCGGTTCAGATCCCGGAGAAGATCCATGACGATGGAGAAGGAGACCCCCGAGGCGATGATGCCCAGGGTGGCCTTTCCCTTGGGGGGAATCTCGTAGTTGTACTGTCCGAAGGAGCTTTCGAACTCCTCCCGGATGGCTTCGAAACGTTCGTTGTGTTCCTTCACGCTCTGGATCATCCGGGCGGGAAGAATGGCCTTGTGCCCCCGGGGCTCCTGTTCGAAGTGCGCCGGCTTTTGCGGCGTGAGGGGGCGTTCGGTCTCCATGCTCTGCCGGCAGTGATCCACCCGCACCGCTGGGCGGAGCATGGTCATCACCTTATGGCGTTCCCCGATCTCGTAGGCGCTGTGCACCATTTCCCGGGCCTCCCGGGCATCGCAGGGATCGAAGCAGGGAATCTTGGCGTAGAGAGCGAAGCTCCGGCTGTCCTGGTCGGTCTGGGAGGCATGGCATCCGGGATCGTCCGAAACGAGAAGGAGGCATCCTCCGGGGAGCTTGAAGTGAGCGGCGCTCATGAAGGGGTCTGCCGCCACGTTGAGCCCCACCTGCTTCATCACCGCACAGGAGCGTTTGCTTGCCATAGAAGCTCCCAGGGCGATCTCCAGGGCCACTTTTTCGTTGGCCCCCCATTCCACCACGGTGTTGGTTTTCAGTTCGTCCGCATACTTCGCGATTCCCGGAAGGATCTCCGAAGAGGGCGTTCCCGGATAGGCGGAGGCCACGGCGCATCCCGCCTCCACCACCCCCAGGGCCATGGCGTCATTTCCCAGAAGAATCTTTTTGGTGCTCAAGAGCAGTTCCTCCTTTGTATAAAAAAAGTCTGATTTCCGGGGATCATTTTTCTTCCCCCCGGATTTCCCGAAGATAACGGTATATGGTGAAGACCGAGTTTCCCGTCTCCTGGGCGAAGGCCTCCACGGCTCCCTTGAGAAGAAAGAATCCTTCCTCTTTCAGGTGCCGCATGGCCAGGAGCTTTTCCCGCTTTTTCGAAAGATGCAGGGGCTTTCCCACGTACTTGCGGATCATCCGAAGATTGCGCTCCAAAATTTCTTCGGAGCGATGTCCGGACTCTCCGGATTCTCCTTCCCGTTCGAACTCGGAATAGCTCGTGGTATCCTGAATGCTTGTGAGCTGTTCCACCATGCCCTGAAGAATCTCCGCCTTGGTCATGTCGTAGTTGATGCAGAGAAAGCCGATGATCTTTTTCGAAGAATCCCGGATATACATGGTGTTGGAACGGATCCGCTTGCCGTCGGAAGAACGGGTGAGATAGTTGGAAACGAAATGTTCCTCTCGCCGATCCGCAGTCTGCAGCAGGTAGAGGGCGTAATCCCGAAGAGGGGCCTCATCGGAACGCCCCGTGACGTGAGCGTTTTCCATGGCCAGAATAGAGTGCTCCGGAGCCGCCACGTCATGGAGCACGATTTCGTAGTCCGGCCCCAGGGCCAGGGCGAGCCCCCGGACAAGGGGAATGAAGGCCTGAAGAACAGGGTGGGGAGTTGGCATGTGGATCACCTCGCTTATATTGAAAGTGGAAAAAAGAACACTTTGCTCATTGTGACAAACCTCTGCCATATTGTCAATAATTTGTAACTATGAAAAATTTTTGGAGCCATGTCCGAAAAAGCACTGCCAGGGCAGGAGGTGTTTTTTTCATGATTTTCGGATGTCCGAAGGCAGAGAAGTGCTATACTGAAAAAGAGCATATTCTGCGGATAGTGTAACGAAAAAAGAGTTCACAGAGAGGGAGAGCGAGAGCGTGCAAACTTTTTTACCCTATCCGGATTTTTATGAAAGCGCTTCCGTCCTTGACCGTTCGCGCTTGGGAAAGCAGCGGGTGGAGGTTTTGCAGCTCCTGAACAGCCTCCACCCCGCAAGGCTTTCCCGGGGGTGGCGCAATCACCCTGCCCGAATCATGTGGGAGGGCTATGAGGATGCTCTGGCCTTTTACGGAGTGGTGGTGTGCGAGGAGTGGATTTCCCGGGGTTATGCCGATACCTGCCGGGAAAAGATTCTTTGTGCTTTGGGGCATCTGTCGCCGGAATGGCAGAGTGAAAATTTTTCCGACATGATTCACCTCCTGGAAGTGTCGTATCAGGCCGCCCTAAAGGGCCGGAACTCCACCTTCCTTCCTCTCTGGATAGGATGGGCTCCCTTTCATGCCTCCCACCGGTCAAACCTTTTGCGCAAGAACCCCGATTGGTACGGACAATTTGGCTGGACCGAGCCGGAGGATCTTCCCTATCTCTGGCCTTCCCGGAAAGGAGGTGCTCCATGGGAAAGCGCGAAGTAGGGGCTCTCAAGGGAGGAATGGTGCTCGGCGAGAATCTCTATACCCCCGAGGGAAAGTGCATTCTCCGGAAGGGAGAGCTTCTTTCGGATCGCCATATCCGGATGCTTAAGGTATGGGGCATTCCCGAGGCGGAAATTCTCGAAGAAAGCCCGGTGGAAGAGCTTTCGGAGAAGCGGGATCCGGAAATTTCCCCTTTTTATGACCGGGCCTTTCGGCTTGTGGGTGCCTGGTTTTCCTCGGAATCCAGGGAGGATCCTCTCATGAAGGATCTCCATGGCCTCTGCGCTCTTCGAGTGGCCCGGGCCATGAAAGAAGGCGCCCTTCCCGAGGGACTCTTTCCCAAAGTCCAGATAGCACCTCCTCAGATGCCCGATTCGGAGGAGCTGGATTTTTCCGCCCATTCTCTGGTGCGTCACGAGGCACAACTGGCCTCATATCCTGATATTTACTTCCGCATCAAGGAGGTGCTGGATTCTCCCGTGAGCTCCGCCCGGCACATTGCAGAAGTGGTAAGTACGGATCCCAACCTTTCCATGCGGCTTCTCCGGCTGGTGAACAGCTCTTTTTACGGATTTCCCTATCCCATCGAATCCATTCCCCGGGCGGTAACCATCATCGGCTCCCGGGAACTTACCAATCTGGCTCTGGCGGTTTCCACCATGAGCATCTTCCAGGGGATACCCGAGGAGTACGTGGAGATGCGCTCCTTCTGGGAGCACTCTCTGGCCTGCGGCGTGATCGCCCGAATCCTGGCAAATCTCCGGCGCTTTCCCGAGGAGGAACGCTTTTTCCTGGCGGGGCTCTTTCACGATGCGGGAAAGCTCGTGCTCTACCGAAAAAAACCCCGGCTCATGACGGCAATCCTCGGTTTTTCCCGGTACGAAAAGGTTCCCATGTTCGAGGTGGAGGACAGGCTTCTGGGTTTCAATCACGCCTACGTGGGAGGATTGCTCCTCAAGGAGTGGAATATCCCCCCTACTCTTCAGCATCTGGTGCAGGTGCATCACTCTCCGGACGTGCTGGCCTTCTCTCCCGAAGCGGCGGTGGTCCACGTGGCGGACGTGCTGGCGGGGGCCATGCGCTGGGGAACCAGCGGATCCTTCTACGTTCCCTCCCTGGATTCCGAAGCGTGGAACGCCCTGGATCTCTCTTCGGGAGCCCTGGACAGGGTGTTTGCCCAGAGCGAACGGCAGATGAGGGAGATTTTACAGGTCTTTTTCGGAAAGGAGTACCATCATGGTGGCATGGCATGAGGTACGGGCTCTTCAGATAAAAGTGGATACTCTTCTCCGGGAGAGAGACGGGGTCAATCGGGTTCTCGAAGCGGCGGTGCATACGGGATCCTTCTTTGCGGAACTCGATCGGGCGGCGGAACCTTGGGAGGTGTTCAAGCTCGCTGCCCGGATGGTGCGGAGCTTCGTTCCCTTTCGTTACATCTCCTTTTACCTCCTCGGAGAAGAGGGGCTGAGCTTCGACTGTGCCTACAGCGATGGCGAGGCTGCCAGGCGCTGGATCGAAGCGGAGCTGGACTTTCTCGTGGAGGACGGCACCGTGGCCTGGGCTTTGGGACGAAACAAGCCCGTCATGGTGACCGCCCGGGATGAGGAGACCCATGTGATGCTTCACGCCCTGACGACCCCAAGCCGCGTGATGGGCCTTTTTGTGGGAGGGCTCCAATCCCCTCCGGATGCCATTATGGATGTGGCCATCACCTTTCTTACGGTGGTTCTGGGAAGCACCGCCAGCGTGCTGCTGAATGCGGAGCTTTACCGGAAGGTAAAACATCTCAACCGGGAGCTTCAGGAAAAGATAACCTACCTTCAGGAGTCCGAACGGGCTGCGGAGGCGGCGAATCGGGCAAAGGACATCTTTCTTGCCAACGTGAGCCACGAGGTTCGAACGCCTCTGAACGGCATCCTCGGCATCGGAGAACTGCTTTTACGAACCAGCATGAACTCCCGGCAGCGGGAAATGACCCGCACGCTCATGCAGGAGGGACGGGTGCTGCTGCATCTTATAAACGACATCCTGGACATTTCCAAAATCGATTCCGGGGCTTTTCGGCTCGAGGAAGTTTCCTTTTCCTTCCGGCGCCTCATGGAAGATGTGTATAATGCCTTTCTCGAACACTCTCGGGAGAAGGGGCTGGATTTCAACCTGGACTTCTCCTGGAACGGCATTCCCCCTCTTCTTCTGGGAGATCCCCTCCGGATCCGGCAGATTGCGGCAAATCTTATCAGCAATGCCGTGAAGTTCACCACCCGGGGAGAGATCGTTCTGGGGGGCCGGGCGGAAGGGTATCGGGAGGATGCCTGCGTGCTCTCCTTTTACGTCCGGGATACCGGACGGGGAATGGACCGGGAGGAACAGTCCCGACTTTTCAACACCTTTTCCCAGGGAACTCCCTCCATTTCCCGCACCTACGGAGGAACCGGACTTGGGCTGGTCATCTCCCGGCGGCTTGCGGAAATGATGGAAGGCTCCGTTACTCTGGAGAGCGCCCCCGGAGAAGGGAGTTGCTTTACGGTACATCTCGTGCTTCCCCGGGCTCCCGAAGGTGCCCGGGAGGAGAAACTCCAGCCCTTCGAAGATTTCTATCTCCTTACGGACGGAGAGCCCTTTACGGAGGATTTCCCGGATAATGGAGCCTCGGAAGGAGCTTTTGAGAAACAGGTTCTTGTGGTGGATGACAACCGGACGAATCTCCGGGTTCTCGCGGGACTTCTGGGGAAGCTTGGATACGGAGTTACGGAAGCTTCCCGGGGAGAAGAGGCTCTGGATCTCCTGAAGCACGAAAAATTCGACATGATTTTTACGGATATCCGCATGGAGGGCATGGATGGTATGGATCTCAAGAATGCCCTTCAGAGCCCGGATTTTTCCGGGCCTAACCAAGGTGTTCCCCTCGTGGCGGTGACCGCCAACGCCATGCGGGGAGATCGGCAGCGGTATCTGGACGAGGGATTTCACGCCTATCTGCCCAAGCCTGTTTCTTTAAAGGAGCTTCGGGAACTTGTGCAAAACCTCGACACTTCCTATACTCAGGGGAAGGCGGAGGATTCGTCCATCTTCGACTATCCGGGCCTTCTTGCCCGGCTTGAAGGAGATAAGGATCTGTGCAGAATAGCACTGGAAGAATTTCACCAGGGCATACGGGAGAGTTTGGAACATATCCGGAATCTTCGAAGGGAAGATCGGGAGGGCCTCGGTTTCTACGCTCATAAAATTCGGGGAGGTGCGGAGAATGTGAACGCTTCCCGCATAGCTCTCCGGGCGGCGCATCTGGAAAAGGCGGCGGCTCAGAGCAGAGGCGACAAGGATATACAGAGGCTTATCGCTTCTTTAGAGAGGGAGATTCTTCTCTTTCTCGAGTACATGGAAAGCTTCTAGGAGGTATTTGTATGAGGGTGCTTTTAGCGGAGGATGAGCGGGCTTCCCGGATGATGCTGGGATCTCTCCTTGCCAAGTGGGGGTACGAGCCTCTTATGGTGGAGGACGGGGAAAAGGCTCTTGAGGCACTGCTTGGAGAAGACCCCCCGGAGCTTGCTTTGGTGGATTGGCTTCTCCCGGGGATGGAAGGCACCGAGATCTGTCGCCGGGTGCGGGAAGAATTCAGGGAAGAGTCCGTATATCCCTACATCATCATCCTTACGGTGAAGGATCAGAAAGAGAGCGTCCTTCAGGGATTTGAGGCGGGGGCGGACGATTATGTAACCAAACCCTTCGATCCCCAGGAACTTCGGATGCGCCTTTCCGTGGGGAAACGCATAGTGGATCTTCAGCGGGCCTTGCGATATCAGGCGGAGCGGGATTTTCTCACCGCTCTCATGAATCGTCGGGGAATAATGAAGTACCTCGAGGCGGAGATGGATGAGAGCCGGGAGAAGGAAACCCCTCTCAGCATAGCGGTGCTCGATTTGGATCATTTCAAGCGGGTGAACGACACTCTTGGACACAGCGCGGGGGACGAAGTGCTCCGGGAAGTGGCGCGGCGCATTCTCGCGGTTCTCGAGGGGGAAGAGGGTGTGGTGGGACGTTCGGGGGGAGAGGAATTCCTTCTGGTCTTTCCGGGGCGTTCTCTTGAAGAAGCCCGGGAACTGTGCGAGAAGATACGCCGTTACATCGGGAAGAGCCCCGTGGCTTCCCCCAAGGGAGAGGTTCGGGTTACCGCCAGCATGGGAGTGGCGGAGCGTTGTGCGACCTGCTCCCTGGACGATCTCGTGAACCTTGCGGATTCCGCCATGTACCAGGCGAAAGCCGAAGGAAGAGACCGCGTCTGCCTTGGAAAAGATTCCTAAGCGAGCAAGAGAGTCTTTCCCGGGAGCGAGGGAAAAACGGCATGTGAGCAATCCTCGCAGAAGCCTTCCGGGGATGTCCCGGAAAGCTTGTTTGCCGAAAGAGGAAAGACGAGGGAGAGGTGAACCCCATGTCCCAAAAACCGGAGATTTCGTTTCAGGCACTGCTGGAAGATCTCGACGGAGATGAAGAGCTTCTCGAGACTATTCTCGAAGATTTTTCCCGGGAGTACGGAGCTCTTCAGGAAACTCTCCGGAAAGCTTTGGATGACCGGGATTTTCCCCTGGCCTCCCGGACGGCGCATAGCATGAAGTCGGGATTGGGAATGCTGGGATGGCATGAGGGTGTGGTCATGGCGGACGGGATCCATCGCCTCTGCCATGGCGGGGATGTCCAGGGGGCCCGGAAGGCCATGGAAGGGTTCGATCCCGGGCTTTCGGAGGTGCTGTGCCAGATCCGCCGTAAGCTTCCGGATCGGCACGCCTCTTCGGGAGAGTCCTCATGAAAAGCGTACACACGGTTCTCGTGGTGGATGACGATGTCTTCGTGCGGCGTTCCATGGTCCGGGTTATCCGGAAAAACCTCGAGGAAATTCATTTCCTCGAGGCGGGGGACGGCCGGGAGGCCATCGAAGTTCTCGAATCCCGGGAGGTGCATCTGGTAATTCTGGATCTCATGATGCCCCACATCGATGGTTTCGGGGTTCTCAAGTGGCTTCAGGAGCGGAAGGAATTCGAAGATCTGCCGGTGATCGTGAATTCCGGAAACAGCGATTGGGAGAGCATGCGCACCGCTTTCTCCATGGGAGCCCGGGATTACTTTCTCAAACCCCTTACCCTTCAGCAGATGTCCGTCTTTCTTCCCTTCAAGATCAAGAACGCTCTGGCTCTTTACAAAAACACCCAGGCTCTCAGGCAGCGGGACGAACAGCTTCGGAAAGAGCTGGGCATTGCCCGGGCCTTTCAGCAGACCCTCCTTCCTCCGGCGTATGCCATCAATATCGAAGAAGGCCGTTCCTGCACCTATCGGTACGTGCCCTCGGCGGAGCTCGGGGGGGATTTTTTCGACTATCTCCGGCACGGGCGGGATGCCTGGGGGATTCTCATCGACGTTACGGGACACGGCGTGGGAGCCGCCATGGGGACAGGGATGGCGAAACTTCTCTTTCTGGATGCCCTGGAAAAATCCGCTACCCCCGGAGAAGTCCTCCAGAGCATGAACGATTCTCTCTATACCTATTTCGGAGAGGATTCCCTTCTTTCCTTCACCGCCCTGGTAGGAAAGATGCATGGCCGGGAGCTCTCCCTCGCTTCGGGAGGGCATCCCTGGCCTCTCTACTGGGATGCTGCCAGGGAGGTGCTCTCTCCCCTGCGGATAACGGGTTTTCCCGTGGGGTATTTTCCCGGAAGAACCTACGAAACCCACTCCTACGTCATGAATGCCGGAGACAGCCTTATCTTGGGTTCCGACGGCCTTATCGACCGGTGCGGGGGGCTTGAGGAATGGTGCGAGAAGGTTCGTTCCCTTCTCTCTCCCGAAAAGCTGCGTACCCTGGAGGTTCGGGAAATTCTCGGTATTCTCTGCGATGCCTTGCTGCCCGGAGAAAACGAAGAGTTTCAAGATCGGGACGATGCCACGCTGGTGATCATTCACTGGCTCCGGGAGGATGAAAAACCCTGACCCCGGATTGATGATCATCGGAAAGTTCATGGAAGAGACTGAACGAAGAGCCTCGGGAAAGTCCCGAGGCTCTTCGTTCAGTCCAGGGTGCGCCGGAAACGAAGAAGGCTTATTCCCAGGAAAAGAACGGAGAGTATGGCAAGAGCACGAATTTCGGGAGTCAGGAATCCCGCGGGGGATCCCTTGAGAAGTATGCTTCTCGCCACCTGCAAAAAATAGGTGAGGGGAAGTATGCGGCTCAGCTCGAAGAATATCCGGGGCATGGCTTCCCGGGGGAACATGAACCCCGAAAGAAGAATGCTCGGGAGCAGGGCGAAAAAGGAAAGCTGCATGGCCTGCATCTGAGTTCGAGAGACACTGGAGATGAGGATTCCCATGGCGAGGCTTGCGAGAATAAAAAGAAACGTAATGAGATAGAGAGCTCCCAGGCTCCCCCGCAAGGGTACTCCGAAGACGAAATAGCCGATTCCCAGCCCCAGGGTAAGCTGTACGTATCCCACGGCGATGTAGGGAATGATCTTTCCCAGGAGAAACTCCCAGCTTCTCATGGGGGTTACCACGAGCTGCTCAAGGGTTCCCCGCTCCCGTTCCCGTACGATGGCCACCGAGGTGAGCAGAATCATGGTCATGGTGAGAACCACTCCCAGGACTCCCGGCACCATGTAGTAGGGGGAGACGAAATCCGGGTTGTACCAGGCTCGGATGCGTATCTCGTAGCCCCCCGCACGCTGCCCCGGATAGCCTTTTTCGAGGTGTTTCCGGGATTCCACCAGTCCCAGCATGCTGGCGGCGCTGATGGCGGAGGCGGAGGACATGGAGTCCGAGGCGTCCACCAAAACCTGTACCGGGGCGGGCTCTCCCCGCTCCAGGATTTCCGCGAAATCCGGGGGAAAGACGATCCCCACCTTGCAGACCCCACTCTGGATGGCTCGGTCCACCTCTTCGAAGCTTGCCGCCCGACGGGTAAAGTCGAAATATTGGGTGGCCTCGAAGGCGTCCCGAAGTTCCCGGCTCTGGGCGGTGCGGGACTGATCGAAGAGGATGGTGCTCAGATGCTTTACGTCGGTATTGATGGCGAAACCGAAAATCAGGAGCTGCCCCACGGGGATCATCACCATAATCGCCAGGGTGATACGGTCTCGTTTCATCTGGAGAAATTCCTTGATCAGCAGCGCCCGGAGGCGTTTCATGAGGCATGCTCCTTCCTTCCCCGGCGGACCAGGGAGACGAAAACATCTTCCAGGGTGGGTGATACGGGGCGCATGCCGAGCTTTCGGAGATCCTCCGGCAGGCCCTGAGGAGCGAGAATGAGAAGGGATTGCCCCGAAACGTAGCAATCCTCCAGATCCTTTTCGGGGCGGCGCCGCAGATCTTCCAGAAGATCCATGGGGTTGTCCCGTTCCGCTCCGTAGAGCTTTCCCCGAAGGGTTTTTTTCAAATCCTCGGGAGATCCCGAAGCCAGCAGAACCCCCTCGAAGATGAACCCCAGCGCCTCGCAGCGCTCCGCTTCGTCCATGAAGTGCGTGGTTACCAGCACCGTAGTGCCCCCGGCGGCAAGATCGTAAATGATATCCCAGAAATGTCGCCGGGAGAGGGGGTCCACTCCGCTGGTGGGTTCGTCCAGAAAGAGCAGCTCCGGCCCGTGGAGCAGGGCGCACCCCAGGGCGAGGCGCTGCCGCATCCCCGCCGAAAGCGTGGCGGTGAGATCCTTTTTCCGCCGGGTCAGCCGGGCAAGCTCCAGCATGGCCTGAATGCGCTCCTTCCGGTAATTTCCCCCCAGACCGTACATTCCCGTATAAAAGGCGAGGTTTTCCTCCACCGTAAGATCTCCGTAGAGGCTGAACTTCTGGGACATGTAGCCGATCTTATGCCGGAGGGCGTGGCGCTCTCTGTGCAGATCCAGCCCGAGCACACGTCCCTCTCCCTCGGTGGGGGGAAGAATGCCGCAGATCATGCGTATGGTGGTGCTCTTTCCCGAGCCATTGGGGCCCAGAAAACCGTAGATCTGTCCCGGTTCCACCCGGAGGCTGAGATTTTTTACGGCGCCGAAGCTGCCGAAATATTTGGTGAGGTTCCGCACTTCCAGGGCGGGGTTCATGAGGCATTTTCCTTCGGCCAGGCGAGTTCCACGAAAACATCCTCCAGATTTGGGGAAATCTCCTCCAGAAAGTGCTCGGGAGAGCCTTCTTCCTCCAGCAGCCTTGCCAGGGATTCCTGGAGGAGATCCCGATCCGTCACCGCCAAATGCAGGGATTCGCCGAAAATGTTTCCCCACCGAACTCCGGGAAGGGCCGCACATTTTCGATAGAGAGCGGTTTTTTTCGGAACCTTCGGAAAGGTAAGATGCAGAAGGGGATAGGGAAAGGAGCGGCGTATCCCCTTCGGAGTCCCCGAGATGAGAAGCCTTCCCTCGGAAAGGAAGCCCAGGCGGGAACAGAGAGAAGCCTCTTCCATATAGGCGGTGGAAAGGAGTATGGTCATGCCTCGGCGGTTGAGTCCGTAGAGAATGCCCCAGAATTCCCGCCTCGATACGGGGTCCACTCCCGTGCTGGGTTCGTCGAGAAGAAGCACTTCGGGGCCATGAATGAGAATTGCTCCGAGAGCGAGCTTCTGTTTCATTCCTCCCGAAAGATGCCCCCCCAGGCGTTTCCGAAAGGGAAGAAGCCCCAGGGTGGATAGAATTTCATGGCGCCGTGCCCGGAGCTCCTTTTCGGGAACCCCGTAGAGCCGTCCGAGAAGGGTGATGTTTTCCTCCACGGTGCACTCTTCGTAAAGGCTGAAATGCTGGGGCATGTATCCCAGGTGCTGCCGGAACTCCCGAAAGCTTCCAAAGCCTGGGGTGAGGATCTTTCCATTCTCCGGCAGGAGTACCCCCGCGATCATCCGGAGGAGGGTGGTCTTTCCCGCTCCGTCCGGGCCGAGAAGGCCGAAAAGGTCTCCCTTCTTCAGGCTGAAGGAACAGGCGCGCACCGCCTGAAGTGATCCGAAGGATCGGGAAATTTCCTGAACGGTGATCACGGAAGAATCTCCACATCCGCAGGCATGCCGGGTTTGAGGAGTTCCTCCGGATTGGGAACCTGGATTTTCACCCGAAAGGAGAGGTTGCTCCGTTCCACCTCGCTCAGGCTCTCCCGGGGAGTAAAGGCGGCCTTTCCTGCAATTTCCGAAATATAGCCCGGAAAAAAACGCTCCGGAAAGGAATCCACCCGTATCCGGGCCTTTTGATGATGCCGGATTTTGCCGAGCTGCACCGAGGGAATGTAAAGGCGCACCCAGCAATCCTGCATGTCTCCGATAATTCCCAGAATGCTTCCGGGAGCGACATATTCTCCTTCTTCCACGTTTTTGAAAAGAATCCGTCCTCCCCGGGGGGAGTATATGCGGGTGTCCTTCAAAAGGCTTTCGGTTACGCCTACAGCGGCCTCCAGGGCCTCCACGGTAGCCTCCTGGGCACGAATCTGCTCTTGCCGGGCTCCCAGCCGGAGGATTTCGAGCCGCTTTTCCAGAGCCTGAACATCGCTTGCCGCGGTATCCAGGGTAGTCTGGAACTCTTCGTTTTTCTGGGGAGAAACGATCTCCTCCTTTTGGAGCTCGGAAAATCGCAGCGCATTCTTTCGGGCCTGTTCGTACCTGGCCAGAGCTCCCTCAAGAAGAGCACGGACTTCGCCGACTTCCTCGGGGCGGGCGCCGAGGCGCATGTCTGCCAGAAGAAATTTCGCCGCTCTCAAGCTTGCTTCCTCCTGAGCCTTTCGGGCCTCCAGATCGGGCCTGTCGATTCGGGCGAGAAGATCTCCCTTCCGCACCAGCTCTCCTTCGGAAAAGCGAAGCTCCCCGATATATCCCGAGGTTTTCGAAGAGATTCGTATTTCCCGAACCTCTATGGTGCCCGTTCCCCGGATAACTTCCGGATTCTCGGCTTGTGAAGCGTGGAGGAACCCGAGGTTTTCCCGAAGAAAACCCTCGATTTTGGAAAAAATATCTTTCCTTGCGGTTCCAAACCATGCCGCTCCCAAAAGAAGGATGATTCCCGAAACTACGATCAGGAAACGTCGCATCTGCGTTCCATTCCTTCGAAAAAAACCTTCAGCACCGATTCCTCCAGAAGAACCGCCTGATTCGCAAGATCCGGAAGAATGGAGCGTACCAGGGAGGCCTGGAGGAAATAAAAATTCACCATGGAGGCCACAAAATAGGCCCCCAGATGCGTTGGGATGTCCCGGCGAAACTCTCCCGCATTCTGGCCATCCTGAAGGGCCTGCCGTATCCCCTGGGCCATGCGGCTTATTCCGGGAAGCACCGTTTCCCGGAGAGAGGAGGAGGGATGCTGGATTTCCTGAAGAAGGATCTTGGCACAGTGGGGATTGGTTTTATGCAGATAAATAATTCCCCTTACGTAGCATGTGATTCGCTGCCGGGGAGAGAGAAGGGGATCGTGAAGATTATGGGTGTGTTCCTCTATAAGGTTCATGGCATGGCGCAGAATTTCCCGGTAAAGCTCCTCCTTGCCTCCGAAGTAATAGGAGATCATGGCGGCATTGACTCCCGCACTTTTCGTGATCTCCCGAACGGAAACGCCGAAAAGTCCCTTGAGGGCGAAAAGCTTTTGAGCTTCCTCGATAAGCCTGGATCGAGCTGAAGATTCTTCGGTCATGGTCTGACGTCCTCCAATCAAACAAACGTTTGATTGGAATTCTACTTCCTTTTCTTTTTCCTGTCAAAAATTTCTTCATGTCTGGGTATGCAGCGCCATGCGGAGGGGGCATCTAGTCGGAACACGTCATTTGCGGCGAAACCGCTCTATGGGATAAGGGAAAAGCGCCACTCCGTCCGGGCTCGGTACACCTCGCCGGGCAGGAGGAGAGGAAGGGGCAGCCCCGGCACAAAGGGAGCGTTGGGGTATCCCTGGATTTCCAGAGCCAGGGCGAGACCGGGGCTTCCCCTGCGTCCTTCCCGAAAGAGCGTATCCGGAGTGAGAAAGCCTCCGGAGTAGAATACGCACGCAGGCTGATCCGTGAAGATTTCCATGCACCTGCCGCTTTCGGGATGTGCCAGAACGACGGCGGGGCTCCTGCTCTTTTCCGGGTCGCTCAGGAGAAAGGGATGGTCGTATCCCCTGCCGAGGCGGGTCTGAGGATCCTCCTTCCAGGGGTACCAGTCGGGGGATCGGGGAATTCGGAAGTCGAAGGGGGTGCCCTCCACGGATCGGGGGGATTCGGGAAGATGGTTTTCGTCCAGGGGCATGAAGCGGTCCGCCCGGAGAGTCAGAAGATGATCTTTCGTGGATGTCGCGGTGGGCCCCCCGAGATTGAAATAGCCGTGGAAGGTAGGGCACCACAGGGTGGGAGCCGTGGCGCGCCCCTCCCAGGAGAGAGAAAGCCCTTTTTCCGAGAGGGCATACATGGCGGATATTTCCAGAGCTCCGGGAAAGCCCCAGCTTTTCGGAGGAACCGCAAGAGAGAGAAATACTCCCGTTTCCCGGTCTGTCTGGAAGGTTCGTCCCTTCCAGACAGACCGGGAAAAACCCGAAGATCCGCTGTGCAGACATGAGGTGCCGTGGTTGGCTTCCAGCCGATACCGCTCACCCCGGAGTTCGAAGGATGTCTTTTCGAGTCGTCCCGCCACAGGGCCGCAGAGAAGGCCGCACCAGCAGGAGTCCTCCTCGTATTCCCGGAGGGAGTCGTATCCCAGAAGAACGTCTTCCGCCACGCCCCGGCGATCCGGCACGAGAAGGGAGTGGATTCCTCCGCCGAATTCCATGCAGCTCAAGGTGAGAGCCCCTCTGGTCACTCTGTGCAGATGGACCTTTTCTCCCGAGGCGGTGACGCCGAAGAGCCGGGATTCCGGAGGGGGAGATGCTTTCATGGAAATACCTCCTGACACGATTTTTCCGTACATGGGGGATGAGGAAAATTTTTGCGGCTCGAAACTTCCGGCATGAGAATTTCTTGATTTGTCAAATCAAGTGCAACGCTCTTGGCCATCCCGGTGAAGTATGTC
>CAZJHH010000011.1:0-55077 GCA_964545875.1 uncultured Synergistaceae bacterium
CAGACATGCTTCATCAGGATGACCAAAAGCGTTGCACTTGATTTGACAAACTAAGATTATTATTCTCGGCTTGGCTTTATCGGAGAAGTTCGCATTCTTCGGTCTTCGGGAGAGACCATAGCCCGGGGAGGCAAGGAGTCCCGGATAGCGGATAGTCCGGAGCTTTTCCGGCACTTTCTTGCGGAGCAGAAGCCCTTTGCGGCTCTCGTGAAATCTCGGAACGTCCAGGAGTTTCTGGCGGTGTCTCCCATTTCCATAACCAAAGGAGCGGCGTTTCTTTCGGACTCTTCGGAGGCTCCGGAAGGCGAACCATCGGGCTGGTATGTTCTTCTTTCCACAGATAAAAGCCGGGCTCTGGAGGATTTTTATGGAACCCTCGGGTTTATCGTCTTCGGCGGGGGAGGATTGACGCTTCTGGTAGTGCTCGCAGTTTCCCTGAGGGCGGGGAGGGAGGCCCGCCCCGTCCAGATTCTTGGAGAGGCCCTGCATGCTCTGGGAGAGGGAAAACTCCATGACCGGATCTTTCTCGAAGGATGTGAGGAGTTGCGGGACGTGTCCGAAGCCTTCAACGACATGGCGGAAAAACTTCAGAAGACCATGATCTCCCGAGACGAGCTTGTAAAGGAGGTTCTGGAGCGCCAAAAAGCTCAGGAGGTACTGCGTGAGAGCCAGCGGCAATACTCGGAACTTGCGGAGGAGGCTCCGGTGGGAATTCTTACCTGTCATCGAGATGGAACCATAGAGTATTGCAATGCGAGGCTTGCTCAGATTCTGGGAGCTCCGAACCGGGAGGCCAGCAAGAAAATCAACCTTCTTCGTTTTCCGCTTCTCGTGAAGGCGGGAATTTCCGAAAAGGTGGAACTTTCCATGGCGGGAAAGAAACCTCTTAGCTTCGAGGTTTTTTACGAATCCGCCTGGGGAAAGAGAATCTGGCTTCGGCTCCACGTGAAACCCCGGATTCTTCGAGGTATCGCCGAGGGAGCCCTGGTGATGGTGGATGATGTGACCAGTGAAAAGAGTGCTCTGGAAGAGCTTCGGGAGCGGGAGGAGAAGTTTCGGCAGATCTTCGAGAGTACCAACGATGCCATGTACCTTTACCGGGTGGTGGAGGACGGCCTGTGGACCATGGGGGAGGTGAACTCCCAGGGGTGCGCTCTTTTGGGCTATAACCGGGATTCCTTCTGTGTCATGACCAGCCGGGATATGGTGACTCCCGAAAGCCTTGCCGTCATGGGAGAGTTCATGACGGAGGTCTGTGCCAGAACCCGGGGGCGGTGCGAAATGGAGCTCCAGAATGCCGAGGGAGTTCCCGTGATCGTGGAGATGCAGGGCCATCTCTTCGTTATGCGGGGATGCCGCTGGGCTCTCTGCGTGGCCCGGGATCTTCGGGAGTGGAAGAAGGTTTACGGAGAAGTTCTGCTTCAGGCCCGGGCACTCAACGCCGCGGCGAACGCCATGGTCATCACCGATGGCCGAGGGCGGGTGGAGTGGACCAACCCCGCTTTTTCACGCCTTACGGGCTATTCTCAGGAGGAAATCGAGGGACGTCTTCTTCGGAATTTTATCCGTTCCGGCAAAGAGGAGGAGGATTTTTACCAGAGCATGGAGCGGCATGTTTTCGAGGGAAAATCCTGGTACGGAGAGATTCTCAATCGGCGGAAAGATGGCTCCCTCTACTACGAAGAGGAGACCATAACTCCCGTGCTGGATGCGGATGGCAAGATCGCTCACTTTATTTGCGTGAAAAACGACATCTCCTCCCGCAAGAAGATGGAGATGGAACTTCAGGGGGCCCGGGAGAAGGCGGAGGAAAGTCATCATGCCAAATCGCAGTTTATCGCCATGGTAAGCCATGAAATCCGTACCCCCCTGAGCAGCCTCCTGGGCATGCTGGAGCTTCTCCGGGAGACGGAGCTTTCCCAGGAACAGCGGGAGTATACGGATCTCATGGAGAACAGCGGAGACATGCTTCTCGCCCTGGTGAACAACGTGCTCGACTTCTCCAGAATCGAGGCGGGGAGAATAGAACTCAACACGGTGGAGTTCGTTCTGAAGCCCCTTCTGATAAATCTCTTCTGCCCTCTGGAGATGAAGGCCCGGGAGAAGGGACTCGGCTTTCGCATGGATCTTTCCGAGAATCTTCCCGCGCGCCTTTGGGGAGATCCTCTCCGGCTGCGGCAGGTGCTCATGAATTTGGCCAGCAATGCGGTGAAGTACACCGACAGAGGAGAAATTGCCGTGGCAATCCGGCTGGAAAGAGAGATTGGAGAAAAGGTCTTCCTCCGGTTCTCCGTAAAGGATACGGGCCGGGGAATTTCCGAGAAGGAACAGCAGAGCCTTTTCGGGGAGTTTGTTCAGCTTCCCTCCTGGCAGGGAGAGTATCGGGAAGGAACGGGGCTCGGCCTGATCATAGCGAAATCCCTGGTGGAAAGAATGCAGGGTACCATAGATTTTCAAAGCCGGGAAGGAGAGGGATCCGAGTTTTGGTTCGTTCTTCCCTTTGCCACCGAAAACCCCGGCGGAGGAAAGGCTTTGGGAGAGTAACTCTCAGCCGTTCCAGCACCTTTTAGGGCTTTTGTGCTCCAGAAAGGGGCCGGGATGGTGCGTGAAGATAATTCGGGAGGGTATTCCCCGCACCCGGCCCAGAGCTTCGCGCATCTTCTCCAGGGGAAGGCTTTCGTCTTTTCGGGTTGCCAGGGTGGCGACAAGAGCCTCGGGATATTTCTCTCCATACCGAAGAGAGAGAGAAAAATCCCGAATTTGCGAAAATCCCCATAGGGCGTTTTCCGCCTCCTCCAGGCGGAGGGGTTCTCCCCGGGCTCCTTCTATGGGAAGGCGCCCCGTCACTTCCAGGCGTTTCAGCGGAGAGCCGCAGGGGCAGTTCCCCGGAAGAAGCCTTCCCCGGTCTCCCGTGCGGTATCGAAGGAGCGGAAAGGAAGGACGCGTCAGCGTGGTGATCACCACCTCTCCCCAGTATCCCCCGGAAAGTGCCTTTCCCCGGGAATCCACGATTTCCACGAGCAGATCCATCTCCCGGATATGGCATCCTTTCCGGGCGAAGCACTCCACCGCACATCCCCATCCGGATTCGGCAAGTCCATAGTGATTGAAGACCTCGCACTGCCATGCCTCTTGGATGCGCTTCCGAAGGGCGGGAGGTGCCGCATCGGCGCTGAGAAGCACCTTTTCCGGGGCCCACCGGGTTTCTCCCGCCAGCCATGCCATCTGGGCGGGAAGGCCTACCACCACCTGGGGTCGGAGGGCATCCATCCATGCCGCCGCTTCGAAGGGGTTTGTCACGATTCCGAAGAGGCGAGGAGTGCAGCCCATTCTTTCCAGGGCTCTTCGCAGAAGATCTCCGATGCTGTACTCTCTGGGGCCTTCCATGAAAATTCCCACGATGCTTCCCGGGTCGGTGAAGGTGCTCATGCCGGAGAGAAAAAAATCTTCCGTGTTCTGAAGATCTTCCCGGGTAAAGCCGAGGCGTTTCGGGAGCCCCCGGCTTCCCGACGTGGAGAGGGATACCCGGCGTTGTATTCGGGATCGGGAAACCCCGAGAAAGCGAAGCTCTCCCTCCGCGAGATCCCGGGGGAATGTAAAGGGAAGCTCCTCCAGGGGAGCCTCTTGGAGCCCCCGGAGGCGATCCCGGTAGAAAGCGGTTTGTGTTGTCGCCTGCCGGAGAAGGCTTCTCAGGGATCTTTCCTGGGCTTTTTCGAGATCCTTCCGGTTTTCCAAGAAAAAGAAATTCTCCGGCTCCTCCGCGGAAGTCCTCGGGACAAGTCTGCGGGCGATCCAGCCGTCGAGAGGCGTTCGGGGGATGGTCATCGCGGGCGGTGGAGAGGCTTTCCCTCCCGGGAGGTGAGATTCCAGGCACAGAAGGGCACAAGCCCTCCCTCCGGGGAGATTACGTGAATACAGCAGGAGCGAAGACGCTCCAGGTCCAGGTTGTCCGCATCCTGAAAGGCCATGGCGCTGATGGTGAAGTTGCCTCTTTTGCTGAGGCGGAGAAACCGATCGAAATCGTTCTCCTTGAAAGAGGTGCCGCAACGGCATTGTGCGGGCTCCGGAACTTCGGTTTGCGAGCTTTCTTCCATGGGGGCTCCCCAGCGGCGGAGAACGCTCGCCACGGAGCTGGGAGGGCCGTCCTCCTCGGGGCGGTTGCAGCTGCAGGAGGGCTCTCCCAGAAGAAGAAGCCTTTCGGGGCCTTCCACGAGATAGACCCCCCGAAAGGAGCACTGCTCGTGCTCGCACCGGGAGGGCTTGAAGTGAGCGATTTTTGCCAGCCCTCGGGTCTGCTCTTCCAGCTCTCGCATGAGCCGGGGCAGGGTGATCCGGGGATTCTTTTCCGGAGAAAAGGCGTAACGCCCCGCATAGGTTATGGGCTGAAAGTGCACTCCCCGCACCGTGGGAAACCGGGAGAGCCCGAACCGTACCACATCTCCTATCTCGTGGGTGTTGATTCCCCCCACGAGGGTGGGAACCAGCACCACTCCCAGCCGGGCCTCCCGGCATGCCTCAAGAGCGGCCTCCTTGACCTTGCGGAGATCTCTGCCCCGAAGGGCGTCATGGGTGGTTTTCCGGAGACCGTCGAACTGGAGAAAGATCCATCCCGTTCCGGCGCTCTTGAGTACCCCGGCATATCCCGGCTCTTCTGCCAGGCGTATCCCATTGGTATTGACCTGTATTCCCGGAAAGCCGAGATCCTTCGCAAAGGCTATAAGATCCGGTAAATCCTCCCGCAGGGTGGGTTCTCCTCCGGAAAGCTGCAGAATCCCCCGGGGAGCCTTTTTTCGGGCGAGTCGAAGCAGCTCTTTCAATGAATCCATGGAGGGTTCCCGATTTTTTCCCGCATCTGCAAAGCAGACGGGACACCGGAGTTGGCACCGCTCGGTTACTTCCAGCAGCACCGCACAGCTTCCCTGGCGGTGATCTTCGCAGAGACCGCAGCGGTGGGGGCAGTCTTTGGGCGGAATCTCCGGCGGGGCGGCAAGGGGAAACCGGGAGGAGACCCAGGATGCGAGATCCGGAGGGCCCTCCCAGACGAGGCAGGAAAAATCCCCGTGTTCGGGGCAGGACTTCCGCAGGAAGACCCTTTCTTCCTGCTGCTCCAGGACGGCGGGAATCTGGCGAAGACAGCGGGGGCAGACGCTGAAGGTCCGGTGGAGAAGCGTCATGGAATCTGGGGATTTTCCTGAAGATCGAACCCCTGGTCCTGAAGAATCTCCAGGGTTTTCTCCAGGGTTTCCAGCACCAGAGGAGCACAGGCCAGAGGAGGAGATCCCGAAAGGGTACGTAGAATTTCTCCGCAGCCTATCCGGTTCTCCGGAAGGCCGAAGCGCTGGCAAAACCATTCATGCAGAGCGTACAGCATGAGGGGAAGCCGGGGATCTTTCTCTCTTTCGGGGGAGCCTTTGCCGGCGTAGAATCCCAGAAGACAGCAGGCTCCGGTAAAAGCGCCGCAGGTTCCCGAGGGATCGTACCCCCCTTTGCACAGTCCCTCCAGGGATGCGAGGAGCTCTGGATTTTCCTCTCCCCGAAGGGCCAGCCCCGCCAGGAGCATAATCTGGGAACAGCAGAATCCTTCCTGCCCCCAGGAGAGCACGTTTCTTTCGAGTTCATTCATGACATGTCCTCCCTTTGCGTTTCACAGCGTCTTTTGTCTCATGCTCCAGGGGATTCTCCTCGAAAAGCCGAAGGCCTCGGGAGATGTTCCGTGGGAGCTTCTATGCATGTCCGAGGGATCGGAAGTTTTTTCTACGAAAGAATTTCTTCCGGAAATTCTTTTTTCTGCCACACCCAGAGCCCGTATCCCAAGGCTTTACAGGAGCAATCCCTGAAAGGGCTTTCGAGAAGTTCCTCCCAGACGAGCTGGGCGGCGTATTCCCGGAGTAGCCGGGAATGATCCTCGAAGCAACGCAGGAAAAATCCCTCTTTCCGGAAAAGCTCTTCCAGATCCCGCCGAAAAAGGGCTCCCTCCGGGCAGGAGTGCAGGGTTTCCCCCGTGCACGGGGTCTTTGGGAAGCTCTGTTCGTGTCGGGCAAAGAGATCCGTCATTCCCAGAAGGCCCTGGGGTTTCAGAATCCTGTACATTTCCTGAACTGCCGGAAATGCCCGGGGTTGTTGGGAGAGCACGCACTCGCAGATCGCACCGTCCAGAGAGGCATTTTCCAGGGGAACCGCCTGAAGTTCTCCCGAAAGGACCGGGCCGTGGCGAGAGGCTTCTTCCAGCATCTTGGAAGACCGGTCCAGCCCCACCGCATCTGTTCCCTGTTCCCGGAGGAGCTCCAGGGTGGCTCCAAGGCCGCATCCCAGATCCAGGATCCGGGCTCCCCGGGGAAAGGCGCAGAGCGCAAGAAGCCGCCGGGAAAGTTCCTTTCCGCCGGGGTGAAGAAAAGAGCCCATAACCTCTCTCCATCGAGGATGTTCGTAGGGAAAGCGTATCATTTATCCTCCAGAATGCGCTCCACCTCCAGCATCTTTCCCAGGGCAAGCTCCTCCGGCACGAGAATGAAACCGCACTTTTCGCAGGCGGGGAGCTCCACCTCGAAGCGGCTCCCCATATAAAGGGCCGCCACCTTTCGGGAAACCAGATTCCCTCCGCAGCGGCACCGCCACTCGGTGGCGCTGGAAAAGCTGAGATCGTTCCGGCTGCTCATGACATGAGCTCCAGGGTCATTCGATGGCTCCAGGCGTTGCAGATGGCGAATCCTTCTTTTGTCTCCCGGTATTCCACCCAGAAAGTGACGTTGCCGATTCTGCTTCTGGCAAGAGAGGTTCCTCGGGGAGAGAGAAGCCCCCGGGGGTTCTCCAGGCTTTCCCAGAGCACCTGGCGGAGATCCTCGTCCAGGATGTGGCGCTCTTCCAGGAGATCCCGAACCTCGGGGGTCACGAAAATCCGCAGATTCTTCCCGGGGCTTTCGGGGATTTCCGGCGGGCCAAGAAGGCGGCGGCGGAGATCTTCCCGGTTCTCCCGTCTTCCGGAGAACCCCGTTCTTTCCGGAGGAACCTCGGAGGGAAAGAGAAGCTCCAGGAGGTGGAAGGTTTTTCTTCCCGGTTCCGCCAGGCTTTCCCGGCACATGGCGCAGTAGGTAAGAAAGGAATGGCGGCTTTCCCCAAGCCTTCGGCGGACACCCTCCGCGGCAATTTCGGGATTGGCGAAGGATTGGAGACCTCCGTAGCCGCAGCAGCGGGTGGTTTCCCCGCTGAAATCCGGTTCTTCGAAGGACTGGCCGATTTTACGGAGAATCTCCCTCGCCGCTTCCCGCCACAGGGGCTCTTCCCGGGTAGTGCAGGGATCGTGGAGAGCCAGGGGATGAGGGTGAGGTGTTCCCCGGGGAAGATTCTTTTCGAGAAGAAATTCCCAAAGGGAAATTCGGGAGGCTTCGGGAAGGAGCTCCCGAAAAACCTCGTTACAGGATGAGCAGGCCAGAATAAGCGGAGGGTTTCCGAGAGATTGCAGGGTATGCCGAAGACCTTCCATTCTCTCCTCCAGCATCTTCCGCCTTCCTCCCCACCATGCGGGAGCGCCGCAGCATCCCAGGAGAATTCCCAGGGTCTCCTGAAAGGCGTCGTCCAGAAAGGAGATAAGTGCTTCGGTATGGTTCGGCAGGGTTCCCGAAAGCTGGCATCCCGGAAAGAAGATTCCCTTCGTTCCGGCCTTGCCGGGATGGAAGCCCGCCGCCCGCGGGGAGTTGGCCTGCTCCATGTCCAGAAGGGCGAACTCGTGGGCCGAAGGAGGCATGAATCCCCGGTCCACCATCTCTTCCCGGGCGGAGCGGCAAAGATCCGCCATGGAAAAATCGTGAGGGCAGAGGGTTTTGCAGAGTCCGCAGAGGGCGCAGGAGTTGATCATGGTGTTTGCCTTGTGGTGCCCGTGAACGATGGCGAAATTGTTGTAGATCTCCCGGGCATAGAGCCGGGGATTTCTGCCGTAGTGTTCAAGAAAGGCACACTCTCTCACGCAGAGGAGGCACTCGCACTGAAGGCATCTCCGAGCCTCTTCCTGGGGATCGTTCCGGGGGCCCAGAACCTCCACCTGGTGGAGGGGAGTGTACAGCCGGGTCTTTCGGCAGAGCTCCTCCTCTCTTCCCGAGGAGAGAGAGGCTCCCTGAAAGAGCCTGTCCAGAGAATTTGCCGCTCCCTTGCCGTCGGCGGTTTCCCGGAGAGGAGAGGCTTTTCCCTCCCGGGGAAATCCCCCCGCAAAGACTCCCGGTATGGAAGTCTGTCGGGTAAGGGGATCCACGCTCTCCGGAGAAATGGAATGGCGGAGCGCAGGGTCATCCACTCCCAGGTAGACGAACTCCCCCTCCCGGGGATGTTCGAAGGACAGGTTCGTCCGAAGCACCGGAACGACTCCCATATGCTGCAGAAGGGCCCAGCTCTCTTCCAGCACGGATTTCGGAAGCAGCTCTTCCGAAAGAGCGTGCAGCCGCCCTCCCGGAATGGGGCCGGTGAACTCCAGCAGCACCCGGTATCCCTTTCTGGAAAGCTCCCAGGCACAGGCGAGGGAAGAAAGTCCTCCGCCGTAGAGGGTGACGCTGCCGTTTTTGGATGGAGGACGCAGAGGAGGCGGCGGAGGCGGGGATTTTTCGAGACATGCCCGCTCCAGTCTTCCGATGCCTATGGCCCCTCCTTTTTCCGCCCGGATACAGGCTTCTTCGCAGGGGTGGTCGCAGATGCGCCCCAGAATATCCGGCAGGGGCACGGCCTTGGAGAGAATTTTCCGGGCTCCTCGGTAATCCCCCTTTCCCAGGGCCGCACAGAAGGCCCGAACGTTCACGTTCAGGGGACATGCGGCCTGACAGTAGGCGGGTTCTTCCTGAACGCAGCGCCGCTCCAGATCTTTAAGCCTGCTCTGTTCCATGAATACCTCCAGAAAAACCAGGGTGAAGCTCTCCGGAAAGGAGAGAAGAGAAGAGAATAGAATAGAACGAAGAATCCCCCGCCCCTCGGAAAGGACGGGGCGGGGGATCGAAATATTTCCGGTTAGACCCGTTCGCCCTTGAGTCCCGCGAGAATCTTCTCCGGCAAAGCCGGGAGACGGTGCACCCGCACGCCGCAGGCGTTATAGATGGCGTTGCCGATGGCCGCATGAGGGCTCGAAAGGGGAAGTTCTCCCACTCCGGCGGCACCGAAGGGGCCGAACTCTCTCGGGTAGTTCTCGAAATAGACGATTTCCATGTCGTCCGGAATGTCCTTGGCGAAGGGGAATCCCGCACCCACCAGGGTGGAATGTTTCTTGAGATCCTCGAAATCTTCGGTGAGGGCCAGGCCTATTCCCTGGGCTATGCCTCCGTAAATCTGGCCGTCCGTGACGAGGCGGTTGTTCACCTTGCCGATATCCGCCATGAGGGTCATCTTATCCACCGTGGTCTTGCCGGTTTCGGTGTTCACGGAGACCTCCGCGAGAAAGACCCCGTACATGTAGACCACGAAGGGACGCCCCTGTCCCTTTTCGTCGCAGGCGGTGCCGGGAACGGAGAATTTCCCCACGTACTTGAGAGGTTTTCCTGCGGCGGTAGCTTCGGCGTAGGTCATGCAGGAGCCGTCGGGCTTGCGGAGCTCTTTCATCAGTTCCTCACAGGCCACCCGGATGGCGTTGCCCGTCATGACCTGCTGTCGGGAGCCTCCGGAAGGGCCGGAATTGGGGGTTTTCGACGTGTCCGGCCAGGTGAAACGCAGCCGATCCGGGGAGATTCCCATAGAATGCAGGGCCTCGTGCGCGGTACCGATGGCTCCCATATCCGCCCCCTGGCCGTGATCCTCCCAGGCGGTGACGATGGTGATGGTGTCGTCTTCGTTCAGTACCGCCCAGGCTTCGGAGCCGTCCGGGCCGTCCAGGCCGCAGCCGTAACAGCCAAGAGCAAGCCCCACGCCCTTCTTGATGGTTTCCGTGGATTCCCGCTGGGCCTTTTCCTTGGCCGCTTCGTACTTGGGCTTCAGGGCTTCCAGCATTTCGGGATAGCTCAGGGACTCGGGCTCCTGTCCGCTGGGGTTCGTGGCTCCCTGACGGTAGCAGTTTTTGTAGCGGATCTCCCAGGGGTCCATGCCCAGTTTTTCCGCCAGTTCGTCCATGAGAAGTTCCGAGGAGTAGAGAGACTGAGGAGAGCCGTAGGCCCGGAAGGCGGAACCCCAGGCGTGGTTGGTGCATACGGTTCGCCCGGTGCCTTTGATGTTGGGAATATCGTACCCCGCTCCCATGAACTGGGCTCCCCGGAGGGTGAGAAGATCGCCGAACTCCGAATAGGGGCCGTGATCCACGCTGTAATCCGTCTCCATGGCGAGAAGTTTTCCCTCGCTGTCCGCGGCGAACTTGATGTTCACGAAGAAGGGAGAGCGTTTTCCCGTATAGGTCATGTGCTGGAAGTAGGTATAGCGGAGGAAGCAGGGCTTTCCCGTGGCGAGGGTGGCGGCTCCCACCAGGGCTTCCATGGTGGGGCTGAACTTGTAGCCGAAGGTGCCTCCCATGGGATTGGAGACCAGGGCGATCTTGTCCGCTTCCACTCCCAGCCCCGGAGCGATCATGGCGAGATGGAGATGGGCCCCGATGGTCTTGGAGTGGATTTTCAGCACTCCCTCGTCGGTGAGATAGGCAAAGCCCACGTCGGGTTCGATGGTAAGGTGAGGCTGCCGTCCCACGTAGAAATCATCCTCCACCGTCACCGGGGCGCTCTCGAAGATGGGCCCCGTGGGTTCTCCCTTTTCGAGATTCTGGATGTAGTAGATGTTCGGAGTTCCGGGGTGGATCTCCAAAGCGTCCTCCTCCATGGCGGCGGGGGCACTCATGTAGGCGGGGAGTACCTCAAGATCCACCTTCACCTTTTCCGCAGCGGCACAGGCGTTGTCGTAGGTGTCCGCGCAGACCATGGCGATGGCGTCTCCGAACTGGAAAACCTTTTCGTCGCAGAGAATGGGCCGGTCCCAGCCGTCGCCCTTGTTGGAGGGGAAGGTGATGAGGCCGGTGATGCGGTTTTTGCCCTTGATATCCTTGTGGGTGACGACCTTGTAGACTCCGGGCATGGTTTCCGCCTCGGAAATGTCGATATTCCGGATGTTGGCGTGGCTTACCGTGGCCTGTACCAGAGCTATCTGGAGAGAGCCCTCGGGGAGTTTCAGCCCGAGATCCGCACCGTAATCCAGGGTTCCCGTCACCTTGGCCACCGAGGTGGGCCGGGGATAGTTGCCTCCCCAGATCCGGCCGTCTCCGGGCATCTTGAACTCCAGCTCCTCCTCGGGAATTTCTCCCCGCAAAACCCTGGCGGCCTCCATCACCGCATCCACGATGGGAATATAGCCGGTGCAGCGGCAGGCGTTGCGGTTTTTGTGGAACCATTCCCGCACCTCTTCCCGGGTGGGATTCGGGTTTTTATCGAGAAGAACCTTGGCGGAGACGATGAATCCCGGCGTGCAGAAGCCGCACTGGGCGGCACCGTACTTGATCCAGGCCTTCTGAAGAGGATGCAGCTTCTCCGGAGTGCCGATACCCTCGATGGTGGTGACGCAATCTCCCTCCTTGAGCCGGCTCGCCTTGAACACGCAGGAACGTATCACTTCTCCGTTGAGAATCACGCTGCAGGCTCCGCACTGCCCCGTATCGCACCCCACCTTGGTTCCCGTGAGGCCGAGCTGTTCCCGCAGTATTTTTGCCAGGGAATCCTCGTTATTGATAACGATATTACGCTCCACGCCGTTTACGAAAAAACTCTTTTGAATCACCCTTCTCCAACCCCTTTCATTCTTTTCCAAGCACTTCATCCGTGTGACACTATGCAGCGCCCTCTCCGTAAAAATATCCGCACCATGGCTCTCAAGGTTTTTCGAATCCCTGAAGGCCCTTTTGCTATAAAAATTCCTTTTGATAAAGAAAAATGCGATCTCTATGTCCTCGTCCCCTGGAAGGATTTTCTCGAAAAGGAGCCTTTTTCATTTTTTGCATAAACGCAAAGGGGGCGTTCGCCTGGCAAGGACGAGCGCCCCCTTTTACGGGAACGTGGTTTTTTCGATCCTCCTTGCCAAACGCGGGAGGCATGTCCGTTTCCAGACATACCCTAACGGCCGCATTCCATAAGGCTCACGCCCCCCAGGAAACACGGCTCGGAGGTGGCTGTCTTGTTATCGATGATGAAATCGTAAAATTCTTTGCCTTGACACGAAGCTGTCGAGCATTTTGAAGGCAAAGATTTTTAAGAAAATTAAAGAGATAACTGAAACCTACTCATTTAGTATACGGTTATTTCCTTGATAATGTCAAGCTTTTCCGTCTTTTTAGCACCTAAAATGAAACATTGTATCTAAAAATACCATGTATTTGTACACCAAGGTTGTGTCCATAAGAGCCCCGAATTTTCTGGAAAAACCCAAATTTCCCTGAAGATGGAGAAAACATTTCTTCCGGCCTTTATGAAAGAGGTTGCGCTTTTCTTCAATTTATCATGGTAAAAAGAAAAATATTTCGAATTCCAGCTCTTTTCCTGTTATGATGAGATAGAAGAAATGGAAGAGAAAAGCTACGCTTCCTGAGGCTTTTTCAAGGTGTCTTCCAAAATTTCTTTGCTCCATTCGTAAGAAAGCGTCTCATTCCTAAGAAAGAATTTTTAAGACTCCCGCTCCGGAGAGGGAAGATAACCATGTTTTTCTTCAGAGATTTTTTCCAGATAGAGAGAAAACGCGACCTTTTTCTCCGTCCCGTCATGCGCCAGCTTTTCCTTCCCCTGGCACTCATGTCGGTTTTCCTGTTTGCCCTCGTTTCTCTCCTTTTCTGGCAGCAGTATCGAAATCACCTGAACCAGAGACTTTGGGGTCTGCAATCCTCCCTGATGGAAGAACTTCAGGTGGATCTGGAAAATCAGGCCTTTGGCCTGAAGCTGGCTCTTCTGGTTTTTGCGGAGGATCCCCGGCTTGCCCGCACCCTGGAGGAAGCCTCTCCGGAACGTTTTGCCGAATGGATTCCCCTGGTTGAAGAGATACGTAAGAACTATGGAATCGGTCATCTTCTCTTTCTCGGTCCTCGGGGAACATCCCTTTTCCGGGCCCCCGGATCCGTGCGATGGGGGGATCAGGTGCGCCATCCGGTGATGCTCGAGGCGGAGCGGTCCCGCCAGACCGCCTGGGGAATGGACCTGACTCCTGGGGGCGTCTTCGCTCTTCTGGCGGTGCAGCCTGTTTTCTCCGGCGACCACCTGGTGGGGTACGTGGAGATGGGAAAACCTATGGAGGACATCCTGGAAAAGCGCCACGAGCAACGGGGGGGTCTCATGGCCGTAACCATTGAGAAGAGGCATCTTTTTCGATCTCTCTGGGAGAACGTTATGCGAAGTCTCGATCGGGAGGCCCGGTGGAATCGCCTTTCCCAAAGCGTGGTCACGTACACCTCCCGAAAAGATCTTCCGGATTCCTTTTTTGCTCTCCTCAATACTCCGAAAGAGAAAGACCAGGGTTTTTTCTTTCGGGAGAAGCCCTGGAGACTTATGACCTCCCCCCTGAAGGGTGCTTCGGGAGAAGAGGTGGGATCTCTCGTGGTTCTGTGGGATATCTCCCGGGAACGGGAGGGATTCCTCAAGAATCTCCTTCTGGGGGGAGTGGCCGGAGGAATCCTGCTTCTCCTCATCATGGGGGGTATCATCTTTTTTCTGGGCCGTACGGATGCGAAAATCCTGAGCCAGCAGAAAGCCCTGGAGGAGAGCGAGGAACGATTCCGCCTCCTGGCGGACGATCTGCCCGCCCTGGTCTGCGAGTTTGCTCACGACAGCAGACTTCTTTTTGTGAACAAGGCCTATGGCGAATGTTTTGACATGACCTCCGAAGAACTTTTGGAGCGCCATTTTCTCGATTTCGTTCCCCCCGAAGAACGAGCGGCGGTAGAGAGAGGATACCGCTCCTTTACCCGAAAGGAGCCCCTGGTTATCAACGTGCATCGGGTAATGAGCAAGAACGGCATCCGATGGCAGGAATGGCGGGATCGCCCTCTTTTTAACGAACATGGCCGCCTGGTGGGATATCGGGCCATCGGGGTGGATATCACGGAGCGCAAGGAGATGCAGGAAGCGCTGCAAAAAACGAACCGCTCTCTTCAGGAGGCCATTCTTCAGGCCCAAAGGGCGAATATGGCGAAAAGCGAATTTCTGGCCAACATGAGTCATGAAATCCGAACTCCTCTTCACGCTGTACTCGGCATGGCAGAACTCCTTGCGGAGACGGAGCTTCAAGAGGAGCAGCGTCATTATCTTCACATGCTCATGACCAGCAGCGAGACCCTGCTTTCCCTGATCGAGGACATGCTGGACTTCGCCAAGATCGAGGCGGGAAAGGTGGAGCTCAGAATTCAGGACTTTCACCTCTCCGAGCTTCTGGAGGCCCTCGTGGCCCCTCTGGCGGTGCAGGCCCGGGAAAAGAATGTGGCACTGACCTGCCGGATCGGGGAGAATGTGCCGACATTGCTCCGGGGAGATCCCGGCAGGCTGCGGCAGATACTTACGAACCTTCTCGGCAATGCCGTCAAATTTACTCCCCGGGGAGAGGTGGTTCTTCAGGTTTCCCGGGAACCTTCGGCAAACTCCGGAGAATCCTCCCCGGTCATTCGTTTTTCCGTGCGCGACACGGGAATAGGCATTCCCGAAGAAAAAATGTCCTCCCTTTTCAAACGTTTCAGCCAATTGGATTCTTCCACCACCCGGCAGTATCGGGGAACCGGCCTGGGATTGGCCATATCGAAACGTCTGGTGGAGCTTATGCAAGGAACCCTCGGAGTGAGAAGCCGGGAAGGGGAGGGGTCGGAGTTCTGGTTTACGGTGCCTCTGGAAATGCCCCGGAGCGGCGTGCCGGCCGAGACGGACCGGTGAGAGTGAAAAAGAGAGAGCGAGAGTTTTTGTGTACGAGAAGAGAGGGCTTTTTTCATGAAAGACAAGGACTTTTATCGACATCTTATACAACGAATGCCCCTGGGATACGCATACCAGAAAGTTCTCCTGAATTCTCGGGGAGAGCCCTGGGATTGCGAGTGTATCGAAGCGAATCAAGCCTTTGGTGATCTCACGGGATGGCATCTCCGAGAACTTCCCGGAAAAAGGGCCGCCGAGCTCCTGGGAAAGGAAAAAGACGATTCTTCCTGGATAGAGGCTCACGTAAAGACGGCTCTTCAGGAAGGATTTTCGAATGCGGAATACTTTTCGTTTCCTTTGGGGATATGGTTTCGAATGCACTCCTATTCTCCCGAGCCGGGATACCTGGTGAGCCTTTTTTACGACATTTCCCGGGAAAAGAGAGAGACCCGGGAAAAAGAGGCCCTTCTTCTTCTTATGCATGACATGATTTTCGAGTTTGACGAGAACCGTATCTTTACAAAAATCATCTCCGGAAAAAATGTGGAGCTCTTTCTTCCTCCCGGAGAAGCTTTGGGAAAATCCATTTTTCAGCTTTTCCCCTCCTTGAGCGAGCCTCTGGCAAGAGCCTTCGAAGAGGCTCGAAAAACCGGAAGGGCCACCATGGAGTATATGTCTCCCCTGGCGGAGGACCGTCGATGGTTCGAGGCGGAAATCCATTATCTGGAAGAAAAACCTTTCCATCGCTTTGTGGCGTCCGTGCGGAACGTCACCGCAAAAAAACGACAGGAAACGGCCCTGGCGGCGAGTGAGGAGAAATGGAAGAGCTACGTAGAAAACGCTCCCTACGGCGTTTTCGTGGTGGACCATACGGGAAAATATCTGGAGGTGAACCCCGAAGCCTCCCGCATTACCGGCTATACCCGGGAGGAACTGTGCTCCATGAGTATCGTAAATCTTCTTCCGCCGGAAGAACGATCCTTCGGAGCCCGGCATTTCGAAAAAGTTCTTCGGGAGGGATCCGCCTACGGGGAGGGGCAGTTTTATTCCAAATCGGGAGAGTGCCGCTGGTGGTCCATCTACGCGAGAAAGCTTTCGGAGAATCGGGCCATCGGGTTTTGCCGGGATATTACGGAAAATCGGGAAGCCCAGGAAGCTCTCAACAGAGAGCGGGCCTTTCTCCGCCAGGTTATCGACATCATTCCGGGTTTCGTTTTCGTCAAAAACAGCGATGGGTACCATACCCTGGCAAACAAAACCTTGTGCGAAGCCTACGGTAAGCCCGTGGAACAGATCGAAGGGCATCGGGATGAAGAGCACGCTCCCACTTCCGAAGAGATCCGGCGGTTTCTCCGGGATGATCGATGGGTTTTGGAGCACAAAAAACCCCTGAGAGTTCCCGAAGAGCGGATTACCTACGGAGACGGGTCCATTCACTGGCATGAAACCATCAAGGTTCCCATGGTGGAGGAAGACGGATCCTGTACCCGCATCCTGGGAGTGGGGCTGGACATCACGGATCGCAAGGAATTGCGCGAGCGCCTCAGGAGAGGTCGGGAGCGTCTGGAGCTTGCCCTGAACGCCGCCAATGCGGGGCTGTGGGATTGGGACGTTTCCACCGGAGAGATTTATTTCGACTCCCGATACTACACCATGGCGGGATATGAGGCGAACATCTTTCCCCGGGCTTTCGAAGAGTGGGAGAAGCGGGTGCATCCCGAGGACCGGGAAGATTGCGCCCGGATTCTGGAACAAACTTTCCGGTCCCGGGAGAGCCGGGGCTTCGACATGGAATTTCGCTTTCTTCGGGGAGACGGAGAGTGGATGTGGATCCGGGGATATGGTCGGGTGGTGGAACGGGATGCCCGGGGAGAAGTTTGCCGCTTGGTGGGGCTTCATACGGACGTGAGCGAACGACGAAAGATGGAAGATCTGCTTCACATGGAAAAAACCCGGTTTCAGACCACCCTTCTTTCCATAGGAGATGGAGTTCTCGCCACGGACGGAGAGGGAAAGGTGACTCTCATGAACCGTATGGCGGAACAGCTTACGGGATATTCCGAAAGGGAGGCTCTCGGGAAACCCCTGGAGGATGTTTTTCGGGTGCTCCAGGAACAAACCCGGAAACCTTGCCGGGATCTGGCTTCCCGGGTACTTGCCTCGGGGGAGGTGGTGCGCCTGGGAAATGCCATGGTGCTGGTGGCCAGGGACGGAAGGAAAACCTGCATCGAGGATAGTGCCGCTCCCATTCGGGATATCCGGGGAGATATCACCGGAGTGGTGGTGGTTTGCAGCGACGTGACCGAACGTAAGGAACGTCAGAAGGAGATCGAGTATCTGAGCTCCCACGATCATCTTACGGGGCTCTTCAACCGGAGATATCTGGAGAAGAAAATGGAGGAGCTGGACACGGAAGACAATCTTCCTCTCGGTATGATAGTGGTGGATGTAAACGGCCTCAAACTTACCAACGATGCCTTTGGCCACAAGATGGGAGATCGGCTTTTGCAGATCACCGGGGATATTCTTGGAAGAGCCGTGCATCCCCGCGAAATCGTGGGCCGCATGGGAGGAGATGAATTTCTTCTGCTTCTTCCCCGGGGAGGCTCGGAGAGAGCCGAGGAAATTCTGGAAGCGCTTCGGGAGGAAGTTTCCAAGGTAATTCTCGATTCGGTGATTCTCTCTCTTGCCATGGGGTATGCGGTGAAGACGAAAGAGAATCAGAACCTCGAAGAGCTTCATGTGCAGGCGGAAAATGCCATGTACAAGGATAAATTAAAATATGGCAAGATCATGCGAAGCCAGACGGTGGAGCGGGTTCTCAGCCATATCAACGTCCGCTACGATAGAGAGCAGATCCACACGGAACGGGTGGCGGAATACTGCGAGGCCCTTGCCCGGGCTCTGGAATGGGAAGAGCACGAGGTGGAGATGGTGAAGACCGCGGCGGTGCTTCACGACATCGGCAAGATTATGGTGCCCCTGGAGCTTCTGAACAAAGAGGAGCCCCTTTCGAAGGAAGAGTTCGACATCATACGGCGGCACCCCGAAACGGGGTATGAAATTCTCAAGTCCGTGGAGGAATATGCGGCGCTGGCGGAATACGTGCTCTATCATCACGAGCGGTGGGATGGAGGAGGATATCCCGAAGGCCTTGCGGGGGAGGACATCCCTCTGGTTTCGAGAATCATATCCGTGGCGGATGCCTACGAGGCCATGACCGCCCAGAGGCCCTACCAGAGGACGAAGACCCGGAAGGAGGCCATGGACGAGCTGGAACGGTGCGGAGGAGCCCAGTTCGATCCCCGACTGGTACAGGTTTTTCTGGAGAAGGTTCTTTTCAGGGAAAGCTCTCTCTAGAAGAGGCTGGGGAGAATCCGCCGCATAAACCGCCCTCGGCAGAGCATACAAAAAGCCCGGAAACCCCAAGAGGAGCGAAACTCTCGGGCTTCCGGGCTTTCCGTTATCGGGGAATATCAGGCCTTTTCCGTCAGGTATTTCCAGGCCATTCCCGCGAGAAGAGCGCTTCCCAGGGGGAGCACGTCCTCGTCCACGTCGAATTCGGGATGATGCTGCGGGGCGGTGATGCCCTTTTCCTCGTTACGGATTCCCAGAAAGAGAAAGGCCCCGGGAACTTGCTGCAGATAGAGGCTCATATCCTCGGCTCCCATGGTGGGAGGAATAAGGAGTACCTTCGCGGGAGATCCCGTAAGCACCAGAGCCACCTCCCGGGCCAGTTCGGTTATTTTTTCGTCGTTCATGGTGGGAGGAAGTACCTCCTTGTAATGAAACTCCGCCTTGCACCGGGTGGCCTCGCCGAGGCCCCGGAATATCCGTTCCATCTGAAGGGGGATGGCTTCCCGTACGGCGGGATTGAAGGTGCGTACCGTGCCCTGCATAAAGGCCTTGTCGGGAATGATATTGAAGGTGGTGCCTCCTTCGATTCTTCCCACCGTGAGCACCGCCGTATCCAGAGGATTCGTTTCCCGGCTTATCACGGTCTGGAGCAGCCCCACCATCTGGGATGCCGCCACCACCGGATCCACCGCCTCGTGGGGCATGGCTCCGTGTCCTCCCTTGCCGTAAACGGTGCACTCCCATTCGTCCGCCGAAGCCATGAGTGCTCCGGGATTATATCCCACCACTCCCGAAGGAACCGAAGCCCATACGTGAAGTCCTCCTATGGCATTCACCCCCTGGAGCACCCCTTCCGCGATGAGGGAGCGGGCGCCGCTCTGATGCGGGGATTCCTCCGAGGGCTGGAAGATGAAACGCACTCTGCCGGGGAGCTCCTCCGCCACCTCCTTGAGTATGTCCGCAGCTCCCAGGAGCATGGCGGTATGGGCATCGTGACCGCAGGCATGCATGGCCTCGGGATTTTGAGATGCGTAGGAGGTTCCGGATGCTTCCTTCATGGGCAGAGCATCCATGTCCGCCCGGAGGGCGAAGCAGGGGCCGGATTTATGGGAGTTCAGCTCCGCCACCACCCCGGTTTCCTTTCCTCCCGTGCCGATGCGCAGGTTCTCGTAACCCAGCGAGGCAAGCTCCCGGGCTACTCGTTTGGTGGTTTCGAACTCCAGAAAGGAAAGCTCCGGATGAGCGTGGAAATGGCGCCGCAGCAGGGTAATTTTTTCCTGTCGCTCCCGGGCGAGAGTGTTCAGCAGGTTCAGCATGGGAAATTCCTCCTCGAGAAGAAAATGCGTGTTCCGCCATAATACAACAGAACGTGCTTTTCTGGCTATGACGCCGGGCCTCTTTTGGGAGAATCGCTTTCGCGAAAAGGCATGCCACCTCTTTTCTTACGCTCCGAATCGCTGTAAACTCGAAGTTCCTGAATGAAAATTTCAGGACAAAACCGTACAAGAGGGGAGGATACGGTTTTTTCCGCAGGCGTGCGTGATGTCGTTTCCGAAACATCTTCAAGGAGAGAGGCCCCTCTCCGAAAAAAGGATTTGAAAGAGGAGGATTGGTGTAATGCACACAAAGAGATTTTTTGCCTTTCTGGTATTGTTCGTTCTTTCCTGCGTATGCGCAGAGGCCCGGGAAAAATGGCCCCTTGTGGCACCCTCCCGGGACGGTATCCCCATATCGTATGAAGTGCGGGGAGAGAGTGCCGAGGGGGAGCCGACGCTGATTTTCGTGCACGGATGGAGTTGCGATAGCCGGTATTGGAGGGAGCAGATTCCCTATTTTTCCGAAAAATACCAGGTGGTGCTGGTGGATTTGGCGGGGCACGGCCACTCCGGTTTCGGACGTTCGGACTATACCATGCAATCCTTCGGCGAGGATGTCCGGGCTGTGGTGGATGCGGTGGGGGCGGAGAAGACGGTTCTCATCGGCCATTCCATGGGAGGGGTGGTCATCGCCGAAGCCGCCCGGCTCATGCCGGACAAGGTGTTGGGTCTCATCGGGGTGGATACCCTGGAGGATGTGGAGTATCCGCTTTCTCAGGAGGGAAAGGAGCAGATGATCGCTCCCTTCCGGGAGGATTTCCCCGCAGCCTGCCGGGAATTCGTAAAGGCCATGCTCTATCCCGAGACGGATGCGGTTCTTCAGCGCTGGATTCTCGACGACATGGCGGCGGCACCTCCCGAAGTGGCCATGAGCGCCATGGAAAACATGCTGAACCTCTACGTTACGGGGGAGCTGGCCACCATGTTCGAAGAAATTCCTCTTCCCGTAATCTTGGTGAACGGGGATCTCTGGCCCGCCAATTCCGAAGCCAATCGGCGGCACATGTACTCCTTCGATGTCCTGGTGCTGGAAAAAGGGGATCACTTTCTCATGATGCACCGGGGAGAGGAGTTCAACCGGGCTTTGGAAGAGGCCATCCGCAGGTTTTCCGAAAAATAGGAGCCAAACCGCAGCATTCCAGGGAGGCCGTGCATGGACTTTAACCGACTGATTCCCGAACTGAGCGTATCGGATTATAAAGAAAGCCTCAATTTCTACGTCAATCTTCTGGGGTTTTCCGTGGCATATGTCCGGGAGGAGGAGCGCTTTGCCCTGATATCCCTCCAGGGGGCTCAGCTTATGCTGGAAGAGCGTAACTACCATTGGGAAACGGGAGAACTGGAGCACCCCTACGGACGGGGGATGAATCTTCAAATCGAGGTGGACCAGATAGCTCCTCTCGTAGAAAAGCTGCGCCGCAAGGGATATCCCCTCTTCCGCGATGTTCGGGAAAAATGGTACGCCGTGAAGGATGTCTTCTGGGGCAGCCGGGAGTTTCTCGTACAGGATCCGGATGGCTATCTCCTCCGATTTGCGGAGGATGTAGGCGTAAAAACCTCTTCCGAGATGCCCTGAAGCGTGGTTATCCGGGGGGCAAAATTGCTTCAGACCGTTTTCGGAAAGAGCAAGGAAAGCCCTCCGGCTTCCTGTTAAAAGGGGCGGTGCTCTTCAAGCCCGGGGCATCTAGGCCTCCAAAGGCATGGCTTACATGGTGCAGCGAATTGATGGGCTCGTATGGAAGAGATCCTTTTTTACGCTCCTCCTTCGATGGAGGAGGAGCTTTGCGGGGAGGAACTTATGATGAACTACACGGATCTCAATGCAAAAACTATTGATGGATGGGTCGAAAAGGGATGGATCTGGGGAACACCCATATCCCACGAGGAGTTTGTGAGGGCGAAAAACGGGGATTGGAGCGTCGTCCTGACTCCCACCAGGTCCGTTCCGAAGGAGTGGTTTCCTCCTTTCGAGGGCTGTAGGATTCTTGGGCTCGCCTCCGGAGGAGGGCAGCAGATGCCCATCTTTACTGCCCTTGGGGCGGATTGTACCGTTCTGGATTATTCCAAAAAGCAGCTCGAAAGCGAAATGATGGTGGCGGAGCGCGAGAACTATGCCATCAAAACGATACGGGCGGATATGACGCAACCTCTGCCCTTCGATAACGAATCCTTCGACCTTATCTTTCATCCAGTCTCGAACTGCTATATCGAAAAGGTGCTCCCCCTGTGGCGCGAATGTTACCGGGTCTTGAAGAAAGGGGGGCTCTTTATGGCCGGTCTGGATAACGGCATAAACTTCGCTTTTGACGACGAGGAAACCGGGCTTACCAACCCGCTCCCCTTCAATCCTCTGAAAAATCCCGAGCTGCAAAAAATGTTGGATGAGGCGGATGACGGCGTTCAATTTTCCCACACCCTGGACGAACAGATTCGGGGGCAGATACAGGCGGGTTTTTCCATAAAGGATCTCTTTGAGGATTACAACCAAAGCGGCCCGCTTCGGGAGTACGGAATTCCCACCTTTTGGGCTACTCTCGCGATGAAGGAATGAAGCGTTTTTTGTTTCTGGGAAGTGGGGTATGCCCCCTCTTGAGGGAGTGAATTTTTAAGAAGCTCTTCGAAAGAATTCAGGCAGTTCAACGACCATGTTGCCTAAAAAATTTGTCCAAGATTTTATCCGCATCCCCATTCAAAAAACTACAGAGAGCGGAGATCCTTCGCTATAGCGAGGGATCTCCGCTCTCTAGTTAAAGAAAGATCATTGAATATTTTCCGTAATTTCCGAATGCACTCGGAACTATTCTTTGATAAGCAGCACCTTTTCCCCCTTGGAGTGCCGGAGAATCATCCAGCATATGGTGAAAGCCATAAGTACCATGAGGAAGAGAATGGGGAATCCCGCCACCGTGGCGATTTGTTTGGTGGCGTCGATGCCGCTGATCTCACCGCCTCCGCTGCCGCTGATGAGGTTGATGATGGCCACCGAGGACATGACGATGCCCCAGAAGATTTTCATGGTTGCCGGGGGTTCCTTGTCCTCCTGGTGCGCCGCGGTGGTGGAGAGGGAGGCCACCGTGGAGGTCATGGAGTCCGCCATGGTGACGATGGAGATGAATACGGTGCCCATGAAGATCCAGCTTATGATTTTAGCAAGGGGATAGAACTTGAGGAATTCGAAGACCGACCGTTCCAGAGCCAGCTTGCCTCCTTCGTGAATGGCTTCCCAGAGTCCCTGGCCGGTAAGTTCCAGGTTGATGGCGGCGCCTCCGAAGACGGAGAACCAGAGAAAGCCGAAAAAGGCGGGCATAAGGAGGTTCATGAACATGAACTGTCGGATGGTGCGCCCCTTTACGAGCCGGGCGAGGAACATGCCGATGAGGGGAGCGTAGGCGAGCCAGATGGCCCAGTAGTAGATGGGCCACCATCGGGGCCAGGCGGAGCCGTCTACGGGGCTCAGATAGTGGGTGCGCACGAAGAAGTCGTCGATGAAGTGTCCCGCCGCCTGGGTTCCCAGGGAGAGAATGAACCGGGTGGGTCCGAAGGCGAAGACGAATACCAGCAGGGCCAGGAAGATTTTCGCGTTCTTGTCAGAGAGCCAGCGGATTCCCCGGTTGAGTCCGGTGTAGCTGGAGATGATGTACACCGCCACGATGGAACCCACCACGGCGATCCACATGGTTTTTCCGGCGGGAATTCCCGTCATAATCTGGATGCCGCTGGAAATCTGCATGGTTCCCACTCCCAGTACCGCTGCCACGCCTCCCGCGATGGCGAGAAGACAGAGGCCGTCCACTATGGCACCGATGAACCCCTCGGTATGTTTTCCCGCGATGGGATAGAGGGTGGAGCTTACCCGGTAGGGAAGGTTCATGTTATAAGCGGCGTAGGCGATGCCCAGACCGCAGATGGCGTACATGGCATAGGGAATGAACGTCCAGTGGATGTAAGTGGTTACCATGGAGAACATGGCGGCCTCTTCGGTTTTGGGTGTGATTCCCAGAGTTTCGAAGACTCCCGAATCCATGAGATGGTAGAGGGGTTCCGCAATGCCCCAGAAAACTACCCCCGTGGCGATGCCCGCGCAGAGGGAAATGGCGAACCAGTTCCACACGCTCATTTCGGGTTTGGCATCCTTGCCTCCGAAACGGATATCTCCATATTTGGAAAAACAGAAGAAAAGACAGATGAAGAGAAAGAGATTCCCTGAAATCTGGAAGAGCCAACCGAAGTCGAGAAAGGCAAAGTTGACGATGGCGTTTTCCACGTCGTAGAACATTTTCGGTGCCACCAGGCCCAGAAGAATGATTCCTACGAAGACCAGGGACATGGGGATGAATATTTCCTTTCGTATTGCCGCCTTTCCGTTATTATTGTCCCGAATTTCCTGCATAGTGTTCCCTCCTTGTGTTGTAGATCCGCTTTCTTTTTTGGTGCGCGGTATCCCAATTTTTCAGAATCTTCCCTGATTCAAGAGAGTAGGGGGAGGAGGTCAAAAAAACGTCAAAAATGCGTCAAAAAAGCAGGGTAAAGAGATGGTCAGGCAAGGATTTGTTTTACCCTTTCCAGCAGATTTCCCCGGCTGAGAAGCTCGTGAGCCTTTGCCACGTCCGGGGAAAGATTGCGATCCCTGTCAAGAAAGGGAATTTCCTGCCGCAGGAGCGAGAGGGCCTCTCGGGTTCCCTTGCCGAGTTTCGGAGGTTTTCGGAGGTCCATGGCCTGGGCGGCGTGAATCATTTCCATGCCGAGGATGTAGTAAAGGTTGTCGATCATCTTGGCGGTTTTCAGCATGATGTACGGGGTGTTGTTTCCCCGATCCTCCATATCCTCCGAGAGAGAGGCGTAATCCGGAGAAACCGGATTTGCCAAATGCCGGTTTTCCGCATCCAGAGAGCAGAAAACTTTTTGAAGGGTGCCGAAGGCGTGTACCCGGCCGTCTCCGGGAGTAAGAAACCGGGAAAGCCCGGTGAAACGGGGAGAGCCCAGTCTTAAGGTACGGGATGCGGAGGTTCTGGAAAGATGGCTTAGCCCGATGTCCAGCATTTCGAAGGCCAGAACCCAGTTGAGGGGTTCGAAGTTACCGCAGGGGATGATACGCTCTTCCTCGGAGAGGATACAGGGGTTGTCGTCCGAGCTGTTGCAGTGAATTTCCAGCAGTTTTGCGGCATAATCCAGGGAATCCCGAAGTGCTCCGTGTACCTGGGGGCTGCATCGGATGCTCAGGGGATCCTGGAGAGCCTGGGCTTCTTGAGAATTCCAGAGATAGCTTCCCTCTAAAAGCTTCCGGGAAAATTCCATGCTTTTTTTCTGGCCCTGGTAGGGACGGTAATCGTAAGGGGCGGGATCCAGAGGGGATACGCTTCCCTGAAAGCCCTCCAGGGTCATGGAGTAGGCGAGATCCGCCGTATCCAGAAGCCTTTCGAGATCCTGGACAAGCAGGGCTCCCAGACCGGCTCCCACCGCATTGGTGCTCACCAGGGAAAGCCCGTCTTTGGGGCCCAGTTCCGCCGGAGCAAGCCCTTCTTCCCGCAGGGCTTTTTCCGCAGGAACCCGTTTTCCCCGGTAGTACACCTCCCACTCCCCTATCATGGCGAGCCCGATGAGGGACATGCAGGTTATGTCTCCTTCTCCCACGGAACCCCGGAGGGGGAGCAGGGGATGGATTCCCCGGTTCAGAAACTCCTCGAAGAGCCCCAGGATTTTGGGATGCATGCCGGCTCGTCCCAGGAGAACGTTGTTCAGCCTCACCAGCATCACCGCCCGCACCTCTTCTTCCGTGGCGAAGGGTTCCACGCCGTTGCAGTGAGCCAGAAGCATGTTACGGTTGTATTCCCGGTAATGTTCCGGGGAAATTTCCCGGTCCTTGTTGACTCCCACCCCGGTGTTCATACCGTAGACCTTCTGGGAGCCCGAAGTGGCCACCCGATGAAGGAGTTTCCATGATACCTCTGCTCTTTCCAGAGCTTCCGGTGCAAGGGTGATTTTTCGGCCCTTCCGGGCTACCTCGGCGATGGCTTCGAGAGTAAGGCTTTTTCCGTCCAGTTTCAGTGTTTTCATGGATTATCCTTTCTTTTCCCTTTCTTCCAGTTTTTCCAGCGCCGCCAGCACCCGCTCCGGAGTGAGAGGAAGCTCCGTAAGTTCCGTTCCCAGGGCGGCATTCACCGCATTGACCACCGCCGGAGCGGTGGGAACCGTACAAATTTCTCCGATACTCTTGGCTCCGAAGGGGCCTCCGGGCTCCTCCTCCTCCACGAGAAGCACCCGTACCGGGGGCATGTCCGGGGAGTTGACGAGATGATACCTGCTGAAGGAGTCGTTTTTCGGCATTCCCCGGGAGTTCCAGGTGAGCTCCTCCGTAAGAGCCATGCCGATGCCCATTTGCACGCCTCCGAAGATTTGCCCCTCCAGAAGCCGGGGATTGATTGCCCGTCCCACGTCGTGTACCGCGAGAAAATCCGTTACCCGAACCAGGCCGGTGTATGTGTCCACTGCTACTTCCGCAAAGTGTGCTCCGAAGGATGCGGGATTGCCTTTCGGTTTATAGTGTAGATAGTCTCCCACTTCCTCCCGCAGCTTCGTAGCGATGAAGCATACCGCTTCTCCGTAGGAAAAGCTCTTTCCCGAGGCAAGAAAAGCCCTTCCGTTGTCCAGCCGGATTTCCTCGGAAGAAACTGCGAAAACCTCCGCCATCTGTCGAAGAAAACGCTGCCGCACTTTTTCCGCCAGCTCCAGAGCACAGGCACCGCAAACGTAGGTTACCCGGCTGGCTACGCATCCCGCATCGAAGGGGGATAGCTGGGTATCTCCTTCGGAGACGAAAATATTCTCCGGGGGCAGATCCAACACTTCCGCCACGATCTGAGCCACCGTGGTGAGAGTGCCGTTTCCCAACTCGTGAAGCCCCGCATTTACCAGCACCGATCCGTCTTCACATATGCGCAGGGCCATGGAAAGAAAATCCGGATAGGGGGTGCCGTAGTAGCCGTTGCCGTGGGTGGCGCAGGCGAGCCCCACTCCTTTGCGGTACCGTTCCTCGCCGAAAGAGGCGCTGCGGCGCTCTTTCCAGCGAAAGGCTTCCATGCCCCGCTCCAGACAATCCCGGATTCTCGCGTTTCCGAGATCGGGGCCTCCCGCAGGATCTTTGTCGCCGGGATAGACAAGATTTTTTATTCGCAGCTCTCCGGGATCCATTTTCAATTTTCTGGCCAAAAGATCCAGGGAAATTTCCGTTACCGCGTGAATCTGGGGAGATCCATAGCCCCGGCAGGCTCCGCTGGGAGTGGTGTTGGTAAAGGTAGTGTATCCTCGATAGATTTGAGAGGGAATCCGGTAAAGCCTGGAAAGCTTTTTCCCCATGGCCAGAGTTACCCGGTGGCCTCCCGTGGCGTAGGCCCCCGCATCGAAAATTGTCTCCACCTCACGATGGAGCAGCATTCCTTCCCGGTTTGCCAAGGTGCGGACTGTGCCCGTGACGCCTCCCCGTACCCGGGTGCTCCGGATATTTTCGTTCCTATCCAGCACGAGCCGTACCGGGCGTCCCGAATCAAGGGCCAGAAGAGCGCAGGCCGGTTCCAGTATTACCTCCTGCTTGCCTCCGAAGGTTCCTCCCAGGGGGGCTTTGATAACCCGGATTTTATTCAGGGGGCGGCGGAAAATCCGGGAGAGCACGAAACGGATGCTGAAAATCATCTGGCAGGGGGATTCCACCACCAGCACGTCGCCGTAATCCAGAAAGGCCCGGCAGAGATGGTTTTCCATGGCGGCGTGATGGATTCGGGGAGTTGTGACGGTGTGGATGGTTTCCAGCGTGCCGTCCCGGGAAAGAGGTTCTTTTCCGTAGGCCATGATTCCCTCAAGAGCCTGGGGATGTCCCGGCCGGAAGGAAGGGCTTTCCAGGGCCTTCCCGGGATTCAGCAGGGGTTCCGCTTCTTGGTACTCCACCCGAATGAGATTCCGGGCCTTTCGGGCAATCTCGTCGGATTCAGCCAGCACGGCCCCGATGGCATCTCCCACGAAAAGGGGAGTGTCCGTAAAGATTCGTTCGTCCTGAAGATCCGGCTGATCCGGAAAGGACATGGCGCTGTTGAAAAAAAAGCCCGGATCATCCCGGGGAGTATAGATGCGAAGAACTCCGGGAAGCTTGGCGGCCTCTTCGGTATGCACTTCGAGCACTCTTCCCCTGGGGACGGTACTGCAGAGAAGACGCCCGTGGGCGGTGCTTCCCCGGGGATGGTCCGCTAGATACCGGAGTTTTCCCGTGGCCTTTTCGACAATGTCGTTACGGGGGATATTTTTTCCCACGTACCGAAAGGACAAAGCTTTCATGAGCGAACCTCCTGAAGTCTCTTCCACAGATCTTCTCCGAGCCCCCGAATGGCCCTTCGCTTGTAGGGCATGGAATCTCGGGAAGGGATAGTATGCCGAACCAGCTCCCCGAGGCTTTGGAGAAATTCCGGAAGCTCCGCTTTTTCCGAGATCAGAAGAGTCTCCGTCCGGCTGCAGCGTACGGGATAGGGAGCCAGAGCTCCCGCAAAAATTCTGGGATTTTGGATTCTTCCGTCCTCGAAAGAGCAGCTCAGAGCGAGATTCAGTTTCGAGATGGTCACTCCTGTACGGCTTCCAAGTTTGGCGAAATCCGAATATCCATGCTCTTTCAGAGGAATCCGGAAGCCCTTGAGGAAGAAAAAGGGATTTCGAAGGAGAGGGTTTTCGGAGCGGTTCAATCCTTCCAGAGGAAAGCGGTATTCTTTTCCGGTTTCGTCCTCTCCGAAAGCTTGGGCTTCCAGGGCCACAAGGGGGGGAATGCCGTCCGCCGCCGCGGAGCCGTTCATGAAATTTCCTCCCAGGGTACCCCGGTTCCGGATCTGGGGGGATCCTACCTGGGTAGCCGCGCGTGCCAGTGACGAGGCATGCCGTCGTACCAAGAGCGATTTTTCCAACTCGTCGAAGGTGACGGAAGCTCCGATGCAGAGCGCCTTTTCCCGGATTTCCATCTGGCGCAATTCCTCCAGAGAGGAAAGGTCCACCAGGTGAAGATCTTCGTTGGGAAAGCGCCGGAGATGCAGTACCAGATCCGTGCCCCCCGCAATAAAACGAAGGTTTTCAGGGCGCTGTTCCAGAATGTTCCGGAGCTCTTTCAGGGAAGAGGGACGATCAGCCCGCATGGTTTCGCAGTCTTTCCGCCGCATCCCGTACCGCCCGAAAAATGGGAAGATATCCGGTGCAGCGGCACAGATTGCCCTCGAGTCCCCGGCGAATTTCTTCATCCGAAGGGGAGGGAGATTCCAGGAGCAGCGCCTTGGCAGCCATAATCATGCCGGGAGTGCAGAAACCGCATTGTATGGCGTCGTTATCCACAAAGGCCTGCTGCAGAACATCCAACTCTCCCTTTTGGGCCAAGCCCTCCAGGGTTACGATGTCGCTTCCCCGGGCTTGAAAGGCCAACACCGTACAGGAGGTTACCGCTTTACCGTTCATCAGTACCGTGCAGGCTCCGCACTCGCCTTCGGAACATCCCTCCTTGACGCTTGTAAGCCCCAGGGTTTCCCGGAGAAGATCCAGAAGACGCATTTCCGGAGAAACTTCCACCACCCGGGGGACATGATTGACGGTGAGTTCTATCTTCATACCCATACCTCCGTACCATGCATGAATTTTTTTTATCCTACCGAGGGAATGTCAAAATTGCGTCAACAAGGCTTTTTGGAAAAGAGAAACAGAGTTTTTTCGCATCTTTCCCGAAGGGGAAAAACGTCGTATCCTGTTATTCCGGAAACATGTTTCCGAGAACGGTTTTTACTTGTGAGGATGCGATAATTTCCCGGGGAGATACGAAGATCCCCCTTTTCTCGGCGTTGCAGGAAGGAGATTCACGTGGTTTTACGGATTCAGCTTTTAGGAGAGCCCCGATTTTATTTTCAGGAAAAGGTTCTGGCCTTTCCCTTTCGCAAGGTGGAGGCTTTGGCCTGCTACCTTGTGGTGGAACGCCGGGCCTCTCGGGAAAAGCTGGCGGATCTTTTCTGGGGAGATCGGGAGGAGGAGCGGGCTTCCAGGAATTTGCGCAATGCCCTGTATCAGCTTAGAAAAGAGCTTCCTCCGGGACTTCTCGGAGGAGATCGGCAACGTATCGTTCTGGGTTCCCTTCGTATGGAAAGGGATTTCGACTCTTTGGAATCGCTGGAAACCCTTCCTCTCCAAGCTCTGGAACCCCTGGGGCGCCCTTTTATGGAGGGTTTTTCCCTGGGAGGATGTTCCGGTTTCGAATCCTGGCTGCGGGAAAAGCGAAGTTTTTTCTTCAGGCTCTACCGGGAAGGGCTTCGACGCCGGGTTTGCACGGCCACGCGGGAGGAGCTTGGGGAACTTCTTCCCCGGGTGGAGGAACTTCTGGCTCGGGATGATCTGGATGAAGAAATTGCCCGCCTCCTCATGTACAGTCATCAGAACCTGGGTCGTAGAAACCGGATTATCCAGGTATACGATTTCCTTAAAGAACGCTTGTGGGAAGAGCTCAAAATTCTTCCCTCCAAGGAAACCCGGGAATACTACTCTTCCCTTCTTGCCCGGGATCCTCTTCCTTCTTCTTCGGAAGAGGAATTGTTGCGAAAAGAGGAATTTTCTCCCGGGGGGATTCCTTTTTTTGGTCGTCTCCGGGAGCTTGGGAAACTCGAAACCTTTTGCGAAGGCCGGGCTTCCACTCCCCGGTGCGTGTACATCACGGGCGAGGCGGGGGTAGGAAAAAGCCTCCTGGTGCAGGAATTCCTCCGCACCCTTCCGAAGGATGTCCTGGTACTTTCCTGCGGAAGCACCCGTGGAGGAGGGCATTACCCGCTTCTTCCCTGGAACGATCTCCTTCGGGAGTTGCCTCGAAAGGTGGATTGTCACGCTCTGGAAATTCCTCCCCTGTATTGTTCTCTTTTGGGAGAGAGTTTTCCTTCGCTGGAGTGGAAACATACCTCCCTGGAACCCGCTTCTCCCGCCAGGCTGGGACAGGTGCTGGCGGGCCTTTTCCGGATTCTCCGCAAGAAAATGCGGGTTTTTCTCGTGATGGAAGATTTTCAGTGGCTCGATACGGCATCCTTGGAAATGCTCGAAAGTTTTTTTCTGCACCACCCGGGAGACGTGATATGCCTTATCACCGCACGGCAGCAGGTCTCTTTTCCGGGAGAGCTTTTATTGCACTCCCTGAGTCGGGAGGGGCGGATAGAAAGCTGTGATCTCGAACTGGAATGTTTTACTTCCGAGGAGACCGAAGGTTTTTGCCGATCCTATCTGCCGGAACGTTCCTTCTCGCCGGAAGAGCTGAAACGAATCTTTCAGCGTACCGAAGGACTTCCTCTTTTCCTGGCGGAGCTGCTGCAGCTTCTTCGATACGGGAATTCCCTCGACGAGGCTCCCCGAAGCCTGGGTGAGACCATTGAAGGCATCCTTCGGGGGCTTGGGGAAGAGGAACGGAAGTTTCTGGAATGTCTTTCCATTTTCTGGGGCAAGGCGGAATGGGAATTTTTGCGGGAACTCACGGGTTTTTCCGAAAGGGAAATGGCTTCCATGGTGGAGCATTTGCGCATGATGAACATTCTGGGAGAGAGGCTCGAGGAGGGGCGAAAACTTTTTTTGGAATTCCGGCATGTCCGGATGAAGGAACATCTTTATGAATCCATATCCGAAGTGCGGCGGCTTTCGCTGCATCGCCGGCTTGCGAATTTACTCATGGAGCATATGGGAAACCGGATCTGGAACGACCTTCTGGGTTCCCGGATTCTCAGCCATTGCCGCCAAGGGGGAATGCGCATTCCCGAACTCGACTATACCCTGCGAAAGCTTCGGTTGCACATTAAACTGAATTACGAACTTTTTCCCCTCTTCAATGACGATGTTCTTCGAAACTCCTCCACAGCCCTGGAAGAGTGGAAGCAGACTCTGGAACAGCTTCGGGATATCCGAACCTCCCTTCGGGAACTCAAGGCGGGGGAAGAGGATGCTCGAAGGCTGGAACATCTGGAAATGCAGTACCGATCGCTTCTGGGAGGATATTCCCTTTGGTGGGGAGAATATGCACAAGGAACTCGGCTTGTTCAGGGAGCTTTGAACTGGGCTGCGAAAGGAGTCGATCCGGGGTTGCATCGGGATTGCCTCCGAGATCTCTGTTACTACGCCATTCAAATCGAAGACGGTATTCTTCTGGAAGAGCATGCCCGATCCCTTTTGGAGCTTGCCCACCGGACCGGGGATGAGCCCGCCCAGGCCGGAGCGTGGCGTTTTCTGGGGCTCTCGCACATCTACAGGCAGAATTTCGAAGCCGCCCGAAAGGCTCTTCAAACATCGAGGGAGTGTTTCGAGGAGCTCGAAGCACTGGATGCTCCCTATACCTTGCAGAAGGCTGCCGCCCTGGGCTACCAGGGGTTTTCGTGGCATCATCAGGGAGAATTCCGGAGGGCTCTGGAGATTTACGAAGCCTGCCTGAAAGAGTGCGAGAATCAAGGAATCTACCGGGGGGGATGTCTTTTCCACAGCCATGCGGCCCATGCCGCCTACGATTTAGGCGAGCGGGACATTATGAAAAAGCACCTTGAAGCGGCCCGGGCTATTTTAGAAGAATGTCAGTGGTGGCGGGGAAACGGCATTCTCTTCAGCCTTCTGGCTCTTCAGTCGGGAGAGGAAGGCAGAGAGACAGATTCGGTGGCCCTTCTTCGGAGGGGAGATGAGCTCTGTGTTCCCCTTAAAAAGGGCCACTGGATGGCTTTGCAGCTTTGGGTAAAGGGAAATCTCAAAAGGCGGGCCCTGCCGGGAGGAGAGCTGGGGGTTTTTCTGAAAGATTCCCCGGAAAGCTATCTGCTCCGGGCCCGGGAAATCTACGCCTCCAGAAAGATCGCTCATATGGTGCGGCGCATCGACGGCCTTTTGGAAAGATAGGGAGTTTTCAAGAGAGGATTATCGTTCTCTTTCTCTCGGGAACTTTTTCCCGGAAATCGATTCAAAGGAGTATGGCCTCTTTCCGAGGTGCATATTCTCCAGCCTTTCTCTTTCGGGGAAGATGTCTATGCCCCGGAATCCTGCCGTCGGAGCACCCCCCACAGGACTTCCGCCGCTTGCCCCAAATGGCGGTAATCGCTGCTCTCCTCGGGGCAGTGGCTTTTCCCCTCCCGGCTGGCGATAAAAAGCATGGCCTTCCGCCAGAGATGCCCCAGGGAAAGGGTGTCGTGCCCCGCTCCGCTGGGAAGAGAGATGGTTTCGATTCCCCGGAAAGCGGCTTCTGCAAACAAATCCTCCTGCAAAGCCGCATCCATCTCCACGGGCATAATTCGATGCCCCGGGGAAAGCTCCGCTTTCAGGAAAAATTTCGAAGCTGCCTCGCGGCAGCACTCCTCAAGGCCCTGCAGCATCTCCAGAAGCTCTTCCCGGTTTACGCAGCGAAGATCCACGGTAAAGGAAACTTTCGAGGCAATCACGTTTCCCACGTTGGGTTCCGCGAGGATTCGTCCTATGGTTCCCACTGCATGGCTTCGGGCTTCCTGCAATCTTTTTTCCAGGTAGCTTCCCACGGAAATCAGTCCCCGGACGGGATCTTTTCGGGTATCCATGGGGGTGGTGCCCGCATGGTTCGCCTCGCCGTAAAAGGTGATATTCGTCATGCTGGTTCCGGTAATGGAGGAGACCACTCCCAGGGGAATCCCCTTTTCGTAAAGCACCGGCCCCTGTTCGATATGGGGTTCCAGAAAAAAGGCGAGATTTTTCGCTTCTTCCGGAAAGGGGCCCTCCATCAGGGGAAGAAGGGAGGCGCAGAAGTCCTTTGCCAGATCTCCCAGAAGAGCCCCCGAGCCGGTTCGGAGCTTTCGAAAATCCTCCGGGGTTATCTCGCCGCAGAAGAAGCGGCTTCCCAGGAGGCCCATGTTGCAGAGAACTCCCTCCTCTTCCGCAAAACCCATAAGCTGTATGCCGTGCCGCAGTTGCACGTTGCTTTCCTGAAGAAGGCGGAGCACTTCCAGGCCGATGATCACGCCAGCCATACCGTCCAGCTCTCCTCCGTTCCTCACGCTGTCCACGTGAGAACCCAGGCAGAAGACCGGAAGCTCTGGGGCCGCTCCCTCCATGCGGGCCGCGAAATTTCCCGCCTCATCCAGAAAGCAGCGCGCTCCCAGGGAGGAACACTCTCTCTGGAGATATCGAAGGGCCTCGGCGTGTTCCGGAGAGAAAGAAAGCCGGGTGATGCCTCCTCCGGGATTCCGGGCGGGGCGGTTGATCGCTTCCAGATCCTTTTGAATGCGGCGAGCGGAACCATTGTTTTTCATGGATAGCTCCTTCTTTGTGAAAGGCCCCTCGTGGATAGAGCGGCTTTTTTGAACGAGGTTTTTTCGATGCAGTGTTTTGGAGAAGTTCCTGTCCGTACCCTGTTTCTCGAACTTGGGCAGTTTCCACTTTTCTCTTGGTAAAGAAGACAGGGATCTTGTGGATCTGTGCCCATGCTTTACTTCTGATTTTACTCCATGATATGGTGTTTTTCGAGAGGGCGAAACCTTTCTGCCATACTTCGTCCATGATTTTTCAGGTGCCCTAAAAACATGTGAAAAGGAGCTATCCCCATGAACGATGTTATGCGGCTTCTCTTTGAGCGAAAATCCGTCCGGGCTTACGAGGAGCGAACAATCCCGGAGAGGGACAAGGAAAAAATTCTCCAGGCCGCTCTTCAGGCTCCCACGGCGGGAAACCAGATCCTCTACACGATTCTCGATATTACGGAACAGCACCTCAAGGACGAACTTGCCCTTACCTGCGATAACCAGCCCTTCATTGCCAAGGCTCCTCTGGTTCTGGTCTTTCTGGCGGATTGCCGGAGGTGGCTCGATTGCTACCGCTATGCGGGGGCTCCCTTTCGGAATCCTGGGCTCGGAGATCTGATGCTCGCCTGCTCGGATGCCCTGATCGCCGCGCAGAATGCGGTGATGGCGGCGGCATCCCTGGAAATCGGATCGTGCTACATCGGGGATATTCTGGAAAACAAGGAGAGAGTGGTGCCTCTTCTGCATCTGGATGAATACGTTTTTCCGGTGACCATGCTGGTTTTCGGCTATCCCACGGAGCAGCAGAAAAAAAGAAAGAAGCCCAGGCGGTTCGATGCAAAGTATATCGTGCAGAAAAATACCTATCACCCCCTGGATGAAGAAACCCTGCGAAAAATGCACCGGGAACAAAGTGAAGATGAACATTACGATTTCGACGCGCAGATACGTGCTTTCTGCAAGCGGAAATACATGTCCGACTTTTCTCTGGAAATGACGCGGTCCGTAAAAGAGTATCTGAAAAACTTCGAGTAATTCCAAAGGGGCCGCAGGGCGGCCCTTTTTTTGTACCTCTACGATATCCCCAAGACTCCACACATTTTCCAGAATAGCAAGACCTCCCCTTCGGGTTGACTTTGTGAAGAAAAGATCTTATAGTTCTTTTCAAAAGTGAGTGAGTTATCTTTCTCAATTGGGAGGGACCATTATGTGGGAAAAAGAAATTTCGATCAACGATATTCGTGAAATTCGCAGCCGTACCACCGCCTATCTCGGAGTGGGGGCCATTCGGAAGATCGACGATATCGTGGGGGATCTCGTCTCCCGGGGGATTACCCGGGTGCTTTGCGTTACCGGAAGAGGTTCCTACCGCAGTACCGGAGCCTGGGATTACGTGCTGGAGGCCTTTCAGAAGCACGGAGTGCAGCATATTCTTTACGATCGCATTACCCCCAATCCCACCGCGGATTGTGTGGATGAAGCCGTCGAAATGGCCCGGGAGTTCGGAGCCCGGGGAATTATCGCCATCGGCGGAGGCAGTCCCATCGATGCGGCCAAAAGCGCGGCGATTCTTCTGGAGTATCCCGATCAGAATGCCCGGAGTCTCTATGAACTTGCATTTACGCCTCGCAAGGCGGTTCCTCTGGTCGCCATCAATCTCACTCACGGTACCGGCACAGAGGTGGATCGCTTTGCGGTGGTGAGCATTCCCGAAAAGGAGTACAAACCCGCCATAGCCTACGATTGCATCTATCCTCTGTATGCCATCGACGATCCGGGTCTCATGACGAAGCTTTCCCCCGAACAGACCCGCTATGTTTCCATCGATGCGATTAATCACGTGGTGGAAGCCGCCACATCTCAGATGGCAAGCCCTTTCTCCATTCTCTTCGCTCGGGAGACGGTGCGCCTGGTGGCCCGGTATCTTCCCAGGGTTCTGGCCTCTCCGGAGGATATGGAGGCCCGGTATTATTTGCTCTACGCCTCCATGATCGCGGGAATGTCCTTCGACAACGGACTTCTGCACTTTACCCACGCTTTGGAACATCCCCTTTCGGCGGTAAAGCCGGACCTTGCCCATGGCCTGGGGCTTGCCATGCTTCTGCCCGCAGTGATTCGGGAAATTTACGCCGCCCGGCCCGGTACGCTCGCCTCCATTCTCGAGCCTCTGACGGGGCCTCTGAAGGGAGATTCCGGAGAAGCTTCGGAGGCAGCGAAGAAGGTGGAAGCCTGGCTGGCTTCGGTGGGGGTTTCTTCCAAGCTTGGAGACGAGGGATACGAAAAGAGCCAGGTCGGGCGGCTTGCGGATCTCGCCATGACCACTCCTTCCCTGGACGGTCTTCTTGGTATAGCCCCCGTGGAGGCTACCCGGGAAGTAATTGAGAGGATCTACGCCGATTCCTTCGCACCCCTGGGGAATGCATAGAGAGGGATTTTTACTAAAAATGTTGCGATATCTTGCGACATTTGGAGAATGATAATGAGGGGGCCTTCTGATTTTTCGAAGGCCCCCGTTCTTGTTACGTTTCGAAGATCCTTATCTCGATTCCCTCCCGGCATCGGAGGGCCCAATTTCCTTCCGGAGGCGTTCGGAAATGCAGCAGATGCCCCGGAGGCAGAACAAGCCTTTCTCCGTTCAAAGAGGAGAGGCTGCCGGAATGCCAGGGAAGGTACAGCAAAAGGTGATTTCCCGGAAAGGCGAGGGGATATTCTCCTTCCCCGGAAAAGGTCTTCACCTCGGCGGTACAGTGATCCCGCCGGGTCATGACGTTGAAATCCCGGATGCTTCCTTCGGTGAGGAATGCCGAAGTTTTCCAGTCTCCGGAAAAACGGGCCATGTCCAGGGGTTTCTCCAGTCGGCAGGTTCCGTAATTTTCGAAACAAAGGGTCATTCCCTTTCCCTCCAAAAGCAGGAGCACCCGGTCGTATCCCGAGAAATCGGAAAAATCCCCGTTTTGAGTTACTCCGGCCATACTGATGCGCCAGAGAAAATCCGTCTCTCCCGAAAGATGAGCCGCATAGAGTTCCGTGGTGCTTCCCTGGCCGTTTTTCCAGGGAGAGATTCGAAAGGATTCGGGACCGTAGAGGGCGTATTCGAGCATGGTATCTCCTCCGTCGTGAGGGTTTGAAGAAATGGCTGCTTCAGGAAAGAAGCGGCATTGCCGAAAGTCTTCCGGAGTTGTCCTTTTCGGATCTTCCTCCGTATATATCCGTCATGTTCATTAAAAGGCTTTTTCTTGAAATAGTCGAGGGTGTGTGGAAAAACCATTTCAAGAGTGGCATGAAAAGCATTGCATCAAAAAGGCTAAAAAGATTGATGGCGGAATATTTTTTTATATTTTTGTCTCTTGCATGGAGTGCGGGCAATTTGTGATATACTACATAACGTTGAGAAGCTCCTGGTTTCTATCGGTGGGACAAAAAGATAAAAAAAGCACATTCTTAAACAAAAGAAAGTTTTTTTTGCTGAATCGCAAGGATTTATGAAGAAAATCCGACGGTAGCAGACGTGGATGCGCGTGTTTCTTGTGGCGGAAGAAGCGAGCTTTCACGGAAGGCGGAAGAAGCTTTCTGATATTTTAGTCTTCATTTCAATTTTTCGGGATTGGAGGGGGGATGTCTTCGATTCGGCGAAAAAAGCATACCATCATGCTCTTTACAAAAGGGCTTGGCAAAGCGGAAGCATGGATTCATGAGGCGGCGTTATGCGGTATCGTTCCCGCCGGAAGGGCGGGAAAAATTCGAAAGGAGCGAGATTCGTGAAAAAGATGAGAAGTTCCTGCGTTGTGGTGAGTTTGCTGGTGTGTGCTGTCATGTTCGGCCTGGCCGGTTTGGCCTCGGCGGCGGAGATTACCCTCAAGTTCGCGGGGCAGTCCCCGGCGGATCATCCCTGCACGGTGCTCATGGAAGAGATCGCCCAGGAGATCGCCGAGAAGTCCGATGGTCGTATCGAGGTTAGAGTGTATCCCGCGAGTCAGCTCGGGGACTATACCCTGATCTACGAAGAGCAGATCCGGGGTACCATGGATATGTCCTGCATGTCCGTGCCCAGCCAGTTCGATCCCCGGCTGGAGCTGGTGTACATCAACGGGTACGTCCGGGGCTATAACGACGTAGCCCGGGTGTTTTCCCCCGAGGGATGGCTTTTCAAGAAGATGGACGAGCTTAACAGCCGCCTGGGCGTCAAGCTTCTCGGGTTTTACATCGAAGGCATGATCGGCACGGGTACCACCAAGCCCGCAGTGGAACCCATCAATCCCGCAGTGAACAAAGAGGTTCTCGTTCGGGTTCCCAACATGGACGTGTACAAGCTTGCGGCGGACGCCATGGGCTATCAGACCGTTACCATTCCCTGGGCGGACGTCTATCAGTCCATGCAGACCGGAGTCTGCTCCGGCATGAACGGCTTTTCCGTTTCCGCGGCCTACACCATTCTCGGAGATGTGCTCAAGTACTGGTACATGACCAACTACTCCCTGGAATGCCTCAACTACATGATCAGCGGCAAGGTGTGGAACGAACTGACAGAAGCGGATCAGAAGATCATTCAGGATGCGGTGAACAACGCTGCGGCCAAGAGCATCGTGAACGCCCAGAAGGAAGACGAGCGTTACATGGAGCTCATGCGGCAGAAGGGCATCCAGGTCTTCACCTACACCGAGGAAGAGCTTACCCCTATCGCCGAAGCCTGCGCCGGCACCTGGTCCCAGTTGGAAAAGAACATGGGCAAGGAGCTTATGGACGAGTTCCGTAAGGAGCTCGCTCCCAAATAGAGGTTTTCCCGAAACATGTCATGATGTGACGGAAACGCAGCGAAGGGAGAATCCCTCGTGTCTCTCCGGGGGTTCTCCCCTTTTGTCGAAAGGGGCGTACGATTATGGAAGACCATCTTTGTCCCGGTCATGCCCAGACCGAGATGGAGCCAGTCCTTGGGAAGGTACCGAAAAATTTTTTCGATAAAATCGTGATCCGGAGCTTTTCCCTCGTCTGTTTCAGCACCTCCGTTCTTCTTGCGGTTCTCATCAGCGCCGCCACCTTTGTGCGCTACGTGCTGCACGGAGATCTTTACGGATACGAAGAGTGGGTAAAGCTCTTCGCCTTCTGGCTCTACTTCTCCGGTGCCGCCATCGGAGCTTTCAACGGAACTCACGTTTCCGCGGACCTAGTGCATTCCTACGTTCCCGAAGGGCTGTTCAAGCGCCTTCTCGTGGTTCTCAAGGGAGTTGTCACTCTGGGAGTTACCCTGCTCTTTGTCTGGTACGGCTATGATTTCTTCATGTTCGGTTTTATGGGGCCCCTGGGAACGGGAATCGCCCTGCCGAAAACCACCATCTGGCGCATACCTCTCTGGACATCCTATCTTGCCATCTTTCTGGGGCTCATCTTCATGGCCTTCTACTTCTTCCTGGACCTGCTGCGGAGCCTGAAGGCCCTTTTCGGAGGTAACCGCTCATGATTTACGTGGCTCTGCTCATTCTTCTCTCTACTCTTATCATCGGAGTTCCCGTGCCGGTAAGCTTCATGTCCTCCGCGGCGTGGCTCATCTTCTTCGGAGGCCCCGACGGGGCGGGATATGCCGCGAGTCAGCTCCTTCCCTACGGATTCACCCAGATGAATTCGGTGTCCCTCATCGCCATCGCTCTCTTCATCATGGCGGGAGGCATCATGGAGCGGGGAGGCATCGGGGAGAAACTCATCGACCTGGTGGACGTCTTCGTGGGGCATCTCCGGGGAGGCCTGGGAATCGTGGGAACCGTTTCCTGCGCGGTGTTCGGCTCCATTTCGGGGGCCGCCTGCGCAACTCTCTCCTGCATTGGATCCATCATGTTTCCCCGATTCCGCCGGGAGGGGTATCCCCGGGGTCATGCGGCGGCACTTATGGCGAACGCCTCTCTTCTGGGGCTTCTCATTCCCCCCAATGCCACCCTCATCATTTTCGCCTGGATCAGCGGACAGTCCGTGCTGGCCTGCTTTCTTTCCACGGTGGTGCCGGGAATCGTTACCACCATTCTCATCTGTCTGGTGAACATGTGGCTCCTCCGGAACAACAAAGAGGTACTGGTGGCGCACAAGCGGGACGGGGCGGAAAAGTGGAAGCTCTTCAAGGAGCGGGGCCGCCTGGCCATTCCCGCCCTCATGCTGCCGGTAATCGTTCTCGGAGGAATCTACGGAGGTATCATGACCACCACCGAGGCTTCCGCGGTGGCGGTGCTCTACGCCATTCCCGTGGGGATGTTCGTCTACAAGGGATTGAAGTGGCGGGGGCTCTTCGATGTGGTGGTGGAATCTGCGGTAACCACCGGGGTTATCATGGTGATGCTCTATTCGGTCTCCATGCTGAGCCGGCTCTACATTCTGGAAGATCTTCCCGCCAAGATGCTCCATCTGTTCTATGCGGTTTCGGAGAATCGCTGGATCATTCTCTTCATGATCAACATTTTCCTGGTGGTCATGGGAATGCTCATGGATGATATCAGCGTGGTGGTGCTTACCACACCGGTACTTATGCCCATCATCATGGAGCTCGGCTTCAGCCCCATCCACTATGCCGCCATTCTGGGGGTGAATACGGGCCTGGGATGCATCACTCCACCTGCGGCGCCGGTGCTCTATCTCGGAGGGCGATTGGGAAACGCTCCCATCAACGAAATGATGACCCCCGCCCTTTGGTTCATTCTGCTCTGCTGGGGACCGGTGCTTCTCTTTACCGCCTATTGTCCCAAGCTGGTGCTTTTCCTCCCCCACGTGATTTTGGGAGTGCCCTGGTAGGGGATAATCGAGAAGAAAACATGCCTTTTCCGGGAAATTTTCCCGAGGGCTTTCACGTCCGAAAGGATGGATGTTCATGCAGTTTTACCGTAACCTTTTTGCGCTCCTCTGTTTTCTCTTTTTCGCCTTCGCTCTGGGAACGGGCTCTCCCCATGCCTACTGGGGGGCCCTCATGTGCGGCTGTCTCTCCCGGGCGGCGGTAAGAAAGAAATGGCCCGATCCTCCCTTTGCGAAAAGGCTCCGAGTCTGGATGGAAGGACTTTCTTTTTTTGGGGGAACCCCGGAAAATTCCGAAACCTTTGGCCTTCTCAAGGGCCGGGAGCTGTAAAGAGTCTTTAGAACGGCAGAACACAAAGATAAGGCCCTCGAAAGCGGACGAATACTCTTTCCGCTTCGGGGGCCTTGCCGTATATGCGCTGCCGGAGGAGGAGAGTGGGCTAGATCAGCCCTTTCACAGCCTCAAGCAGCCGATTCACCTCTTCGGCGGTGTTGTAGAGAGAAATCCCTATCCGGGTGACCCCGCCTTTTTCGAGAAGTCCCAGAATTTCGATGGGCCGGATGCCGTAGAAGTGGCCGTCCCAGGCACAGATTCCCTTGTTGCCGAGCTTTTTGCAGATCTCCACGGGATCCTTGCCCTCCGCCGTAAAGGATATGGTGGGAGTGCGCCGCAGGGTGTCGAAGGAGGGGCCTACTATGGTGATGCCCGGCATTTCCCGGAGTTTTTCATATACCGTCTTGGCGAGTTCGTGCTCGTACTCGAAGATGGTTTCCATTCCCGAAACGATACGTTCCCGCAGGGTTTCGCCGGAGCCGAAGGAGGCGATGTAGTGTACCGCCGCCGTGGTGCCCGCAATGCCTTCGGTGTTGGGGGTTCCCGTTTCGATGCAATAGGGGGCGTGCTGATGGGTGGTGCGCAACCGGAAGGCGGGAAGGCGATCCAGAAGCCCCTCCCTGGCGTAGAGAACTCCCACGTGGGGGCCGTAGAATTTGTAGGCCGAGCAGAGCAGAAAATCCACTCCCCAGGCGGTAACGTCCAGAGGAAAGTGAGGAGCGTAGTGCACCGCATCCACCAGGAGCCAGGCTCCCACCCGGTAGGTGAGTTCCCGGGCCCGGGGGATGTCGTTCACCGTACCCGTCACGTTGGAGGAGCAGCCCAGAGCCACCAGCCGGGTATTTTCGTTGATCTTGGCTTCGAAATCCTCGTAATCCAGGGTACAGTCCCTTTTCAGGGCGATTTCCCGGACGATCATTCCTTCGTCTCGAAGGGCCAGCCAGGGGCCTCGGTTTGCCTCGTGGTCGAGCTGAGTGATGAGAATCTCGTCTCCGGGCTGGAGATGCTTTCCTATTGCCCTGCTGAGGGCGTAGTTGAGGGTGGTCATGTTGGCCCCGAAGGAGATGTTCTCCGGTCCCGGAGCGCCCAGAAAGGCCGCCAGGGTTTCCCGGGCATTCCGGACCATGGCATCCGTCTCGTTGGTGGTGACGAAAAAACCGTGTTCGTTGGCGTTGCTCCGGCTGAGATAGTCCACCATGGTCTCCATCACCGACCGGGGCATCTGGGTACCTCCGGGGCCGTCGAAATAGGCCAGGGGGAACCCCTGGAAGGTCCGTTCCAGGGAAGGGAAGTCCTTTCTGCGAGCTTCGAAATCCTTGGCATGCATGACTAAAGCACTCCTTTCGCACCTTTGTTCCGGGGGATAGCGGTGTTTTTCCGAAATTGCACTACTGCATTCACTATACACCTTCAAAGAACTTTGGCAAAGGGGAAGGATAAGCGCTCAGCAAGCCAAACTCCAGCCTGCGGATTGCTGCTGTATGCTCCAGAGCCCTGCGTACCGCCCTTGTAGTTTCAAAAGTTCGTCGTGGCGTCCCTGTTCCAGAAGGCGTCCCTTTTCGAGTACCACTATATTGTCCGCCCGGCGTATGGTTTTGAGTCGATGGGCTACCACCACCACGGTACGTCCCTGAATGAGCGAATCGATGGCCCGCTGTACCTGAAGCTCGTTCTCCGGGTCCAGAGAGGCCGTGGCCTCGTCCAGAAGCACCACCGGAGCGTTTTTGAGAAAGGCCCGGGCGATGGAGATGCGCTGTTTCTCTCCTCCCGAAAGGGTGCATCCTCCTTCACCCACCAGAGTGTCGTATCCCCGGGGGAGCTTGTCGATGAATTCGTGGCAGCACGCCTTCCGGGCGGCCTCCCGGATCTCTTCGGAAGTGGCGTCCTCCCGACCGAAGCGGATGTTGTTCTCCAGGGTATCCTGAAAAAGATAGACCTCCTGGAAAACCATGGATATCCTCTGAAGAAGTTTTTCCGGTTCCATCTGCCGGATGTTCTCCCCTCCCAGGAGGATTTTTCCTTCCTGAGGGTCGTAGAATCGGGGAATCAGCTTGAGAAGGGTGCTTTTGCCGCTTCCCGAGGGGCCCACCAGGGCGGTAAGAGAACCCTGGGGAATGTGAAGAGAGACGTGGCGCAGTGCCGGAGCGTCCTGGTAACTGAAGGAAATGTTCTCGAAGGAAATGTCGCTCTTTTGAGGAGCCTTCTGGGTTCCCGTCATGACGGGTTCCGATTCCAGGGCGAGAATGCGTTCCCCCGCAAGCTCGAAATATCGAAGAAGGACGAAGCTGATGAGGGCCGAGGTGAGGGGATCGAAGATTCGGGATCCCACGATGAGAAAGGTAACGAAGACAAAGGGATCCAGCTTCCCCCCCAGGAGAAGGTAGCTCCCCGCCAAAATGGATACGGTAAGCCCCGTGCGGATGAAGGCTATGGCGGGAATTACCATGGCGCCTCCCAAACCCTCGATGCGAATGCTTTCCTTCATGAACCGATAAAAAGCCTTTTGAAGACGCTCGAACCGGGGGCCCACCAGGTTGTAGGCCTTCACCACCCGAATGCCGTTGAGATATTCCTGAAGGCGGTTGGCCGCGTCGATTTTCGCCTTCATGTGGCGGTGACCGAGAAGCTTCATGATGCCTCCGGTGCCCCCGAGAATGACCATGCCCAGAGGGAGGGGAAGAAACATGGCCAGGGCCATGCGCCAATCCAGAAAGGAAAGCCCCAGCACCGCCAGAAGCGGGGCCACAAGAGCTCCCGCTATTTGGGGAGCCACGTGGGAGATCCCCTGCTCCAGCAGGGCGAAATCTCCCATCATCATATTGGCGAGATCTCCCGGATCCCGTTTCATAAGAAATCCCAGGGGAAGTTTGCGCAGGTGTTCCGCCAGGTGGATGCGACCTTCCGCAGCTACTTCATAGGCTCCCCGGTAGCATGCTCGATAGGCGGGAATTTCTCCCAGAAAAATGACGACCATGTAGGCCACCAGAGCCGCGCAGACCCACCAGAGCCCCCGGATGTCCAGGGTTGTCTCGGGGCGGGAAAAGCCCTCGAAGATGAGGTAGACTCCCCGCAGAACCAGGCCGAAGGGAAGAATGTTGAGGAGATTGGAGATCACCGTGAGTACGAAGGGTTTAAAAAGTTTCCGGGGGTTTCCCGCAGTAATATTCTGAAGAAATTTCATGCTACGTCCTCTCCTTTCCGGAAAGCCCAGGCGGCGGTATCGTTGTATATTTCCCACATTTTCGTGTACAGCCCCTTTCGGAGGAGAAGGGTTTCGTGATTTCCCTCCTCCGCCACTCTTCCCTCGGAGAGCACCACGATGTTTCGGGCCTTTCGGATGGAATGGAGCCGATGAGCGATGACGATTACCGTCTTGTTTCGGATAAGCTCCCGAAGAGCCTGCTGCATGTGGTGCTCGTTTTCCGGATCCGCGTAGGCGGTGGCCTCGTCGAGGACGAGTATGGGAGAGTTCTTCAGAATGGCCCGGGCCACGGAAACCCTCTGTTCCTCTCCTCCGGAAAGATAGACTCCTCCCTCTCCGATGAGGGTGTCGTATCCGTGAGGAAGCCTGGATATGAACTCGTGGCACTGAGCTGCTCGGGCGGCGGCGTAAACCTCTTCCTTCGAGGCTTCGGGACGTCCCACCCGGATATTTTCGTAAAGGCTGTCGTAGAAGAGGAAGGTGTCCTGAAAGACGAAGGACACCGTATTCATGAGATTCTCCGTGGACATATCCCGGATATCCACACCGCCGATACGGATGGCCCCTTCATTCACATCCCAGAATCGGGGAATGAGGTTTGCCGCCGTAGATTTCCCCGAACCCGAAGGGCCCACCAGGGCGGTGATGGCTCCCTGGGGAGCTTCGAAGGAAACGTCGGAAAGGGCGGGGATCTGATGGGGTGATTCCGGAGTATGGTAGGAGAAGGAGACGTGATCGAAGGTCACCTCGTAGGAGGCGGGTTTTCGGGAGCGTAGGGGCTCCTGCACCGGAGGCTGCCGGAGGATAGCGTCGATCCGGGAGACCCCCTCCTGAATATCCTTGAGCGTAGCCGCAAGGTACATGATTTTGTAAAGGGGCGCGGAAGCTCCGGGAGCCATGATAATGAAAAAGAGCACCGTGAGCCCCAGGGAGGTATTCTCGGGATCCCGGCTCAGGAGCAGCACTCCCACGGGAAGGACGAAGGTTATGGAGGAGGCGAGGATGGTTCGGAAGAGCACGAAGCCGTTTTGAAACTGGTCGGTAAACTTGGTTACCATGGTGCGGTATTCCTGAATGTCCCGGTGGAATCGTCGAAAGGAGAAGACCGTGCGGCCGAAGATTTTCACCGCCGGCATTCCCCGGACGTACTGGATGGCGGAGGCGTTGATCCGTTCGAGAGAATCGTAATAGGCCTTCATCATGGCTTTTCCCTTGGATCCGTAGGTCATGGAGGCCTGGAGGGCGAATCCGAGAACCACCGCTCCCAGAGAGGCGAGGGTCATCCAGACATTCATGGAAAACATGATGAAGAACATGATGATCACCGTGGCCACCACGTTGACGAAGTCCGGTATCTGATGGGCGATGAAAAGCTCGATCTTTTCCACGTTCTGTTCCAGAGTTTTTTTAATCGATCCTGTGGAGGTGGAGGTGAGATATCCCAAATGAAGCTTTCCGATATGGTCGATCAGGCGTATCCGGAGGCCGTAGAGAATGCGGAAGGCCGCCACGTGAGAGGCCATACTGCTGACGTAGAGAAAAAACATACCCCCTCCGAGACTGAGAAGGATGTATATTCCCCAGCGGATAATGGAGGTGTTGTCCATGCTCTGGAGGTTGTTCCAGTGCCGCAGCAGCTCCGCGAGAATGAAATAGGCTCCCGCGTAGGGCACCAGAAAAAAGGCGGCGCTGATCACCGCGAGGAATCCCGAAAGCAGAAGAAGACCCTTGCGTTCTCCCGCAATTTCGAGAAGCCGTGAAATTCCTTGTTTGGTTTTCATGGAAACCTCCTCTTAAAAATAAAAACCTTTTCGTGCTTCGATAAATGTCACGGGGCCGTGGATTTCTTCTTCCAGGTTTTCGAGAAGCCTGCTTCGAACGGAGACAAACTCTGCCTGAAGAGCGTATTCCTTCAACGCTCCTTCCTCGGTGACCATGTCCATGCCCTGGAGAAAAATCGCGAGCCAGCTGAAAACCCCAGCGGAGGGGGTTGTCCCGTCCGGAGAAAGCTCGGTGGTGGTAATGGCGAGAACTCCTCCGGGAGTAAGGGCCTCGTGGATTCGGTGCATGATGTGGGGAGGGTCTCCTTCGTTTGGAAGGGGAAGATCTTTTTTCAACAGAAAACACCTCGTTTCGCGGAATCTGTGCAGCCCGTGAACCCTTCTGCATTCGAGGAAAGAAACCCGTGGCTCATTTTTTGCTCGGTTTTTCCCGGCGCCTCCTTTCGTCAGTTTTTGGGAGGCGTAAATCCCTGGGAGGCAAAAGCCAGAAAATGCTCCAGAAAGGCATCATCTTCGATGAGGGGATACCCCTCCTGCTCGGAGATCTCCGTGAAATGATCCCGATACTCCCACCAGACGTGAACTGCTCCGCAAAGAATGGCCATGAGGGATATGGGGGGAATGTCCTTTCGTATGATCCCCTCTTCCTGAGCCTGAACCAGGGTGGTGTAGTAGTGATGGTGAAGGGTATCTTCTCCCAGCTAGGGGCTGTTATCGCCTTCCAGAAGAGCCCAGTTGGCGATGCGTATCATGGTGGGATTCTCCCGGTAGAAGTTGAAAAGACTCCGTATAAGCTCCTTGAGGTATTCCAGGCCTCTATTCTCGGAATTCCGAGAATATCCGGGATCTGCGGTGTGTCGTTTTACGATGGAAGCCTTCACGGCCTGATAGAGCTCTTTTTTGCTGCGGAAATGAAAGAGAATCAGAGGGCCCGAACAGCCGCTCTTTTCGGAAATGTGTCGTATGGTGGTTCCCGCGAAGCCTTTTTGGGCAAAAAGAAGCTCCGCAGCTTCGAGAATTGCCTTTCTGGTAGCCTCCGCATCTCGGGTTTTATGGGCCTCCCTCATGAGATCTCTCCTTAGTTTTATTTTACTAACAAAACTTATCGCTCGATAAGTTACTGCGTGCGTCCTCTTTTGTCAAGCCCGGAGAAAAGTTTTTTTCAGTATCAAAAAGGGAGCCCCTTCAAGGGGCTCCCTTTTTGATGCTGAAAAAAGAAAGGTCCGTTACATCAGGAAAGAACTTCGTCGCTCTCCTGAAGAACCACGCCTTCCCGTACAAGTTCTTCCAGGGCGGGATCGTAAATTTCCGGCAGTACCGGAGCATGGATTCCCGGAGTGGAGATCGCTCCTTCCAGAAGAAGCTTGGCGCAGATAGCCGGAGGAAGCCCGGTGGTGCGGGCGATGGCGGAATCTCCTCCGGGAGTGCCGTAGTCCACCAGCAGGGAGCGATGGCGGATTCGTTTCTTTTCTGCGGGGTAGAAGACGGTGAATTCATCCTGAAGGGCGATGAGATCCCGCTCCTCCGGAGCGAAGACGAATTTCTCGTCGTAGAGATGGCTGAGAATATCCCGGGGAGATCCCTTGGAAAAGGGGAGGGGTCTTTCGTCGAGAAGCCCCAACCACTGGAGGCGCAGGAAAATGGCGGAGTAGGAGGGAATCTCCAGGATGCCGCAGAGAGCGCTTTCCAGATCCTGATCCTCCCGGGCCCGGATCTGGCGTCTCAGGAAGGAGGCGAAGGTCATTCCCTGGAGATCCTGGGGTGTTTCGTCGAAAAGGTCGATCTCGTTCATCTTGACGATGGTCTCGCACCATCCGGGATACCTGAGAGTTCCTCGGAAGATGCTTTTTGCCTCGGGAATATCGTAGGCGGTGAGATAGGGAAGGGAATCCGCATTGGCGTAGACCTCGAAGGTGCCCAAGTTCTCGATATCCTCCAGAAAAGGATGCCGGTAGGTCTCTCCGTCGGGCCAGGAGAGAATTTCTCCGTTTTCTATAATTCGGGCGGAACGTTTACTGGCACCGATGAGGCTTCCCGGAGCCCAGGAAAGCTTGTATCCCCAAGGGTTGGTATTGGCTTCATGAGAGGGAAGAGCGCCGCAGATGGAGCGGAAGCTTTCGATGGTGCCCCCCCGCTGACGGATGGCTCGAACCTGTTTCGCCGCAGACATGTGGTCGATGCCGGGATCCAGCCCCAGTTCGCAGAGAAAGATCAGTCCCTTGGAAGCCACTTTCTCCTGGAGCTCCCGGATTTCTTCGGTGATATAGGAGAGGTTGATCATGTGAACTTCTTTTTCGAGGCACACACGAGCCAGGGGAGTCAGGAAAGGGCGGGGAAGGAGGTTCATCACGAGGTTGGGACGAAGTTCATCGATGAGGGCTCCGGCATTTTCGGCGTTGCCGATACGTCCTTTTCCCCGGGGATGACCCTGAAGAACCCGATCGAGGTTATCCTGATCCACGTCTACCACGGTAACCTGGTAGTTTTCCTGTTTCAGAAGATACTGAACGCATGGCCGGGCTATCCGGCCGGCTCCGAATACGAGAATCTGGCGCATAGTAGCATCACCTTCTTGAGAGAATAAGGGGTTCCGGGAGCGCCGAAGGCTCCCGGAAATCCGCACCGAGCAGTAATGGACGAATTGATTGGGGGGAGAGAACCTAGAGGCTCTCGATCTCCTCCGCAGTGTAGTTGTGAAGCCGGTTTCCCCAGATCTTGCCGAAGAGCACCAGGAAGACCAGAACCAGTCCCACCGCCACGCCGAGCACTGCCGGGGTGTTGTAGTAGCCCGTTACCACGTAGGCGATAACGCTGGCGAGGGCTACCGTGAGAGCGTAGGGAATCTGGGTGCGTACGTGATCCAGGTGGTCGCAGGAGGCTCCGATGGAGGAGAGGAGAGTGGTATCCGAGATGGGGGAGCAGTGATCTCCGAAAAGCCCTCCGCTCAGCACCGCTCCGATGGTGGCGAGCATGGGAGCTCCCAGACCGTGAGCCATGGGAACCGCCAGGGGCATGAGAATGGCGAAGGTTCCCCAGGAGGAGCCCGTGGCGAAGCTGATCATGGCGCCGATGCAGAAGATGAGGGCGGGAACCATGGTGGCGGGGAGGTTGCCCTTGGCGAGCTCCACGATGTAGGCCGCAGTACCCACCTTTTTGCAGACCGACCCGAGAGACCACGCGAGAACCAGGATCATGAGAATGAAAACCACGTCCCGGCAGCCCTCCATGTACATCTTGAAGGCTTCACCCTTGGTGAAGACCTTGTTCTTCACCATGAGAACGATGCAGGTAATGGCACCGAGGAAGTATCCCGTGCAGAGAGCGGTGCGGAGCACGGCTCCGGGTACGGGTTTGGTGGGGAATCCGTGGGGGATAAGAAGTCCGAAGATGCAGGCGAAGAGAACGATGAGGGGAAGCCACATCATAGAAGCGGTAGCCTTGTTGCGTCCTTCCTTCTCCTCCACCACTACCGTGGCTTTGGCGAGCTGGGCTTCGGGCCAGAAGGGTTCTCCCGTATCGAGGGTGCGCTTTTCCGCCTTGTACATGGAGCTGAACTCCCAGCCCATCCAGGCTACCAGGGGAATCATCACCAGAGTACCGATGGCGTAGAACTGGAAGGGAATTACCTGAATGAAAACGTCCCATTCCGAGGCGGCCACCCCGATATTGGCGTATTCTTCCCGAATAAGTCCCATGATGTACAGTCCCCAGCCGATGAAGGGAACGAGAATACACACGGGAGAGGCGGTGCAGTCCAGAAGCCAGGCCAGTTTTTCCCGGCTGATCCGCAGTTTGTCCGTAATAGGCTGGAAGGAGGGGCCGATGATGAGGGGATTTCCGGAATCCGAGAAGAATACCGCGATTCCCGCAAGCCAGAGGGCGATCTGAGCCTTGGCCCGGCTGTTGATCCACTTTGCCGCAGCCTCCGCAAAGGCCTTGGCGCCGCCGGACTGGGTCACCACTCCCACGAATCCTCCGATGAAGATCATCATCACCAGAAGGCTGGAGTTGTAACTATCCTTGGCCTGTTCGAAAACGAAATCCTTGATGAGCATGGTAAGCCCCGTAAGGGGGTTCCACCCGGCGAGCATGAAGGTTCCCACCAGGGAGCCGAGAAAAAGAGCCACGATGACGTTCTTGTAGCGAACCGCAATAATGATGGCGAGAAGGGGAGGAAGAACCGACAGAAGTCCGAAATGTTCCATGGTAATTGATGCCTCCTTTGAATAGTGTGCTTTGTGAGGAGCGGGTACGGCCAGGGCTCGGGTTTTAGCGTTCTATCACCTCCGAATTTTCGAGAATCCGCCTTTCGGAAATCTACCAGGGAAAGGGGCGGCTCCGAAGAGTGGCGCCGCTGTAGCGGGTAAGATGGATATAGGTGGTTCGAACATGTTCCGCCATGTAATGTTTTGCCATCTCCGACTCCCGGGCGAGGAGGGCCGTAAAGATCCGCCGGTGATCCCGGCAGCTTGCGGATTGGGAGGGATCCCGGAGGGGCTGCCCCTCCGCCTCTTCGGGGAGTCGATAGAAGCGATCGAAAAAAATGATGTACAGTTCGGTGCGCCAGAAGGCCTGTTGGAAAAAACGGGTCATGTAGGAATTCTCGCCCAGGCTGACGATGGCGGTGTGAAATTCCCGGTTGCTCTCGTGAAAGCCCTGAACATCGCGTTTGCTGTAAAGATCTTCCTGTTTTTCCAGGAGTCTTTCCAAATGATCCAGCGAGGCGGCCTTGGCCCGCACCGCCGCTTCCCCCGCAGCGTAACTTTCGATAAGCCTGCGGCACTCGAAGGCCTCTTCCATATCCTGGGGGTTCAGCTTGGGCACCGAACAGCCCCGATTCCGCGGGTTTTCCAGAAAGCCCACCGCGGTAAGTTTTCGCAGGGCATTCCGCACCGGGGTACGGCTCAGTCCCAATTCATCGGCAATCTCGTTTTCGATGAGCCGGTCTCCCGGAGCGAACTCCTTGGAGAGCACCATCTTCACGATAGCCTGATAGGCGGTCTCTTCCGCATTGATGGAGGACATGGATTGTTCATTCCTTTCACAAAGTCGTATCCAATGATGGACCCTGAGGAGGATACTAAATAATATCTTTTGATTTGTCAAACATTGGAATGCCCCGGGGGGTATTTTCCGAAAAAGCGCTTCGGTTTTTAGCGCATAGGCGTGATTCTTTCGGGAGAAATGTGGAAAACCTGGAGAATTTCAAGGAATGCCCGGTCTTTTTCAAAGATGAAGCCCGCCGGTGAGGGCGGGCTTCTAGGAGTAGCGGGGCTTTTCGTAAAGGAGCCAAAGATGGAGGCGGGGATGTTTGTTCCATCACAGGCTCAGGATTTTCGTGGCCACCTCGTTGCAGAAAGCTCTATCGTGTTCCACGAAGAGCAGGGTGGGCTTGTGTTCCAGGAGCAGCTCCGTGATGTGCATGCGGGAGAAGACATCCACGTAGTTCAGGGGCTCGTCCCAGAGGTAGAGGTGTGTTTGTTCGCAGAGGCTTCGGGCCAGAAGCACCTTCTTTTTCTGCCCTCCGCTGTAGTCTGCCATGTCCTTTTCGAACTGGATCTTCGAAAAGTCGAGTTTGTTCAGGATTGCCCGGAAGAGACTTTCGTCGATGCCGCATTCCCGGGCGTATTCCCTTGGGCTGCCGGACAATGTGCGGGTAGACTGGGGGACGTAGGAGATTGTAAGCCCTCCTCCCAGAACCAGTTTCCCCTCGTATTCGAGTTTTTCTCCCCGAATCAGCTTGAGAATGCTCGATTTGCCGCTGCCGTTTTTCCCCCGGAGGGCGATTCTCTCCCCCCGCCGGATGGTAAGGTTTACTCCTTCGCATGCTACCCGGTCTCCGTAACGTATGGAGACTTCTTCGAGCCTTGCCAGGATGGCGGAGTGGTAGGTCCGGGGAAAAATCTTGAGTTTTTCGCTTTTTTCCACGTTTTCCAGCAAGGAGGATTTTCTTTCCAGGGCCTCATGGCGCCGCCGTTCCAGGGATTTTGACCTTTGGGCCATTTTTGCGGCCTTGTGTCCGATATACCCCGTGTCCGGTCGAAGTCCCGCAATCCGAACGCCTCTTTTGGTTTTCTCCGTTTTTGCGGACCAGTCTGATTGTTCCCGGGCCGCTTCCCCCATTCGTTCGATCTCCCTTCGAAGCTTTTCGTTCTCCTGCCGTTCGAAGGCGTCCCGCATTTCCTTGTTGTGCCACCAAGACGAAAAAGTGCCCTTCTGAATTTCAATGTTCTTTCTGTTGATGGAGAGAACGTGGTCGATGCAGGCATCCAGAAAAATCCTGTCGTGAGAGACCAGAATAAACCCCTTCTTTCGGTCGAGGTAGGCCGTTACCATGGCACGTCCTTCCATGTCCAGATGATTTGTGGGTTCGTCGATGAGGAGGAAGCGGTTTTCCTTCAGAAAGAGAGCTGCGAGAAGAACCTTGGTTCTCTCTCCATTGGAGAGAGTGCCGAAAGGGCGATGGAGCACATGGTCGGCCACTCCGAGCAGAGAGATTTCCCGGGAGATCTCCCAGTCTTCGCTGCCGGGAGAGATGTTCCGGAGAATCTTCACAGTATGTATTCCGTGATCCGGAACATGATAAGGGAAGTATTCGAAGGCCGTTCTCGAAATAATGGAACCCTCATGTTCATAACGTCCCAGGAGTAGGTTCAGAAAGGTGGTCTTTCCTCTGCCATTTCTGCCGACGAAGCCGAGCTTCCAATCCGTGTCGATTTGAAAGCTTACGTTTTCGAAAATATTTTCCAAACCGCCTTGGTAGGCGAAGGTAAGATGTGTAATTTGTATCAGAGACATGAGCATATCCTCCTGAAAAAAACAAAGAGCCCCAAGAAAGGCGATTTCTGGGGCTCCCGATAGAACATGACCATACCCGCAACGAAGACGGGCAGGCGGAGATATGATCATGGAGAGGGAAAAAAGAATCGCAGCTTTCTTGCGTGGGCATAACAAAACATAACGACCCTTCGGTCGCTTTCGCCGTTTTGTAAAGCCTTTAAAATCAGCAGGAAAGGTTGCGCATTCTCCCACCCCTCGCAGAATGACATTTCATGTTTCTTCGGGTAATTACAGCATATCTTCCGAAAAAGGGCAAATTCCGGGGTGCGGAAAAGGAACGCTTGGAAAATATTTTTTATGCGGGCTTTTCGATTTGCGGGATTTCTTCGGGGGATTGAGGGTGCCGAAAGCGGGTTCCATAACGAGGCACCATGTTGTTTCCGGATAGGCGCCTTTCGGTAAAGTCGGGATGCTCCATATGAAAAGGGGTTTTCTCGGGGAGCTTTTCCCGAAGCGATAAGTTTTTTTACTCGGTCCAAGACGTCCATGAGCCAGAGACGTTCGAGCCCGGAGAACGCATTCCGGGCTGTCCCGCTTCGGGGCGACATGGGAGCGGAGATTTGGCATATTAAGGAAAAGCTTGAGGCGGAAAACGTTCGGTATTCGAACTTCTGGAATATTTCGCATCAATATATCGTTTTATCGGGAATATCCAAAAAGAGGGTTTTCGAGAATTGACAAGCCCGGGGAATTGAAGGAAAATGTATGCAGGAATAGTGTTTTTCCACACTTTACGAGAGGAGTCGGGGTTCCTGATGATACACTTTGTGCATCGCCTCCGGGCAGAAGACACATCATCGTTCTTGCTCCCCGCTCCGGGGACAAGGTCGTTTGTGTCCCCCATGCCCAGAGGCTGCCGTAAACGCCCTCCAGCAACGTTTTTCCCTTTCTGAAAAAATATCCTTACTCTGTTACGTTTCCTGCAACGTTTATCCTGAAAACTACGTACGATGTTTTGTGTAGTGCCCATGTATCGTAGTCCGTGGTGTGTGTTCCCAGGGCCGGGAGACCCGTTTTGCCGGGTTTTTCCTTGGGGTAATTTCTGGTTTGGTCGCAGTTGAAAGGAGGGCCATTGATGGGCAGCAAGCGCGTAGACGTGGCTGTCATTGGTGGGGGTGTACACGGATGTTCCACCGCCTACCACCTAGCCCAAAAGGGGCTTAAGACAGTTCTTATCGAGCGAGACTACATCTCTTCCGGAGGAAGCGGACGAAGCGCCGCGGGAATTCGGTATCAGTTCGGCACGGAGGTTAACATTCTTCTTGCCCAGTACAACATGAAGTGTATCAAGACGCTCCAGCAGGATCTCAACTACAAGGCCGACATCGAGTACGATCCTGCGGGATATCTCTGGATTGCCTACTCCGAGTCCCAGCTTGAGCAGCTGAAGAAGAACGTGGCGCTTCAGAATCAGCTCGGCACCTACGGTTCCACGATTCTCAATGTAAAGCAGATTCAAGAGGTGGCTCCCTGGCTGAACACCCAGGGCATGCTCGGGGCGAGCTTCAATCCCGAGGATGGTCACGTAAATCCTCATACCCTGTGCTTTGCCTATGCGGATGCAGCCAAGGCCCTGGGTGTGGAGATCCAGAAGCAGACCACCGTTACGGGAATCATCATGAAAAACGGCAAGGCTGCGGGAGTTCATACCGACAAGGGAGACTGGGAAGCCGATGCGGTGGTATGCTGTGCCGGTGCCTGGAGCGTGGATATCGGCCGGGAGATCGGTCTGGACATTCCCGTTATTCCCGAACGCCACCAGATTCTCATCACCGAGGCGGTGGAGCGCATGAAACACCCCATGACGCTCTGCCTGGACGATGGAAGCTACTGGAAACAGTGTCCTAACGGTACTTTCATGCTCGGCGTGGGCCGGGAAGAGGTGAAGGATACTTCCTACTACGCCAGCTGGGATTACCTGGATGCGGCGGCGAAACGGATCGTTCCCAAGATGCCCGTACTTGCGGGAATCCGGGTGGTCCGTCAGTGGACAGGCCCCTATCAGAATACACCGGATCTTCAAGCCATCGTGGGCCCCACTCCCGTGGAAGGATTCTACATCGACTGCGGATGGAGCGGCCACGGCCTCCAATTCGGGCCTTCCGTGGGACGTATCATGGCGGAGTTCGTGAACGGTGAAAAGCCCTTCATCGACGTCTCCATGTTCCGGTATAGCCGGTTTGAGGAAGGGGATCTCTTCTTCGAACCCGCCTGTATTTAGGAGGTGCTGTTTCGATGAAACTCATTGAGAATCATCCCATATTGGACTTTCATCATGAAGACAAGAAGAAGATAACCTTCAGCTTCGACGGCAGGAAGATGGAGGGATTTGCGGG
>CAZJHH010000012.1:0-6569 GCA_964545875.1 uncultured Synergistaceae bacterium
CCTCTTTTATTTATGCTAAAGATGCGGAATTCCTCGGCGGTATTCCGGAACGTTTCGGCAGAACCCTTGAAAATCGTGGTTTTGCCGGATAAAGAAATGCATCGAAACAAGTATAATGCTGTTTCATCGATTCTGTCGAGGATTTCGGGGTTTACTAAATACAGAGAGCATACTATTCTTTATGATGAGAAAGTGTGTGAAAAGTTTGGCTCATCCTCGAAAGCACATTCCCCTTCTTCCCGTTCTTCATCAGTGTTCGTGTGGAGTTATCCGGCACTGCCGGAGGGTTTGAACTTCCGAAAAGAGCCCCAGGAAAGTTCTCCCGAGGGGCGGAGGTTCTTTGTTGAAGAGAGGAGATTTCTTGCGATGAATACTCTTTTTACGATTCCCCGTCCCGAGAACGAGCCGGTTCTTTCCTACGCACCGGGAACTCCCGAGCGCAGCCGGATTAAGGAAGCTCTGCGAAGTCTTCGAGAAAAGCCACTGGAAATTCCCCTTATCATCGGTGGAAAGGAAGTGACCACGGGGAATCTCGGAGAGATCCGGCTTCCTCACGACCACCGAACGGTGGTGGCCACCTATCATAAGGCGGGAGCCCGGGAGGTGCGGGCGGCGGTGGCGTCCTGCGGCGAGGCCTGGCAAATCTGGTCTCTTCTTCCCTGGGAAGAGCGGGGAGCGGTCTTTATGAAGGCCGCGGAGCTTCTGGCGGGAGAGCGGCGGGCCCGGGTGAACGCCGCCACCATGCTGGGACAGAGCAAAACCATCCATCAATCCGAGATCGATGCGGTGTGCGAGCTGGTGGACTTTCTGAAATTCAACGTACATTTCATGCAGCAGATCTACGCCACCCAGCCGGACCAGTCCCGGGGTGTATGGAACCGCATGGATTATCGTCCCCTGGAGGGTTTCGTCTTTGCGGTGAGCCCCTTCAACTTTACCTCCATCGGAGGAAACCTTGCCTCCGCTCCGGCGCTCATGGGCAATACGGTGCTCTGGAAGCCCGCGTCTACCGGGGTGCTTTCGGCCTACGAAATTATGCGGATCTTTCTGGAGGCGGGACTTCCTCCGGGGGTCATCAACTTCGTTCCCGGGGATTCCCGGATTATGGGTGAGGCGGTGCTCTCCTCTGCCGAGCTGGGGGCGGTGAACTTCACCGGTTCCGACGCCACCTTCCGGGAAATCTGGAAGACCGTGGCTTCCCACATGGAGGAGTACCGTAACTATCCCCGGGTGGTGGGAGAGACCGGGGGAAAGGACTTTGCGGTGGTCCACGGCTCGGCGGATGTCACCGCCACCGCCACGGCATTGATCCGGGGGGCCTTCGAGTATCAAGGACAGAAATGCTCCGCCACCTCCCGGGCCTATGTGGCGGCGTCTCTCTGGGAACCCCTTCTCGAGGAGATGCGAAGGCAGCTTCGGCGGGTATCTCTGGGAGACGTGGAGGATTTTTCCCACTTCATGGGAGCTCTCATCGACGAGAAAGCCTTTCGGCGGGTACGGTCCTTTTTGAAGGCCGCCAAAGAAAGCTCTGCGGTGGAGCTTCTCTGGGGAGGAAAGGCAGAGGACGCCAAGGGCTATTTCGTGGAGCCCACCATCTTCCGTACCCGGGATCCCCAATTTCTTCTCATGGAGGAGGAGATCTTCGGCCCCGTTCTTACGGTATACGTCTACGAAGACCACCGATACGAGGAGGTGCTCCACCTCTGCAACGAAACCTCTCCCTACGGGCTTACCGGGGGAATTTTCGCCTTGGATCGCTGTGCTCTGGAGCGGGGCACGGAGATTCTGCGCTATGCCGCAGGGAATTTCTACATCAACGACAAGACCACCGGGGCCGTGGTGGGGCAGCAGCCCTTCGGAGGCGGCCGGGCCTCGGGAACCAACGATAAGGCAGGTTCCATGCACAACCTTCTCCGGTGGACCTCCATCCGGACGATCAAGGAGAATTTCGTTCCACCCAGGGATTTCGCCTATCCCTATATGGAGGAGGATCGGGAGTAGCGAAAAGGAGAGGGCAAGTTTTATGCAATAAACCCGGGGATTTTTGCGAAAAAAACCGGAGATAACTGTATAATGCTGGAGAAATGCGCTTTCATGGGGAGGGAAGAACATGCCGGGAGAAGGATCTCGCATCCGCAGAAAGAAAGCTCCTCCGGGAGCTGTGGCAACCGGTACCAGCGGTACTGCCAAGGTCTCGGGAGAGAGGGAAAAGACCTCCTCTCCCTCCGGAGAATCCCCCGGAGAAAGGGTTCCCGAAGGGTTTGCCGAAAAAAACATTCTCTCTCCCCATTATTTTTCCCGCTCCGGCCTTCTCGGAGAAATCATGGAAAAGCTTCCCATGGGCATCATGGGCCGAGATATCACCGGAGGGGGACGCTACGTTTTCTGGAATGCCTTTATGGAAGAGCTTACGGGGGTTTCCCGCAAGCGCATTCTTCATCATTCCGGAGAGTCCGTGCTACCCCGGGAGCTTCAGGATCTTTTTCAGGAACAGGATGCCCGGGTGGTTCGGGAGGAGCGCTCCCTGGATTGCGGCATGGTTCCCTTTCCAGGGCTTCCCGGTGTGCGAATCCACATGGTAAAGATTCTCTTTCGGGAAACCCATACGGGACATCAGCTTGTGATAAGCCTTTTGCAGAATCTTTCCCGTCAGGCTCTCTTGGAGGGGCGTCTCCGTCATGCGGAACGTTCTCTGGGGATGCTCCGGGAGTATGCGGAGCGCCTCGGCAGAATTCTCCGGGCTACCGCAGAGCAGGGAGCAGAGAGACCGCTTCTCAGGGACCAGCTTTCCCAAGCTCTTGGAATAATCGCAAAGATGGAGGGGGAGGAAGATCCTCTGGGAGAATTTTTCGGGAGTTCTTCGGAAAACCCCCGGGACAGCTCCTCGGAAGAGCCGCTGCCCGAGGTGTTTCTTCTGGAGCGGGATGACACGGTCCGGGCCTTTGCCCTCCGAACGCTTCAATGGGAGAATTGGCCCGTGCATACTGCGGAAAACCTTGAGGATCTTCTGAAGCTGAAGGAGGAAAAGGATCCTGAAAAAGGACTCCTCCTTCTGGGATACGAGGATCTCGATCTTCCCCGGGGCCTTCCGGGAAAGGTTGTGGTTCTTCGTGGGGAAGAAATGTCCCGGCAGATCCTGGAGGAGTGCCGCAAACGGGGATACGAACTTTGCCCCAAGCCCTTTGCGGCCTGGGAGCTTCTGGAAAGCCTGAGGCGGTGTGCCGCTGCGGAAAGAGGGCTTTCTTCTCTGGAACGGAAAGGCTTATAAGCGTGAGGGGTTCAAGGGGGGAGAGGCGTGCGGATACTTTTCGGGGGAAAAGTTTTTGAACGATTATGGGAGTACATAGAGCCCGTTTTTTCGGGGCATGAACTGCGGGCGGAAAATGAAGATGCCTTTCCCGAGGTGCTTTCCTGGGCGGAGGTTTTGGTGGCACGGCCCATGAAGATTCATGGCCCCTTGCTGGATTTTGGGCCGAATTTACGGCTTATTCATCAGTGGGGAACCGGTGTGGAGGGCATCGACCTTAAGGCTTGCGCCGCCAGAAACATATCGGTTTGCAACGTCCCCTCCCGGGGAACGGGAAACGCCGAGAGCGTGGCGGAATTTGCCCTTCTCCTGATGATGCTTCTTGCCCGGCGGTGGTCCCGGTGCCGGGAGAATCTCGAACGCCGCCGCCTTCATGCTCCCCGGGGAACGGGGCTATGGCGAAAGCGGGCCTGCGTGATAGGCCTGGGAGATCTCGGGCACTGTCTCGTAGAGCGTCTTCTGGGTATGGGCATGACGGTCCGTGGAGTGAACCGAACCCTTCGGGATTCCTATGCCTCCTGGAATCTGGAAGATCTCTACTCCCTGGATTGCCTGACCGAGGCGGTTTCGGAGTGCGATTTCGTGCTTCCAGCCCTTCCGTCCACTCCTGAAACACGGTATCTGATCAATGCCCGCATTTTAGAGGCCATGAAACCCGAGGCTTTTCTGGTGAACGTGGCCCGGGGAGATGTGGTGCATCCCGGAGATCTCGAAAAAGCCCTGCTCGAAAAGAGCATTGCGGGATATGCCACGGATGTCTTCTGGAACGAACCGGCAGATCCGGAGCATCCTCTTCTCAAGCTTCCCAACGTGATTGTCTCTCCCCACGTGGCGGGAGTGACAGATATCTCCAATCGGGGAATAGCGTCCTATGTAGCCGCCAACGTGCAGCGTCTTATGATGGGGGAGCCTTTGCTCTCCTGTCTTGTCATGCCTAATACGGAGCAAGGAGGAGTCTTTTCTTGAGGCCCGAAGATCATTGTCCAGGATGTATGCGTATTCACCGGGGAGACGAGCCTTGCCCCTACTGCGGAACTCTGCGGAAAGAGGTTCCCGGAAGCACCCTGTATCTGCCCCATAGCACGGTTCTCGAGGGGCGCTATTTTCTAGGAAATCCTCTCTGGAGCAGCTCGTTTCTCATCGCTTATATGGGGTGGGATTCTCTCCGTTCCGAGCGGTGCATTCTCGAAGAGTACCATCCTCAGAGCCTGGTGCGCCGAGTTCCCGAAAGAAAGCTCGTTCTTCCCGTTACGCCCTCCAGAGCCGATGCCTTTCAGGAGGGGCGGGAACTCTTCCGCAGAGAGTCGGAAATTCTCATCTCCTTCGAGGAAAACCCTTCGATTGTTCAGATATGGAATTATTTTGATTTCGGAGGGAGTGTCTGGCGGGTACGGGAACATGGAGAGGGGCGTTCCCTGGGAGAGTTTCTCCAGGGCCTTCAGGGGCTCCTTCCCTGGGAACAGGCATACCGCCTGCTTTCGCCTCCGGTAGCCCTTCTGAGCCAGGCTCTCGAAAAATATGGAATTCCCTGTAATCCCGGTCCTTGGTCTTTCCGGGTACGTACCCAGGATCGTGCCCTTCTTCTTCTCGATTTCGGCATGATCCGCCGGGAGTGGGACGAAACGCAGGAGAAGTTCCTTCCCCTTGCCCTGGGGGGATACAGCCCCTTCGAGTTCTATCGCGGTAAGGAGCCTTCCGAAAGGAGTGCCCTTTTTACCCTGGGCTCTCTCCTTTTCCGGATGAGTGTCGGAGAGTTTCCTACGGATCCCGTGGAATGGATCGATTCGGACATGGCTCTTCCGGAGAAGGATCGGGAGCGCATTCCTCCTACTCTTCGGGAGATTCTTCTTCGGGGAATCGCCTTTCGTCCGGAGGATCGTTTTCCTCGGATCCGGGAGTTCTGGTCTCTCCTGGGAAAGGCTTTGGGAGAGGAGGATCCCTTTGGAGAGCTTCCCTTGGTGGCTCTCCGGGAAGAACCTCTTTCCGAGGATGGCTATTCTCTGCCACTCCGGGAATCTTTGGAGGAGATCCCTCTCCGTCGGGAGGGGGAGGGACGTGGCGCTGTTTCCCAGCCGGACCGCCGGGAAGAGCCTCCGAGAGAAGAGGAAAAAGAGTCTTCTCCCATTGAAGGAAAAGAAGATCTTCTCGACGGGGAGCCGGAAAAGAGACGAGAGAAGGAGCCCGAAACTTTGGGGAGAAGCGGCGACGAAAAAGGCTTTTCCGGAGTTTCCCCCGAGGAGGAAAAGGAAATCTTTCAAGAACCCCGGGAGGAACACTCGTATTGGCTCATCGGCCTTTCTCTGGGGCTCGTGATCCTCCTGCTGCTCGGCAGCCTTGGAATTCTCATCTCCAAGAAGGATGTACTCCGCCGCCTTATCGACCACTTCGCACAAAACGGAGTAGAGCAGGTGGATCCGGTGGTGCTTAACGAACGGGGGGGCGATTACTACTACGGCCGGGGCGGCGTTTCCCGGGATTACTCCCAGGCGGCAGAGCTTTACGCCCAGGCGGCGGAGCTCGGTTATCCCGCATCGCAATTCAATTATGGGGTGCTTCTCTACTTCGGCAGGGGAGTTTCGGAGGATAAGAATCTGGGAGTGCGGTGGATTCGCCGGGCTGCGGGGCAGAATCTTGCTCAGGCGGAGGAATTTCTGCAAAAACGGGATATTCCTCTGGAGGCTCCTGAAGAAGAGATTTCAGAAGATGCCGGAATTCCCTCTCCCACAAGCGTTCCCTCTCCGGATCCCGAGAAGGAGAAACCTCTGCCTGCTGGAGGAGAGATCTCTCCCACTCCCACGGAAATACCTCCTACCCAAGGGCCCACGCCCACTCCTACGCCGGAGGATCTTGTTTTCCGGGGAAAAGCTCTTTTTGAGTCCGAGGAGTATCCTCGAAGTTTGGAGATTTTCGAAAAAGCCTACGAGAGGGGAAGCGGTGAAGCGGCATTCTATCTCGGCAAGGCCTATGTGGAAGGTAAGGGTGTGGAGCCGAATCTCGGCAAGGCAGCCCTCTGGTTCAAGCTGGGAAGCGAAAGAGATCACGATCATTCCAAGGCCATGCTCTACTACCTGAATCCGAGTAAGTTCGAGGAATATCGTTCGTTGTATCTCGCCCTCTATCCCCCCACGCCCACCCCGGAGCCCACGGCCACGCCCACTCCGGAGCCCACGGCTACCCCCACTCCGGAGCCTACGGCCACCCCCACTCCGGAGCCTACGGCAACGCCGACCCCGGAGCCTACGGCAACGCCGACCCCGGAGCC
>CAZJHH010000012.1:6669-54551 GCA_964545875.1 uncultured Synergistaceae bacterium
CCGGAGCCCACGGCAACGCCGACCCCGGAGCCCACGGCAACGCCCAGTCCGGAACCTACGGCCACGCCGACCCCGGAACCTGCGGCAACGCCGACCCCGGAGCCTCAGGTTACGTCGGTACCAGTGGTTCCTCTCGGAGGACTTACCGAAACAACGTTTACGCCGGAGGAACATTTTCTTCTGGGAGAGCAGCTCTTTCGGGAGGGAAGCTATGAGGAAGCCCGGAAAGAGTATGAGACTGCGGCAAATCACGGACATCGGGAAGCCCGGTATGCCTTGGGAATGTTCCTTCTTGAAAATTCTTCCCGGGGGGATTTGGTTCGGGGAATGGATCTGATTCGCCTTGCCGCAATTCAGGGGCATGTGGAGGCCAAGTACGAGCTTGCCCGGGGTTATGCTTTGGGCAAAGGCGTGGAGCAGGATGCGGATCTCGGGGAGCTCTGGTATAAGAGGGCCGCAGAAAGCGGAAGCCCTCGGGGGCAGTACTACTTTGCCCAGAAATACTACCGGGGTATCGGAACCGCTTCGAACTACAGTCTTGCCGCATCCTGGATGAAGCAGGCCGCCGAACGGGGATATGCTCCTGCTCAGAAAGAGTACGGAGATATGTGCGCCCGGGGACATGGAGTGCCCTGGAGCGAGAAGGAGGCCGCCGCATGGTATGCCCGGGCGGCGGATCGGGGGTATGCTCCGGCCCAGCATCTTTTGGGAAGGTGCTATCTCGATGGCAAGGGAGTTGCCCAGGATCCATCCCGGGGGGCTTCACTCCTCAAAAAAAGTGCCGCCGAAGGATATGCTCCGGCCCAGGTTGATTTGGGGCGTCTCTATTGGGAGGGGCGAGGAGTATCCCCCAGTGACGAAGAGGCCCTGGGCTACTTCCGCATGGCGGCCCGACAGGAGCTTCCTGCGGCGCAGTATTGTCTGGGCCGGGCCTATGAAGAGGGGCGCGGAGTTCCCAAGGATGGCCAGGCTGCCTTTGAATGGTATCAGCGGAGTGCCGAGGGAGGCGATCCGAATGCCCAGCACAGCCTGGGGCTCCTGTATTTTTACGGACGAAATACCGCGGAAAATCGCCTGGAGGCGGAAAAATGGCTTCGCAAGGCCGCAGATCAGGGTCATGGAGAGGCGAAGAAATTTTTGCAGAGCTACTACTAATGCCACGATATGCCGCGTATTCCGGGACACAATCCGCCGAAATACCCGCAACGAAATTTTTCTTTTGAACAGTGAAAACATGGATTCTTTCTTGAGAGGGGAGGAGAGTTTTGAAAGAAAGAAATTCTTTTAAAAAAAGCGAAGATCCGTGCAGTTGCTGCGGCAGCGCCAAGGAAGAGCGGAACGTCTTTTCCGAAAGTGCCGCCTCGGCCCCCGTGGAGGTGGGTGAGCCTTACGAGGGAATTCCTCCCCTGCAAAAAATCGTTTTTTCGGGAGATTCCCAGGTTTCCTGGAGCGGCTACGAGCCGGAATGCGCCTTGGACTCCTCCGGGGAATGTCCTCCGGTACAGCGGGAGAATATCGCTCCTCCGGAGGTTTACCGGGGAATTCGAGGAGGAACCAATCGATGGCTCGATATGGCTTGCCAGGAGGCTCTGCGCTCTGTCCGCACCGGAGGAGGCCCCTTTGGAGCCGTGCTGGTGCAGATCGACGATGACACGAAACACGTGTTGCGTTATTGGAAAAACCACAATCACGTGACGGAATGGAAGGATCCCACGGCGCATGCGGAAATTTCCGTCATTCGCCAGGCCTGCCGGGATTTGGGGGTATTCCACCTTTCCCGCATTTCCCGGGAAGAGGCTCTGCTCCCCCAGGAGGGAGCTCGTTCTCACTGCGAGATCTATTCCAGTGCGGAACCCTGCCCCATGTGCTATGCCGCCATCTGCTGGGCCCGGATACCGGTGCTCGTCTTCGGTGCCACCCGGTTCGATGCGGCGGCAGAAGGAGTGGATTTCAGCGATGCCGCCATCTACGAGGAGCTCGCTCTGGCGTACGAGGATCGCCGGTCTTTTCGGGAGATCCGTCAGGGATCGAGCCCCTATTCCCTGGATGCCTTCAACTACTGGAAACGCTCGGAGAAAATCGAATACTGAAAATCTTCCACATACGTAGAAAAAAGCGGCAACCCCGGTCTGCAAGCCGGGGTTGCCGCTTTGGATGGTGGCGTTTTCCCGAAGGTGATCAGGAAAACGCCACCATATCCCGATAGCGCGGATAGGGCCAGAGATCTCCCGCCATGAGAAATTCAACCCGCTCTGAAAGTTTCCGAACCTTTTCCATGAGAGGAAGCGCCTCGTGGGTAAGCCGGTTTGCCTGTTCCTCCAGAGGAAGGCCCGTTAGGCCGCTTTGGAGAGATTCCAGAAGGAGGAGAGTTTTCAAGAGTTTCTGCTTCAGCTCCCCGAACTCCAGGAGCATCTCTCCCCAGGGGCCTTCCCGGAAGCTTTCGGGAAGATATCCGAGGCTTTTACCCTCCATGGAGATCTGTCGAGAGAGCGCCGGAAGCACTCCTTCCCGGGCCATGCCGATGAGAACCCCTATTTCGATGTCCAGGGTGTTGACGTACTGTTCGAGACGGATTTCGTAGTATGCGAAGACCTCCCGCTCCGTCATGATCTGGAGATCGTTCAAGAGAGCTCGGTTTTCAGGATCCAGATAGAGCTTCAATCCTTCCGGAGTGGATTGGGCGCAGGGAAGCCCCCGCCGGGTAGCTTCTTCCATCCATTCCGTGCTGTAGCAATTTCCCTCGAAACGCACCTTCTTGCTCTCCAGGGTGGCATGCCGAATGGCCTTCAGTGCCGCATCCTGAAGATCCATGCTCCGCATGTCCTCCTCCATGAGCAGGGTCATCTGTTCGATTCCCCAGGACCAGGCGGCGAAGATCGCCGTGAGGGGCCCCGCAATGGACTGCGACGCTCCGGGAGCCCGAAATTCAAACTTGTCTCCCGTGAAAGCGATGGGAGCGGTGCGGTTACGGTCCGTATTTTCCGCAAGAATACAGGGAAGCCGGTTCAATCCCAGGTCAACCTCACTTTTGGTGGAGAACTGTTCCGGAAGGCCTTCCTCGATGTCCTCCAGGATCCGGGTGAGAAGTTCCCCGAGGTAGACGCTCATCACTGCGGGAGGCGCTTCGTTGCCTCCCAGGCGGTGCATGTTTCCGGGATTGGCGATGCTTGCCCGGAGCAATCCTCCGAACTTGGATATTCCCAGAAGCATGCCCCCCAGGAAAACCAGAAATTGAAGACTTTTTTTGGGATTGTTCCCTATGGGTTTGAGAAGATTGCGCCCTTCGCTGTCCTGAAGGGAGAAGTTGACGTGTTTGCCGTTGCCGTTGAGTCCTGCAAAGGGTTTTTCGTGAAGGAGAAGCCGGAAGCCGTGCTTTCGGGCCACCTTGCGCATGACGTCCATGAGAAGCTGATTCTGATCCGTGGCGAGATTCGCCTCGGAAAACTGAGGGGCGAACTCGAACTGCCCCGGAGCCACCTCGTTGTGTCGGGTTCGCAGGGGGAGTCCCAGCTTGGCCATCTCTTCCTGCACCTCCTCCATGAAGGAGAGTACCGAGGAGTTTATGGTTCCGAAGTAGTGGTCATCCATCTGTTGAGCCTTGGGAGGGAGATCTCCCAAAAGGGTGCGGCCGCAGAGCAGAATATCCGGGCGTTGCTGGGCCAGGTCTTCCCGGACGAGGAAGAATTCCTGTTCGGGCCCCACGGTGGGGCATACCCACTTGACCCCCCGATTGCCGAAGAGGCGTATGAGCCGGAGGGCTCGGTCTCCCAGGCCGCTGATGGCCTTGAGAAGAGGGGTTTTCATGTCCAGAGGAGTGCCGTCGAAGGAGAAAAACACCGAGGGAATGCAGAGAGTGCCGCCCCGTTCGGATTCCACGATAAAGGCGGGGCTTGTAGGATCCCAGGCGGTGTAGCCCCGGGCCTCGAAGGTGGAGCGCATGCCCCCCGAGGGGAGGGAGGATGCGTCGGGTTCACTGAGAATGAGCTCCTTGCCGGAAAAGGACTCCATGGGTGTCCCTTCGTTGTCCACGTTGAGAAAGGACATGTGCTTTTCCGCCGTAAGCTCCGTGCGGGGGTGAAACCAGTGAGTGTAGTGAGTGGCTCCCCGGGAGATGGCCCACTCTTTCATGGCCATGGCTACGATGCCCGCCTCCTGCTGATCGAGTTTTTCCCTTCCCTCGGTGGCGGCGAGAAGTTTGGCGTAGACATCCTTGGGAAGCCGTTCCCCCATGGCCTTACGATGGAATACGTTCTGGTTGAAAAGTTCTGACGGGCGTTTCCGAAGCATGATTCCCATCTCCTTTGTAAAAGCATGATGGGAATATATACCACGGAAAACATATCTTGGCAAGAACTTTTCGCTTTTTCTTGCATGTAAATCAATATGGCACCGCAAAAATAGGTATACAATCGCGATTATGGTATTTTGAGGGCCTTTCTCAAGTCTATGAGATCTTATCCATTTATGAGGTATACTAAAAAAGGTTGGGGATATTTCTTCTTTTCCGGAAAAAATGGGAATGAAAGGAGTGCTTCCTGAAAAGTTGCGTAAATAAAGAGAGGAGTGGGCCAGCATGATACGCAGAAAGAAAACGTTCCCGAAACATCACGATGCAAGACTCCTTTTTTGGAGAGGCATTCTTGTGTCCGGATTTCTTCTCGCCATGGGGTTGTGGGGGGGGCCCTCTTGGGGAGTCGCTTCGGAAGATGTGGCTGCTCCCGATATGCAGGCCGCTTCTTCCGAGGAAGTACTGCCCGTTTCTCAGGATCGCCTTGCCCGAATCGAGGAGGATCTTATCCGGGTGCAGCGGGAAATGGAGGGAGCTCTTGACGAACAAGAGAGGGAAATGTTCAACCAGAAGGCACAGAGCCTTCGTTCTCTCCGATCGCTCATCCAGCGTCACCGAACCCTCCAGGAACGGCATGAAACCCTTTTAGGGCAGTTGGAAAACGCCCAAAATATCGCATCCTCTCTCTATGTTCTCGAAGGAGAACCTCCCTATGCCCTTTCGGTGTACGATAAGTTTCTTGATGATCTGGAATTGATCGGCGAACAGCTTCTTTCTCTTCGCGTTTCCCGCTTGGCGGGGCAGAAAGAGCTTGAGTCGATCCGAGGGCGCTTGAAAATCCTTCAGGAAAACCTCCGAGGGCTCAGAGAAGAGGTGACGGGGTATCAAACGAGAGACGAAGCGGTGCCCCGGGATCTTCGCCTCCGGTACGAAAGAGCCCAGCTCCAGGAGGAACAGCTGACGCTAAGCGAGGAATACGAACTTCTTCTCGAGGAGGCTCAAAAGGCGGAGGAAGAACTTCTTCAATTGAAGCGGAATGTGGTGGCCGATCTCGTGACAAGAATAAAGGACAATCTGGGGTATAACGAAGAGAACGTTCAGGCCCGCATGAAGGGTTTGGATGACCGCATAGCCCAGATGGAGGAGGATCTCCTGCGGATTTCATCGGAGCGGGAAAAGGTTTCTCTTGCCCTTACCCGGGCCCAGGATCGGCTCAATACCGCGAAGGATGAGGAGAAACGTGCGGTAGCCGCGGCGGAGGTGGCGGAACTTCAGGCCTGGAAGGAGTATTACCAGGTCCAGGTGGAGCAAAAAGAGCTTCTGCAGCAATACCTGGAAATAGGTAAGGAGCTGTGGCAGTATCGCTACAGCCTCATCGATGATTCTCCGAGGGCCCTGGAAAATCTGCAGGAGATCAAGAAACGCACGGAGCTGCAGATCGAAGATCTTGCCCGGCTTGCCAAGAGAAGCCAAAGCCAGCAGGTGGCACTTCAAACCCGAATAGGGGCGCTGCAGAAAAAGCTCGAAGACGCCTCTCGTCCCTACGCGGAACTCGAAGAACCCCGTCTTCAGGGAGAGCTCGAAGCTTTGCAGGAGCTTGCTCGGGAAACGCTTCTCTTTGCCTCTGCCATGAACCAGTTCTCCCTCCTTGCCCAGCGCCTCAATCGGGAGCTTGCCGAGGCCATCGGCTCTTTCCAGATTACGGAGCACGTGACGGCCCTGGGAAAAAAGACCTTTCGGGATATCTGGAACATGGAGGTCTGGGTGATCGAGGATAACCAGATCGTGGTGGGAGAGCTGGTTATCGCTCTCGGCCTTCTCTTCGGGGGATTCGTGGCAATCCGCCTTTTCAGCGGATGGATAAGCCGACGCTTTCAGAAGCGTTTCAACATGACCGCCGAAGGAACCAGCCTGATTCAGCGGGTATTTTTCTACATCTTTTTTCTCCTCACCATTCTCTGGGTGCTGAAGATCGTCAACATTCCCCTTACCGCCTTCGCCTTCCTCGGCGGTGCTCTCGCCATTGCCGTCGGTTTTGGAGCCCAGCATCTTTTCAACAACTTCATCAGCGGTTTCTTTCTGATTATTCAGAAGCCCATCAAGGTGGGGGACATCGTGCAGCTCGATGACGGCACCGTGGCATTGGTGAAGGAGATCGGTACCCGGCATACCCGGATTCAGAACTTCGACGGAGTGGATATCCTGCTTCCCAATAGCTATCTTCTGGAAAACAAGATTACCAACTGGACCTATGGAGGGGATCGCAAGCTGCGGAACAAGCTCTCCGTGGGAGTAGCCTACGGAAGCGATACGAAAAAGGTGGAGGATCTCCTTCTCAAGGCGGCCCGGGAGCATGCCAACGTACTGAAGAACCCCTTTCCTTTCGTGATTTTTAAGGAATTTGCGGATAGCTCCCTGAACTTCGATATGTACTTCTGGGTGGATATGCGTACCGCTTCGGGGCTTACCGTGGGAAGCGAGCTGCGACACAAGGTGGTGGAACTCTTCCAGGAGAACGGAGTGGAGATACCCTTTCCTCAGATGGACGTGCACTTCAAGCGGAGGATTGCTCCGCAGGAAGGGGAGAAGGCTTTGAAGCTTCCCGAAAAGGAACCGGAGGAGGCCGAAGAGAACTCCGAGGGAGTTTTTCTGGAAGACGACATGGATCCCACGGAAGGAATTCTTCGGGGATAGCGTTTTGCAACGCCATGAGATGACCATCATTGAAGAGGGCCCCGGTATTTTCCGGGGCCCTCTTCAATATGGATTCTTGAGGACAACCCTGGGGCCCTATTTTTCGGGGCGGGGCTTTTCCAGGAGAATCACCGCATAGGGGCTCGTAAGGGCCTGGGTTGTCATGCTTCCCGGTTTGGGCGTATGGAGCACGTACCGTACGTCCAGTTCCTTGTTTTCGTAGCGGGCGGAAAGAATTTCCAGCCGGTATCCTCCGGAGGAGCGGGTTCCCGCAAAGATGCCCACCACCACGAAACGGTCGAAATCTACCACCATGGGAGGCTGTTTGGCGGAAGAGATATCCTCTCCGTAGAGCCGCAGAAGAGCGTCCGCTCCCTCGGCCACCACCATTCCCGCCTCGCTCCGGGCGGCATAGAAGCCCGTCTCGAGAAGTTGAAAACTCGGGGCGGAAGGGGCCTCTCCCCAGGCAAGGCAGGATCCTCCGAGAAGAAATACCATCAGGAGTGCAAGAATTCCAGCGTGTCGCATCATGCCTCGAACCTCCTTTCAAGAATGCATTCTTTGTTCGAATTGTACCACCTTTTCGCTCTTACCTGGTGCCCCTTCCCAAAAGAAGCAGGGGAAGCAGGAGCAGTACCCCCAGGAAGGAGCCGAATCCCAGGGAACAGCCGCCGCCACCTCCTCCGGAAGCGGGGCCCGGAGTAACCGTGGGGGTTGCGGTGGGAGCGGTGGTAGGCGTAGGTGTAGGCGTATTGGTGGGCTGTTCTCCCGCGGCGGCTACGGATGCGGCGGCGTTTACCACCTTGCCGGTGACGCAGCGCCCCGCCAGTGCCGCGGAAGAGGTGCCGTTATTCAGCAGGATGCTCCGTACCTGGGTTCCCGAAAGGCTGGGATTGGCGCTCCAGGTAAGGAGTCCCGCTCCCAGGGTTACCGGGGTGGCCATGGAAGTACCGTTCCAGGAGTCGTATCCGCTGGCCTTGACGAAGGTGGGAACCGTGGAGAGGATGGAGCTGCCCGGAGCGAAGATATCCACCGTGGCCGCGCCGTAGTTGGAGAAGTTTGCCGCAGAGGTGCCGTCGGTTTGGGTAGCTCCGACCACCACGCTCAGAGGAATGTCGTAGTTGGCGGGATAGACCGGCCAGTTGTCGTTGTTGTTGCTGTCGTTTCCGGCGGCGATGAAGATAAGGATTCCCGCATTCGAAACCGCCCGATAGGCCTGTTGCATGGTGTTATCCGGTCTCTCCCCGGGTTCTCCTCCGAAGGAGCAGTTCAGGGCTCTGATGTTCACTCCCCGGTTCTTCATGGCCAGAATATAGTTGAGCCCCCGGGCGATGTCCGTATCGTATGCGCCGGATTCGTCTTCCCATTCGTCGTAGGTGAAGCAGCGGATTCCCATGATCTTCACGTTGGGAGCAACTCCGAGAATCCCCACACCGTTGATGGGGGCGGCGATGCTTCCCGCCACGTGGGTGCCGTGCCCTCCGTCGGGAAGATTGTCGTCGGGATTCCCCGTGACGGTGCCGTCGTTGTAGGCGGCCATGCCGTAATAATCGTCCACGATGCCGTTGCGGTCGTCGTCAATGCCGTTGTTCGGGATTTCTCCGGAGTTGGTCCACATATTGGCGGCAAGATCTGGATGGTCGTAATCCACCCCCGTATCGAGCACCACCGCCACCATGGAGGAATCTCCCCTGGTGGTGTCCCATGCGGCGGGGCAGCCGATGGCGGGGAGATACCACTGTTCGCTATAGCGAGGCTCCGTGGGGAGGTAGGTTCTCGGCGGAGAGGTGGCGAAGAGCCGGTTTTTTTTCGGTAGATTCGCATGTTCCACTCCGGGGGTCTGGAGAAGTGCCTCCAGGGCTTCCCCGGAAGGTACGGCGGTCCGTACGATGGCCAGTCCCAGGTAGGGGAGAGGAATGATTTCCTCCAGAGGAATGGCTGTTCCCGAAAGGAGGCTTTCGGCTTGGAGGGCGAAGGATCGTTCCTCGCTGGCGGGAGCGAAGGAGCCTACTTCCGCTTTGGGAGTTTCCAGAGCCACCAGGATGGATGTGGCCTCTCCGGAAAACCCCGTAGCCGCCGAAAGAAGAACGAAGAATAAGCTCATGAAAAAAATGCCTTGTTTCATACCATCACGTCCTTTGATCAAGAATGAAGTCTATTTTTTCAGTGTATACGGAAAGCCGGAAAATGGATAATCTCGAAAAAAAGAGATAAAGGAAAAGCGAGAGAGAAAAACGCTCTTTTTGGCGTATAAATCCTTTAGAAGCATGCCTTCTGACGTACATTGATGTTGATCTATGCTGACCTATTGACCTATACTGACGTCACATGGAAGCAATACCGACAGACAAACTTTAAAAAATATATGGTATAGGAGGAGGGAGTAGTCATGAGAGGATTGATGCGGTATCGGCGGCCTTCGCCCCTGGTATTTCCCGAGGTGGAGGATTTTTTCAAGGGCATGTCCGACGTGTTTTCTTCGGTGAACCGGGAGTTTCCCCTGGATATGTACGAGGAGAACGGTAATCTGGTGATCTCCATGGATGCCCCCGGAGTGGATCCCGAAAAGGTGGATATCCGGGTGTTTCCCGATCGGGTCACTCTGGTTTCCAAGGAGGAACAGGAGGAGTCCTGCGAAGAGGGTAAGACCTGGCATTGCAAGAAACAGCGCCGGGTGTTGAACTACAGCGTGTCCCTGCCACGGGAGGTGGATCCCGAGGGAGCCGAGGCGGAGATCAAGCACGGAATTATTACCGTCAAGATGCCCAAGAAAGGGATTGAAGAGGGCAAGGTGCTGGAGCTCAAAAAAGGGCAGGAATAACAAAGTCGATGTGCGATTCCGGCAGGAATTTTTCCGGAATCGCTTGTGTCAAAAAATGAATAAGGCGTTCAAAAGGAAAGCGGGGGAGCGTACGTTCCCTCGCTTTCCTTTTGAACGTCTTATTCGAGGGAAAAAGTCCCTTGATGCAAAAATATTAGGAAGATTCTTGAGACTCATCGCAACTTTTTTAAAAAAGAGTATCATCAAGGTCAATGCTTTAAATATTTTGTTGGAAAATGTGCTTGAAAAAGGGGGTAGTGATGGTGGCGTATTGTGGAGGTAGCGCTCTTAAGAAAAGGGTTTTCCCATGTGGATTCATGAGAGTGATTTTTCTTGCGTTAGCAGTGTTAATGTTCCTGGTGAATTCGTTTCATGCGGAAGCCTCCACATACTACGTAACACAGAATGGCGGGGGGACGAAAAACGGTACGTCCTGGACAAACGCCTATGGGGAGGCCCAATTTATCACAGCTCTTCAAAACGCCCCCTCTGGGAGCGAGTTCTGGGTGGCTTCCGGAGCCTATCGACCTACTGAGGCGGTGAACCGAGATATTTCTTTCGTTCTTAAATCCGGTGTGGCTCTCTATGGGGGGTTTGATGGTTCCGAAACTACTCGAAATGCGAGGAATTGGGAAAGTAACGTTACCGTACTTACCGGGGATCTTCAGAAAAACGACAGCACCGACACAAACGGCGTAACTGCGATCTACACCGATATTGCAGGAACCAACAGCCGTACCGTGGTAACCGGCAGCGGCACGGATAGCACCGCTATCCTGGATGGCTTTACTGTTTGCGGAGGAGCTGAAGGAACTCTTGATAATGAGATGGGCGGTTACTACTGCGGCGGAGGAATGTATGACAAGGGTGGCAGCCCCACCGTGACCAACTGCACCTTTGCGGGAAATACCGCGGCATATGGCGGAGGGGTGTACAACAGAGGAAGCAACCCGGGGGATGCGAGCAATCCCGAAATAGAGAACTGCATCTTTACGGGCAATGCCGCGGTTTACGATGGCGGAGGGATCTACAATAGAAATTTGGCCAGCCCCACCATAGCCAGCTGCACCTTGAGGAAAAACAGTGCAAGGGACGGTAACGGCGGAGGAATGTACAACTTCGGATCTTTCTGCGCCCCCACCGTAAAGGGCTGTACCTTTACCGAAAATGCCGCTTTTGGCAATGGAGGAGGACTTTACAACAGTAATGTGAATGGTTTTGAGATTGTCAACTGCACCTTTGCGGGAAATACCGCTTCTGTAAACGCAGGTGCGGCATACAACGGCGATGGCGGGGGACTCTACAACAGTAATGTGAATGGTTTTGAGATCGTCAACTGCACCTTTACGGCAAATGCCGTGTCCGGTGACGGCAGTGGGGCGTATTCTGATGGGGGCTCCAGTCTTGCCGCAACCAACTGCATTTTCTGGGACACCCTGGTTGATGCGCAGCAGGAAATTTCCGGCACCGCCACTGTGGCCTACTCCGTGGTGCAGAATGGCTATCCAGGTGGCACAGCTATCATTGACACCGATCCCGGCCTTGTTGCTTTGGCTGACAACGGTGGCCCCACCCAGACCTGCGCTATTGATACCACAAGCTCCGCCTACAATGCGGGCACCTCTGCCGGAGCCCCGGAGAAGGATCAGCGGGGATTGCCCCGGGATGTGGGTAACCCGGATGTGGGAGCCTACGAATATCAGCCGAATCGAAAGGTTCTTACGGTGATCACAGAAGGGAACGGAAGCGTGAGCCGGAGCCCTCAGGGTACCGCTCTGGCAAACGCCGAAGGCGGATCCTGGTATTACCCTGCGGGAACCGCAGTCACCCTTACGGCGAATTCTGTTTCCCCCTGGGTCTTGACGGGGTGGAGTGGAACCCCCTCAAATACGGCGACAATCAGCACGGCGAGCACCGCCGCGAACTTTTCGATAGTCATGAACACGGACTTTTCGGCCACCGCCACATTTACCCGGCGGGGGTACGCCATTGCGGTTTCTGCAGAAATTGGGGGATCCATACGTCCCTCGGGAAACGTCATGGTAAATCCCGGAAGCAGCCAAACCTTTACCATCACCCCCTGGACAGGGTTTCGAGTAAACAGTGTCCTTGTGGACGGGTTGCCCGTAGGAGCAGTTACAACCTATACCTTGAGCGATGTCCATTCGGACCACACGATCTCCGCTTTCTTCAGCCTTAACCTTAGCCCGGACCCCACTTCCACCCCGGTGCCTACTGCTACGGCTACCCCGGTACCTACCGCCACTTCCACCCCGGCACCGACTGCCGTTCCTACCCCGATACCTACCATAGACCCGGCAGTCTTCGCGGCAATTATGCAGAGCCTCAACTTTTTCTGTTCGCAACCCTCGGCACACTGCTGGATGTGTATAGCTACCCGAGAGCCGAGTTGTGGTTCTTTATACCCCGGAGATGTCGCTTTGTCGGAGGATGAAGATGTTATTTTGAACTGCCCGGCCCTGCGGGAGGCTATGCTGGAGGATAATCCCCAAAGCGTGGCGGCGGGAGCGTTTGTTTCCAAAGTCGATCACTTTTCCATGGAGGTGACTTTTGCGCCGGAGGCGGAAGAAGTATCTGTCGTTCTGGATGCCAGCTATGGCCCTCTCCCGAAAGGATACAGCCCCTTCTTCTACTTTTTGGCCCGCACCTACGATGAAGAGGGAAACCCCCTGGATTACGTGCTTTTGGAGGAGACGGGAGAAAATGGGGCGATTCTCCGCATAAGCGATACCAGCGTCAGCTGGACCCTGGAGATTACGGACGGGAGCGAGGTGGATAGCAACCCCGAAGCGGGGGTTGTGGATATGGAGATTGCAGTAGTGGTGATCGTACCGCAGCCCGTTGCTGTGGCTCCTTCGGGAGGTGGCGGAGGGTGTGTCACTCTGGCGACATCCTTTTCGGCGCTCTTTCTGCTGGTTTTGCCTCTCTTGTTGTTTAAACGTTGATTCTAAGAGGGTGTGTCTTGCAATTCCGGCATGATGCCCACTGTAAAAGGCCTGGAGAGATCCGCAGATCTCCCCAGGCCTTTTTGCGTAGGATCCCCGCAGAATGGCGTCCAAAATTTACGTCCATTCCTGCCCTGCGGAGTTTCTACTTCCGGAACAAGACCAGGGGGAGCAACAGCGCAAGAGCTCCCGGAAGAAATCCCAGGGAACACCCTCCTCCCCCGCCGCCGGAGGGGTTGCCCGGGGTGCCTGCAAAATCCACTTCCCAGAGGTTGCCGGGATAGCCGAAGTTTTCCGACGTTCCCACCCCTTCGGTGCGGAGGGAGGGGGAGAAGAGATATCCTGGTGCGGAAGCCCGGAGAGTGTAGGTGTTTCCCGAGGGGATCTTGGCAAAGGCATATATTCCCCGGGAATTGGTGAGAGCGGTGCGGGGGCTTGGAAGGCTCAGTCCCGAGAGGGTTACCGTTACGTTTTCGAAGGGGTTGCCCTCCTCGTCGAGAATCCGGCCGCTCAGGATTTCTCCGGTTCCTTCGGTAAAGACGTTGTACACCACTTTATAGACCGAGGAAAACATGGGTTCGTCGTTTTTCCCATGCATCCATTCCACGTCGATATTCGGGAGGTTGTACCATGCGTTGGAATTTCCTCCCCATCCCATGTTCAGGTGATGATAGAGGGTCTCCCCCTGATAGCCGTAGCCATCTCCCACGATGGCATGGCCTCCCTCGGAGCCCGTAATGCCGAAAAGCACGGGATGTCCCGCGTCCAGGTTGGGAAGCACCGCCGCATTTCGTGGATCTTCGGGGAAGTTGTCTCCGCCGTTGTAGCCCTTGATGGCGTTGGAGTAGCCGAAGGTTTCCGTAAGGGCGTCCGCTGCCATAAGGGTGTCCGTGCCGGAACCTTCGCTGGTGTAGCTCATATGCACCGCAAGTCCCGCATCGTAGGTGAGGGCTCCTATGGCCTGGCGCTGTCCTTCGGTGATGGCGGCACCCGGCTGAAGAACCATGGCGTTCCAGCTGTAGGGGCCTCCGAGGCCGTTCCCTCCCCGGGTAATGCGGTCTTCGGAAATTTCGTCTATGTAAATCTCGAAGGTTCTCGCCCCGATGCCCCGGGAGGGGTGCTCGTGAAAACGCATGAGCTGGGCCATGGCGGTGGCCACGCAGCCGCAGGGATATCCGTGGGGAGTGTAGTAGTTGTAGCAGGGTTCCTGGTTTACGCTCTCCTGACTCCAGGTGGACTGGAGAAGAGGGGCCACCCGGACGTCCGCAAGGGAGGGAAGGGATTCTTCCGGAGGAATTTGTTCTTCCAGAAGAGCTTGCCACTTGGCCATGTTGGAGGTTTCCAGCTCCGCCAGGTTCCGGGAGGCTTTGGGAATCGCACGGACGACATGCCCCCGGCGAGCCAGATCCCGGGTTACCAGGGCTCCCAAAGGATTCGTTCCCGAAGGATCGTAGGCGGTTCCTTCGGGAACCAGGGCGATTACCGGTTCCATAAGATCATCTCCTCCCAGGATGAGAAAACCCCGGGGAGAGAGCAAAGCCACGTAGTAGAGGGGGTTTCCCTGGGCGTCGGCGTAGGAGATCAGGTCCGTTACGTTTTGCCCGGTGTTCTCCTCCAGAGGGGCTGGGTTCCGTTCAAGCCAGGAGACTGCGGCCCGGAGAGCCTGGGCTTCGGTTATCGGAGCGGCATACCCCTTTCCGAAACCGGGCAGAAATCCCCCGAGAAGGACGGCCAAAGCTATGGATAGAATACGTGCTGTGTTTCGGAAGCTGCTTTGTCGCATACGCTGATTCATGTTCTCATTCCTCTCCGTATTGTGGTTTTTCCCAAGCATCTCCGTACGGTTTCGCCAGGGCGCGCCTCCTTCCGCACTAACGCGTCGGGGCATCTTTTCACGTATACCATAAGGATGCTCCCATGCAAAGCTTTTTCCGGTGGGGGGATTCTTATTCTCCAAAGCGTTCCCGGGCAAGGTCGATGTGTTTTTGGATGATTTCCCGGGCCCTGTCCCCGTCTTTCTCTTCGATGGCCTGTACGAGAAGCTCGTGCTGCTCCAGGATGGTGGAGGGCCATTTTCCCTGGGAGAATGCCAGGGCCCGGCTCTGGCCAATGTATTTGGTCATGACGGCGGAAAAATCTTCGTATATCCGGGAGAGAAGCCGATTATCCGCAGCCTCCACGATGACCATGTGGAGCAGGGAGTCCCAGGAGGCTCCTTCGCCGGGCTCGTTCTCTCCGTCCTTTTCGATGCGTTCCAGATTTTCCAGGCACTGGTGCATCTTCTGGAGATCTTCCGAGTTTCGCCGCTCCGCTGCAAGCCCCGCCGCGGGAATTTCGAGAAAGCTTCGCATTTCCAGAAGATCCCGGAGCATGTGCTCCGGCCAGAGCCGTACCGTGTTGAGGTGGGATTCGAATTCCGGCAGTTCTTCGTCCTGAAGATAGATTCCCTCTCGTCCCCGGGTTTCGAGAACTCCCATATATTCCAGAGCCACCAGAGCCTCCCGAAGGAGATTGCGGCTCGTGCCGAGCTGTATGGCCAATTCTCGTTCCGAGGGAAGCTTTCCCTCTTCTCCCAAAGAGCCCCGACGAATTTTATTCGTAATGTCCTGAATGAGTTGGTCTCGTTTTTTCGCCATGGATACCGTCCCTTTTCCTCCTCCATGTTTTTTCGTCCTAACGGAACAAGGTTTTTTCGAAAATCTTCTTGTCTTTCCGAAGCAAGCATACTATACTATCAGTCAAAATGGTAGTACCAAGGTAGGTCCAAATCTTTCCGTGGGGAGGCAATACTAATTATGCAGAAGAAGATGCGAAGGGTGTGTGCGGCGTTGCTGGGTGTTTTTTTAAGTGTTTCCGTGGCCTTTGGAGCCGTCAATATCAAGGTGGCCCACGTGGTGAACGAACAGGACGCCTTCCACGTCTGCGCCCTGAAGTTCAAGGAAGTGGTGGAGGCCGAGACCGGCGGTGAGGTTACCGTTACGGTGTTTCCCAACGCCAAGCTCGGAGACGAGAGGGCTCTTCTGGAAAACATGAAGATGGGAGCTGTGGATGCGGGAATCATCACCAGCGGCCCCCTCATCAACTTTTTGCCGGAGTTCGGAATTTTCGACCTTCCCTTCCTTTTCCGGAACCCCGAACATGCCTATGCGGTACTGGACGGCCCCATTGGTCAGGCCATGCTGCAAAGCATGGAATCCCAGGGATGGATCGGTCTCGCTTACGGCGAACGGGGATTCCGGGATCTTACCAACAGCAAGAGGGCGGTGCAGACTCCCGAGGACATGAAGGGGCTCAAGATCCGGCTCATGCAGAACCCCGTCTACGTGGAGAGCTTCAAACTTCTCGGAGCCAATGCGGTGCCCATGGCCTGGACCGAAGCTCTTACGGCGCTCCAGCAGGGAACCATCGACGGCCAGGAGAACCCCCTCAACGTCATCGTCTCCTTCAAGCTCTTCGAGAGCCAGAAGCATCTTACCCTTACCCGGCATGCCTATGCTCCCAACGTGATCATGATGAGCAAGATCACCTGGAATCGCCTCTCGCCGGAGCAGCAGGAAATCGTGAAGAAGGCCGCTGTCGAGGCAGCGTGGGAAAACAGGAACTACGATAACGAAAAGGCGGCGGAATGGCTCCAGTTCCTCAAGGATCAGGGCATGGAAGTGGTGGAGAATCCTGATCTTTCCGCATTCCGCCAGGCGGTACAGCCTCTGTACGATACCTACGAGGAAAAATTCGGCAAAGGGCGTCTTCAGGCCATTGCGGATACCGAATAGCTTCGGGGAAAGACGGGGATTTCTTGGTTATGCAAGCCACTGAAACCGTGCAGAAAGCCCAGGGCGATCCTTCGGGATCGCCCCTTTCCCTCCTGTCCCACCGGGTGAATAGGCTCTGCGAAATGTTGCTTTTTCTTCTCATGCTCGTCATGGTGGGAACCGCTACTCTTCAGGTGATCTGTCGTTTTTTCTTCACCGCCCTCACCTGGTCCGAGGAGGTTACCCGGTTTCTCCTGGTTTTTGCCTCCCTCGTGGGAGCTTCCGTGGGATTCAAGCGGGGAAACCACATAGCCATTACCGCCCTCCGGGATAGGCTCTCCCCGAAGGCGGCCTTTCTGATGAGCCTGGGAACCCAGTTGATAGGCCTCTTTTTCTTCGGAGTGGTGGCCTGGTACGGAGGGGTGCTTATGATCAGCGAAGCTCGTCAGACTACTCCGGGGCTCGGAATCTCCATGATGTGGATTTACGGCATGTACCCCCTTATGGGAGGGGTTATTTTGCTGCACCTCGGAGCGGAACTCCATCGCTTCTGGAAGGAGCGCTAAGATGGGCTGGATTTTGGGAGGAGCCTTTGCGCTTCTCATGCTGGCGGGAATGCCCATCGGCCTGGCCATCGGATCTGCGGCGCTGCTGCTGCTGATCCTCAACGGGCTTCCCCTGGCCATGCTACCCCAGATGATGTTTACGGGAAACAACTCCTTTGCCCTGGTGGCGGTGCCCTTCTTCATTCTGGCGGGGGATATCCTCGCCAAGGGAGGGATATCCGAGCGGATCATTTCCTTTGCCGAGGCCACTCTGGGCCGCATCCGGGGAGGGCTCTCCATCGTCTCCATCGTGGCCTCCATGTTCATCGCCGCCATTTCGGGATCCGGAGCGGCTACCACCGCCGCGGTGGGTTCCGCCCTGTTGCCGGATCTCAAGGAGCGTGGATACGACCTCGATTTTTCCGCCGCCCTCATCGCTTCGTCGGGCACCATCGGCGTGGTGATCCCCCCCAGCGTGCCCATGGTGCTCTATGCGGTCATCGCGGGAGAGTCCGTGGCCAAGCTCTTTATGGGAGGATTTCTTCCCGGGGCTCTCATGGGGGTAGGGCTCATTCTCCTGGCCCTCTACGTGGCCCGGAAGCGTAACTATCCTGCGGCGGCCCTGGTGTCTTCCCGGGAAAAATGGGGACGTTTCAAGAACGCCCTTTGGGGACTCCTTACGCCGGTGCTGATTCTTGGAGGAATCTTCTCCGGGTGGTTTACCCCCTCCGAGGCGGCGGCCATAGCGGTGGATTACTCCATTATCGTGGCCTTTTTCGTCTACCGGAGCATGACCTGGAAAAAGTTCTACCAGCTCGTGGTGGGTGCGGGAGTTACCTCCTCCCTCATCATGTTTATCATCGCCACTTCGAACCTCTTCGGATGGGGGCTCGCCTTCTACCAGGTTCCCGAAGCGGTGGCCCAGGCGCTTATCGGTCTTGCCGGAGGGAACAGCGCCCTCATCTATCTGATGATCCTGGTGATCATCCTCCTCGCGGGAATGGTGATGGAGACCGCTTCGGCCCTGATCATTCTTACCCCCATCTTTCTTCCCACGGTACAACAGCTCGGGGGAGATCTCATTCATTTCGGGGTGCTCATGGCGGTGGGGCTTGCCATCGGCATGGCCACTCCTCCTGTGGCCATCGACATCTACGTGGCCAGCGCCATTACGGGGCTTTCGGTGGAGGAGATCAGCAAGCCCATTCTTCCCATGGTGGCGGTGCTCATCGTGGTGCTCCTGCTGGCGGCCTATATTCCGTCTCTGGTGATGTTCCTGCCGGGGCTTATCTGGGGGTAGGGGCAGATCCGGCTGGGAGCAAATCCAGAGAAACTTACAGGAGCTATATCATAAGGGGGGTGCCCTCTTGGTATCCCTTATCATTAAAAAAATGAGAGGACGATGTTCCATGAACAGCGATAAGGCAAAAAAGGGTGTTTCCCGGGCGCCCCACCGCTCGCTTCTCAAGGCCTGCGGCTATACGGACTGGGAGATCGAACGCCCCTGGATCGGGGTGGTGAACGCCTTCAACTCCATCATTCCCGGGCACGTGCATCTCAAGCGCATTACCGAGGCGGTGAAGGCGGGAATCTACGCCGCGGGGGGACTTCCCCTGGAGTTTCCCGTCATTGGGGTATGCGACGGCATCGCCATGAATCACGAAGGGATGAAATTTTCCCTTCCCAGCCGGGAGCTTATCAAGGACTCCGTGGAAGTCATGGCCCGGGCGCACGCCCTCGACGGGTTGGTGTACGTCACCAACTGCGACAAGATTATTCCCGGCATGGCCATGTCCGCGGCGGAGCTCAATCTTCCCTCTCTTGTGGTGAGCGGGGGCCCCATGCTGGCGGGGGTGGGAGGCTGCGAGGGAAAGGATACGGACCTCAATAGCGTATTTGAAGGAGTGGGGCGCCGGAGAGCGGGAACCATGACCGAGGAAGAACTCTGGGAGCTGGAGGAGACCGCCTGCCCCACCTGCGGCTCCTGCGCGGGAATGTTCACCGCCAATACCATGAACTGCATGATGGAAGCCCTGGGCATGGCCCTTCCCGGAAATGGTACCATTCCCGCGGTCTACGCCGCCCGGGAACGCCTTGCCAAAAATGCGGGCCGGGCGGTGATGGTGCTGGTGGAAAAGAATATTCGTCCCCGGGACATCCTCACCTTTCAGGCCTTCGAGAACGCCGTGGCAGTGGATATGGCTCTGGGAGGCTCCACCAACACCGCACTCCATCTTCCCGCCATTGCCCACTCCGCGGGGCATGTGCTCTCGCTGGATCTCATGGACGAGATCAGCCGGAAGACCCCGCACCTGTGCAGCATGAGCCCCTCCGGGGCGTATCACATTCAGGATCTCCACGAGGCGGGGGGAATTCAGGGGGTCATGCAGCGTCTGGCTCCCAAGGGGCTGATCTTCGGAGATCTCCCCACGGTGAACGGCCATACGGTGAAGGAGAACTACGAAAAGGCGGTAATCCGCAACAGCGAAGTTATCCGCCCCCTGGACAATCCCTGGCATGCCGAGGGGGGCATGGCGATTCTCAAGGGCAATCTGGCACCTCTCGGTTCCGTGGTGAAACAGAGCGCGGTGCTTCCCGAAATGATGCGGCATTCCGGCCCTGCCCGGGTCTTCGAGTGTGAGGAGGAAGCCAGCGCCGCCATCGCGGAAGGAAAGATCAAATCCGGGGACGTGGTGGTAATCCGCAACGAAGGCCCCCGGGGAGGTCCGGGAATGCGAGAGATGCTGGGGCCCACCTCGAGCATCGCCGGCATGGGACTGGATCGCTCGGTGGCCCTTCTTACGGATGGCCGTTTCTCCGGAGCCACCCGGGGAGCCTCCATCGGCCACGTTTCCCCCGAAGCGGCCCTGGGAGGCCCCATAGGCCTGGTACGGGAGGGGGATATTATTGCCATCGACATTCCCGCCCGGTCGCTCTCTCTGGAGGTTTCCGAAGAGGAACTGGAAAAACGGCGACAGAGCTACGTCCCAAGGCCGCAGCCCATGGAAAGCCCCTTTCTCAGCCGATACAGACATTTCGTTACCTCCGGTACCGAGGGTGCGGTGCTCCGAAACGGAGATATGCCCGAAAAGAAGTAAGAACACCAAAAAATTTCGTTGTGACACCACCCCATACGAGCCGCAAGCCTCTCCGTTTCAAGGAGAGGCTTGCGGCGTTTCGGAAGACGGATAACGGCTCTTCTGCTGGGTTTCTCTCTCAAAGTTTTCGCCTTTCTTTTGTCACCCCTTTTTTCATGGTGTATCATTCCTTTTGTGTCCATTCCGTTGCCGTTTTTGAGCGAGAATCTCCGGAGGCTTGGAATTATGGAAAATTTTGTACAACCTTTCTCCTGCCGAAAAAGTGTCTTCCACCTTTTTCTCGTGTTGTTGCGGGGAGCTTCTCTTGTTTTGGGAGGAATGCTTTTCTTCTCCCCCCCCTCGGAAGGAGGAGAATTTCCGGAAGCTCCGCTTCTCGGAGAAAAGTCTTCGGAAACGCTCTGGACCATAGGGATTCCCACCAACTATCCTCCTCTTTTCTTTACGGATCCTCATCGCAGTCCCGAAGGAGCCGCCATAGAAATCTACGAGGCCATCTTCGGCCTGCTCAAGGAGCCCGTCATGTTCGTTCTGGTGGACGATTGGGAAGAGGCACTGGCGGTGCTTACCGAGGCCGGAGTGGATGCCATTTCGAACCTCGGAGTGCTCGAAAGAAACGCTCAATCCAAGGGGCTCCTTCTTTCGCATCCCATCGAAGAATTCGACGTGCGCCTTTTTTTCCGCCGGGGGGAGAAGCCCTTCTCTTCCAGAAAGGATCTCGTACAGCGCGTACTGGGAGTGGTGCGGCACACGTCGGTGGAGGAGTATTTGCGGCAGGCCCGGGCTCAGACGATTGTGACGTATCGCACCATTCCGGATCTCGTCTTTGCACTTCTCTCCGGAGAAATCGAGGCGGCGGTGTGCGAAGAGGGACTTTTCGAGGGAGTGGCCCGACAGGCGGGAATTGACGACAGGATTTTCTCCTACGGATTCAGTCTCATGAAAAGCCGTTTTCGCTTCGTCCTTTCTCCGGGAGAGGAGGAGAAGCTCGCTCTTCTCAATCGGGGAATCCTGCATTTTCGCTCGAGCTTGGAATACGATAGGCTGAAAAGAAATTGGTACATCGAAAAGGAATATTGGGACGGCGAAGCCATTCTCTCTTCTGCGGGCATTCTGGTGGGAGGGGCCTTTCTGCTCCTCTTCTACCTGAGATATCAGGAAAAGAAGAGAATGAACGAGGTTCTGGAACAAAGCAGAAAGCGCCTGGATGCCCAATATAACTGTACTCCTTCTCCCACCTTCACATGGCTTACGGAAGGAGAGGGTTTCCGGCTCTTCAAATATAACGATGCCGCGGCGGTTTTCGAGAGAGACCAATCCAAGCTTTACAAGGGGAAGCCCCTGGAGGAAGTCTTTCCCGATTCTTCCCGGGTGGTGCGCCTGGTGGAACGCTGTTTTTCCGAAAAGGCCCTGGTGGAGGGAGAACATTTTTATCGGGATGGCCAGGGGGGGCATCTCATTTTGAGTCTGCGCTGCGTTTTCGTTCCTCCGGATCTGGTGCTTATGCATGCCAACGATATAACGCTTCAAAAGGAGATCCGCCAGAAAGAGATGGAGTATCAGTATCAGCTTCAGGCGCTCGCATCCTCTCTTTCCAGGGCGGAGGAGCGGGAACGCCGGAGGATTGCCACGGTGATTCACGATTCCATCGGGCAGAATTTGGCCCTGGCGAAAATCCGGGCGGTCCTTCTGGGAGGGGATTATCCAAATTCTGCGGTTTTCCGGGAAATGCAGAACATGGTGGATCTTCTGGATGATACGATAAAAACCGTGCGGAGCCTTACCTTCGATTTGGGAAGTCCCGTGCTCTACAAGCTCGGTTTCGTTCCCGCCGCAGAGTGGCTGGGAGAAAAACTTCTGGAAGACTACGGCCTGGAAGTGCATCTGGAAAATCGGGGATTTCCGGAGACCGTGAATGACGATCTGAAGGCCTTTCTCTTCCGCTCTCTCAGCGAATTGCTCATGAACATCATCAAGCATGCGGAAACGGATCGAGCCTGGGTTATCTGCGAGGAGCCCGAAACGGGGGTTCTCTCCCTCTCCGTCATCGATGAAGGGAAAGGGTTTTCACCGGAGCGACTCGATTTTTTGAAGGGCGCTGTGCCCTCCTTCGGTATTTTCAGCCTTCAGGAGCGATTGAAACATCTTCGGGGGGCTCTCGATATTTTTTCCGAGCCCTCCCGGGGAACCCGGGTGGTTCTCACGGTTTCTTCCCGGGCCTTTGAGGAGGATTGATTTCATGCGAGTGCTTTTGGCGGACGATCACACCATTGTTCGTGAGGGTATCCGGCTGCTTTTGAGCCGGAATCCGGAAATTACCATCGTGGCGGAGGTGGCGGACGGCCGGAGTGCGGTGGAGCAGGCCCTGGCACTGTGCCCGGACGTGGTGGTGATGGATATCATGATGCCCGATATGGACGGCATTCTTGCGACGAAAAAGATTAAGGAAAAAGTGCCCCATGTCAAGATTATCGCCCTCTCCATGTATGCGGACAAGAAATTCATCACGGAAATGCTCCAGGCGGGAGCCTCGGGATTTCTTCTCAAGGATTGCGCCTCCACGGAACTTCTGGAGGCCATCCGGAGTGCCGTGGCGGGGGAAATCTATCTCGGCCCCAGCATCTCCGGCATTGTGGCGAAGCTGTATATCGATGCGGTAAGCGACCCCCCAGAAGAAGGCCATGCCACCCTCCTTTCACGGCGGGAGACGGAAATTCTCCGTAAGATAGCCGAAGGATATTCCAACCGCGAAATTGGAGAACTGCTCCATTTAAGCGCTAAAACCGTGGGAACCCACCGGCGGAATATCATGAGCAAACTCCAAATTTACAGCGTGGCGGAATTGGCGCGGTATGCCGTAAAAACGGGGATCATTCAGGAAAGCTGATTACCTTCGGCGTTTTTGTTTTTCAAGCTTCTTTCGCTTCATTTTTTCCGGAAAGGCTTAGAGCCCTTCCCTTTTTGCTTAGAATCCCGGGTGGTTTTCCCGGGATTTTTTCGTTTTTCGGGCGTTCTCCTCATGGAGAGGAGAAGGTCTTTTTTATTATCATGGAGCCAGTTTCGAGAATTGTATGTGTGTGGTGTTATGCAGATCGAGGAGAGGAGTTTGTGATCATGGTGTGGAGAGTAGGTTTGTTCATGGCCCCCCTGTTGTTCTCCCTTGTTTTGGCGTGGCTGTTTTTTCAGGGAGATAGCGGAAGAAACCGCGGAGAAAGAGGGGAATGATTATGTGGGGAAATTACGTCATTTTTGGGGGATATCTACTGCTTCTCGTGGCCATAGGCTATGTCACCTACAGAAAGACCAAGTCCTACGACGACTACAGCCTGGCGGGACGGAGCAACAACAAGTGGATTACCGCCATCTCTGCGGAATCCTCCGATATGAGCGGCTGGCTTCTTCTGGGGTTGCCGGGAATGGCTTTTTCCATGGGTTTCGGATCGTTGTGGGTGGTTACGGGAATTCTCTTCGGTACCCTTTTCAACTGGACCGTTATCGCCAACCGGCTCCGCAGGGCTTCGGAATTCTACGGGGCGGTAACCCTTACGGAGTTCTTCGAAAAGAGGCTCGACGATAGCCGGGGCATTATCGGCTGTATCGCCGCCATAGTGATCATTCTTTTTATGATTATCAACGCTTCCGCTGAAATTATCGGCAGCGGCAAGCTTTTGAATATCGCCTTCGGGCTGGAGTACAAAACTGGCATCGTACTGGGTCTCTTTATCGTCATGATCTACACCTATCTCGGGGGGTATCTGGCGGTGAGCTGGAGCAACCTCATTCAGGGGTCCATCATTTTCTTGGCCCTCATTCTGGTTCCCCTGGTGGCTCTGGGGCATATCGAAAGCTCTGCCTGGCTCGGAGAGCATCTCCTCAAGGAAAATCCGGAATTCTTTTCCTTCTTTTCCGGCAGTTCGGGCTTCTGGTCCCGCGGTGCTCTCGTGTTGGGAGGCATCGGCATAGGCGTGGGATATCCGGGACAGCCCCATATCCTGACAAGTTTCATGTCCATCAAAAACCCTCGGGAGATTCGGGATTCCACACTTATCGCCATGCTCTGGGTAGGGCTTACCACCTACGGCGCGGTGATGGTGGGCATTATCGGACGAGCCATATTTCAGGATATCGGCGATCCGGAACAGATTTTCCTGGCTCTTACGGGAGAGGTTTTTCCTTCCTACACCATAGGCCTTTTCGCGGCGGCGGTGATGGCGGCCATTCTCTCTTCCGTGAGCGCCTATTTCCTGGTGGCGGCGGCATCCTACGCGTCGAACATATACAAACGCTTCAAGAAAGTGGATAACCTGGAGCAGCTCGTTCCGGTGGAACGTCTTGCGGTGGTGGTCATCTCCGTGGCGGCGTTTCTCATGTCCCTTTCGGGAGGCCTGGTCTTCGACATCGCCCTTTACGCCTGGGGAGGGCTGGCGGCATGTTTCGGCCCCCTGGTTCTTCTCTCCCTGTACTGGGAAAAAATCAATCTCCCCGGAGCCGTGGTGGGCATGCTCGTAGGAATGGTTACCATCCTGGGATGGTACAACCTGGGATACTCCGATGTTCTCTACGAGCTTATTCCGGGATTCGCCTTCAGCCTGATGGCCATGTACGGCGTCAGCCTCGGTACCGGAGGAGCCTCTGCGGCATCTTTGCAGCGTTTCCGGGAGTTCCGGACACTCCTGGGGAACTAGGGCCATGGAAAAGCGGGCCGGGAGTCTTCTCGTTCCCTGGGATCGGCTGGGAGTGGAGCATATTCAGAGTGATTTTCTCGAAGCCTCCCGGAGAATAAACGTGATTTTGCAGGAGGGAGAGCCTTTTCGGCGGATGCACCGCAGCGTTCACTGTAGCACTCCGAGATTTCCCGAAGGGCATTTCTATGCGCCGGGAGCCTTTCTTTTTCCTCTGAGTTACCGGGATTTTCTGGAAGAGGGAGGGGTTTTCTTCGAGGAAGTTTCTCTTCCTTCCGAAGAAAAATCTTCCGGAGTTTCTCGGGATCTCGTGCTGTACGTAGGGCGTGGGGCGGCGGATTTTTGCGTGGATCCCCTGAAGGAAGTCCTGGATTGGAGCGGTTTTCCCTACCGCGAAATGGATCATGAAGACCTGCGCCGGGGATTGCTTCCAGAGGATGCGGTGCTTCTGGTTCCCGGAGGCCCCGATGCGGGGGAATCCTATTATGCGGGACTCGGGGATAAGGGCTATGCCATTCTTCGCAATCACATGCTCGGAAAGGGGAGTTATTTCGGAGTTTGTGCGGGAGCCTATCTTCCTCTCACTTCCTTCGACCAAAGAAACTCCTTCTGGCTCAATCTGGTGGACGTTACGGATGCACAGGCTCTCGATTACTGGCGTACCGGAACGGGCTTCGTCCGGGTATCTCTCCGGGAGAAACATCCCTGTTTCTACGGTTTGCAGGCGGGGCCGCGCAACACCCTGGATCTTATCTACTGGGAAGGCCCTGGCATGGAAGTTTTCGGCAAAAACGCCCGTTCCCTCGGAGAGTATGAATCTTTCGTGGCTAGTGGGCATCCCGAACACGTTCCCTCCTGGGAGATGGGAGACAACTATCCCGCCAAGGAGGCTCTGGGGGGATGGTATAACCTTCTCTCTCCCGAACGCTTCGAAAAACATCTTCGGGGACGCTCCGCCTTCGTGGAATGCCGTACCGGAGAGGGAAAAACGTTGTTGTTCTCTCCTCACGGAGAATTCGGCAATATCGGCATGGGAGAGCGTAGAAAAAGCCCTTCCTTTCTTCTCATCCTGGATGCGCTTTTCTATCTTCTCCACTCCTAGGAAAAGCGCAGAGTTTTGCAGCGAGGCTATTTCCCCTGCGGGGGTAGCGATTATTCAAATTTGAAGGAGGCAGGAAAAATGGTTACTCGTAAGAGAGCGTTCGTCTTTTTGGTGTTGGCGGCATTTTGCAGCATGCTGCTGTGTTCCTCCGGAGCCTTTGCGGAGCCTTCCGGAGAGCCCGTGGTGGTGGGATCCATCTGGAGCCAGGTGGGTGTGGCGGCTCCTCTCGGGCAGGGAGGGCTTCGGGGAAGTCAGCTGGCGGTCAAGGTTATCAACCGGGAGGGCGGCATTTTCGGGCATCCCCTGGAGCTGAAGAACATCGACGGTCAGAGCGATACCACGGTGATCTCCAATGCGGCTCTCCGGCTCGTGGAGGAGGAGGAAGTTCTTGCGGGATGTGGCCTTACGGACGATTCTCTCGTTTCTGCGGCGGGCCCCATTTTCCAGGCCAACGAGACGGTCTTTCTCGTGGGAACCGCCACCACTCCCACCATTCCCCGGATAGGAGACTACATTTTTATGGTTCCCTTCGGCGATAACGATCAGGGCCGGGCGGTGGCCAAATATTGCGCGGATGTACTGGGGTGGAAGAAAGTGGCGGTGTTCTGGGATAACGCCAGCGCCTACAGCCTGGATCTCACCAAGTTTTTCATGGAGGCCTTCCAGGAGTATACGGGGGATGCAAACGCGGTGGTGCACCAGGAGATGTATCAGACCGGGGACGTGAACTTTACCGCCCAGATTACCCGGTTGAAGATGAAGATGGGGAAGGAGAAGATCGACGGTCTGGTGATCACGCCTCCCTTCCCCCAGGACGGTCCCATTATCGCCAAGCAGGCGGCCAAGCTGGGAGTACGGTTGCCCATGGTCTTCACGGATGGAGCGGATAATGACGTAGTAGTGGAAGTTGGGGGAGAAGTTATGGAGGGAACCATAGTCTCCACTCATTTTGCTGCGGAAAATCCAATGACCGTAAATGGGAAGGATTTTGTGGAGGCCTACAAGGCGGAGTATGACGGAGCCGAACCGGGGTCTTGTGAATGTCTGGGGTACGACGCCATCCGGATGATGGCGGAAGCCATGAGAAGCCTGGGAGAGGAAAAGTGGAATTCCATGGATCTCGCGGAGCGTCGGACCGCTCTCCGGGATGTCATCAAGGACATGAAATTTACCTCCACAACCATACCTATTTTTTATCCCGATCCGGAAACCGTGGAATTTCCCCGGGTTCCCAACAAGCCCGTGGTCTTCCGGGTTGTTCGGGATGGCAAGCGGGTCTTCACGGATTTGATCATGCCGGAAGACATGTAGTTATTATTCGGAGAAACCTTTTTCGTCACACACCTCCGGAAAGGGTCGGCGTGTTCCGGCCCTTTCTCCCTTTCCATGGATCATAAATCTAACCCTTTTCGGGAGTGATGCGTATTGCTGCAAGTAGAAGAACTCACCAAAACTTTCGGTGGTCTCAGGGCGGTGGATTCCCTTTCCTTTACACTCTCCCAAGGAGAGCTTCTGGGGCTTATCGGCCCGAACGGTGCGGGAAAGACCACGGTTTTCAATCTCCTTACGGGAGTTCTTCGGGGAACCTCCGGAAAGATTCTCTTCGAGAACCGGGATATTTTCCGCAAAGCTCCTCACGACATAACCGCTCTCGGAATTACCCGAACCTTTCAGAACATCCGGCTTATGAAGGGAATGACCCTGGAGGAAAACCTGAAGCCTCCCTTTCATCTCGCCCGAAACTATACGTACCTGGATTCTCTTTTTCTCACTTCTCGTTACCGCCGGGAGGAAGAGCGGATTCTCGAAAACGTTCACCGGGTTCTCGCCAGACTCCGCATCGATGCATACGCTTCCGTGGCCGTGGAGGATCTTGCCTACGGAGTGCAGAAGAAGGCGGAGCTGGCCCGAGCCCTGCTTTTCGAGCCTCGCATTCTGCTGCTGGATGAGCCCGCCGCGGGGCTGAACCCTGCGGAAACCGATGAAATGATCGAAATCGTCCGGGATATCCACAAAAATTCCTCCATGGGAATTATCGTGGTGGAGCATAACATGAAAGTTATCATGGGAATAAGCGACCGTATTCTTGTGATGAATCAGGGAAAACCCATCGCCGAGGGATCTCCTCTGGAGATTCAGAAAAATCCCCAGGTTCTCAAGGCCTATCTCGGCGAGCGGGCCTGGAAAAAACAGGCCCTCCAGGGGCAGTAGGAGGGATGGACATGCTGCGAATGGAACAGGTTGTGGCGGGATACGGAAAAGCCCAGGTGCTTCACGGCATCGATCTCTCCATCGCTCCGGGAGAAGTGGTGGCCCTGGTGGGCCCCAACGGTGCGGGAAAAACCACCACCATCCGGTGCATTACGGGGGAAGTAACTCCTCGAAGCGGCAGGGTTTTCTATCGGGAGGAAGATCTGGAAGGAAAAACGTCTCATGCCGTGGTTGCCCGGGGTATAAGCTGCTCCCCCGAGGGACGCCGCATTTTCGGCAATCTCACGGTGCAGGAAAATCTTCAGGTGGGAGGGTATCTTCTCGCTTCCCGAAAAAAGATACGAGAACGCATTCGATGGGTTTGCGACCTTTTCCCCAAGTTATGGGAGCGCCGGGGACAGCTGGCGGAATCTCTTAGCGGAGGAGAGCAGCAGATGCTCGCCATCGGAAGAGCCATCATGAACGAACCCCGGCTGCTTCTTCTGGACGAGCCTTCTCTGGGATTGGCTCCCATCATCGTGGATCAAATCTACGAGCGCATCGGAGAGATACGCCGGGAGGGAGTGGCGATTCTCCTGGTGGAACAAAACGTGGGGCTTGCCCTGGAAATTTCTTCCCGAACCTACGTTATGGAAAGCGGGGAGATCCGGCTGGAGGGAAAAAGCGCGGATCTGGAGCACAACGCCTACGTTGTGAATACCTATCTCGGAGTGAAATAACGCCATGTACGGACTCTATATAGCCCAACAGCTCATAAACGCCCTCTCCTACGGCAGTATTCTCGCTCTTCTCGCCATAGGATACACCATGATTTACGGAATCCTGGGGCTCATCAACTTTGCCCACGGAGAGATTTTCATGATCGGCGCCTTTTGCGCCTATCTTCTTCTCGCCTTCGGAGGCTCTCCCTTCCTGATAGGACTTCTCGCTGCCCTGGGGGGAGCGGTGCTCATCGGCATGCTCATTCAGCGTACCGTATACGCTCCCTGCCTGAAGCGCAATCCCGAGGTGCTCACGGTTTTTATCGCCTCCTTCGGGGCTTCTCTGGGACTCCGAAGCCTCTTTACCATGATTTTCGGAGATAGCCGCCGGGCTTTTCCCACTCCGGATTTCCTGGAGGGCATTTTCATCACGGACTCCGGACTTTTTCTCAACGTCAAGGACATCTGGATTTTCGGCATAGCTTTGGCCCTAGTCCTGGGAATTACTCTCTTTATACGGTTTTCCCGCACGGGCATGGCCATGAGGGCCGTGGCGTACGATGCCAACGCCGCAGGGCTTGCAGGAATAAACAGCCGGCGCATCGTGCTCTATGCCTTCGTCCTCGGTTCCGCCCTGGCGGGAGTAGCCGCAGTGGCTTACGGTATGAGCTTCGGAGTGGTAACTCCCAGCATGGGGTATCTTATCGGGCTCAACGCCTTTATTGCTGCGGTTCTGGGAGGCATAGGCAACGTTCCCGGCGCCGCCGTGGGAGGGTATATCATCGGCCTGGGAGAAATCATGTTCGTGGCCCTGCTACCTCCCCAGTTTTCCGCGGTACGCCCCATTTTCGTCTGGATGCTGCTCTTTCTCATCCTTTTCGTAAAGCCTTCGGGGCTCTTCCGGCCCAACATCAAGATAGAGTAGGAGGAGAGAGGTCATGAAAAACTTCGGAAAAATCCTGGTGGGGCTTCTTCTTCTCGGAGGATTGCTCTGGCTTGCGGAAACCTCTCTGCGAGGATATTATCTGCGCCTGGTGGTTCTCGTGGGAGTCACCTCCATCATCGCTTTGGGAGTGAACGTCACCAACGGCTATACCAACATTTTTTCCCTGGGTTTTGGAGGAACCATGATGGTGGCGGCGTACACCACGGCTCTTCTCACGCTGCCCGTATCCTACAAAAAAGCGGTGCTTCACCTTCCCTCCTGGCTGGAGGGGCTTCAGGTGGCCTTTCCCGTGGCGATTATTCTAGCGGGGCTCCTGGCGGTGGCGGCGAGCGTAATTCTTCTTCTTCCCGCCTTCCGATTGCAGGGGCAGTATTTCATTCTCGCCTCCATGGGGATCAACATCGTTATGGGGAATCTCGCGGAAAATCTCCGAGGGCTCACTCACGGGGATATGGGGCTCCGGAACATTCCCCCCTACACCAACATCTGGTGGGCTTATGGTATCCTCGTGCTGGTGATCTTTTTCATCTATCGGCTTATGCAGTCACGGTACGGCCGGGCGCTCCGCACCATTGCCAAGGATCAGACCCTTGCGGCGGTAATGGGCATTCACGTGGTGCGTTACAAGATTCTCTCCTTTGCGGTGGGCAGCTTTATTACGGGCATCGGAGCGGCTCTCTGGGTGCATCTCGTGCTCACCATGAATCCCAAGGCCTTTGGCCTGGTCTATGTCTTTCATGTGGTGGCCATGCTCGCCATCGGAGGGATCGGCACCATATCGGGAACTTTGCTGGGAGTTACCATTCTTACGGTGGGAGCGGAACTTCTCGCCCCTCTTCAGGAGGGGATAACTCTTCTGGGAGTACACATTCCTCCCGTTTTCGGCCTGGTAAACGTACTGATGGCGCTGCTTCTCATCGTCATCATGATCTACCGTCCCCGGGGACTCGTGGGAGGACGGGAAATATGGGATGTCTCGGGCATCCGCAAAAAGTAGAAAGGAGGTTTTTTCATGGTTTCTGAACTGCGCCGGGACCAGGTGGTATATGCCATGTCGGACGAAAACGAGGCGGTGCTGCGGGTCTCTCCGGGAGAACGGATTATCTTTCATACCGAGGATTGTTTCAGCCACGCCCTTACGGAACCTCATCACGTGCTGGGGCCGGATTTCGACTATTCCAAGGTGAATCCCGCCACGGGCCCCGTTTGGATCGAGGGAGCCGAACCCGGAGATGTGTTGCGGGTACATATCGAAGAGGTGCTTCTCGACGCCCAGGGGGTGGTGGAAGTGTACCCCGGTTTCGGCCCCCTGGGGGACGAAGTTGGCGAAGGGTACACGGAAATCGTTCCCCTTTCCGGAAAAGAGGCCCGTTTCTGCGGACGTTCCTTTTCGTTGCGCCCCATGATAGGGGTCATCGGAGTGGCTCCCGCGGAAGGATCGGTTCTCAACGGCAGCCCCGGAAGACACGGAGGCAATTTGGACACCCTGGAAAATACCGCGGGCTCCGTTTTGCGGCTTCCGGTTTTCGTTCCCGGAGCCAAGCTGGCTCTGGGAGATCTGCACGGCGTCATGGGTAACGGAGAAGTTTGCGGCACCGGCGCGGAAGCCCGGGGGAGAGTAACCCTTCGAGCGGAGCTGGAGAAAAATACTCCCTTGAGAAATCCCTTCGTGGAGACCGAGGAAGCCTATTTCCTTCTTGCCAGTGCGGAATCCATGGAGGATGCCACCCGAGAGGTGGTGGGGGATACGGTGGCCTTCGTGCAGAAGCACGCCGGCCTCTCCTGGAAACAGAGCTACATGTTCGCCAGCCTTTTCTGCGATCTTACTTTCAGCCAGGTGGTGAATCCTCTCAAAACCGCCAAGATGCGGATTCCCAAGAAGGCTCTCTTTGCAAAGGAGAGCTGAATAAAGAAAAACGTACCATTCTTCCTCTCGAAAGAAGCTCCGGAGATTTTTCTCCGGAGCTTCTTTCCTGGATTCCTTCGAAAAAGTGCTTGTGTATCTCCTTCCAGGGCGTTACAATCTTGCGTAATGTATACTTGTATCGCACTTTGCATACTTGAAGGGGGAGAGACACGAATGACAGTGTACCGCATACGCAACAAAAAACGCTCCTGGGATGGAGAATCCATCGGCATTCTCATCCTTGACGCCGCCTATCCCTGCGTTCCCGGCAACGTGGGCAACGCCAGCACCTTCGATTTTCCCGTGCGCTATAAAGAGGTTCGGGGAGCCTCCATCGAAAGGCTTCTGAACCAGCGGGATCCCGCTCTGCTGGAACCCTTTCTCGAAGGGGCCCGACAGCTCCAGGACGAGGGAGTCAAGGCCATCACCGGAGCCTGCGGCTTTATGGCCCTCTTTCAGCCCCAGGTAGCGGAGGCGGTGGACATTCCGGTATTTCTCTCCAGCCTTCTTCAGATTCCCTTTATCCATAGAACCCTCAAGAAAAACGAGAAGATCGGAGTCATTACCGCCAACAAGTCCGTGCTCACTCCGGAGCACTTCGCCAACGTGGGGGTGGGTCCGGACATTCCTCTGGCCCTCTACGGCATGGAGGAGAAGGAGGAGTTTTATTCTTCGGTACTTCTGGAAAAAGGAACCCTGGATTCCGACAAGGTGGAGGAAGAAGTAGTGGACGTGGCCCGGCGGATGGTGGAAGAGCACCCCGAGGTGGGGGCCATCGTGCTGGAGTGCAGCGATCTGCCGCCTTACGGCTTTGCGGTGCAGCAGGCTACGGGAAGGCCAGTCTTCGACTTCATCACCATGATCAACCACGTGCACACCGCAGTGGTGAAACGCCCTTACGAGGGTTTCATGTAAGGTTTTTTCCGGGGAATTTTTTCCACATAGACCATGAGCAAAGGGGAGGCGAAAAGCCTCCCCTTTGCTCATGGTCGGAAAAGCCCTTTTCCGTTTTTCCGGAGTGCCTACATAAACCACATGAGGTTATCGTCCTCCGCGGTAAAAAGATGGAGCCCCGTAAAGGTATGGCTTGCATCGGGCTTGGCGTAGAACTGCATGTCCCCGGCCATTTCGGCGAGCTTTTGCTTGGTTCCCCGGTTCAATCCCCGGTCGTAGAGAATCACGAAGACCCGGGTTTTCCCTTCATCGTCCGGTCCGTACATGAGACCGATCCAGTAGTTTTCGTTCAGAGGAAGCTTATCCGCATAGACGTCGGGAAGAATGCCGCTCCCCTGGGGAGAGAGGTTTCGATAACTCCCCATGCCCTCGTTGTAGGCCCAGATGGGCCAGCTTCCGTAATCGGAAAAGTAGAGCTGTCCCGCAGATTTCATGATTCTCATCTCCGAGACGATCTTTGTTGCCCGGGCCTTATCCATGGCGGATCCTCCCAGGAGCATCATGGCCGCCCCGAGAATGCCGAGGATCACCATGACCATAAGAAGCTCCACCAGGCTGAATCCTCGGAGTAGTCGCGGCATTGCCGAAGAGGAATTTCCCGGAAAGAAAGTTTTTTTCACCGAAGAAAACACGGAAGTCTCCTCATCCTTAGAGGCTCTGGCGTCCCGTGAGGCTCTCGATGGGAATCCGGAATATTTCCAGCCGCTGGAGCATCTGCTCGGGAAAGGTGTGTTCCGAAGGCTTTCCAGAGTAATGTTCCACGATGATTCTGAGTCCCCGCTGCTTCTCTTCGGGAGATTCCAGAAACTCCGCTCTCCCGAACCCTATGAGGCTGCGGTAGCGCATCCCCCATTCACAGGGATCCTCGTTTTCCACAAGGGTGACTTCTTCTTCGATCTCGAAGCATGCCCGAGGATTTTCCCGGAGGAGAGCGTGTTTTTTGCCTCCCCGGGATCCATGAAAGTAGAGGGCGTGCTCCTCTTCAAGGTATGCCGGGCAGAGAGGAACCAGGTAGGGTTCTCCTTCAAGGGAACACATGCCGAGCCGGCATACCTTGGCGGCGCGCAGTACCTCTCGAAGAACCTGGTTATCCGTAATTTCCTTATCCTTGCGTCTCATGCTCATTTCCGGGAACCTCCTTGATATTTTTGCCACCGGTGCGGCGTTTTGGAGAAGCCATCTCCCGGCACATCATAGCATTTCAGGAATTTCGCAGGCAATGAATCTTTTCGGCAGTGTGGAGCCCTTCGAGACGTGAATATTCCGGGCATTTCCCGAAGGCGTTTCGTGAAAAAAAGATTATTTCGGAGAGTTCCGCGCATATGGTATACTGAAAATTGAGTTTTTCCAGTGGTACTCTCAAAAAGAAATCCCCGACTCTTTTTCCGAATTCCTTGCTGCAAGGCCCCGGACCTCACGCTTCCAGGGAACGTTCTCTCCTTGATTTCAAAGAACTTTGCAAGGTCCATCCCGTTTCCGGATTGTGCCGGAGGGCACTTCTGGTTTTTTGCCTGAAGCGCCCGAGGCGTGTTTTTCTTTTCAGGAGAGAGGAAAGAAGGGCGTTCTGGTGAAAAGCCAGAAAACGGGATTTTTCGGAAGTGCTAAAAAAGGTCTTTTATTGCAAAAACCGAGGTGATGTCATGTCTATACCTTTTTCTCGTCATGAAAATTCTCTCCCTCTGCTGGAACCGGAATTCCTGGAGATAAGCCTTTCCCGCTTTATGAGCTGGGCGGCGCCTCTTCTGAACCCCCGGGAGTATGAAGAGACTGCCGAAAGTGCGGAAATATCGCGAGATCCCGGAGGGAGAATGCTGCAGCTCCATGAGGATCTTCGGGAGGATCTTCGGAAAAATCCCTCCCTGGGAATACACCGTCCCTTCTGGGAAGGCTGGTATCTGCGGCATTCCACGAGCCTTCCCGTTTATATCAATCCCTTTTATTTGTTCGATTTTCAGGCCTCCTCCGGGGCGGTTCTGGCGGCACATCTTACCGTCCGGGCCCTGGAATTGCACGGCCGGATTCTCCGGGGAATCCTCCCTCAAGACGAGGTGAAGGGAGTTCCCCAATGCATGGCCCAGTATGCCACTCTTTTCGGCTGCACCCGGATTCCGGGAGTTTCCCAAGATGCCAGCTTTTGTGCTCCCGAATCGTCTCACATAGCGATTTTCCGCCGGGGGCGCATCTACTCCGTGAAGGTGCTGGACGAAAAAGGGCGGCATCCGGGAAAGGCCGCTTTCGAAGCGCTTTTTCGGGATCTCTGGAACCACCGGGAGCCCCTGGCCCGCTCTCCGGGGGTTTTCACCGCCGCAAACCGCCGGGAATGGGGAAAGATCAGGGAAATTCTGAGAGAACATCCCCGCAATCGACATCATATGGACCTGGTGGAAAAGGCCCTCTTCGTGGTGATCCTCGAAGATTCCCCCGGAAATGGAGAAATCTCCTTCTGCCGGAATCTTCTCGGGGGGATTCCCGATAACCGTTGGTACGACAAATCCTTTCAGCTTATTGTCTATCCCGAGGGAGTGGGAGGATGGAACTACGATCACTCCCGTCGGGATGGGGGAGTCATGAGCCGGGTGGCGGCCTTTCTCTGCGGAGATGCTCCGGAGGAGGACTCTTCCGAAATTTCTCTGGAAATACCGGAGCCTCTGGAATTCGTGTGTACTCCGGAGCTGGAGGAAAAGGCTCGGGAAATTCGGCGGAGAGATGCCCGGCTTCGGCAGAGGATAAAGCTGGAAATTCTGCGCTTTCCCGTCTTCGGTGCGTCGAATCTCAAGAAACTGCGCTTCAGCCCGGATGCTTTCGTGCAGCTTGTGCTGCTGGGGGTTCAGAAAGAGCTTTGGGGATCCCTGCGAAACGCCTTCGAATCCGTAAGTCTCCGGCATTTCCGGGAGGGGCGTACCGAAGGAACCCGTTCTCTCACTCCGGAAGGAGCCGCCTGCATTCGGGCCTACCGGGAAGGAGTCCGGAAAGAAGATCTGGCTTTCCTGCTGCGGCGGGCAGGCAAAGCCCACGGAGAACGCATTCTTTTGTGCCGCCGGGGAAAGGGAATCGATGGTAATTTGGGCTTTCTCGAAAACTATGCCCTTCTTCGAGGTCTTTCCCCGGAAGAGATACCCTTTTTTACCAGCCCCGGCTGGAGGCGCTTCAACGAATTCTGGATGAGCACCAGCGCCACGGAAGGAAAGGGAATCCTGGCGGCGGGATACGGCCCTTCGGTGCCCGAGGGCTTTGCGGTGCGGTATGCAAAAAAAACCGGAGAAACGGAGCTCTATATAACCTCCTTCGAGGGGGATCTGCAGGCTTTTGAAAACGCTTTTTCCCGGGTGGGAGAGGTCTTTCTGGAGGCCCTCAACTTTTCCGAAGCGGAGTGAAGCCCGTGATGGCGGCGAGAATTTTCCGAAGTTCTCGAAAAAACCATAGATGAAGCGGATTGGACGTATCATAATTTGGAAAGGAGTGTCATATGAAAAAAGGATTGCCGAGAAAGTTGATGCTGATAGTGCTGGCGGGAGCCTTCGTTTTGGCCGGAAGCGCCGTTCTCTGGGCCCGGGAAGAGCCCGTGAAGTTTGCGGATTTCTCCTGGGAGAGCGTGCAGCTTCACAACCGCATTGCGGGGTATATCATCGAGAAGGGTTTTGGCAAGCCCGTGGAGTATCTTTTTGTGGAATCCCTGCCGGGGCTCATGGGAATTGAGCGAGGGGATATTCAGCTCTCCATGGAGGGATGGGTGGATAACGTGCCGGAATTCTGGGCCAAGGCCCAGGAAAAGGGAGATATGATCTCCCTGGGAAAGAATTTTCCCGACTCTCCCCAGGGATGGTACGTTCCCACCTTCGTGATCGAGGGAGATCCCGAGCGGGGGATAGAACCCGTAGCACCGGATCTCCGCTCCGTGGAGGATCTCCCCCGGTATGCCCATCTCTTTACGGATCCCGAGGATCCCGAGAAGGGGCGGTTTCTCAACGGCCCCACGGGATGGAACGTCTCCAGCAAGAACGTACAGAAGCTGAAGTCCTACGGATTGGACGCATCTTTTAACAACATGTTCGCGGGATCTTCCAGCGCCCTCGCTGCGGGTATCGCAGGCCCCTATAAGCAAGGCAAACCCGTACTGGCCTACTATTGGGAGCCCACTCCCATTCTTGGCATGTTCGATATGACCAAGCTCGAAGAGCCCCCCTACGACGAGGAGATCTGGAACACCACCGGGGCCTGCGCCTTTCCGAGCTGCCGGGTTCTCAAGCTGGCCAATACCGCCTTTATCGAGGCAAATCCGGATATCGGGGATTTTCTTCGCCGGTACAGCACCACCCTGGGACTTACGAATAAAATTCTGGCATACATGGATGAGCATGGTGCGAGCCTTGAGGAGACCGCTCTCTGGTTTTTGAGGGAGTATCAGGATCTCTGGAAGGCCTGGCTGGAAGATTCCCCCGAGGAACTTCGGAAGGTAGAAGCCTCTCTGTAGGGAGAATTCTTCTCGTTTCCGGAAGGAAAAATTCTCGCCGCATCGTAAGGGAAGCCGCCGGGGAAGCTCCCGGCGGCTTCGTCATGAGCGAAAGAGAGAGGCTCTTCTCCTATTCTCCGAAAAAGATGTGCAGTACCTCGGGATCCGGTTTTTTGCCGAACCAGCTTCCTCCGAGAAAGCCCAGAAGACTGAAGAGCAGCACCGGTACGATCTGGTGCATTCCCAGGGGATTGAAGGAGGTAAGGGAGCACCAGAAGTAGGCTCCCACGCCTCCGAGCATCCCCAGAAGGGCTCCCGAGGCGTTGGCTCTCTTCCAGTAGAGCCCCAGCACGGTGGGCCAGAGAAAGGCCGCCTCCAGGCCTCCGAAGGCGAAGAGGTTGATCCACACGATGAGATCCGGAGGGTTCAGGGCCAGCAGAAAGGCCGCAGCTCCGAGAAGGGCGGTGGTACAGAAGCTCATGCGGGAGATGGTCTTTTCCTTAGCGGCGGGAGAGACGAACCGAAGATAGAGATCCTTCACCAGAGCCGCGGCGGCGAGAAGAAGCAGGGAGTCCACGGTGGACATGATGGCCGCCAAAGGCCCGGCGATAAAGATTCCTGCCCAGAAAGGAGGAAGTACCTGCACGGTGAGGGTGGGGATCACCAGATCCGGAGAGAGTCCCTCCGGAGGCAGGAGCACCCTGCCGAAGAAGCCCACCAGATGCATTCCCAGCATGAGAAAACCCACCGTCAGGGTGCCGATGAGCATGGCGTTGTGGAGAGACCGGGAATCCCGAAAGCCCATCCCCCGCACCGTGGTCTGGGGAAGCCCCAGAATGCCGAGCCCCACGAGAACCCAGAAGGAGAGCAGAAAGGGTTTGCCCAGAGTGCCCCCCGAGGAGGGGTCCATCATCTCGGGATGCAGGGTCCGGAGGGTCTCTCCCGCGGCTTCCAGGCCTCCTCCCGCCCGAACCACCGCGGCGAGAAGGAAGATGGTGGCAAAGACCATCACCACTCCCTGGAGGGCGTCGGTGATAACCACCGCCCGGAAGCCTCCCAGGGTGGTGTACAGCACCACCACCAGGGCGAAGAGAGCCAGCCCGGCGCCGTAGGGAATGTTCGCCATCACCTGAAAGAGTCGGGCTCCGCCGATGCACTGGGCCACCATGATGGCGAGAAAGAAAATCAACATGGTGAGAGATGCCAGAAGCACCAGGGTTTTAGAACGGTATCGGGCCCAAAGGTAGTCCGTTACCGTAACTCCTTGGATCTTTCGGGAGACCAGGGCGAGTTTTTTCCCCAGAATTCCCAGGGTGAGAAACGCCGTGGGTACTTGTATCATGGCGAGGAAAACCCATCCAAGCCCCTTGGTGGAAGCCACTCCGGGGCCTCCGATAAAGCTGCTGGCGCTGGTGTAGGTGGCGATGAGGGTCATGGCGAGGACGAATCCCCCCATCCCGCGATCTCCGATAAAGTAATGTTCCAGAAAGGAGCCTTTTCCTCCGGAGGAGGAGCGGTGGGCGTAGATGCCCATGCCCAGCATGCAGAGGAGGTAGAGCCCCATGGGAAGAAGCATGTTCCATTGAGAGGACATGAGGGCCTCCTACCGGGAGCTTTCCGGTGCTTCTTCGAAAGGAATCTCCCGGAAGAAACACCGTACCATCCAGAAGACTCCCAGGGAAACTCCCAGCCATCCTCCCAGGCAGCTCAGAAGAAACCAGAGGGGAAGCCCGAAAAGATAGGTATAGCTCTCGGGGCTTCCGGATCCCAAGCCGTACCCCCATCCGAACCACCAGAGAAAAAAGATTCCGTAAAGCCCCAGGGTGGCCAGAGCTTCCCGGTGAATTTGCCGGTGCTTTTCCTTGTCCGTCAACGGTATCACGTTCCTTTCCGAAATTAGGGTATTATAGGTGTGGGAGGAGTACGGCGAAAAAAGCGGAGGGCCCGAAAAATCCTCCCGGTCTCAGCACCGGATTATACCAGTAAGAATCCTGTGGATCATCCCGGAGGGGAGTTCCTCGCAAGGTACGCTGAAACGGCACGCCGACCCTCGGAGAGTTTTCGCATGTTAATTGACAGAACCCAAGGTTGCGGCGAGAATGTTTTTCGGAAGTATCGGGGTATTTTTTAAAGAAAGAGCAGGTGATCTATCAATGCGGCAAAAGCTTTTCGGAGAGAATGCTTCTTTTCGGCTGGATACGTTCGGCATCGTCATTATCGTGGTTTTGGCCTGTGTTGTACTGGGTACTGTGGGGGTGCTCTTCTCCTCCCGCCGGGGAGAGCCCGAGATGAAGCGCCATGCGGCGGATCTCCGGGCCATGAAGTCCGCGGGGGAGGATCTTCTTTCCGCGGCCCCGGACCGGGAGCTTTTCTCGGTTTCCCTGGAGGATCTCGGGGCCCGGATGGGACGTACCCTCGATTCCAGCCGGTACAGCGTGGGAATTCTCAGCGAAGATCAGGGAGCGAAGCTTTTCGTGGGAGTAAAGGTTCTCAGCGATCCCGGAGTGCGGGAATTCAGCGAAAAGGCTCCCTCGGATATGGGGGCGCTTTTCTGGGGGGGCAGCCCCGGAAGTTCCTCGGGAAAAGACGGGGGGGAGCTGCAGGAACCCTTGCATTCTCTGGGAGAAGAGCCCCGGAGCCGGAGCCCCCAGTGGGTGTACCTTCTCATACGGGAAGAGCCCTGGAAATAAACTGATCTCGGAGCTTTCAAAAGAGTTTTCACCAACGAACGAAGGCGTGACGATTCGAAGGGAACCATGGAAAGGGGGCGGAGGGAATGAGGCGGTGCTGGGGGAAAATGCTTCTCCTGCTTGGAGTGTTTGGAATGTGTCTTGGCTGCTGCGGAGAAAATCCCGCACGGGCAGCTTCGCTTGAGGAGATTCGTCAACGGGGGGTGCTTCGGGCGGGGGTGCCGGGCTTTCGGCTCTATCCCTTCGCCTTTTCCGAGGGCGAGGTACTGCAAGGGTTCGATGTGGATCTCGTGGGGCATCTTGCGGAGGCCATGGGGGTTTCTCTGGAGCTGGTTCCCCTCTCCTGGGCAGAGGTGACCCTCGCATGGGATCCTTCCTATGCCTGGGATCGCTACGATCTTGTGGCGGCTACCATCAGCATCGCTCCGGAGCGCTCGAAGGTGTGCGATTTTTCCGTCCCCTACTTTACGACGGGACAGGCGGTGTCGGTGCTTCCCAATTCGGGAATCCGCTCTCCCGAACAGCTTCGGGGAAAACGGGTGGCCACCTCCGCAGGGACCACTTCGGAGGAGGTGGCCCGAAACTTTTTCACGGGGGCCACCATCGTGATTCTGCAAAACATTCCGGAATGCTATGATGCCCTTCTCGGGGGAGATGTGCAGGGGACCGTGACGGATCTGGCCACCATCCTCCTGGAGCCCCGGGTGCGAAGCGGCGAAATCATGGTGCTTCCGAAAACCCTTTCCCGGGAGTGGTACGCCGTGGCACTGCCCAAAAACCGGCCGGAACTTCTGGCTCTTGTCAATGAAGTGGTGGAAGAGGTCAAAGGTTCTCTCGCCGAAAAATGGATAGGTAGATAGATTTCTCCAGAAAAAGGAGCGTGGATAGACGTGGAAACCAACCAGGTAATTCAGACCATTCTTGCCCGACGAAGCATCCGGGCTTTCCGCAAGGATCTCCCGGTGGAGCCCTCCAAGCGGGATGCCCTCCTCGCCTGTGCCTGTGCGGCTCCCAGCGCCCACAACCGACAGCCCTGCCGTTTTCTCGTTCTCGAAGATCGATCTCTTCTGGATCGTCTCGCCAGGGAGCTTCGCCAGGGATTTCTCTTCGAACAGGTCTCCCTCGCCATAGCGGTCTGTGCGGATCTTCGAAACTATCCCGAAGGAAGCCTGGGTTGGCTCGAAGACTGTGCGGCGGCCATGGAAAACATGCTTATAGCCGCCAAATCCCTGGGGCTCGAAGGGCTCTGGTTCGGAGTCTACCGGCGGGATCCCAAGGAGGAGACGGTGCGCCGCATTCTGGAACTTCCGGAATATGCGGAGGTCCAGGGCATAGGGGTCTTCGGATACGGAAACGAATCTCTGGAACCCCGGATTGATCTGGATCCCGAAAAGATATGCCGTGGCGCCTGGAAAGAAGCGAAGAATGCGTGAAAATAACATGAAAAAGGGAGGCCCCCTTTTCCGGGGGCTTCTTTTGTCTTTCTCCCTGCTTCTCGCTTGTACGGGGAGTTTTGCGGGAGTTTCCTGGGATCCCGGCTTTGTGCCGGGCTTTTCGGGAACTCCGGAACTTTCCCGGAATACTCCGGGGAGCCGCTTACCCTTGCCCCTTGCGGTGGGCAATCCGGAGGCGGGAGTTTTCGGGGAGGAACCTCTTCCTCTCTCCCTGGACCTCCGCACCCTGGGACAGGTGAGTTCCGTAAAGAACCAGGGAAAGTTCGACACCTGCTGGGCTTTCGCCACACTGGGAGCCGTGGAATCCTCCCTTCTTCTCCAGGGGACGGAGGCGAACTTCTCCGAGCTCTACCTCGCCTATTTTACCTATGCGGATTTCAACCCCGCCGAACCGGGGTTTACCAAGTCGTTTCCGGATCGCAACGTGCTGAACCAGATGGGGAACGACCAGAAGGCCACCGCACTGCTCACCCGGTGGCGGGGCCCCGTGGCGGAGTCCGATGCATCCTATCCCGCTCCTCCCCTATACGTCATCTTCGACCCTTCGGGGAACGAGGCCACCCGGGCCCATGTGCAACAGGCCTGGAGCGTTCCATGGCGGGCCTCGGAGCCCGAGCTGGCTCCTCAGCTCAAGGAGCTTATCCGAACCTGCGGCGGGAGCACCGCCCATCTTTACATGCCCATGGAGGGGTATGGAGCCTGGTTTCGCGAGGAAACCAGCGCCTATTGCTACAGGGGTGAGGAAATCTCCAATCATGCGGTGTTGCTCGTGGGTTGGGACGATACCTACGGGGCGGAAAACTTTCTCGATCCTCCCGAAGGAGACGGGGCCTGGATAGCCAAGAACAGCTGGGGAGAAAACTTCGGAGATCGGGGCTTTTTCTACATTTCCTACCACGATACCTCTCTCTGGGCGGGCACCGCCTATCAGGTGGAGCCGGTTTCCAACTACGCCGGAATCTATCAGTACGATCCTCTGGGGGTTCTTTCCCGCATGGGGTTCGACGATAGCCACCGCGCGGAATTTGCCAACGTCTTCACCGCCGAGGAGGATGAAACCATCGTGGCCGCGGGATTCTACACCCCCGTGGGAGGAAGCTCCTACGTGCTTCGGGGAAGCCGGAACCTCTCGGGAGATCCCGATAGCGGCACCGATTTGGGGATTCTTGGGGAGGGGGTGCTTCCCTGGGGAGGGTACTCCACGGTTTCCCTGGAGAAGGGGTTTGCCGTGAAGAAAGGGGAGAAATTTTCCCTTCAAGTGCTTCTGGAGACCCCGGGATTTCCCTATCCCGTACCGGTGGAGGAACCTCGGGAGGGGTATGCGGACAGGGCATCGGCACATGCCGGAGAAAGCTATGTCCGGCCGGATTCGGGGGATCTTTGGGAAGATCTCGTCACCACCTACAAGGAAAATGGAAACGTCTGTCTCAAGGCCTTTTCCGAGCGGGAAGGAGCTCCCACCCCTCTTCCCGGGGCCAGTACGGGAGGGGGGTGTTCCCTCGGAGGAGGAAGCCCCTTGATGGTTCTAGCGGGTATGCTCCCCTTCCTCCTCTTGGGGGGACGGAGAAAATAGAAGCCCCTGCCCCCGTACCTCTCCCGCGGGATGGGACAAGGGTTCTTTCCGAAGGGGTACCGTGCTTTTCCGGGCCATCTCCAGAACCTTTGCCATGGGAAGATGCGGTTGGAGCCACCGGAGTCCCTCCTCCCGGGAGAAGGGAAGGGGCATCCTGGGGTGTACCGGTAGCACCGTTTCCTCGGCGGGTCGGGTAAGGAGGGAAAAACGGCATAGCCCTCCTTCCCGGTAAAAGAGCCCTCCGAGAAAGAAGAGCTTTTCGGAGCTGCGAAAGGTCCACCAGGTTTTTCGCCCCTTCCGATCTTTTTCCCACCACGCGGAAAGGGGGAGGAGGCAGCGCCCCTTCTCCAGATATGTATACCAAGTTCCCGAAGGGGCGGCATTTTCCAGGCGGCAGTTGATGATGGGCCTAGGGGAGCCGAAAAGAGACCATCCCCAGGTCATGGGGAGAATGCGGGGCTTGTTCCGGAAGAGTACCCCGAGCTGCTCCGTACCGGGCCGGGCATCTCCGCAAGAGTTTCGACGTCCCAAGTCTTCATCCGGCTCTGCCAGAAGAAGCAGTTCCTCCATGGGAAAATTCGTGGAAAAACGGGAGCACATGGGATATCAGGCGAAAGAGGCGGCAAGAACCTCGATAATGGCTTTGCAGAAATCGGGCAGATCCTCGGGGCGGCGGCTGGAAACCAGATTTCCGTCCACCACCACCGGGCTGTCTTCCCAGAGCCCCCCGGCGTTGATCATGTCGTCTCGGATGGCCTTATAGGAGGTACAGCGTTTTCCCCGAAGAATATCCGCAGAGATGGGAACCCATCCGGCGTGGCAGATTTGGGCGATAAGAGCCCCCTGGCTGTTCAGAGCCCGGACGAACTCCACCATGGCCTCGCAGTTGCGCATCTTGTCCGGCGCATATCCTCCGGGAATGATGAGGCCGTGAAAATCCCGGGGCTCCACTTCGTCCGCCCGAAGATCCGCCGTAACGGGATAGCCGAGCTTGCTCCTGTATTCCTTCCGCTCCGGTCCTATCACAAGAACCTTGGCTCCTTCCTCCACCATGCGAAGCCTGGGATACCAGAACTCAAGCTCATGGTAGAGATCCTCCACGAAAATCGCCAGTCGGATATTTTCCGAGAATGCCATAATACATCCCTCCCTTATGGAAATTGGTTCCTCTATCCTATCACAGGGGGCTTTTCCGGGGGATTGCCTTTTTGGAAAAATCCTTTTAGGATGTTTTCCGCAGTGCCGGATGCTTTTGTTGTGTCACACCCACTCGATCCAAGGAGGTTTTTGCATGAAGATGCCCGTTTTCGGCGTGGAGCGCTGGATGGATACCTACGAAACCGGGGTGACCTATAACCTCGGAGAAACCTGCGTGGACTCCATCACCCTGGGAGAGCTACTGAATCTGACCGGACGGAGAGAGGAAATCCTTTCGAAACTTCTGAATCTCCGGCTCAGCTACGGACACATCACGGGCAATCCGGATCTCAAGGAGCAGGTGGCCTCTCTTTACGAGAAACAGGGCCGGGAAAACGTGCTCGTCATGAATGGAGGCTCCGCGGCGAACTACCTTGCTCTTACCGCCCTGGCGGAGCCGGGAAAGCGAGTGGTGGCAACCCTCCCTTCCTACCAACAGCACTACAGCATTCCCGAGGCTCTTGGAGCGGAAGTCTCCTACCTCTGGCTTCGGGAGGAGCGGGGTTTTCTGCCGGATCCCGACGAACTCCGGAGGCTTGCGGAGCCCGGAGTGGATCTGATCTGCCTCTGCAACCCCAACAATCCCACGGGATCCCTTATGGAAGCGTCCCTGCTGGAAGAGATCGTGGAAATCGCAAAAGAGCACCATGCATGGCTCTTCTGCGACGAGGTCTATCGAGGGCTGGCGCATGAGGAGGGATTTTCGATTCCTTCCGTGGCGGATCTGTACGAAAAAGGGATCAGCACGGGAAGCATGTCCAAGGTCTATTCCCTGGCGGGCATCCGCACGGGATGGATCGTGGCCTCTCCCGAGTTTTTGAAAACCTGCGAACTTTTGCGGGATTATACCACCATAAGCTGTGCTCAGATGGATGAAATTCTTGCCGCTTTGGCCTTGGAACATCGAAAAGCCCTGCTGGAGCGCAATCTTCCGGTGGTGCACCGGGGAGCCGCCGCTCTGGATGCCTGGGTGCAGCGGGAGCCCCGGGTGCGCTACGTAAAACCCCGAGGAGGAACCACCGCCTTTCTCCACTTCGGATATGCCTTGAATTCCGAAGATTTTTGTAAAGAGCTTCTGAAGAGGTACGGGGTTCTTCTGGTGCCGGGTTCCTGTTTTGGCATGGAACACTGGTATCGCCTGGGCTACGCCTATAGTCCCAGGGTTCTGGAAGAGGGGCTTCAAAAAATTTCCCTCTTTTTTCGGGATCTGGAATCCCGGGGGTTGTAGAAAAGGATATTTTCGCATATTTTTACATAACTTTACAATTTTTTACTTGATTTTAGTTGAGTTGGCGCCGATAATACAAGCAGACCCAGCGACGGATCCAGCATACTTCTCACGTTACGCCCCACTTCGGACTCTCCTTTTATCCACCAGGCCGCCCCTTTCGGGGCGGCTTTTTTCGTGTTCTGCCGCAAAACACCCTTTAGGAGAAACCTCTGAGGGTCTCTTTTTGTGGTATGGTTTTCTCGATCCTCTTCGATAAAGGAGTGCTTCCATGTTCCGTATTTCCGATTCTCCCTACAGTCTCCGCACGAAAATTTTCCTTCTCACCCTTTCTTTCCTCCTGATCTCTCTTCTCGGAGTGGGGCTTGTGGTGGAGACCAGAGTGGTGGCGCCTTATGAAGCCCGACTGGGAGAAAACGTCATGAATATCGCCAAGACAGTAGCGGTGATTCCTATTGTTCGGGAGTGGGTGGGAATTCCCGGAGGAGAGAAACACATCCAGCCCGTGGCGGACCAGATACGCCTGGAGACCCACACTTCCTACGTGGTGGTCTTCGATCGTCTCAGCCGCCGTTATTCCCATCCCGTGCCGGAACGGATCGGCCGGGCCTTCGTGGGGGGAGACGAGAAGAAAGTTTTCGAGGGAGAACCCTATCTTTCCAAGGCCGTGGGTACTCTGGGGCCCTCTCTTCGGGCCTTCGTTCCCATTTTCCGGGGAGGGGAGATCGTGGGGGCCGTATCGGTGGGCACCATGCTCACCACGGTACAGGCCATGCGATGGGAGCTTTCTCAGAGGCTCATCTGGGCTCTCGGAGTGGGGGGGCTTCTCGGCATGGGGGGAGCCTGTTTTTTGGCGTGGAACATCAAACGCTCCATCCGGGGACTGGAACCTCACGAAATTCTGGGACTTCTCCAGGAACGGGAGGTTTTTCTCGATTCCGTTCGGGAGGGAATCATCTCGGTGGATCCCAAGGGACATATTCTGCTCATCAACAGCACAGCCCGGAAGATTCTGAGAGTGACCCCGGATGTGGTGGGGCATCCCGTGGAGGAGGTGCTCCCGAACACCCGGCTTCCCGAGGTGCTTCGCTCGGGAAAGGGGGAGTTCGATCAGGAGCAGATTATCCATGCCGCTCACATTCTTACGAACCGGGTTCCCCTGGTGGTGAACGGCGAGGTGGTGGGAGCCCTGGCGAGTTTTCGGGATATGACGGAAATTCAGACCATGGCGGAGGAGCTTACGGGGGTGCGGCGATATCTCGAGGCGCTGCGCATTCAGAGACACGAGTTCCTCAATCAGCTTCAGGCCCTTTCGGGACTTTTGCATCTCAAGGAGTACCGCCGGGCGGCATCCTTTATCTCCGCCGTGGTGGAAGACAGGGCAAATCTGGTCTCCCTGGTGATTCGCAGGATCCGGATTCCCGAGGTGGGAGGTCTCATTCTTGCTAAAATGGGGCGATGCCGGGAGCTGGACATCGAAATGAAAATCGACGAAAGCAGTTTTTTGGGAGAGAACTCGGGAGTGGCTCCCCGGCATTTGGTGGTGATATTGGGAAATATCCTCGAAAATGCCATGGAGGCGGTAACCTCTCTGGAGCCTTCCCGGCGAAGAGTGGAGCTTGGCATCTATCATGAATCCGGGCGTATCCTCATCTCCGTGCGCGATCGGGGAAGGGGCATCCCCGAGGAACTTCGGGAAAGGTTCCTGGAAAAGGGCGTAAGCTCCAAAGAGGCTTCCACTCAGGAGGGGGCAGGCTTCGGCCTGTTCAATGTCATGCGGTTGGTGGAGCTTTACCGGGGGGAACTGCACCTGGAAAGCTCCGAGGAGGGGACGGAATGTATCGTGGATCTCCCGGAAGGAGCGGCGGATGAATCGGATTCCCGTACTCGTAGTTGAAGATGATCCCATGGTGGTGGAGATTCATCAGCGGTATCTCGCGGCTCTCGAGAGCTTCGTGCTGGGAGGGGTGGCGGATAACGGCGAAGCCGCCCTGGAGACGCTTCGGAAAGGTTCCTTTATCCGCCTGGTTCTTCTGGATATCTACATGCCCCGGATGGATGGCATTTCTCTTCTTCGGGAGTTGCGCCGCTCCTGCTGCTCCGTGGATGTCATTGCCGTTACCGCCGCCTCGGAGCCCGAAATGGTGCAGAACATGCTCCGGAACGGGGCTTTCGACTACCTTGTAAAGCCCTTCAGCTTCGAGCGGTACAGCGCTGCCCTGGAGGCCTATCGTCGATACTGCCGCTCCCTGGAAGAGGGTAAAAGTCTGGATCAGAATACCCTGGACAGCTTCGCCTTTCGAACGGGACAGAAGGAGGACTTTCTTCTTCCCAAGGGGCTTCACGAGGAAAAACTTCACCAGGTTCTCCAGGTGCTTTCATCCTCTCCGGAGCCCTGGAGCGCCAACGAAGTGGCGGAGCACACCGGAGTTTCCCGAGTTACCGCCCGGAGGTATCTGGAATTTTTAGTCTCCTCGGGAAAGGCGGTTACCCGAAGCGCTTATCAGCATGTGGGGCGTCCCATAAAAAAATATTTGTTGCTTTCCTGAAATGTTGGAGCGACTTTTTGAAAGGCTAGATGTAAACTACAAGTGCAACGGGGCTAAGATTTACAAGATTTAATGATA
>CAZJHH010000013.1:0-50398 GCA_964545875.1 uncultured Synergistaceae bacterium
GCCGTTGTGAAGAGGTCACCCTGGGAGAGATCCGGGAATGGATCGCCAAGGGATATGACACTTTCGACGAGCTCAAGCGGGTGCTGCGTGTAGGCATGGGCCCCTGTCAGGGCCGGGGATGCCGCGAAGTGATTCTCCGGGAAATCTGCAAGATGACCGGAACTCCCTATGCGGAAATTCCCCAGGGAACTATCCGTCCCCCCGTAAAGCCCATAAAAATTGGAAGTCTTGCGGAAGGAGGGGATCGGTAATGACCTGGAAAAACACGGCGGATTACGTAATCATCGGCGGTGGCATTCAGGGATGTGCCATAGCGTATAACCTGGCCAAGCTGGGCGCAAAAAACGTGGTGGTCCTGGAGAAGGAGACCATTTCTTCGGGATCTACCGGCCGTTGCGGCGCTGGAATTCGGGCCCAGTGGGGCACCGAAATGAACTGCCGTATCGGCATGGATTGCCTCAGTAAATTCGAGAACCTCAGCGAAGAACTCGGCATGGACGTGGGACTCAATCAGTGCGGCTATCTCATGGTAGCCTATCGGGAATCGGAGTTCGAAACCCTTAAGCAGAGCATGAAGCTCCAGAACAGCCTGGGAATCAATACCAAAGTGGTCAGCAAGGAAGAGGCCTACGAAATTTGCCCTGGCCTCGCGGCGGAGGATGCCGTGGGCTTTACCTTCCACGACAAGGATGGTCACGCGGATCCCTTCCTTACGACCTTTGCCTACCAGGAGGCGGCCAAGCGGCTGGGAGTGACCTTCCACAAGTTTACCGAAGTTACGGGAGTCAAGGTGGAAAACGGTAAAATTGCCGGAGTGACCACCACCAAAGGTGACATAGCCGCTCCGATAGTGGTGAACTGTGCCGGAGGATATTCCCAGAAAGTTGCTGAAATGGCGGGGCTGGAGCTTCCCAACTTCTCCGAGCGCCACGAAATTATCATCACCGAGCCCGTGGAATTTGGAGTCTGCCCTCCCATGCTCATGAGCTTTTCCGGCAACTACTACATCCAGCAGCGGCCCCACGGATCCATTATCGGGGGATGCAGTCCCGAAGGGCACCCCGAGGATTACAAGAACGGCAATTCCTGGCAATTCCTGGAGCAGATGGCCCAAACCATCTACAAGCTCCTTCCTCGGACCAAGGGAGTTCGTATCGTCCGTCAATGGTCGGGACTCTACAACATGACTCCGGACCGCCAGCCCATTCTCGGAGAGGCCGAAGATATAAAGGGATTTTTCCTTTCCGTAGGATTCTCGGGGCACGGTTTCATGTTCGGCCCCACCACGGGAGAGCTTATGGCCCAGCTCATTCTCGGCAAGAACCTTTCCATGCCCATCGACATGCTGCACTATCGTCGTTTTGCCACGGGAGAACTCATCAACGAGCCTGCGGTGGTCTAACGTTTAGGGTAAAATCCGGCAAAGCTCTCCGGCACATTTCCGGGGAGCTTTGCCGGAAAAGCGGTCCTCCAGGAACGAAGGCTCTTTCCCTCTTGAAAAAAAACGCGAAGATGGCTATAATACTCCTCGGTTTTTGCGGAAATAGCTCAGTTGGTAGAGCATCAGCTTCCCAAGCTGAGGGTCGCGGGTTCGAGTCCCGTTTTCCGCTCCAGAAAAATTTTGGGAAGGGCCGGGGCCTTTCCCATTTTTTGTACCTCCGGTGATTTTGTAAGATTTTACCAAAACCGCGCTTGTATTCATTCCGAAAAAATGTGTTTTCTTGACTGAAAAGTAAGGTTTTTTCTGCATTTCAACCACACTTTTGCCTCTTTTTTCTTCCTTTGAGATATTTTTCGCAAGTCAAAGTGATATTTTGTTTGCCAGAACCGAAGTATGGTCTTACAATTATCGGGGTCCAATAATAACAATCAGGAAGGAGGTGACAGCATTGACGCGTTTGAATGTAGCTACGGAGATCAAAAAGGCAGAAGAAGATGCGAAGAACCTTGTTCAGGAGGCCCGGGGGGAAGCCCGTAAAATAGTGGCTTCCGCAAAAGCCCAGGCGGAAGAGATGGAAAAAACGGCCCGACAGGAAGCCCGGTTGCATTACCGCAACAGCATTCAGCAGGCGGAGACCCAGGCGGAGGGCACGGCAAAGAATATTCTCGGAAAAGGCAAGAAAGAGGCAGAAGCCTTCGTATCTCAAAACGCATCGCGTGTGGGAGCTGTCGCGAAATGGATAGCGGAAGAGGTGATGACGCGATATGACGGTAGCCGCAGTAAGTAAGATCGGGCTGGCGGTGCATCGAGAATCGGAACGGGCGGTTCTCGCGGCTCTCCAGTCTTTCGGGCTCTGTGAAATTATCGCCCCCCGGGAAGAGGATTCGGATTCCCGAGACCAGCGGCAGAAAACCCTCGCCTACGGTTTCGACGTGGACGCCGCTCTCGGGGATGCCCGCTATGCTTTGCGGGTTCTGGAGTCCTATTATGAGGATTCGGGAGATCTTCTGAGCAGGATACTGGAAGTTCCCGAAAGAAACACCGTGGCACAGTTGCATCGAGTCTATCAGGCTTTCCCCCTCGCTTCGGTGGTGGAGGATCTGCGTTGTAAAGAGCGGATTCTTGCGGAAAACCACAGTGAATACTCCCGGAACGAACTTTTTCAGTCCGTGCTGGATGCCCTTCTTTCCTTTCCCCACGAGCTTTCCCTGCTTACCCAGGGTACGGAATATGTCCGGGGAATTCTCGGAACCCTTCCGGGAGAGAACGTAGACAAGGCTGAGGAAGATCTGCGAAAGATTTCTTCCTGCTCCGAGGTTTACTCCTACGATTACGGAGATTCCAAAAGCGAAAAACTTCTGGTGGCCCTCTATCCCCGGCAAGATGGGGATGCTGTGGGGGAGGCCCTGATCAAGCTGGGCTTCGTCAGGATGGATCTGCCCGAAGGATATGCTTCCTTCGCGGAGTCCGAAAAGGAGCGCCTGCTCCAGAAGCTCCAGGTTCTTCGAGATCAGGAGGCGGAACTTCTTCAGGAATTCCGGGGTCTTGCTTCGGAACATGTGGAGTCTCTCCGCAAGGTGGTGGATTATCTCGGCATCCTCAAAAGCCGGGATGAAGTTTCCGAAAACGCTTCCGCCACGGAGAGCACGAAATACTATTCCCTCTGGTGTCCCAAATCGGAAATTCCTCTTCTCCAGAAAGTCCTCGAAAAATTTCAGAAGGACATCGACATGGTGGTGAATCTTCCCATAGAGGAGGGTGATGTTCCTCCCACCATTCTCAAAAATCCTCCGTGGGTCCATCCCTACGAGCCTCTCACGAACCTCTACGGGGCTCCGGGATACGGAGGTATCGACCCCACGATCTTTTTCGCGCCCTTTTTCTTTCTCTTCTTCGGTATGTGCCTGAGCGACGGGGGATACGGCCTCGTCTTCGCGTGCATCTTCCTGTGGCTTTTCCACGCCTACCGCATCGAGGGGGAGAAACGCAAGTTCTTCTCCCTTCTCTTCTGGGGATCCATCTCCACGGTGGTGGTGGGGGCCCTTACGGGATCTTGGCTGGGGGATATGTTCGAACAGTTCCCCTTCCTCAACTTCATGGTACCCCTCAAGGAAAGCATGGTGGTGCTCAATCCCATGAATGATCCCATCTCCTTCCTGATACTCTCCCTCTTCCTCGGGGTGGTGCAGGTGCTTTTCGGCCTGACCATCGCCATGGTCCGGAACATACGGGAGAAGGATTATATTGCCGCCGCAGGGGATCAGGGCGGATGGATGACCCTTATCGTGGGACTTATCCTCCTTGGCCTGGGAGCGGGAGGTTTCGTTCCTCCGGTGGTGTTCTTGTTCGGAAAACTTCTTTCCCTTCTGGGGGTTATTCTTCTCGTGGCCACTCAAGGACGCGAAAAGGACGGCATCTTCCGAAAGATCATCTCCGGAATTCTCAGCCTGTATAACGTTACCTCCTTTTTGGGGGATATCCTGAGCTACAGCCGTCTTCTCGCCTTGGGACTTGCCACGGCGGCGGTGGCTATGATCATCAACACTCTTACGGTGCTTGTGTCGGGAATTCCCTACGTGGGGTGGATTTTTGCCATTGTCCTCTTCCTGGGAGGCCATATTTTCAGCCTTGCCGTGAATGCCCTGGGGGCCTTCGTACATTCCCTGCGCCTCCAGTACGTGGAATTTTTCAGCAAGTTTTTCACCGCCTCGGGGCGCTTCTTCCAGCCCTATCGTTTCTCCACGAAATACACCACCGTTACGGGTGAACAGGAGTAATTTTCGGCTTCTGAAACACCGCGAAGAACTTTGAAAAATTTAATTTTTTATTTGAGAGGAGTGTTTTGCTAGTTATGGAAAACATCATGGGAACAATGCTGGCGTTGCTTGGTGCTGCTCTTGCTGCAGGGCTTGCGGGATCCGGATCCGCCATCGGAGTAGGTATTGCGGGAGAGTCCGGAGCGGGAGTCATGACGGAAGATCCCGGTAAGTTCGGTCTGGTTCTTCTGCTTCAGGCGCTTCCCGGAACTCAGGGTATCTACGGCCTTCTTACCGCCTTTCTGGCGATTCTCAAGGTAGGGCTTCTCGGCGGAGGCGGGGTTTCCGTCTCTCTCTGGCAGGGGCTCGGCATCCTTTTTGCATGCCTTCCCATCGCCATTGCCGGATATTACTCGGGTATCGCCCAGGGGAAAACCTCCGCTGCCTGCATTCAGATGATTGCCAAGCGGCCCGAAGAGACGGGGAAAGCGGTTATTCTGCCCGCCATGGTGGAAACCTACGCTGTGCTGGCTCTTTTGATGAGCGTTATCCTCCTCAACGGAATCCAGATTTAACCCGTTAGGGGGCTATGAATATGGCACTCGCGGATATTAAGGAAAAGATTCTAGCAGAAGCGAAAAAGGAAAAAGAGACCCTCCTCGGAACGGCTAAAAAAGAAGAGGATCAGATTCTCGGGGAGGCAAAAAAGAATTCTCAGGCGATCAAAAAAGAAACCGATGAAAAGCTCCAGAAGGAAATTCCTCTGGTGGTGAAGCGCCGGGAGGCCGTGGCCGGACTGGACGTTCGGAAGTGCATGCTTGGAGCCAAGAGAGAACTCATCGAAAAATCCTTCGAGGCGGGAGCTCTGGAGATCGAAAACCTGCCCAAGGAAAAATATCTCGTCTTCATGACCAACCTTCTCGAAGCCGCTTTGGAGACGGGAAACGAAGAAGTGCTGCTCGGAGAGGACGAAACCATCCTCGATGCCGCCTGGATAGAAAGTTTCAATGCCAAATCCGGAAAAAAAATAACCCTCGCCAAGGAGAAAACCTCTCGGGGAAAGCGGGGCTTCGTGCTTCGGAACAATCTCATCGAGGTGAACTGCACCGTGCGAACCCTTATCCGGTCCTTGCGGGATGATCTGGAGGCAGATGTCGCGAAACGCCTGTTTGCGAACCTCTAGAAAGGAGGGTTGAGACATGGATTCGACTCTCTACGGATATACAAATTCCAGAATCAAGGCACTGGAGAATACCGCAGTGGATGCGGCGGTTCTTCAGCGGGTTTTGGAAACGGAAAATCTATCCGGGGCCCTCAAGGTTTTGGGAGAGACTTCTTATGCCTCCTGGATCGGAGACATGGAGAAGGAGAGCGATTTCGACAAGGTTATCGATCGGGAGCTTCAGGGGGTATACGACACCCTTTCGGCCTTCGTGCCGGATCGCAGGCTTATCACTCTCCTGCGTCTTCCCTACGATTTCCATAACATCAAGGTAGCTCTCAAAAGCATGTTTTTACAAAAGAAAGGCAAGCCTCGCCGGTGGGATCTCCTTACCTCCCTCGGTACCGTGGCGGGGGACGATCTCATTACCGCCATCGAATCCGAGGACTACCGCATGCTTCCCTACGATCTCGGACCGGTGCTCGCACAGTGCCTTGCTCTTTGGGAACAGGAGGAAAACCTTCTGGAAATCGAACGGCTTCTGGACGAGCATCAATTTGCCACCATGTACAAAATTGCGGCATCCACGGGATTTCCGGGAGTGCTTGAGTGGTGCCGCAATAGAATCGATGCGGAAAATCTCCGCAATCTTCTGCGGCTGCGGCGACTCAACTACGATGCTGCAGCGTGTACCCCCTTTCTCCACAAGGGAGGAACCGTAAGCCTGGAAAAGCTCCAGGGACTTCTCTCGGAGCCTCCGGATTCCTGGGAGCGTATCCTTTCCTATGCAGATGCATCCAAGGCCCTCCGGGAGATGGAAGAAACCGCAGATCTGAACGCCATGCTTCTCTCCCTGGAAACCGCTCTCGACAACTATCTCTTCTCTTTCCTGGGGCGGTATGCCTACGACTCCTTTGCTCCGGAGAACGTACTGCGTTTTCTGTGGCGTAAAGAGATGGAGGCCAAGAATCTCCGCATCATCTTTGTGGCCAAGGCCAACGGTATGGCTGTGGGAAAAACGAAGGGAATGTTGCGTCATGTCGCATAAAGAACAGGCAGAAAAAATGGCCGCCTTCGGAGATTACGAAAGCGTCCTCCCCTTTCAGGCCGTGGGAGTGGAACCCTTTTTCCGGGAATCCGAAGAAGACGTACCCGGCCGGATGCGGGAGCTCGCCATGCATTATGCGGTGGTTTTCGTGGTGGAGGATCTCTTCCAGGAACACCGACAACAGATCAATGATCTTAACGAAGAATTTCCCGTCAGCATTATTCCCATTCCGAACGTCTCGGGCTCTCGGGGTGTGGGTATGGAAAACATCCGCAGCAGTGTGGAACAAGCCATAGGAATGGATATTTTTTCCGTAGGTTCCTAAGCCAGCACACCTGCCGATCTTATAGGGTTTTCATTTGGAGGCATGAATATGGCAGACCAAAAGAAAAATGTAGAAGGAAGTATATCCAAGATTTCCGGCCCCCTTGTGGTGGCCATGAACATGGCCGGAGCCCAGATGTATGAAGTGGTACGTGTAGGAAACATGGGCCTGGTGGGTGAAATAATCGAGCTCAAGGGTGATACCGCCTCGATACAGGTTTACGAAGAAACCTCGGGGGTCAAGCCTGGGGAGCCCGTGGTGGGAACCGGCATGCCCCTGAGCGTAGAACTCGGGCCGGGGCTTATCGAGCAGTTTTTTGACGGAGTGCAGCGTCCCCTCAAACTCATCGAAGACGCCGCCAAAAGCCCCTATATCTCTCGGGGAATCGACGTTCCCGCCATTCCTCGGGACAAGAAATGGGAATTTGCCCCCCAGGTAAAAGAAGGAGATACCGTGGGGGAAGGGGATATTCTCGGGGCGGTGCAGGAAACCGTGCTCATCGAGCACCGCATTCTGGCTCCTCTGGGCGTGTCCGGCAAGGTTGTCTCCATCAAGAAGGGATCCTTCACCGTGGAAGAGACCGTGGCGGTTATCGATGACGGAACCCGAAAGCACAACGTTACCATGCTTCAACGGTGGCCCGTTCGCCGCCCCCGGCCAGTGGCGAAAAAGCTTCCCCCCAACATTCCCCTTACCACGGGACAGCGGGTGGTGGACATGTTCTTTCCCCTCACCCGGGGCGGTACCGCCTGCGTCCCCGGCCCCTTCGGATCGGGAAAAACCGTTATCCAGCACCAGCTCGCCAAGTGGTCCGATGCTCAGATCGTGGTCTACATCGGCTGTGGTGAGCGAGGCAATGAAATGACCGACGTGCTTCTGGAGTTCCCGGAGCTGGAAGATCCCAAGTCCGGGCATCCCCTCATGAAGCGTACGGTGCTTATCGCCAATACTTCGAACATGCCCGTGGCGGCCCGGGAAGCAAGCATCTATACGGGCATCACCATGGCGGAATATTTCCGTGACATGGGCTACTCGGTAGCCCTCATGGCGGACTCTACCAGCCGATGGGCCGAGGCTCTCCGGGAAATGTCCGGTCGTCTCGAAGAAATGCCCGGTGAAGAAGGATACCCCGCCTACCTGGGTACCCGGCTCGCTTCGTTCTACGAAAGAGCGGGAAGGGTGATCTGCAAGGGCAAGGATGGCCGGGAGGGTTCCATCAGTGCCATCGGAGCGGTTTCGCCTCCGGGAGGCGACCTTTCGGAACCTGTTACCCAGAATACCCTTCGTGTTACCAAGGTCTTCTGGGGTCTGGATGCCTCCCTGGCATATCAGCGGCACTTCCCCGCCATCAACTGGCTCACCAGCTACTCCCTCTACAGCAAGCAGCTCGGAGAGTATTGGGATGGGGAATACGGAGATGAATGGGCGGCGAACCAGACCGAAGCCATGTCACTTCTGGAAGACGAGAGCAGCCTCAGCGAGATCGTTCGTCTCGTGGGAGTGGACTCTCTCTCCAAAGAGGAGCGCATGACCCTGGAAACCGCCAAATCCATCCGGGAAGACTTTCTGCATCAGAACGCCTTCCATGAAATCGATACCTACGCCTCCATGGACAAGCAGTTCAAAATGCTCCGGATCATTCTCGATTTCCACCACAAGGGGCTCGAAGCGCTGCAGAAGGGAGCCTCTCTCAAGGACGTTTTCGGACTTCCCATCCGAGAGGAAATTACCCGTATGCGCTATACCTCGGAGGAAAAGCTGGAGGCCATCGATGCCATTTCCAAAACCATAGCATCTCAGATGGCATCGCTTACCCTTGCGGGAGGTGAATCGGATGTTGCCTAAAGAATATCGTTCCATCGCAGACCTCTCAGGGCCTCTTCTGGTGGTGGAAAATGTTTCGGATGTCCGTTATGACGAACTTGCGGAAATCGAGCTCTCCTCGGGGGAACGCCGTCGGGGGCGGGTGCTCGAAATAACCGATGACCGCGCTCTTGTGCAGGTCTTCGAAGGGACCACGGGAATCGACCTTCAGGATACCCGGGTGCGTTTTCTCGGCAAGGTGCTCACCCTCCCGGTGAGTGATGGCATGCTGGGACGTATCTTCAACGGCCGGGGAGAACCCATCGACGGGGGAGACCCGGTGCTTGCGGAGAAATGGCTGGACATCAACGGCTATCCCATGAACCCCTATTCCCGGGACTATCCTTCGGAATTTATCCAGACGGGAATCTCCACCATCGACGGCATGAATCCCATGGTGCGGGGACAGAAGCTCCCCATCTTCTCCGGAAGCGGACTTCCCCATAATCGCATCGCCGCCCAGGCGGCCCGGCAATCCACGGTTATCAGCGGTCACGAGGCCTTTGCGGTAGTCTTCGTGGCCATGGGCATCACCTTCGAAGAAGCCTCCTTCTTCATGGAGGACTTCCGCCGTACCGGTGCTCTGGAACGGACGGTCATGTTCGTCAATCTGGCGGACGACCCCGCCATCGAGCGTATCACCACTCCCCGGCTGGGGCTTACCTGCGCGGAGTACCTGGCTTTCGAAAAGGACATGCACGTCCTCGTCATCATGACGGACATGACCAACTACTGCGAAGCCCTGCGCGAAATCTCCGCGGCCCGGAAAGAAGTTCCCGGAAGACGGGGCTATCCGGGATATCTCTACACGGACCTTGCCACCCTTTACGAACGGGCGGGGCGTCTCAAGGGCAAAAAGGGTTCCATCACCCAGTTCCCCATTCTCACCATGCCCGAAGACGACAAGACCCACCCCATTCCCGACCTTACGGGATACATCACGGAAGGGCAGATCATTCTCAGCCGGGCTTTGCACCGCAAAGGCATCTATCCCCCGGTGGACGTCATGCCCTCCCTCTCCCGGCTCAAGGACAAGGGAATCGGCAAGGGAAAAACCCGGGAAGACCATGCGGACCTCATGAATCAGCTCTTCGCCGCCTACGCCCGGGGCAAGGAAGCCAAGGAACTTGCGGTAATTCTCGGAGAAGGGGCTCTCTCGGAAGAGGATAAGGCCTTTGCGAAATTCACCGATGCCTTCGAGGATCGCTATGTTCGCCAGGGAGAGTATGAAAACCGGACCGTGGAAGAAACCCTCGCTCTTGGCTGGGAGCTTCTCACCATCATACCCAGAAGAGAGCTCAAACGTGTGCGGGATGCCTACCTTGAGAAATATCTCGACCCGCTGCTCAAGTCCGAAAACTAACGAAGTTCCTGCCCGCCGTCCTTTGTGGGGAAAGCGGGCAGAAACCAGTATCTCCAGGAGGGGGTAGGTATGGCAGCACGGCTTAACATCAACCCGAATCGCATGGAACTTTCCCGCCTGAAGAAACGTCTTGTGGTGGCAAAACGGGGGCACAAGCTCCTCAAAGATAAACAGGACGCTCTCATCAAGGCGTTTCTCGAAAAGGCGAAAAACATCAAGGAGGAGCGGGAACGCCTTGAGACGGAGCTGGACGAGTGTTACAAGTCCTTCCTCCTGGCCCGGGCCCAAACGCTTCCTTCCATGCTGGAACAGTCCCTCATGATTTCGGGATCCACCGTGTCCCTTGCGGTGAAGCGTAAAAACATCATGAGCGTTCTCGTGCCTGAATATTCCATCAACCAGAAGGGGGACTACTTCAACTACGGTATGTCCACCTCCACGGGAAGCCTGGACGTGGCGCTGGATCTCTTCTCCAAAATCGTTCCCAAGCTCATCATGCTTGCGGCGGAGGAGAAGGGGCTGCAGCTCATGGCGGCGGAAATCGAGCGAACCCGGCGACGGGTCAACGCTTTGGAGCACGTTTTGGTGCCGTCCTTCGTGGAAACCATTCGATACATCACCATGAAACTGGACGAACAGGAACGGGCGAATTTGAGCCGCCTCATGCGGGTAAAGGAAATCGTGCGTTCGCACTAGCGGAGCGTGGCGCATCCATTCGTTCCGCAGAAAAAATGAGTGAGGGAGGCCTTCGGGCTCTCCCTCACCTTTATTGTGATCTTTCAGATTTTCCCGTACGTTTTTTGCATGCTCCGGGATTCCGCAAGGGATGGCATTTTGTTCGCGGAAAAATCCTTTCCATATTGGCATTTCGGGAGAGAGTGTGTATTATACAAGCGTGATCATGTTAATGTCCCAAAAGTTCCATAGACTGTCGATGCACGAGCGAAGAAGGGAGCGCTTTTTTCTGAAACGATTCGAAAAAAGCGCAGCGAGAATGGAACAGCACATTGACGGAGGTTATACAATGAAAGAGCGAGAATATCCGGCACCTCCCGAATACGGGACGTTCAAACAGAACATCCGAAGCCTTACGGGGATCGATCTCAACGCATACAAATACCAGATTCATCGCCGGGTGCACATGCTCATGCAGCGGTGGCGCATCCAGAGCTACGAAGACTACTACAAAACCGTAGCCGCTTCGGAGGACAAGCTCCGGGAATTTCTGGACTACCTTACCATCAACGTTTCGGAATTCTTCCGAAATCCCCAGCGCTGGTGGGAAATTAAAGATAAAATCATTCCCAGCCTTTTGAGGGAGCGTGCGGGTGCCGCCCTGCGCCTCTGGAGCGCAGGATCCGCCACGGGGGAGGAGCCTTACTCCCTGGCCATGCTGGCCCTGGAATGCGGTCTTTCCGCAAAGGAGAAAATCCGGGCTTCCGACATCGACGCGGGAGTCATTAAAAAAGCCCAGAGAGGGGAGTACCACAAGCGGCAGCTCGTCAACGTCCCCGATCCGTGGAAGAAAAAATATTTTCGCCCGGGAAAGGAAGAATTTTTTGAAATAGCCCAGGAGGTCAAATCCCGGGTGGAGTTCGTCCGGGAAAATCTTATCGAAGACACCTTTAAAAAGGATCTTCACCTTATCCTTTGCCGGAACGTGGTCATCTACTTTTCTCCCGAAACCAAATCCAACCTTTACCGCAAGTTTTTCGATTCCCTCGTGCCTGGAGGATATCTTATGGTGGGATCCACGGAGCAGATCTTTGAATACCGAAAAATAGGTTTTATTTCCGCAGGGCCCTTCCTTTACCAGAAGCCCTGAAAAACATATGAACAGCCCCTTTCCTCTTGACAAACCTTCGGAATCCAAGTAATCTATCCGTCGGCTCCCGTAGATGCGTGCCCGTAGCTCAGCTGGATAGAGCGTTGGCCTCCGGAGCCAAAGGTCGTGGGTTCGAATCCCCCCGGGCACGCCATATTTAGAGTGTTCCAAGGGGTTTGCCGAGAAGCGGCAGACCCTTTTTCGTTGTTTTTCTCTCGTGTCACATAACATGAAAAACCCTCTTTTCGCAATTTCGGGGATGCAGGGCAGGAATTTTATGGAGGTGGATAGTATGGCAGATACGCGGTATCTCGTAAGCTCCGAGTCCGTTACGGAAGGGCATCCGGACAAACTGGCGGATCAGATCTCCGACGGTATTCTCGACGCTATCTTTGCGGAGGATCCCATGGGGCGGGTGGCTTGTGAAACCTTTGTAACCACCGGTCTCGTTCTTGTAGGCGGAGAAATTTCCACGACCTGTTACGTGGACATTCCCCGGATAGCCCGCTCCATCATAAAAGAAATCGGCTATACCCGGGCAAAATATGGCTTTGACGGAGAAACCTGTGCGATCCTCACCGCCATCGACGAACAGTCTCCCGACATTGCCCAGGGAGTGGACCGGGCTCTGGAGATCCGTGAAAAGGCCATGGACGACGACGCCATCGACAACATCGGCGCGGGGGATCAGGGAATGATGTTCGGATACGCCTGCGACGAAACCGAAGAGTATCTTCCCGCACCCATCGCCTTCGCCCATCGGCTTGCCCGGAAACTGGCGGAAGTGCGCAAGGAGTGCGTTCTCCCCTATCTCCGGCCGGACGGAAAAACCCAGGTCACCGCAGAGTACGTGAACGGCAAACTCGCCCGGATAGACACCATCGTGGTTTCCTCCCAGCATCATCCCTCGGTGGAGCAGGAGCAGATCGCGGAAGAGATACGCAAATACGTGATAACCCCCGTTATTCCTCCGGAACTTCTGGATGATCGCACCCGGTATCTCGTAAACCCCACGGGGCGTTTCGTTCTCGGAGGGCCTCTGGCGGATGCGGGGCTTACGGGGCGTAAAATTATCGTGGACACTTACGGAGGTCTCGCACCTCACGGAGGCGGAGCCTTCTCCGGCAAGGATCCCACCAAGGTAGACCGTTCCGCCGCCTACATGGCCCGGTACGCCGCCAAGAACATCGTAGCTGCGGGCATTGCCAAGCGCTGCCAGATTCAGGTGGCCTACGCCATCGGCGTGGCCCGACCGGTTTCCATGATGGTAGAAACCTTCGGCACCGGAACGATCGACGACGGACGTATCACCGAACTCGTGCGCAAGCACTTCGACTTCCGTCCCGCCGCTATCATCCGGGATCTGGACCTTCGCAAACCCCAGTACCGCCGTCTCGCCGCCTACGGCCATATGGGGCGTATCGACCTCGATCCCATGCCCTTCTGGGAAAAAACCGATCGGGTAGAGGCCCTGAAGGCGGAGCTTTAGGAACCTTTCCCGGGTGGCTTCCGTTCCCTCAAGGCTTGGGATGGGCGGAAAGCTCTTCGATAAACCAAAAAAGAGCATCCGGGAGATTGCCGGATGCTCTTTTTTGGTGTCTCTTCCGAAAGCCCTCCGTCGGATAGGTGGTATACTTGGCCCATGAAATATTCTCTTTCGAGAGTCTCCGGTCTTTTCCGAGGGGGGACATCCCTTTTGATACATCTCCTCTGGCCCTGCTCCTGCCTTTTCTGCGGGGCCCTTGGGGAAGTGTGCTGTCCCTCCTGTTTGGATGCCTACATGGCTCGCCATGGGGGGCAAACCTTCCGCTTCGGGGATCCTCCTCTGGACATAGCGTACGGATCTCTCTATCGGGGAAGGGGACGGGAGCTCGTACACCGCCTCAAGTACCGGGATGAAGCCGTGCTGGGAAAGCTCCTCGGCGAGGCCCTGGGGAGGCATTTCCATGCTCTCCTCGAGGGAGGCACCTTCATTCCGCTTCCGCTGCATCATAAAAGCCCTCGGAGCTACAACCAGGCTCTTCTTCTTGCCCGGGGAGCGGCCCGAGCCTGCGGAGGAAGTGTGTGGGACTGCCTTTTCTGGAAAAATGAAACCGAGCCCCAGACGGGAAAAAACAGGGCCCAACGGCAGGCCCTTTCTTCCGAAGCCCTCGGATTTTCCGGTATCTCCCGGAAAAAGAGGCCTCTGCCCCTGGTTCTCGTGGACGATGTTTCCACCACGGGAACTACCCTCAAGGCAGCTGCGGGAATTCTCGGAAAACAGGGATATGAAGTCTCTCTGGGAGTGGTGTGCTGTTTTGCTCCCTCCGGAGGAGATTCGAGTATGACGGAGGGTGCGTGAGGATGAGTAGAGAACGAAAACTCCAGCTTCGAAGCTGTAAAATCTGCGGCAAGGCCTTTGTGGGAAGTGCGGATTCTTCGGCGAAAAATCTTTGCGCCGACTGTATTCCCAAGGCGGAAAGAGCTCTGGACAAGGTGCGGGAGCATCTGCATAAAAATCCCAGAAAAACCCTCACTCTCGAAGAACTTGCCTCGGAGATCGGCGAGGCACCCAAAACGCTTCAGGCTCTTTACGAGGATGAAAGTATTCTCCGGGGAGGAAAAAAGAAGCCCGTAAAAAAAGAGGAGCCCCGGGAAAAAAATATCGGAAGCCGCAAAAACTTTTCTCGGCGATATCGCAAGGGAGATTCTAAAGAATAGCTGTAAGAACACCGATACTCAAACTAAGAAAACGCTTATGGTAAGGTGGGCTCAAAAATGATCGAAAAAATAGGCTCCATCAACCCGTTACAACCGACACAAAAGGTGCTCCGCGGTAAAAACCGGGAAGAAGGTCTTTCCCAGGGTTCGGGGGATAATCTCGAAGTAAGCTCCTTTGCCCGGGAACTCTCTTTTGCCATGGGAGAACTTCGTCAGGTTCCTGAAATCCGGGAAGAAAAGGTGGAGGAGTTCCGCCAGCAGATAGAGGAAGGCACCTATCAGCCCAAGCTTTCCATGGTGGCTCTCAGTCTCATGGGAATTGGCGGTATATCTCCCGGCGAGGAGGAATAGCCCTTGGCTCTCCAACTCGTGGCCATTCTGGAGGAGCAGGCGCAGACGCTGCTTCAGATGTGGCATGTGGCGGTAGAACAGCGAGAGGCGCTCAAAGAGGGGCGCCTTTCGGCGTTACAGGAAATGATGAAGGAGTTTCAGGCTCTTTCCTCCCGGGCCCTCGCTTTGGAGGCATCCCGTCATCGGGAAAGCCTTGCTTTGGGGAAGCGCCTTTCCTGTCCTCCGGTACTCACGGAATTCGTGCGGTCCATTCCCGAGGATGCCGAAGCCGAGGCCCTTCGCCAGGCGGGTATAACCCTTCTTCAGGCCATCAAAAAACTGAGAGCCGAAATGCACCTTCTGGAAAAACTCCTCCAGGAACAAGCTGCCCTGGGAGAGCTCCTTACGAACGAATGGAGACGCCTCGAAGGCCTTCCCGGAATGGACCCTTCCGGAGGCTCCTTCGATTTTCGGGGGTAACCCCCGGAGATATAACCTGTAAACCGAGAGGGAGGAACCGGAAATGATGAATCAATTTTCCTCACTGGAACTGGGAAAGCGAGCCCTTGACTACTTCCGGAGGGGCATGGAAACCTCGGGGCACAACATTGCCAACGCGGATGTGGAAGGATTCTCCCGTCAGCGGGTAGAGGTTTCCACCACGGATCCTTTCACCACCCCCGGCATGGCCCGCCCCTGGGTGTACGGCCAGATCGGCACGGGAGTCAAGGTGGACGCCATCGTGCGCATGCGGGACGCCTTCCTGGACGCCCAGTTCAACGAAGAAAGCACCGTCCTGGGGTACTGGGACCAGATACAGCAGGTTCTCCGTACGGCAGAACTCTACGTGAACGAGCCTAACGGTACGGGTTTCGAGGTCTCGGTCAACGAATTCTGGGCGGCCCTTCAGGAGGCCAGCAAACGTCCCGATGATTCTTCGGTGAGGGCGGATCTGGTGGAAAAAACCCGGACGCTCACGGTGATGATGGATCAGCTCATCTCCAATTACGATGAATATCGCATGGCTATCAATCAGGAAATTGCCCTCAGCGTAGAAGAGGCTAATACCCTCATCGACGAAATCGCTCAGCTCAACGTCACCATCTCGGAGATCGAGGGAGTGGGATGGAACCCCAACGATCTCTACGATGCCCGGGATCTCAAGGTCTCTCAGCTCTCCAAGCTCATCAACTGCGAACCCGCCACCCTCTGCGACATGGAAGACGGGCAGTTCAAACTCTATGTGGACGGCAAGCTCATCGTCCAGGGAGAGCAGACCCGACACCTCGTGCTCGTTAAAATTGCGGGCAACGGGGGCTATTTCGACGTGCAGATCGAGGACAACGAATTCGAACCCGTCAGCGATCTCGACGTGGCGGAGGTTATCATCACTCAGCAGGCTCCGGAAGCGGTGCACATGCTCTCGGTGGAGCGCCTTGCCCGGGAAGTGGCCTGGGCCGTGGGAGGGGCGGATTCCGCCACCGACGGTGGTGCACGCCTCGCCGTGGAAGACCCCGGGGAGGCTCTGGATCTCTGCGGCATCTTCGACATCCAGGTCTCCAGCCAGGGAGTGCAGGTACGTTCCAATGCCATAACCGCGCCTCCCGCCGCCAATCCGGGAGATCTTCTCGGTGTTCCCGCTGCGGGGGATCCCACGGAATACTCCTTCCGCGTCGCCGCAGGGGATTCGGAGACCATTGTAACCGCCACCTGGGATGGCACAAATTGGCAGCTCTCGGACAATGCGGGAAGTCCCGTCACTCCCGGAGCTGCTGCGGGAATATTGAACATAACGGATCTTCAGGGTTTTCTCAACGCAAACCACGGCTCTTTCCTCCATACCTCGGTGAACACCGCCGGTACGGTGCTTACCGTGGACTCCCTCGCCAAAAATCACATCTCCATCACGGATCTCAAGGGAAATCTCATGGAGGGCGCCGGGCTGGCGGATACGGGAAAGACCGTAACCATTCATATAAACGAGAGTGACACCCTTCAGACCATGGCCAACAAGATCAACGGGGCCTACAGCTTTGCCGAGCCCGAGGACAGCCACATCGTCCTTGCCGGAGATGCTCCCAATTCTCCAGAGGAGTGGCTCCACGCTTCGGTGGAGCAGGACGGCAACGGAGAATTCTATCTCAAGCTCACCAGCAACACCGTGGGAGAGCAATATCACATCAACCTCCGGGGAGATTCCGAGGGCAATCTCACGGTGCTCCGGCGGCTGGGGCTTCTTCAAACCAGCGGAGATACGGCCTATCAGAGCATGGCTCAGGATGCCTACTTCGTCTACGACAACATGCACTACCTTTCTTCCAGCAACTCCTTTACCGAAGCCCGTAAGATCACTCCCGTGGACGGATACGATGCGGCTACCCTGGAGGTGGTCTCCCCAGGAATTGCCGGAAGTCCGCCGGATCACTACACGTATCCCCCCGAGGTTTCCGACGGCGTGGCGGGAATTTATTTCTTCCTCAAGGGGACGGGTACTACCGAAATCACTTGCCGTCACCACGTCAAGGGCGGCGAGATCTTCGGTCTTCTCGAAGGGCGGGACGACATCCTCCTTGAAAGCCTCAGTACCTTCGATGAGCTCGTCTATGGCCTGGTCTCCGAAATGAACGCCATGCACTATGCGGGGCACGGTACGGGGGATTACGAAAACGTTACGGGCACGGACTTCTTCGTTCCCGTATCGGTAGAGTACGGCGCCTCCCGAAACTTCTCCATCAACGAAATGCTTTCCCTCTATTCGGGGCTCCTGGGATTTGCCGCAGATGACGGCAAGGGGGCTACCGCAGGGCAGGGAGACGGCACCAACGCTCTCAACATGGCCCAGCTCAAGCATGCGGAAATCATGGGTGGGGGAAGTTACACCATAAATAGCTTCTACGAGGGTTTTATCGCCCAGCTCGGAGCTCAGGCCAAGCGGGCCAATACCATGCAGGGCAACCAGGAAACTTTGGTAACCCAGATCGACAACCAGCGTCAGTCCGTCATGGGAGTCAACATCGACGAAGAGATGATCGACATCGTCAAGTTTCAGCAGGCCTTCAATGCCATGGCCCGGATGATCACCGTCACCGACGAGATGCTGGACCGGGTGATCAACGGCATGGGCGTGGTGGGACGATAAGGGAGGGAGGACATTTCCATGGGATACCGCATTACCAATAACATGATGACCAACACCTACCTCTCGAACCTCCACGGCAACTTGGGTCGTCTCACGGATCTCCAGCGCCAGATGTCCACGGGGAAGCTCTACGACCGCCCCAGCCAGAATCCCATCGATGTGGTGCGGGATCTCAGCCTTACCACCAACATCTTTGAGAACGAGCAATATATCCGCAACATGGACGATGCCATCACCTGGCTCAAGAACACGGATCAGGGGTTGAGCCAGATAAACGGAAGCGTACAGCGCATTCGGGAACTCGCCATCTATGCGGGGGATGGAGCTCTGGAGACCACCGACGTGGAGGCCATTGCCCTGGAGATCGAACAGCTCCGGGACGAACTCATGATGACCGCCAACTACAGCGTGGAGGGCCGCTACCTCTTGGCGGGACTCGCCACGGGAACGATCCCCTTTGTAAAGGATGCCGAGGGAAACATCATCTATAAGGGTAACCTGGGAAACGTACAGTTCGAAATGCAGCAGGCCTTTGTGGGACAGGTCTCCCTCAACGGAAGGGATGTCTTTCCCGAACAGTTCACCCGGAACGCTCTCCGAAGCATCGAAGTCCCCATAGACTTCGAATGGAAGGGCCGTGGTGAAATCATCCAGATTCAGGTGGGAGACAAGGTCGCCAAGGTACGCATTCCCGAAGAGTGGACCGACGATAACACCAACGGCATCCGGGATGCCCAGGATCAGAATCTCTTCCGGGATTGCGGAGAACTGGACGGATACAATCTGGATCAGATCGCCGCCATCATCCGCAACAGCACCAACATGGGAGATATGAGCAAACTTATCTCCGTAGAGGTTTTCAAAGACGAGGCTACGGGAACCCAGCAGCTTCTCATCAAGAGCCATACGGGAGAACCCGTGCGGGTCACGAGCTGGCAGGAAACGGACTATCCCGTGGCGGCTTCCGAAGGATCCCAAACCCCCGAAGGCAGCTATCCCAAACAACCCAATGCGGCGTTCAGCACTCTCACCGACACTGCCTGGGCCGCTTCGGCGGAAGGCGGTTCCATAACCTTCCGTTGGGGGGATGGAGAGATCGATACCGTTGCCTTTACCCAGACCGAAGTCCAGGATAAAGCGGCATTGCTTGGAATAAGCGAAATCGAAGCCCTGGGAACCATTGTCGAAGAAAAAGTTCCGGGTATCTTCGTGCAGACGAAAACCGACACCTCGGGGAATGCCGTGCTGGCCTTCTATGCGGAAAACCGGCTGGATACCTTTTTGCTGGATGACATGACCGGCGATGCGGCGGCCCTCTTCGGCGGAGAGACCGCGGCCTCGGCGGAGGTGTCGGATTTCAAGGGCGTTATCCTTCCTGCTACGGAGTTTGGCGGTGGAGGCGTAACCTTTGACGGCGTTACCTACTATACGACTCCCGAAGCGATCAATGCGGCGGATCTCGGTCTTTGGGCGGAAGTTCGGGGAACCGACGTCTTTATCTACGGAATCACCTCCGGAGCGGCTCAGGGAGTAACGGGAGACAGCGGAACCATCTATGCTCCCCAAAGCCTCTTCCGGGCCCCCGAGCCCGATCACAGCCATATAAATTTTGCCTCGTACATGGGGCTGGAGACCGCCATCCAAGGTACGGAACTGCCTCTGGACAGCTTGGTAATGGATGGTTCGGATCCCACCGCCGTTCCCATGCACATCCGCCTCGAGGCGGGAAAAAACCATGCGGAGCTCGAAATTCCCTCAGGGGAAACCCTTACTCTGGAGCAGTTTGCTCAACGCCTCCGGGGCGTGGCGGGAGATTGGCTGGAGGTGGTGGTCGCCACGGATGCAGAGGAATCCAACGATTATGATCTTCTCAACCGGGGCATGGAAAATGCCGAGCCTGCCACCCAGAAACTTATCCTCCGCACCAAGGACGGCACCTCCCTGGCGGTGTACGACAAGAATATCGGCACCGCCACCTTCGCTGCGGACCTCGGCATCAGCACTGCCCTTTACGGAGATGCTACGGGAATGATGGTCCCCTCTGCGACGGACCTTGACGGCAACATCCCCGCCCGAATGTCCATCTCCGTGGGGGACGAATCCTTCGAAGTTCGTATATCCCGGGAGGATGTGGCTTCCGGTATCAGTGCGGTACTCGCATCCATTCAAGAGCAGGTGGGAAAGGACCGTATCGGCTACACCGTGGATGGGAACAACTTCGCCCTCTATGCCAAAAACGGCGAAACTCTTACAGTGTATGACATGCCTTTCTGTGATCCCATCTACTCGGACTACTCCGCAGGGCTCGCCATGCAGTGGGGCATCCAGACGGGAATCCGGAGCGATGCGGCGGTGCTCAACAATACCCCTGCCGGAGCGGATGGTACCATACGAATTACCACCCCTGGAAGAAGTACGGATATCTCGGTCTTTGCGGGAGAAACCCTGAAAGACCTGGCGGTGCGCATCCAGAACAACGTACCCTGGCTGAACGTGGCGTATCTCGATACGGATCCGGATAATCCTGGGGCGGGCAATGCCCGGCTTTCTCTCACCGCCAAGGACGGATCGGTGGTGAACATCTTCGATATCACCGGTACCGAGGCCTCGGGAACCTTCGGCATGGATACCGCCATTCGAAGCACCGCGGATATTTCCGGATGGACCGCCGCAGCCACAGATCTCCTTACCTTCGAGGTCAACGGCATGGAGCACACCATCGACCTGGAGCAGATGGCGGGAGGTGGCCCGGAAGAGCTCGTATGCCTCATCAACTCCCGGTTCCAGGGGCTCGATGTCAAGGCTCAGCTTGTGGATGCCGGAGTTGGGGATCAGCGGCTGGTGCTCACCTCCGAAAGAGGCTATGCCGTAACGATAACTGATGCTCCTGCAGGGCTTAACCTTGGAGGACTTCCGGTTTCCACCCCCAACCGGGGAAGCACCGTCACCAACAGTCCCTACGGTCAGAATGTCACGGTCCGCACCCATTCGGAAGAATCTCCCATGGACTTCTTCGGCCTTATCGATAACCTTGCCGCGGCAGTCCGGGCGGAGGACCGAGATGGAATATCCCACAGCCTTCTCGGCAACATCGATGCGTACATGGACAATCTGCTCAAATGCAGGGCCCAGACGGGGGCTCTCATAAAGCGTTACGATACCAGCCAGGAGCGGCTTACCCAGAACAACACCGCCACGGAAGAACTCCGCAGCAAGGTGGCGGATACGGATCTGGCGGAAGCTGTCACCCGGTTCAGCATGGCTCAGTCCGTCTATCAGGCGAGCCTTGCGGTAATCGCCAAAATCGTACAGCCCACCCTCGTGGATTTTCTCAGTTAAACGGCGGCCCGAAAGGGAGCAGAAAAGAGCAGAAGCCCCTCCTTAGAACTTAGGAGGGGCTTCTTTTATAGAATTTTTGTCCGAGATAATAATGTCATGATTTTTGCGGGAAGGTTGCATTTATCTAAAATTTTTTTACGAAGATGGGTTTTGGTTTTGTGAGTTGCGAAGAAAGATGTAAAATGAAAATGAAAGGGCGTGGGGAAATGGAAAATTACGGCACTTTTTCACAAATAAAAAATATGTCTCCCGTGCAGAGCCGGGAAGAGCTTGTCTTGCGTCTTTCGCAAAACAAAGAAGCCTTGTGCCGCATGGGGGTGGTGGGGCTGGGGCTCTTTGGCTCTTTCGCCCGGGGGGAGCAGACTCCAGAAAGTGATGTGGATCTTCTCGTGGAGTTTTCTCCGGATTCTCATACCTTCCATGGCTTCATGGAGCTTGTCTTTTTTCTCGAAGATCTCTTGGGCCGTTCCGTGGAGGTCGTAACTCCCCAGGCTCTCAGCCCCTATATCGGGCCTGCCATAATGAGAGAAGTTCAGTATATTCATGTCGCATCGTGAGTATCTTTGCCACATGATGGAAGAGATAGATTTTGTCCTTCTGCAAACGGAATCGGTTTCGGAAGAGGTTTTTTCCTGCGATCCCGTACTGAAGCGGGCCGTGGTGCGCAGCCTTGAAATTATAGGAGAGGCGGCGGCAAAAATGCCATATGTTTTTCGCGTAGAGCATCCCCAAATAGAATGGCGAAAAATTATCGCCTTGCGAAACAAGCTGATCCACGAGTATTTTGGGGTAGATTACGGCATCCTGTGGGATGTCGCCACGAACATATTGCCCGATTAAAAAAAACAGCTCGCATATATCCTGGAAGAATAAAATTACCCCCCGAGGATACACAACGAAACGTGTGTTATCCTCGGGGGGTAATGTATGTCTTTCGGTGTACCTACTGCAGAAGCGAAAGCACGTTATTCGGCAGCTGGTTTGCCTGGGTCATCATGGAAATGCTCGCCTGGGTCAGAATATTCAGCTTGGTGAATTCCATCATTTCCTTGGCAAGATCCAGATCCCGAATCCGGGATTCTGCGGCGGAAAGATTCTCCGAAGCCACGGTCAGTGCGGAAGTGGCATGCCCCAGCCGATTTACCAGAGCGCCGCATTGGGAGCGATGTCGTGACACTTTGTGGATGGCGTTGTCGATACGGGTGATGGCACGGCTCGCATTCTGCCGGCTCGTTACCTTGAGATTTTCTATTCCGAGGGTGCCCGCATCCACCGCTCCGAGAGAAAGAAGCAGTTTTTCCCCTTCGTTCGCTCCAATCTGGAGAACCGAGGAGTTGTCCGCCAGGTGGATCTTTCGAATAACCTGGGAGGCATTGCTCAATAAAAAGCGCCCCGTGGCCTGGTTATATTCGATACCGTTTATTCCCAGAAGCGATCCAAACTGCAGCCGAACCGCATCTCCCCAGACTCCCCGCAAATCTTCGCTGCCTTGTACCTTCAGGCTGGAGGCAACGGTAAAATCCGAATGGGCATCCGAGACGCTCACGGTATAGAGATTCTCCGAAGCCTCGCTGATTACCGCAAAGCCCAGGGCCTGCAGAATCGCGTCATCTCCGATAAGCGTATAGGCCCCTTCTTTGCCCGCCAGGGCAGACCGAAGAACCATGGTACCCCTCACGGAATCCAGAGAGTTTCTATCATTGAGATATCCCGTAAAGGTGGCGAACTTGCTTTTCGAAGCATCATCCATAAGAAGATCCAGATCGCCCTCCGCCAGGCCATAAAGGGTCTGGTTGAGACGTTCCAGAACGTCTCCCACCTCGTCGTTTCCGTAAAGCGTAAGAAGAGCCTCCCTGTCTCCCTGGGAGATGGTAATGGAAACGGGCTCGTCGAGAAGAAACTTTCCGTTGGCGTCCCAGAACTGGGCGATATCTCTCAGGGGTGAGTAGTAGTGCGCCACCCCGCCGTCGATCCCTTCTCTATATACCGAATCGAAGAGGGCCGCATCTCTTACGACCCGGGGGGTATCGTCCGATCCGGGATCTCCCGTAGGAGTGCCCCCGTTGAAATCCTCGAAGGTCAGGTTCAGGGTGCCGTCGTAGACCTTGCCGCCGTAAGAGGTGTTTCCGAGCTCCGAAATTCTGGGAGCCACCTGGTACGTGCGGAGTGCGGTCTCCCTGTTATCCAGCACGCCGTCGAAAAAGCGCCAGCTTATGGGGTAAATTCCCGGATCCGTATCTCCCCCGAAAAGATCTATCTCGTCCACCGCATAGCGTTGTGTAACCGGATCCCATTCGCTCTGTCCGTCCGCCACCAGGGAGATGGAGAAGCGATCTCCTTCGCGGAGCCGGGTAACGTCGGTGAAGTCGAAGTGGTTGAAGCTGAGCCCCTGGAAATCCGGCGAATTCAAGAGTGAAAGATTTGCATTGGTCAATCCGAAATGGGCGGTTTCGGTCTCCACGTACTGATAATTCCCATCCCGATCCATCACATGTCCCTGAATGCGCATGGTTACCCGGCCGTCGTGAATATCCAGCACGTCGAAAAGAAGCAGGGCATTCCGGGTTTCGTCCACGGCGTACTCGATGCGTTCCAGAAAATCCCGTTCTCCCTCACCGTCCTGAAGATCCTGGAAGAAAAAGCCATTTACCACGGCCCCCGCTTCGGGAATCGTTTTTCCCTGGTAATTCACCTCCGCCACGGCATAGGGCATTCCCGTCCATCCCGGACCTTCTCCCGCCTGGGTTCCCGAGGCAAATCCCGATGCGGCCACGTTCAGAAAGAGCTCTCCCGTGGAAGTGTTGGTGACATTGTTGGCATTGTTGGGATCCACAAAAAAGCCCAGCATTCGCAGGCGGTTTTCGGGATCCGCCGAGGGGTTTGCGTCGTAGAAGGAGTTTTCCGCTCCCGCATCGAAGCGGTATTCCATGGTACGGTGCAATCCCCCGGTAAGCCCCCAGGGATCCGCGTCTATGGTAACCACCGCATCCGAAATGAACCCGGCGGGAGTTCCCGGAGCGGCGTTTTCATAGGTGCTTCCCGCCCGGGCGGCCACGTTTACCACGAAACGATCATCCAACGTCAACCCCGAGGGTGCGAAGGCGTCGAAACGGATGGCCCCATTTCCGCCTCCCGCGTTGAGTATCAGGGGGTTGCTCGCATCCACCGCGCCATGGGCGTTAAGATCGATATCCTCTTCGAATTCCACCCGGCTTCCGTCCCGGTTGTAGCCCTCTCCTTCCACATGGTAGGTGTTGTTCCCCGTACAGGTAAAAAGAATACAGGCGTTCGTATTCTCCTGCCGCCATACCCGGATGGCGTTCGGCCCCAGCGCGGTATTGGGATCCTTGCCCCCCAGGTAGTAAGAGGTCTCGTCTCCGTACCATTCCTGGGCGTACCAGTGATCGTTCTCGGTGCCTGCCACGTCCCATCCCGCCCCGGCGGCGCCGTAGCGCTCGGCGGTGCGGAGAACGTTGCCGAAAGTACCTCCCGCAATGGTGTCGAAGCCGTTGTCGATGAAAGATACGTGGGATGCGTTGCTGTCGAAGGTGCCCACTCCGGTGCGGAAGTAGTGGGGGAGGGCGAACATGGCTCCCGCGGAATCCAGAACGCCGTCGTTGAACACCATGGAGGCTCCGCCGTAGGTCTGGGCACCGTGGTTGGGGGAACCCAGAGCGGTGGAATCGTAGGTGGAGCCCGTAACCCCGTCCCGGATGCGGAAATCGAGCACATCGTGATTTCCCGCGGATCTGGCGGAGGTAAAAAGGGCCCAGGAATCGTTTACCCCAAGGTCTATGGTATCCGTAGTATCGGGAATGGAGATCGACGTAAAGGGGAGGTTCGCATCTCCCACCAGGGGATTTGTGGTGCCGTCGTCTCCCTCCCACCACCAGTCCGTACGGGTTCCGTTGACCAGCGTTCCGTCGGCCTGGATGCCGCCGTAAGTGGTAACTACTTGGGCCCGGTCCCGGGCCTGCCAAAGGGTGCTGTTTGCGCTGTCTCCCGCGAGAAGAGTGGTGTTGCCTCCGAAAAGCTGGGTTGTTCCCGCGCTGGGGCTGAACACCACCTCCCGCCGCTCCGGGGTGCCGTCGGTATTGGTGACAGTGATGCGTCCGTTGTGGTGGCTTCCGTCATAGCCCGGAGTGTTGGTCGCATCGGTCCAGGCCGCATCGAGAATTCCCAGAGCATCTATTGCGGTTCGGATTTCCTCGATATTTTGTCCTCCCGCGATGGTGGCGTAGGCTTTGTTGTAATCCCGGGAGGCTCCGGTTACGTTTGGATCAGTGCGGGCCAAAATCTGGTTTCCTCCAAAGAGTTCCGTCACGGCGTTTCCGGCATTTTGGGTTACGCTCATTTCGTATCGGGCGGTAACGGTGGAGGTCCGAAGGTCGATTCTTCGCTCTCCTCCTCCGGGATTTACAAGCTGAAAAACGTTCCCGCTGGGATCGTTTAAAGTGTCAAGCCCAAAGGCTGTGCCTGCCGCGGCCTGAAGGGCACTCTGAATTTGATCTATTCGCATGCCGCCGATGTTTACCGTGGTGGAATAGTTGTGGAGAACCACTCCACGGTTTGCCGAGGTTCCCGCCACCATAGCCAAATTTGCTATGTTTAATTCACGCTCGAAGGATTGTAAGTTTGCATCGTTTTCAACGAAAAGTCTGTGATTGTTCCCTCCCGCATTGTAAGAGTTGTTGATAGTAAGTTGACGCCTTCCCAATCCTGGGGCCGGATCTGGATCTAAGGCATTGAAGCTGATGTTGTATCCTGCTAGGGCTGCATTTATATTTCCTACAGCGGTAGTGATATCATTTCCTCCCACATTTACCGTGTGTTCTCGCTCGTAATCCTGGAATGTTCCCGTTTGCGTAGCTCCCGAGGCCAAGTTTGCCACGGTCAGGCCGAGTTCATCGGGGCTCGCGGCATTATTTATAATCGTTATGGTTTCTCCAGGGATGTTGTTGGTTATCTCAATTTGCTTTTGATCACCCACGGTGTTTACCGATACCGCCACATTCCAGCCGGCTCCGGTAAAAGCATTTTTCAATGCTATGGCAGCAAATTCGATATCTCGATTTCCTAAGGCTAAGGGAGGAACGGGAATAGTTCCGCCCCCGCTTCGCTGAATTTCCAGCTCCGCATCGTTTGCGGTCTGGAAAGTCGTATGCAGCGTGACGTCTTCTCCCGCCGCCGCCCGGTAGGTAAAACCCACATCGGCGGAAGCCGGCACTTCGGAACGGTAAGAAGTGACAAGGTTTATGTCGGAGTTCAGGGTGTCTCGAGCATCCACCGCATTTACCCGGAAGTGCGTCCATAGATTGGTGTCGAAATTGGGATCCGTGGATACCGAGACATCTCCTCCCGGAGCGTTGACGTTTACCGTGCCCCCTCCGGCCCCTCCGATATCCGTCCAGGCCAGGCTTGTCTGGGAGTTCACCGCCCCTCCCACGTTGGAGGCGGACATGGAAAGATCCACATCGCTTCGTCCCATGGGGTTTACCCGGTCGATGATGTTGGTGCCGTTCACTCCTCCGGAGGAGCTTCCGTAATAGGCCATAAAGGGGGCTTCGTCCGCCACCCGCACCTGGTACTCCCCGTAGGGAAGAATATTCGGCAGGGCGCTGGCTTCCAGAGATTCCAAGCCTATATCTGGCCCAGGCGTTGTGGTTTCCACGCCGTTTCCGAAGTGATAGCTGATGCCCCCAAAGGGAACCTCCCGGGTCTCCAGGCGGTACTGTCCCTCGATAAGATGGAGGCTCGAAAGGTTGGTGAGTCCGGAATAGGCTCCGCTCTCCGGGGAAAACTGAATTGCCTCGGATACGGTGCCGTGCTTCAGGTAGAAAATGTTGGATTTCCGTACTTCCCCCTCCCCGGCGGTGGGGGTGATGCGGAGAATGAAGTTCCCTTCGTTCACCACATCCTGGCCGAAAATATCCTTGGATCGAAGAGAACCATCCACGAATATCTGTACATCCGCAGAATTGGTGCCCCACAACACCGAGGCACTGCCGTCGAGAAGCTTCTTTTTGTTGAACTGGGTAGTGGTGGCGATGCGGTTGATCTCTTCGGTGAGCTGGTTGATTTCATCCTGAATGTGTTTCCGGTCTGCATTGGTAAGGGTGTCGTTGGCGGACTGCACCGAAAGCTCCCGCATGCGCTGCAGAATGTCGTGAATGGATCCCAGGGCGCCCTCGGCGGTCTGGAGCAAAGAGGCACCGTCTTCGGCGTTGCGTACCGCCTGGTCCAGGCCGCGTACCTGGGCCCGCATCTTTTCACTTACCGCAAGCCCTGCCGCATCATCCGCCGCTGTGCTTATGCGAAGCCCCTCGGAAAGACGACGTACACTTTTTGCCAGGCTCCTCTCCAGAGACTTTGCCGTATTGGTGGCAAAAAGAGCGGGAATGTTGGAAAATATGCGCAATGAATCTTCCCCCTTGCAGGCGTACTATAATGTATGATAAGTAATGCCGAAGAATGCGGAAAAGCGTTTCTTCAGAAAGAGAAACTCCTCGGCTGGTATCGACATTTTTTATGATTATCTTTAATAATTATACCAAAAATCATGCCCTTTTTTAGGTGCTCTTTTCTCATTATTTTGCCGGGCAATACCGATACAGTAAAAGATAGGCTGTACGTAAGATTTTCCCGAAATGCCGGAAAACGTCACTTCCTTACAAGGAATCCTTCTGGAGGTGGAGGCTCCGGGGGCGTTGCATGCAAAAACTAGAGATAGAGGTGAACTCTGTGGCACAAATCGAGACCTCCCGTTTTGGAACACTTACCTACAATGAAGAAGACCTTCTGTTCTTTCCCCGAGGCATTCCGGGGTTTTCTACGCTTCTTCACTGGGTAGTTTCCGGAGAAGAAGAAAACCCCGTAAAATGGCTCCAGAGCGTGGACGATTCCCAGGTGGCTCTGCCCATCACGGCACCCCATTTGGTTTTTCCCGACTACAATGCGGTGATAACGAAGGATGAGCTGGAAGAACTGGAGAACCCCGCCACGGAACATCTTATCATCCTCGTGGTGCTTACCATTCCCCCGGAAAAAGCCTGGGATATGACGGCGAATCTCCGGGCTCCCATCGTGATCAACACCGTAAACCGAAGAGGAAAGCAGATCCTCCTGAACGAAGAGGATTATCCCATTCGGTTTTACTGCTTTTCCGAAGAAAAACGAGCCTTTTTTGCGGAAACTGCGGCGAGAAACCGTGCCGCCGAAGCGGAAGGGGAGGGTATCTCCGCATCGCCGGCTTCTGCGGGCTCCGAAGGGAACGGTTCCTGATGCTGGTGCTCACCCGTAAAAAGGGGGAAATGCTCGCCATAGGAGAGGACATACTCATATCCGTGGTGGATGTCCGGGGCGATTCGGTACGCCTCGGCATCGAGGCTCCCAAGTCCATCCCCGTCTGGCGCAAAGAGGTGCTGGACGAAATCGTGGAGGAAAACCGCAAGGCCCTCCAGGGAACCCCTTCGGAGATAGTCAACAAGCTCTTCGATAAAGAGCCCGGCGGTTCGGACGATACGCGAAAAATTACATAAAAAAAAGGTGCCCTCATGAAGACAAAGAACGAACTTTTAGAGAAAAACCTGAAAATTCTCCAGATATTCCAACCCAAGCTGGCGGAGCGACTCCGTAAGAGGCTCGAAGAAGTGGGGGATCTCTCTTCTCTGGTTTCTGTCAAGGAGACTGACCAGGGCCACTGGATTTCCGGTGCGGCGGGAACGGACATCCCCACGTTTTTCCAGAAAAAGGATGTCCCCCTTCCGGAGCTGGAGGCTCCCAAAAAAAAGAGCGCCGGGGATCTGCAGTGCGTTTTTTTCGTGTACGGCATCGGAGCGCCACCTCATCTCTTCCGGATTTTACGGAAGCTCCCTAAAAGCGCCCTGGCGGTGGTGGTGGTGGAGCCCTCTCTCGACCTTATCCTCCACACCTTTTCCCTTACCTCGGTCTATGCGGCGCTTCCTTTGGGATGCCGTATCTCTTTCTTTGCCTTCCCCGAACAGATGCTGGGACAGGAGGCTCTTGCGGTAAACGTGCGCCAGATGGGCACCTTTCTCGCCACCAGCGCCACGGTTATCCGCCATGCCGGAGAGGCTGAGGCCAACGGTAAAGCCATGGATGATCTGGAGCGGGAGCTTTGGCGCCTCCTTCGCCTTTCCATACAGCTTCTCGGCAACACGGCTGAAGATACCCTTGTAGGGGTTCGGAATTTTGCATTAAATGTTCCTTGGATATTGAACAGTCCATGTGTCAGAGATTTTTCAGAGCTTTACGGTCGGCCGTGTATATGTGTTGCTTCCGGTCCCTCGTTGGAAAAAAATGTGCATCTTCTTAAAGAAATACAGGATAGATTTGTTATCATAGCAGCGGATACCGCAGTGAAGAAGCTCTTGTCTTTGGGAATTCGTCCTCATTTTGCCACATGTTTAGAGCGTTCCCAGGGAATGTATTTGAGAACGATTCGACCTCTTTTGGAAAAATTTGGCGAGGAGTGCAAGAACATTGTCCTAATTGCGGCCTTTGTCTGTACTCCCCAAGTTATAGCTCGTTGGCCTGGTCCAGTAAAAATTGTCGGAAAATCTGAACTGGCATTGGATTTATGGCTTGCAGGAGACTTAGTAGGAGGAGAACTCTTTCCTTGCGGGGCCTCCGTAGCACATGTAGCGTTCTCTCTTGCCAACGCTCTTCAAGCTTCCTCCATAGCACTTATTGGTCAGGATCTTGCCTATGGAGAAGAAGGAGAGAGTCATGCGGAGGGTACTGCTCCGAAAAGTGCGATGGTGAGAGAACAGGAGCGGAGGAAATACCTTATCGAAGTTCCTGGGGTAAATGGGAAAAATGTGCAGACTCATGCGGTGTGGTTTTCTTTTCTCAGGATTTTTGAAAGTTTTGTTGGAAAAAGCAATGTCCCTGTGTATGACTGCTCTCAGGGAGGGGCTCTTATAGCGGGAACGCAGGTCTGTACTCTTGCAAGCTTTATTGAGGAAAAAGATGTAGATCTGGAGCCTTTCACTGCCGAAACATACGACTTGGCTCGTAAGGCCATCCAAAAACGAGACACTTCTCATGTTTCTCGTTCAATTCTTTCCGGTTTTGAGGAGAGATCGTTTAACATTGTAGAAAGATCCCTGGAGATTCTTGAAGAAATGGAGAGCCATGTTGTGGCGGTTTCCGAAACTCTCCTTCCTGCCCAACGACGCAATTATGCCCGACAGGCTGCTCTTCTTCTGGATAAACTGCATCTGGTGAACGCTCCTCTTGCTTTCATTGGTCAGAGTTATACAAGCCTTAGTGGTGAAACTTTTGTGAAAAGTCGCTCCATGGAAACTATGGAGCAGGTTTATCTTTGGAAAGAGACTTATTCTGAAATTATTGAGGGGCATCGTCTTATACTCCGTTTTTTCTCTCAATGGTTTTTGTATGCATCCAAGGCGGTGCTCTGGTATGGAGAGACTCAAAATCGCAAAGAAGAGTTACTTTGTTCTTGGAATCAAGATGAGCTTGTTGGGGAAGCAGCCGATATTTTGCATAACTTTCGAAGCTTTCCCGAAGGCGAATTTTTAGGCTCAAAAGGAAGTGATACTCGGCTTGTACGATTGAATAACCTTCTCGCCAGGATGGATGAGTTCTATTTCTCAAAAGAAGATGGTGAGCTTTTGTGGCAGATGGCTCGGTTTCTCGAAAAACAGGGCCGGGGGGAGCGGGCTTGTCGTATGATTGCCGCTGCGCAAAAAGCTTTTGAAGGGCAAGCCCTTCCACGAGAGCAGATCATCGCATTTTTTCAGGATTCTGCCCGTATCCTCTCTAAACCGGATTTGACGCATATCCCTCTTTTTCAGGAAGCTCTTTCAGTGGCTCGGAACCTTCTTCACTATGAGAGAGAAGATCTTTTTCAGGCCCTGGAAAGGGATATCAAAAATGAATGGCGTAGTTACCTTGAAAATGCGAGGGATTCCCGAATTAGCATTGCCTGGGATGAAGTCCAGAGACTTCATCTTCTGGCGGATATATGCCTTGCGGGAGACGATTTTGGAGGCGCCCTCCGCTATATTTGGAGTCTTGTGCAGCGAGCTTATGTGGAGAAGGACGTTAGGGGGAAACGGTATATTCAATGGCTTTGTAAGCATCTGGAGATAGCTTTTAAGGCAGTCAGAGAAGAAGATTATATGGCTGGAGAGGATATTGTCAGGGAACTTGCGGCTTTTCCAGATCCTCTCGCATTCTACCGGCCACTTATCTCGCCGGGGCTTCTAGGAATTTTCCAAGAGAGAGGGCTCAACCTTATGGAGGAAACAGCCGAAAAAGAGCATAAGGTGTTTATCTTTGAAAGAGGCTGCGACGATTGATCATTAAAGAAGGGGGTGTTGCGGAAAAACCAGGGTAATCCGAGTATTTTAAGCGGTTATGGTGTATCAAAGTAGATGTTTTAAAAAGGTCGGGCAGGGAAGCCCGATGCAGCACACCACACAAGGAGGTATATTGCTATGCGTGTATATCACAATATTCCTGCGCTTTTTGCCTATAACGCACTGAATGCCACCAACGAGAGTCTTCAGAAATCTATCAACAAACTCTCCACGGGGCTTCGGATCAACAGCGCCGCAGACGATGCGGCGGGACTCGCCATCAGCGAGAAGATGCGCGCCCAGATCAACGGGCTGGACATGGCTGTCCGCAACTCCCAGGACGGTATCTCCATGATTCAGACCGCCGAGGGTGCTCTCAACGAAACCCACTCCATTCTCCAGCGTATGCGTGAGCTTTCGGTTCAGGCCGCCAACGACACCCTCACCAACCAGGATCGTAAGTACATCCAGGATGAAGTGGATCAGCTCACCCAGGAAATCGACCGCATCTCCACCACCACCCAGTTCAACAAAAAGAAACTTCTCGATGGCAGCGCTTCCGCCCTCTGGTCCTCGGACACTTTGGATACCGAAGCCTACATTCGGGGTAGCCTCCGCACCATCGACCAGTTCGGCCAGAAGGACGCCGCCGAGGGGAACTATACCATCCGGATCAGTGCTAATCCTGGTCAGGCGGAGATCCAGAAGAGCGACATCTTTACGGTAAAGCACGAGAACGTTATCATGAACGTGGGGCTGAACACCGAGCTGGGCTTTGAGCGAGTTTCGGTGGATAATCTTCCTGCGGGTGATTACGTCATGGAGGTCGCTACAGGTGTCTTAACTGCGAACACTCAATCTTATAATGTGGGAACCATCGCTGCCGGTACGGGGTATAGCAGTGGTGTTGCTGCGGCCACTATTTTGTTTGAAGTGCTCAGCGTAAGCACGGCCTCCAATACCGTGGTGGTTAGGGCGGAATCCTATGTTATGGCTGCGGACGGCACTGTGACGAACCATGTGGACGAGAATCTTACCCTTACTACTGCTGTGAAAAGCGGATATACTGGTCTCGGGTTTGATATGGGCACAGCGGCATTGAGCATAGGCAATCTTTCGCAGTTTGTCGTGGGCGGTCGTCATGTCATGCATCTTCAGGGAACCGACGGAACGGCTGCGGATGGAGTTATCAATGTGGGCCTTACCATTAATTCCTCTTGGGCTGATCAGGGGAACTGGGCTACGGGTACTACTGGTTATAATCGCAGTTTTGGAGTTGCGCTTACAGGTCTGGCAAATAAAGATGTTCATTTCCGCACCTTCTACCTGAACACCCAGAACGGCCAGGTGTACCAGTCGGATATCAAGGTTACATTTAATACGACAACTCTTACTGGTTACACTGCTTTTGGTACTGCGGCTGTCGGGGCAACTTTTACTGCTGCCTACGTGGGGCAGACCGCCGAGGGTGACGTGAAACTTCGGGATCTGGACAAATTCTGGGATGCCAACGGCCGCTTCCTCCTGGAGGATCCCCAGAACATCACCATCACCCAGGGAGACGGCAAGAGAACCAGCATCACCCTCAACTCCACGGATACCCTTGACGGAGTGGCGAAGAAGCTCAACGATGCCATTGCCTTTGGTCTCGGGCAGTACAAGTACGTGGGAGCCGATGCGGATATGTTCGTCTCCTTCGTGGGAGAGGACGACGTTACCGGTTCCACTCCCGAATCCGTGCAGGGCACCATGGTTATCCGTAGCGCCGTCTCCGGCAAGGCGGGGACTCTTGCCTTCGCAGGTGACGAAGATGTCATCAAGGCCCTCAGCCTGAACGTCATTCAGGACTCTTCGGAGAACGAATTCCGGGTAACCGTGCAGGATGCCCACAACGGCAACACCGTGGCCTCCGCCGTGAAGATCACCGGCAACATGCTCCGGGGTGTGGTGCACGAGAACGTGGACGTCAAGTTCAACGCCATGGCGAACATCAACGTGGAGTGGTCTGACTCCGCCAAGGGCTTTATGCTCACCCGGGACACCGAAGTCTACGAAACCACCCTTCACCTGGCGGATAACAGCACGGTCTTCCAGATCGGCGCCAACGAGAAGGAAGACATGGGAGTCGCCATGGGCGACATGGGGGCCGAGGCTCTCGGAGTGCATGCCATCGTGGTCACCGATCGGGAATCCGCTGCCCGGTCCATCACGGTTATCGACAACGCCATCGACCGGGTCTCCACCCAGCGGAGCGCCCTCGGAGCCTACCAGAACCGGTTGGAGCACACCATCAGCAACCTCACCACCGCCAGCGAGAACCTCAGCGCAGCGGAAAGCCGCATCCGGGATCTCGACATGGCCAAAGAGATGATGAACTTCACTAAGCTCAACATCCTCTCCCAGGCGGGCACCTCCATGCTTGCCCAGGCCAACCAGCTTCCCCAGAACGTTCTCTCCCTGCTGCGGTAGGCTTTTACCAGCGTTTCTATCGGGATACGAGCGAAACAAGTTCGTTCTTTGGGGGGGAAGGGGCTCGTCCCCTTCCCCTTTTCTCGTAAAAGTTGGTAGAAGTGCTATGCTGAGGAGGTGGGGAACGTGATAAGCTCAAGGATTTCCTCGGTTCAGGAGGGAGAGATACTCTCCCGGTACGGCGATACGGGACAAAAGGTCTTTTCCCAAAACGCCGCCGCAAAAAACCAGGGGAACCTGCAGGAGCGAATCCTTCAAAACCCCGAACTGCTGCAGGAAAAGGTGGACAAGGTTCAGGAAATGTCCGATCTCATGGGGCATTCCCTGGAGTTCGATGTACGAAAAGAAGCCAACATCGTACAAATCGTGGTAAAAGACAGGTCTTCCGGGGATGTGATCAAGGAGATTCCCCCGGAGAGGATCGTGAAGTTCCTGGAGGGAATGGAAAAACTCCTGGGAAGCCTCTTTGACGAGAAGTTTTAAACTTTGGTTTGTATGCTGGCTTGTTAGTGGCAGATCGGTTGAATAGAGTGCTTTGCCCAAAAAATTCTTTAAAGACAGGGCTTTTCTCTTGGAGCGAAAGGAGAGGTTTTTGCCTAGAGGATTTGTTTGGCAGAGACTTTAGTGGAATAAGAAAAAATGAAAAAGCCTCTTTGGGAATTTCCTGCAAGACAGGATGTAAGGTGTTGCTGAGATAACAGGAAATGTGCTCAGAGAGGCTTTTTCTATTTTCTCTATTTTTTAGGAATAGCTCTGTTCAATCAGGTGCGAGGGAATGTTTTTGTGCCTTAGAGCATTTTTAAGCAGGAGGTTCTTTGATGAGGTTCCACCCGTTGCTCACAATCAATAACAGGTTGATTGGCAAGAACTATCCACCTTTCGTCATTGCAGAAATAGGCATCAATCACGAAGGCGACATGAGCAAGGCGAAGCGTATGATTGACGACGCTGCTTTGGCAGGGTGCGAATGTGTGAAATTTCAGAGTCACGTTATTGAAGATGAAATGTCAGAACACGCAAAGAGCGTGATTCCAGGAAATGCGGATCAATCAATCTGGGATATTATGGCGAGATGTGCTTTGACGGAAAAAGAAGAGAGAGAACTCAAAAAATATACAGAAGAAAAGGGTCTGATTTTTTTAAGCACTCCCTTTTCTCGAGCAGCTGCGCTTCGTCTCGAAAGAATGGGTGTATGTGCGTATAAAATAGGCTCTGGCGAGTGTAACAATTACCCCTTGGTAGAGCTGATAGCATCTTTCGGAAAACCCATAATTTTAAGCACGGGCATGAACAATATTGAAAGTATCTCTAAATCCGTTAACATCATTCGCAGGCACAATGTACCCTATGCATTACTTCATTGTACCAGTATTTATCCGACTCCCTTCGAAAAAATACGCCTTGGGGCTTTAAGCGAGTTAAATAAAGTGTTCCCGGACGCCATTGTGGGGTTATCGGATCACTCTACGAGTATCTATCCTGCTTTGGGAGCAGTTGCATTAGGTGCCAGCATCATTGAAAGACATTTCACCTCGGACTCTTCTTGGAAGGGGCCTGACATACCCATATCCATGACCCCGAAGGATCTTAAGGAACTCATTGAAGGAAGCAAGATTATTCATCAAAGCCTTGGAGGAAAAAAAGAAATCCTCGAAGAGGAACAAAAAACCATAGCCTTTGCGTATGCCTCCGTCGTCTCCATAGCTTCAATAAAAAGGGGAGAACAATTCACTCCAGAAAACCTTTGGGTGAAGCGCCCTGGAACTGGAGAAATAGCAGCGGAAAAACTGACGGATCTCTTCGGCAAGAAGGCGGCTTCAGACATTGAAGCGGGGAAACAGCTTAGGTGGGATGATATTGAGCGATAAGAAGAAATTGCTTTTCATCACTGGAACCAGGGCTGATTTTGGCAAACTGAAATCGCTAATGAAAATAGTGGAGGAAGAAGAGGCCTTCTCAGCCACTATCTTTGTGACTGGCATGCACACGCTTTCTCTCTACGGCTATACCGTCAGAGAGGTTCATAAGGCCGGATTCAAAAATGTTCATGTCCATATGAATCAAATCCCGGGGGAACCTATGGATCTTGTACTTGCTAATACCATAAGCGGTTTTGCAAGATTCGTCAAAGAAAGTCAGCCGGATTTGATCGTCGTACACGGAGACAGGATTGAAGCCTTGGCTGGAGCCGTGGTGGGGGCACTCAACAACATCCTTGTGGCACATGTGGAAGGTGGAGAGGTTTCCGGCACCATTGATGAGCTGATCCGGCATTCTATCTCTAAAATGTCGCATCTGCATTTCGTATCAACCGAGGAAGCTCGTCTAAGGCTATTGCAGATGGGCGAAAAAGCTGAAAGCATCTTCATCATAGGCTCTCCCGACATAGACATCATGCTTGCTCAAAATTTGCCGTCCATGGAAGAAGTTCGTAAACGTTATTCCATCTCTTTCGAAAACTATGGCATTTTGTTATTACATCCTGTCACAACCGAAATACACGACATGTTTCGCCAGGCTGAAGAAGTTGTGGAAGCTGTATTGCGGAGCGCACTCAACTTTGTAGTCATATACCCTAACAACGACGAAGGAAGCCAGGAAATTCTTCTCGCCTATGAACGATTGAAGAACAATTCGCGTTTTCGTATGTTTCCCTCGCTTCGTTTCGAACACTTTCTGACACTATTGAAAAATGCCTCTTTTGTCATGGGAAACTCGAGTGCGGGTATTCATGAAGCCCCTGTCTACGGTGTCCCGACTGTCAATATCGGTAGCCGGCAAAACAAGCGTTTCCAACACGAGGGCATTTTCAACGTATCGTGCGAGCTGGAGGAAATGCTCTCGGCGATCCGTTGCGCTCTCTCATACTCTTACCGGGAGCAATGCCTTCATTTCGGAAAAGGGGATAGCTCGCTAAAATTCTTAGAAGCCATAAAACAGAGCTCGCTATGGGAGACTCCGAAACAAAAAGTGTTTTGTGATTTTGAAAGAGACCTTAAAGATGTTTTCCCCTAAAATGGTAGCTTTTATTCCGGCCCGAGGAGGCTCGAAACGCTTACCTGGCAAAAACGTGAAGGAACTCTGCGGTAAGCCCTTGATCGCATATTCCATTGAGGTCGCTTTAGAGTGTCCGGAGATAAACGCTTGCTATGTTTCTACAGAAGATCCTTCCATAGCATCCGTTGCGCAAGAATATGGTGCGGAGGTTATAGAAAGGCCTCAAGAATTGGCGCTTGATGATACCAGTAGTGTCGATGTCGTAGTACATGCCTTGAAAAGCCTTTTGGAAAAAGGAATTTCTCCAGAGGCTTTTGTTCTTCTCCAGCCAACGTCCCCTTTACGCACGCTATATTCCCTCCGGGAATGTCTTAAGGAGTGGAACTGTTCTACCGCGGCTTCAGCGGTAACCCTGACCCAGGCCGAGCATCATCCGTACAAGACGTTTCTCTCGGAAGAAGGCGTATGTCAACCTCTTCTTGATTACAAAACATTAAGCAGACCAGCACAGGAGCTGCCCGTGGCATATCGAACTAACGGTGCAGTTTATGTAGTAAAAAGTAATTTGTTCCTTCAAACTCGCTCCTTTTTCCCATTGCCGCTTCTTCACTATATAATGCCAGCGGAAGAGAGCGTTGATATCGATACGGAGTGCGACTTTCTTTTAGCTGAATTATTGATGAAAAAACGGGAGCGTGAAAATCATGAAAACAATCCGTACTCTTCATCTCGCAAGTTTTGATGGAAACATTGGAGACAATGCCAACCATAACGGTATGTATGGAGTATGGGAAAAATATCTTGACCTTCGTTTTGATGTCAAGGAACTTGAAATCAGAGAATTCCATTGGAAACAACGTTTTTTTGACCAGGATCTTGTAGAGCTTTTCAATAGTTATGATCTTGTGGTTATTGGGGGGGGCAACTATTTTGAGCTCTGGGTAGAACGTTCCCGAACAGGCACAACGATTGATCTGCCTGTTGAACTGTTATCGAAGATCGAAACGCCGATTTTTTTCAACGCCTTGGGATGCGATCCCTATAAAGGTGCTTCAGAAGCAAATGTCGTAAAATTCAAGAAGTTTCTTGATTTTACGTCTGCATCTGAAAAGTTCTTCTTGACAGTAAGAAATGATGGTTCCATGAAAAACATCCGACGCCACTTGGGCGAAAAATACCTGGGGTTTTTCACGGAAATTCCTGATGGTGGTTTTTTTGTGAATGTTGAAGACCATTATCATCACGAACTCAAAAATGATTCTATCAATATTGCGATCAACCTGGCGGGGGACATGCCGGAGTTTCGATATCCCACGGAATATGGTTATGCTGATTTTGTAAAAGAATTTTCTTCTTTCATGGCAGATCTTTCACGTTCGGAGAGGGGTGTTAATTTCGTTTTTGTGCCTCATATTTTCAGGGATTTGAGTGTAATCGCTGATGTCCTCGCTTTGCTCCAAGATGATATTCGGCGGCGCCATGTCTCCGTTGCACCCTACCTTCACGGCCCCGGAAGTGAAAAAATAATTTTTGATCTTTACAAAAAAGCTGATCTTGCAATGGGTATGCGTTTTCATGCCAATGTGTGCCCCATTGGCCTTGGCACTCCTTCTGTAGCTTTACTTACCTACCCGAAGGTGAGTGATTTGCTTGAAGAGATTGGACTTCAAGATAGAAGTGTCGTGGTAAACGAAAGGGGTTTTTCAAAAATGTTATTTGAAAAAACAATGTCTTCTTTGAGGCACTCGAAAGAAATTCGCGAGCAATATTTCAATCTCAGGGGAAGACTTGATGACGAAATGTCGACATTTATGAGGGGTTTTTCTTCGTGGCTCTCGCTGAAAGTATAATTTTTATAAGGAATTAGTAGGGTTTTCTAAGGGGTTTTTCAAACGAAATTCCTAAGCCTACGAAAGAAAGAGCATGGTCTTTATGGATATACGAGAACTCGAAGCCCTTATTGCAAAGGGCGAAAGTCTTTCTGTGGGCTTTGAAGAACTCCTGAGACTTTTCGAAAAGGCTGGAAGTTTCCATTTTGACGTTTCCCCAGTAGCGGATGCCACGATTAAGGATTTGAACCTTGAGCGCATTCGGGATTATTTTTTGCAATACAACGCCTTCGATCTTTTTGAGGAATCCCGGGAATCCATGGAGAGAATTCTTGTAAACGGAGATATTCTCACAGAGGCGGAAGGACATGCCGCGTGCACCTTGGGGGGGCTCTTGATTTTTGGCATTCACCCGGAAAGATTCCTTCCTCAAAGTGGTATAAGCTTTGCCCATTTTAAGGGGACTGAAATAACGGATGCCTTGATAGATAAGAAGAGCGTCCTGGGCAGGCTTCCGGATGTGGCAGAGCAGATGATGGTAATATTGCAGAATAACATGATGCGTCCTTCGGTGATCGAAGGAGCTCAGAGGAAAGAGCAGGAAGAATATCCCCTGTTGGCGTTGCGGGAAGCGGTTGTCAATGCCCTGGTGCACAGAAATTATGGTATATGGGGATCGAAGATTCGCATTTTCATGTTTGAGGACAGAATAGAATTTCGAAGCCCCGGCAGGCTTCCTAATACGGTTTCCGTAGAAAAGATGAAGGTGGGGGTTTCCTATGCCCGAAACCCCTTCCTGGTGAAATACATGGAGAATTTGCGTTATATCGATCAATTGGGAAGAGGAATCCCCATGATTCTTTCAGCCATGAAGAAGATGGGGGCGAAGGAGCCTCTTCTGATGGAGCAGGGGGATGAGTTTGTCCTAAGGCTGTATCGAAAGTAAAGTAAGATGGATTCTGGAAATTGAGGCACATAGAAATCCCCGAGGAGCACGTGCTCCTCGGGGATTTTTGTGCACTTTTCTTGGGTTTGCCCGTTAAGGTATCACCGTGTCCAGGGGCTCGTTATTCGCTGCTCCCTCCGGACCAGTTCGCAAAGGTTTTACTTATGGAAGCAAGCTGGGCGCTGTAGAGAGCGATGCTTTGTTCCGCTGCGGCATACTGAGTCCAGAGGCGTTTTTCGGTGATGGAGATTTGGCGTTCATAGTCTTCGATGCGTTTGTCTATGTAGCTGATTTCCTGTTGCATAAAGTAGATTTCGCTAGCTATTCTTCCGTCCGGAGTCGAGGTGTTTCCGCCTACGTTGACGGGGGTTGTGCTGACAAGGGCAGTCATGTATTCGTTCATCTGTTCCATGCTTGCGGTCATCATCTCTGCCACGAAGTATTCCGTTCCTTGCACGTGGTGAGCAGAGTCGTTCGGTAGGGTAACGTCAAGACCCAAACTCTTCAGCACCCCGTCGGAGTCCTCTATATACAGGTCTTCGTCGATGTCTTTGCTGATGATGGAGAGGGTGTTGTTCGTTATCTTGGCACGAATTTGAGCGGGCTCTGTAAAAGAGAAACCGCTTCCCGCAGGGGTTACTTTGGCGTCGTTGATCTTCTGCGCGAGAGTTGTGAGGGTGTCTCTTTCCGTCACGGAAATGGTGGTGGTCTTTCCTCCCACGGTTACGCAAAAGTTCCCGGTTTTAAAACCATCGCGGACCTCGCTTAAGAGTTCCGTAGAGCTGGAGAGAGAGTCCGTCATCCACTGATCGTAAAAGGGAAGCTCCCCCGGAGTGAGGGCTTCCATAAACTTGCTCTGATCGAATTCGATCTTGCCGCTTTTTCCGTAATCTGCGGATTCCGTGGTAATTCCAAGCTGCGAGAGCATGGAGAGAGGCCCCAGAGTTTCGACGGAGTCCGATATCAGCTGGCGAAGCCGGTTTTTTGTCTGCCAGAGCATGGAGTTACCATGGAGCAGGCCGAATTTTTTGTCGAAGTCGCTGGAGGTTTGCCAGTCTTCGGAATTCTGTTCGACCTCCTCTTCTTCGGAGAGCCGTATGTTGATCCAGTCCATGGCATCGTTATAGGCCGTGACAAATTCCTGGATGGCCGTGATGGCTTTTTCCGTGTCGAGAACGATTTCCATTCCCACGTGGCCGATATTCTTGAGCTCCAGGGTGGTGTTTCCCACAAGGTCGTCGATGGTATTGCTGGAGCGCCGCACCTCTACGCCGTTGAGGTCGAGAATGGCATCCTGGGCCTTTACCCAGTGGGCTCCCTCTTCGGTGGCGTCCAGATTGAAGAATCCGAGAATGTCGTCTCCCGTGCCCGCTTCGAGGGTGAATACGTTGCTGTGGTAGGAGAGGGAGTCCCCCGTGCCGAGCTGGATGGACATGGCTCCGGTGGGTTCCGTGCCGGAGGTCCAGGTGATGAGTCCGGCGCCGTCAAAAGTGAAGTCCGTTCCCTCCGTGTAGGTGGTGCCCCCCACGGTAATTTCCATGAGTGCCGAGGAGGAGAGGGAGGGAAAACCCCCGCCAGGAGCATACGCAGTAATATCGGTGGTGGCTCCGCTTCCCGTTCCTGTAACGTTCAGGGTGTTGGAGAAGTAGACCGTATATTCGTCGCCTTCTTCGGGATGTAATCCCGGATCCTTCCAATGGATGCTGCCGTCCACGTTGTTGTAGTCGAAGTCGATTCCCGCCCGGTAGGTTCGGTCACCTGCTTTGATTTCCGACACGTAGGGAGGATAATCCCATTTCACCACATATTCGGTTCCTTCAGCGGGGGCTCCGGCCTCCCATGTGAGTTCTCCCGTTGAAGGATTGTAGTTATAGGCAGTTTTGCTTAAGGGGTTTCCGTCAGTATCGTAGACCGTCACAGAGGGGGGCACTGATTTCGTGACGGGGTCGCCCATGGTTACGCTGCTGCTGGAATCTTTGACGAGCCGCTCTTCCGGGGTGCGGGCCAGATAGTCCGTTCCTCCTGTGCCGGAAGCAAATTCCCCCCGAAAGGCGGTGACGTAGCGAGTGGTGGTGGAGCCGAGCCCCGACTCCAGGCTGGATATGACCATGCGGTTGTCGATAAGCTGAGCATCCACGGCGAGGCGCTGCCCCGTGATGTCATCCGTGGCGTTGGCTATCTTGTAGTTGATGTCCAGGATGCTGTCGGTGGCTTTTACCTCGATTGTTCCACGCCCGCCCCCGACATTGACGGAGAACGTGCCTTCCAGCCCGAGAGCCTCGGAACGATCGCTCACCCGGGTGGAGATCCGGCTCTCGCTTTGGGCGAGCTGCCTGATGTTGATGTCCCAGTTCTGCAGCATGGCCTCCGTGGTGGGGGTGGCGGAAATGATGTTGGAAGCCTCGGCTCCCGAGGGGCTGTAGACGGTGAAATCCGCCTTTTTAACCTTGTAGGTGGATGCCTGGGTAAGAAGAGTGAGGGATTTTTGAACGACCTTGAAGTTTGCCGACATTTCTTCGAAAAGGCCGATCTTGAGTTCCAGGGTCTCTTTTTTCGTCTCCAGAGGTTCGTACTGCTTGCGTTTGGCCGCAAGAATGGTGTCCACCATAGATCCCCAGTCCATGCCGGAGCTTGCACCGGTAGACATCTTGAACATGGAGTTATAATCGTAAGCCATAAATATCCCCTCCTTGGGAGAGTGGTTTTTAGATATAATACACATATCCGCTATCAATATCGGTATGAAAAGGGTTTCCCTAAAGGGAACGGAGAAGTAAAAAAAGAAGTTTTTACGTGCGGACTGACCATGAAGGGAAGTGAAGCAGAGTATGTTTTTACCGTATGGAAGGCAATGGATTACTCCTGAGGATCGTCGGGAGATCGATGCGGTTCTTTCGGGAGACTGGCTTACTCAGGGGCCGAAAGTACAGGAGTTCGAGGCTCTTGTGGCGGAATATGCGGGAGTGCCCTATGGAGTTTCTTTTTGCAACGGTACCGCGGCGCTGCACGGAGCCATGCATGCCGCAGGGGTGGGGCCGGGAGAGTGGGTTCTCACGTCTCCCCTTACCTTTGCCTCCACCGCCAACGGAGCGCTCTTTACCGGGGGGGATGTGGTTTTTGGAGATGTTCATCCTGAAACGCTTTGCCTCGATCCCGGGGAAGTGCGGAAAATCCTCGATAAAGCCGAGAAATTACCCCGGGCGGTGGTTCCCGTGAGCTATGCGGGACATCCCGCCCCTCTGGAGGAATACCGCAAGGCCATAGGTTCCCGGGATGTGCTGCTCATCGAAGACGCCTGTCATGCCCTGGGAGGAGACCGGGAGGGGCAAAAGGTGGGTTTTCACGCGGACATGACGGTTCTGAGCTTTCATCCGGTAAAGCATATCACCACCGGTGAAGGAGGCATGGTGCTTACCCGGAGCGAAGAGCTGGCAAAATCGCTGCGGCTTTTCCGTACGCATGGTATTACCAAGGAGGAAGGAGATTTCGAGTATCCTTCCCATGGCCCCTGGTACTATGAGATGCAGGATCTGGGGTGGAACTATCGGCTTACGGATATGCAATGCGCCCTGGGAATCAGCCAGATGAAGAGGCTGGATTCTTTTATAGTGCGCCGCCGGGAGATTGCGGGACTTTATGCGAAACTCTTCGCGGAAATGGAAGAAGTGCGTACTCCTCCCCGGCACGAGGGGCATGCTTGGCATCTGTACCCTCTCTGGGTGGTGCCGGAAAAGCGCCGGGGGCTTTTCGAATATCTCCGGAGCCGGGAGATGGGAGTACAGGTGCATTATCTGCCGGTACATCTCCATCCTTACTATCGTAAACGCTATGGCCATGGGGAGGGGGATTTCCCCGAGGCGGAGGGTTTCTACGAAGGAGAAATCTCCCTGCCCATGTTTCCCCGCATGACCGACGAGGATGTGCATCGGGTAGTAACGGAGGTGCGAAAAGGGCTTCGAAAGCTGGATTGATCCGAAGCCGAGGGAAGTGCCCAAGATGATGTTCCTGAAGGATTTTCCGAAAGGTGGAGGAAGGATTATTCCTCCACCTGGTGATATGCCACGACTTCGATGTGTTTTTCCGTCACGAGTTCTTGTATGGCCCTTTCGTTTTCGCAGGGGTAGCGGCAAGCGAGGCCGCAGCTCGTGGAGAGCTTGCGGGGAACCGGTACGATTTTCGCTCCGTGACCTGCGGCCCGGCAGATTTTTTCAAAGCGCAGGGCCATGTGGGTGGTGTCGAAGGTGGCTATGCAGTACATATGATCATCCCTTCAAATAGAAAGTCAAAGATTTTTGCCGCCCCATGGGGGATTCTTCTTTTTCCGTTGGGGCTGCCGGAACGAGGGCGGTACAATACGTAATTATACCTGGACGGGCCTTTTTTGTAAGGGTAGAATAGCCCCAAGATGTAAAATTCCAAGGAGGTAATGGCATGAGGCAGATGCAGCGAATGGTGGCTTTTTCTCTTGTTATGGCAATGGTAATGACTTTGTTGGGTTCCGTAACGGTTGCGGCGGCGGAGTCTAAGATCGGCGTGATCAATCCCCAGGCAATTCTTGCAAACCACCCCAAGTTTAAGGATACCCAGATGATGATTCAGAAGGCGGTGGAGCAAAAGCAGAACGAAGCGAAGCTTGCCATCGATGCGGAGAGCGACAATAACAAAAAGGCCGAGATCTTCCAGACCAAACGGGAAGAGGCGGCCATGGAGGAGAAACGCCTGATGGATCCTCTCTTCAAGGAAATAGATCTCGCCATCCGTACGGTGGCCAAGGCGAAGAAGCTCGATATCGTTCTCGATAACACCGGTGTTTTTTACGGAGGCATCGATATTACCAACGACATCATTCAGCATCTCCAGAAAAACGCTGCCAAGTAGGGACGCTAACTCTCATTTTTTCGAGATGTAGTAACACATCTGACACCAAACAAAGGATCGGCCTCCCCTCGGGGAGGCCGATCCTTTGTTTGTGCGGTTTGTTTGGTGATCCGCCGGAATTCGTTCAGGATTTATGGATTTAATTGTGCTTTGCGGCAAAGCCGTGTTTTGCCTTGCCTCCTCCGAGATAGGCCGCTTCCACTTCGGGATCGTGAAGAAGATCCGAAGAGTTGCCCTGCATGACCAGGCGCCCCGTTTGAAGGACGTAGGTGCGGTGTGAGAGGAGAAGAGCCTGCCGGGCGTTTTGTTCCACCAGGAGAATGGTAAGGCCCTCCCGGTTGATGCGTCTCAGCTCTTTGAAGATGTCCTTGATGATAATGGGGGCGAGTCCCAGGGAAGGTTCGTCGAGAAGGAGCACCCGAGGGCGGGACATGAGAGCCCGGGCGATGGCGAGCATCTGCTGCTCTCCTCCCGAAAGAGTGCCCGCATACTGGGTATGCCGCTCCTCAAGCCGGGGAAAGAGAGTGAAGACCCATTCCAGGTCTTGGGCTATCTTGCGGCGATCTTTTCGGGGAAAGGCTCCCATCATAAGATTCTCGTGCACCGTCAGGGTGGCGAAGACCTTTCGTCCCTCCGGGGAGAGGGATACTCCCTGAGAAACTACCTCGAAGCTCTTATTGGAAAGCGTTTTTCCCTCCAGGATAACCTTGCCGCTTTCTCGTTTTACGTCTCCCATGATGGCGTTCATGAGGGTGGATTTTCCCGCCCCGTTGGCACCGATAACGCTGACGATCTCTCCTTCGTAAACTTCGATACTTACTCCGAGAAGGGCCTTGATGGCGCCGTAGCTTACTTTGAGATCTTCCACCTGGAGGAGAGGTTTTTTGGGCTCCGTCATTATTCCTCCACCTCCTCTCCGAGGTAGGCCTTGAGTACTTCCGGATGTCCCTGGATATCCTCGGGAGATCCTTCGGCGATAAGGGCTCCGAAATTCATGCATACGATGTGAGGGCAGATTTCCATAACCAGCTCCATATGATGTTCGATGACCAGGATGGTAAGCTGAAAATCCTTGTGAATTGCCTGAATGAGATCGTTCAGGTCCATGACTTCTTCGGGGTTCATGCCCGCCGCGGGTTCGTCGAGAAGAAGAAGTTCCGGTTCCAGGGCCAGGGCCCGGGCGATTTCCAGACGCCGCTGATGCCCGTAGGGCAGGGTACCGGCTCCGCGGTCCGCCTCCTTGGCAAGTCCCACCCGTTCCAGAAGCTCCATACTTTCGGAACGGATTTTCTTTTCTACCCGCCCCCACCGGCCCATGTGTGTAGCGGCCTCGATGAACGTGTACTTGTGGTGCTGCTGGCAGGCGGTCATCACGTTTTCGAGTACCGTGGCTCCCTTGAAAAGCCGAAGATTCTGGAAGGTCCGGGCAATGCCGCTGTTAATGACCTTGTGGGTGATCTGATTGGTGATATCGTTTCCTTTAAAGGCGATATGGCCGCTCGATACGGGGTAGACTCCGGTAATCAGGTTGAAAATAGTGGTTTTCCCCGCTCCGTTGGGGCCGATGAGCCCTGCGAGCTCCCCCTTTCGGACTGTAAAGGACATATCGTTTACCGCGTGGACCCCGCCGAAAAATTTGTTGACGCTTTCAAGCTCCAGTACAGGATGTTCCACTACTGCTGCAGACATCGGCGGTTACCCCCTCTCACTCGTAGTTTTCGGTTTGCCTATGCGAGAAGCAATCTTACGGAAAAGCTTCATGTTGAATTCGTTCTGCCCCATAATGCCCTCGGGACGCAGAACCATAACCAACACGAGGACCAATCCGTAAATAAGCATACGATACTGCGAGATGGGGCGGAAAAGTTCGGTTACCAGGGTGATGATGGTGGTGCCCAAAAGGCAGCCGCTCATGGAGCCCAAGCCGCCGAAAACCACCACGGCGGTCATCTCGGTAGATTTCAGCATGTCGAACATGATGGGCTGAATGAAGGAGATGAATCCCGCATACAGCCCTCCGGCGATGCCACAGTAAAAGGCGGAAAGGGCAAGGCTGAAAGCTCGGTGTCGGGCGGTGTGGAATCCGAGAAGGGATGCGGCAATGTGGTCGTCCCGGCAGGCCATGAAGGCCCGGCCCACACGCCCGTTGATAAGGTTGAAAGCGAAAAAGGCGAGAACCAGGAAAAATCCCAGGGCCACCGGAAAGGTCGTGAACGTGTCGATTCCGGGAATTCCTCGGGCTCCGTTGGTGACGGACTGCCAGTTCTCGATAATGAGCCGGATGGACTCCGCAAGGCCAATGGAGGCGATGGCATAGTAGTCTCCAAAGAGCTTGAGGGTGGGGATGCCGATGAGATACCCCAGGATCATGGCGAGAATTCCTCCGGCTATGATGGCGGGGAGCCAGTGCATTCCGTAATCCAGGGTAAGAATGGCGGTGGTGTAGGAGCCGATGGCGAGGTATGCCGCATGGCCGAGGGTGAAAATACCCGTAAATCCTGTAAGGAGAGAAACGCCCATGGCGGCGATACCGTTGATCATGAGGAGAATAAGAATACCTTCTGTGTAGGCTGACATCTTCTTTTCCCCCTATACCTTTTCGCCCACGTCCTTACCGAAGAGGCCGGTAGGACGGATGACGAGAGTGACCACAAGAAGCGAGAAGACTACGAGATCCCGGAGTTGGCTGGAAAGAAAGCCCGCGGTAAGCATCTCTGAAAGCCCCAGGATGAGGCTCCCCACCACGGCTCCGGGAAGAGAGCCGAGTCCTCCGATGACGGCGGCCACGAAGGCCTTGATGGTGATCATGCCGAGCTGGGGGTAGAGGGTATAGCGTACGGAGAGAAAGATTCCTCCCACCGCCGCGAGAAGCCCTGCCACGAAGAATACAATGGAGATCAGTCGGGCCACGTTAACCCCCATAAGCCCGGCTATGCGAAGATTGTAGGCAGCGGCCCGGATGGCGAGTCCCCACTTGGTTTTGGTGAGAAAGATCTGGAGCCCTCCAAGAAAGACTACCGCGGTAACCAGGGAAATGATATCGAAAGCGCTTGTGGTGGCTATGCCGAAGACGTTCACCGGGTTGGTGGGAATTACCGGAGGAAGTGCCCGGAATCTGCCTCCCACCAGAACAACGAAGAGGTTTTCTATGACGATGCTCATACCCATGGACGCAATGAGAAGGTAGAGGGTAACGGATGTGCGTTCCCGAATGGGCTTATAGGCCAGCTTTTCTGTGGCGACAGCGGCAAAGCCAGCTCCCACGAGAGAAAAAGCTCCCGCCATCCAGATGTTCATGCCCAGGGTGTTCAGGGCGAAATAGCAGAGATATCCCCCTATGACCAGAAATCCCCCGTGGGCGAAATTGGAGAAGAGGAGAATGGAATAGACCAGCGAATATCCTACAGCGATGAGCGCGTATACCGAGCCCAGAGAAAGGCCGTTAATGACCTGCTGTAAAAAGGTTCCCAAAGATTAGCACCTCATTTCAAATCTTGGCGATCATATGCAGCGGTGGCAAAAGAGCCGGGATGAAACAGGAAAAATGGCGGGCACGGGTAGGTGCCCGCCATTTTTGTACAAGGGGTATCCTTGATGAGAGAGTTTCTCGACACGTTCCGACGCGGTATTTGCGCCTTCCGGGACGAAAAACCGAAGAGCTTCGCTGTATGAAGATTTAAGGCTTGATCTTCTTGAAGAAACGGCTCTCTCCGCCCTCGCAGATCAGGACGATGCCGTCCTTGTCCTTGGGGTTATGGAACTCGTCCATGGTGATAACCGCGTGGTGGAGCTGGACGCCGTCAGAAGCCGAAAGGGCCTTGGCGATACTCTCGGAATCGAGGTTTTCCGCCCGCTCTATGGCATCGAAAAGGAGGTACATGGCATCGTAACCGAGAATGCCGTTTACGAATTCTTTGCACTCGTCGTTATACTTTGCCTTGTAGTCCGCGAAAAACTGTGCCATGGCAGGATCTTCCTTGGCCACGTGGTTGATCCAGTAGGATCCTTCCAGGGATTCTCCCGCGATCTCCCACATAAACTCGCCGTAGCCGTCGCCGCCGATAAAGACCACCCGATCCATGCCGAGCTCCCGGGCCTGCTTGATGATAAGAGCGCATTCCTTGCCCATGTTGGGAAGCACCAGCACATCGGGATCGGCTTCCCGGATTTTGGTGAGCTGAGCCCGGAAGTCTACATCCTGACCGCCCTTGAAGGCTTCGTCAGCCACGATCTCGCCGCCGTATTCCTTGAAGCTCTCCATGAAGAACTCCCGGAGCCCCTGAGAGTAGTCGCTGGCGATGTCGTAAAGAATGGCTGCGGTCTTTTTCTCGAGTTCCTGGGATGCAAAGAAGGCGATGAGCTTGCCCTGATAGGGGTCGGTAAAGCATACCCGGAAGGAGTAGGGGCGAACCTTGCCCTTGCGATCCACCGTCACCGCGGGATTGGTGGAAACGGTTCCGATCTGGGGAACCCCGGCGCTGTTCACCAGAGCTGCCGTGGCGATGTTGATGCCGCTGGAATTGGCTCCCACGATGGCGAGAACCTTATCCTCGTTGATGAGACGGCGCACCGCGTTTACCGCATCTTCCTGGCGTCCCCGAAAATCATAGACCACCAGTTCCACCGGAAGGCCCTTAATACCTCCCTTAGCATTGATTTCGTCCACTGCCAGCTGGGCAGTACGCTGTTCGGTCTGCCCGTAGGCCGCCCAGTCTCCCGTGAGAGCTGCGATGTAGCCCACCTTTACGGTGTCCGCACCGAAGGCTACAGAACAAAGACTTACCATCAATGCTGCCGCCAAAAGAAAGAGAACACACTTACGCAAAAAAACCACCTCCAGAAAAAGATAGATAACTCCTCTGAATTCTACCAGAAATACCGCATGGTTCATATACGCACGAAATGTCTCAATTCTTTATGCAAGTCCTGCGCATGGAGGTTCAGTATTTTTCATACAATCAACCGAAGAAGAAAAAACGTTTCATTTGGTCCGGAAGAAGGAAACCTTCGGACATCCCCGGAGAGTCCTGCTACAATATCCGGAGAAAAAATCTTATGTCCGGAGGGAACGATTATGGCAGAGATACGCACGTGGTTTGTGGAGCAGCTCGAATTTCCCGAAGACTGCAACATCATCCTGGGGCAAAGTCACTTCATCAAAACCGTAGAGGATATCTATGAGGCCCTGGCGACATCCTCTCCCACCCTGGAATTTGGCATTGCCTTCTGCGAGGCCTCGGGGCCCTGTCTCATTCGGTATGATGGAAATGCGGAAGATCTCGTGCAACTGGCGGTGCGGAATGCGGAAAAAATATCCGCAGGGCATGTCTTTATCGTTCTCCTTCGTAAAGGCTATCCCATCAACGTCATGGAGCGCATCAGGAACATCCAGGAGGTGTGCCGAATTTTTGCCGCCACCGCTAATCCGCTTCAGGTTCTCATTGCCGAAACCGATCAGGGGCGTGGCGTGGCGGGGGTGGTGGATGGATTTTCGAGCAAGGGCGTGGAAAACTCCGAAGATATAGAGGAAAGGAAAAACCTCCTCCGGAAGATTATCGGGTATAAGCGCTGAAGCTTGAAAAATCCCCCGTAAAAAAATCGAAAGAAGGGTTGACGAGTTTTGCTATAGGTGATATTATCCC
>CAZJHH010000014.1:0-47547 GCA_964545875.1 uncultured Synergistaceae bacterium
GGGATAATATCACCTATAGCAAAACTCGTCAACCCTTCTTTCGATTTTTTTACGGAACAAGCTTATTTCCCAACGCCCCTCCGGGGAAAGAGTTTCGAGAATTCCTTGCCGAGGCGAGTTTTTTCCTTTTCTTGCAGCGTTCTCTCGCATGTCTCTCAAGACTCTCTCTTTTTTTGGAAATACATTCCTCCGGCAAATGACCTATGAGAATAAAGGTTTTTCCTTTCTTTCTTTATCTTCCTGTTTATGAACCTCCGGGGGAATTTCTTTATTACAAAGCATGATATACTTGGCTCCATAGGTTTCCAGAGGGAGAATCCGGGTTTTGGCGGAGCACAGATCTCTCAAGCGCCTATATTTTTATGCAGAGGTGGAATAGGGCAATGATTTTTTTCAGACGTTGGCGATTTCTTATGGCATGCATGCCGGTTCTTCTTGCATTTCTTCCGAACACATCCTGGGCGGAACGGGGCGATATTCTCGATTATTCCCTTTTCGGAATTACTCCTGTTCATGTGGAGAGCGCCCAGGATTTTCTGGAGCCCGAAGTTCGTTCCGTTTGCTGGGGTATGACCCCGGAGATGGTGATAGAACGAGACGGAGTTACTTCACACACCCCCATGAACCGGGGGAGTTTACTGTACATATCCGTTCCTGCCACTAGCGTGGCGAACATACCCTGCTCTCTCACCTACATTTTTACGGAGAACGCCCTGTCGGGAATTTCGTGCGCCTTTTATTCCGATACCTTCCGCCTGGATGAAGACATCACGCATTTTCTCCGCCTTGAAGCGCTCCTTACGGAGAAGTACGGTACTCCATTGGAAAAACGTTGTCTTTGGGAAAATTCCGAAAGCCCCTACAGAGAAGACCCAAACGCCTTCGGTATGGCCGTAGCCATGGGAGATCTCCGCTACCAGACGGAATGGAATACCGGAATCTCCACGATTCATCTCAATCTGGAAGGTGAACATTTTCGCCCCCGCCTGACATTGCGATATCAGAGCACCCGCCTGGCAGAGAAGGAAAACGAGGCAGCTCGGAAGGTTCTCCTATCCGAGCTGTAACGAAACCCGTCAGCGGATCCAACGAGAGTTTTTTACCCCGAAAATCATAGATTTTCATAGCCATGGAGAGGTGTTTTTACATGAGTACCAGTGAACATACGTCCCGACAGAGGATTTTCCGAATTTTTGCGGGAACCCTGGTGGTTTTCGCCCTTTTTGGCGGCATCATTTACCTCGGCAGACAGAGCGCTCCTCTTCCGGAGAGCCCCCGGCAAAACTCTTCCAAAGAACCCCGGGAAGCTCTTCTTGCCGAGAATCAATACCACACGCTCCTTGAGGCTCTGAGCAACGACGACATTTCTCAAGCATGCTCCCTCTGCGAAACCCTCATCCCCGGACTTTCCCGGGATCTTCTTTCCGAGGATTCTCCGGAATGGAACATCCTTATCCTTTGCGAAGAAGCCCGAGAGAAGAATTTGGCAGAAGAGAAGAGGGCTCTCCTAAAACAAGCCGCCAAGCTTCCTCCCGAGGCTGCCATAAAAAGACTCGCCGCATATCACGAAGTTCTTTCCCTGGATCCCGGGGATGCAATTCACCGGGAAAAGACTCTGGCCTTGGAGAAAACAATTCTTCAGGATATTCAAAATAAGCTGACCCAGGCCCTCAAGGAAAAAAACATCTCCCGGGCCTGCTCTCTCTGCGAGCAGCTCCCTCCCTTCCGTCTCGTGTCTTCGGAGCCCCTTGAGCCTTTGTGTGCCTCCGCCATGGAAGAGAGACGTCTCCAGCAAATTGCCGAAGTTCTCGCAAAGGTAAAACCCCTTCCCGCATCGGACTATTTGGGAAATCTTCAGGGATATCGGCAGCTCGCCCAACTTGATCCCGCAGAGGATACATACTGGGAAAAGATCGAACGGTACCGGGAAAGCGCCGAAAAAGCCCAGGGACGCATGCTTCGCCGGGCTTCGGCACGTATGAGCTACGATCTTCATACCGGTACTTTCTGGTACCTCCCCTCCATCGCGGAGAAACGGGAAGCTTCCGGAGGAGCACACGCCTATTTCTACATCGGGAAAAAAGATGATTCCACACCTCCGCAGCTTCGTTTCGTCTGTCTTCTCCGGCGGGAAAACCCTTTCAAGGCCTCCCAGGTTCTTCTTTCCTTCGACGATGCCCGCTATGCCCTCCCCCTGCAAGAGAAATGGGTTCACTTCCAAGACGGATTCCTCTGGTGCGACATTCCCTTACCGGAAGCGGGAGAAGCCTTGGAGCTTTTCCGAGCCTTCGCTCACGCTCAGAAAGGCAGTTTCTCCCTTCCTGATTCCGGAGAGGAACCGTTTCCGGGACGGACCCTCTCAAAAGAGGAGTTTGCCGGGCTTCGGCAAATGTTGCAACTGTACGAGGAGCTTCGCAAGTAGATTTTTGGGCGGAATACGGATACGATAGAGCGGGCGCTTAGAGACGTTTTACGAAAAAACAAGACACCGGGAAAGGAGCCATGCCTCATGAACGAAGAAATGAAAAAACTGCTTGAAGAGCTGAACAAGGATCTGGAGTGGGAATACGCTGCGGCTATCCAGTACGTACAGCATGCGGCAGTAATGACGGGAGCCCAGTACGAATCGATTCAGAAAGAACTGGTGATTCACTCCCAGGAAGAGATGCAGCATGCGGTAATGATCTCCGAACAGATCGACTTCCTCGGCGGAGTGCCCACGGTGGATGTGGAAAAACGGGAAATTTCCTCCGACACCCTGGAAATGCTCAAACAGGATCTCGCAGGCGAGAATCTGGCCATTCGCCGCTACAAGGAACGTATCGTTCAGGCGGAACAGCTCCGGGAATATGGTTTGCGACGCGTTTTGGAGGACATCCTGATTCAGGAAGAAGAACATAAGCGGGATCTCATGACGGTGATTGAATAACAATCGCCTTTTCTTTGACGGAAACAAGACATAGCAAAAGGCAGGAGCCTCCGCCCAGCTCCTGCCTTTTTTTCATTGCAAATTTCTCGGCTTTCCGGCGGAGCGGAACAGCTCTAATACGCTTTTGCAAAAACAGCCAGAGAGGCCTTTTCCTTACCTGTGAAGACGCAGGTTCCCCGCTCATCCTTGTTTGCCAGGGGAAAACACCGTACCGTGGCCCCTCCGGTAACTTCCTTGATGGTTTTTTCGTCCTCCGGAGTGCCTCCGAAGAAGGCCTCTACAAATCCCCCCTTCTCTGCGAGCATGGCCTTCATTTCGTCGAAGGAGGAAGCTCGGAGAGTGTGGGCTTTCCGGAAATCCAAAGCCCTGGTATAGAGCTGTCGTTGAATGTCCTCAAGCATTTTGGGAACCTCCGTGGAAAGGGTTTCCAGGGAAAGGGATCCTTTTTCACCGTTATCCCGCCGAACGAAACGGAAGGTTTTCTCCTGGAGTTCCCTCTCCCCCAGCTCAAGCCGGAGAGGAACGCCTTTTTGCAGATGCGAAAAGAACCGGTCCCCCGGACGCATATGGAACTGCGTATCCACTATCACCGCCCGAGGGCCGAGAATCTTGTTGAGCATTTCTGCCATATGCTTTGCCAGAGGAAGCATTTCCTCGTCCCGTCGTCTCTCGTCGGTGGAAATGGGCATGATAACCGCCTGAACCGGAGCAACCCGGGGAGGAAGAATGAGCCCGTCATTATCCGAATGGGTCATCACGAGAGCCCCGATAAGCCGGGTGGAAACCCCCCAGCTGGTAGTCCAGGCATACTCCAGGCTCCCCTCCTGGCTTTGAAAAGAGATTTCGAAGGCCTTGGCAAAATTTTGCCCGAGAAAGTGGCTGGTTCCCGCCTGAAGGGCCTTGGTATCACTCATCATGGCCTCACAGGTATAGGTGCGGTCCGCTCCGGGGAAACGCTCTCCTTCGGATTTCTCTCCGGGAAGAACCGGAAGAGCGAGTTTTTCTTCCATAATCTCCCGATAGACTTCGAGCATGAGAAGAGTTTCTTCCATGGCTTCCTCTGCGGTAGCATGAGCGGTATGTCCCTCCTGCCAGAGAAATTCCGAGGTCCGCAGAAAGAGACGAGGCCGCTTTTCCCAGCGCATGACGTTAGCCCACTGATTGATGAGTACCGGCAAATCCCGCCAGGATTGCACCCATTTACTGTACATATGACCAATTACGGTTTCCGAGGTAGGGCGAACCACCAGAGGCTCTTCAAGCTCCTCTCCTCCCGCATGGGTCACCACCGCGCATTCCGGAGCAAATCCCTCCACATGCTGCGCTTCCTTTTCGAGAAAGGAGATCGGAATAAGCACGGGAAAGTAGGCGTTCACATGTCCGGTTTCCTTGAAGCGCCGATCGAAGTGCTGCTGAATATTTTCCCATAAAGCATATCCGGTAGGGCGAACCACCATACATCCCCGAACCGGGGCATAATCCGCCAGCTCCGCCACTTTTATGATATCCTGATACCACTGTGAATAATCCTTCTCCTTGGGCGTTATGTTGCGCGCCATATAAATCCCCCCAGCAAAAAATATTGAAAATTTCCATAACCACGTGCATTCCGAAACCTCCGAAAACATCCGGAATCCCGAAACACCCGTTCTTCTCTCTATTCGGGAATATGGGAAAATCCCTGAAAGGGGCCTCCCAGTTCGAATCCCAGAGTGATCTCTCCCTGGTCGTCATAGACCACGAAGACCCTTCCTCCAAGAAAACGTCCCGGAACGAAGGCAGCCACTCCCGTCTCCCAGGAACTTTCTTCCTTGGACCAGGAGCTGTCGAAAAGATATCCCTGGGTAAAGAAGAGTTCTCCGTAGACGGGCAGCACCCCTCCCTTCATAAGGGGTTTCTGAATCCCGAGACGTGCCCAAAGCAAATTCGCCCCCAAATAGGGTGCATTGGCAAGATGCAGCAAGGTGTTATCTCCTCCGAGATACGCCGCATGAGGCGGAACGTCCGGGTCTCCTCCCACGGCTCCTATTTGGAAAGAACAACGGGAAACTCCCCGGAAAGGAACGTACCACGTGCCCCGGAAATCCCAGAGGATCTGCTCCATGTTAGCCCACCAGACCCGGGCGGCCCCGAGAAAGCCCTGAGTGGGGTCGTGATAATCGTCAAGCCCGTCATACTGAAGAGAGACATAAGGCCCCCACCAGAAGGTTTCCAAATCTCCCCCAACGCCTGAAAGTTCTTCTCCCACGAGACCGTACCGAATCTGCATGTTTCCCTGCCACTTGCTTCCGTAAATTCCCAAAGCATATCGTTCCCACTCCATGGAAAGAGCGTTTTGAGGGTTCACGTGCCATTTTCGAGCCTGAAGGAAAAGCTCGTTTCTCTCGTAGGCAAAAGCGGGAGAGAAGTATCTGGTTTCCAGGCTCCAGTCCTTTCCCGCCAGCAACTCTAGCTCAAGGATATCCCCCTCGGCGAAAAGATCCCTTCGAAGCCCCGTCAGGCCAATCCACCGATGATCGTTGAGGTTGGAGGTATATCCCGCAAAGAGAAGCTCGTAGGGTGCCAGGGGAAGAGATTCCACCACCACGTCCACGGTACCATCCGGATTCGACTCCAGTCGATATCCTACCACACCCAGGTCGTCCCGATCCTCGATAAGATCACAGGTATCTAAAATATCCTTGGTATCCAGGGGTTTGCCCTTCCACTTCGAAAGCTCCTTGGTCAGAAATTTCTCCGTAATATTGGGAAATCCCTCCAACCGGACTTCCGAAACCAGGGGAGGTTCCGGAGCCCGGGGTTTTTCAAGGTTTTTCGTGGCCTGAACCAGCATGGCAAGCTTTCCCAGGGCCTGCTCTGCCGCAAGGGCTCCCGCATAAATAACCTCTTCTTCATCTCCTGTTCCGAGAAGAGCCAGATCCCCCACCTCCGGACGAATCACCAGATCCGCCTCGCGCAGGTCTTGCTCCATGTTCTGCCGCGTGAGGATGGTCGTCATTTGTCCCAGCACATCCACGGGGCTGCGGATTTCTCCTCGATCCTTGAGACCACTGGTCACCATAACCGCCACCACGGGATAGCCCGGATAAAGCTCCTTCGCCACCCGCACGGGGACATTAGCCACGAGTCCTCCGTCTACCAGAAGACGGCCCTGATGTTTCCAGGGTTCAAAAATCCCCGGAAGGGACATGGAGGCCCGCATGGCATCCGCCAGATTTCCTTCCCGGAGAACCACGAGTTCTCCCGTAACGAGATCCGTAGCCACCGCCGCATAGGGAACCGGAAGAGCGTCGAAGTTGGTGGTGTTCACCCGGGAAGCGTACCGGGCAAGGGTATTGTAAAGCTCCCGCCCCGAGATGAGGCCCAGGGGGCCTACGGGATTTCCCTTTTCGTCAAAATGAAGGGCATAAATCACCTCGCCGGTACGGTCTTTTCTGCCTCGAGGAAGAGAAGTGGTCTGATCTCCCATGAGAGCGGGGAGATTAATCTCTTCTTTCATGATATGCGCCAGTTCCTCTGCGGAATACCCCGCTGCGTAAAGGCCTCCCATAATGGCTCCCATGCTGGTTCCCACCACCGCACGAACGGGAATGTTCTCTCTTTCAAAGACCTGCAAGACGCCGATATGGGCGTATCCCTTGGTTCCTCCTCCCGAAAGGGCAAGAACCACTCCCTCCGAAGCCTCGCCCGAAGAAAGACTTCCCAGGGTCATGCCCCAGAAAAATAACACCAAAAACACGAGTTTTCTGAGCAAGGTGAAATCCTCCTTCACAAAACTCTCCCCATATTTTCCTGATTTCTTGTTTTCTTTAGGGGAAAAGGTCTGTCGAATATACTGTTTTTTTCCTCTTTTGTCATTTTCTTCTTCTCCCGGTTGTCATATCCCATCCTGAGAACTATGCTATTCGAGCAAGCCCGATCTTGAAAGATCATTTTTCGAAGGGAAGATCGTAAAAATGAACGGAAAAAACGCCTTTATCACCGGAGGCACCGGGGGCATCGGCGAGGCCCTGGTCCGAAGCCTGGCAGCCCGAGGCGCCAACGTGGGATTCACCTATTACCGCAATGAAGACGGAGCGAAAAAACTGGAAAAAGAGCTTTCCCGGGATCAGATTCTTGTCAAGGGATTCAGGACGGATCTTGGAAACTACGAAGAGATCGCCGCATCCATAGTCGCCGGGGCAGCCCTCTTCGGGGGGTACGATTACCTGGTAAATAATGCGGGAATTCTCGGGAGGCACACCCTCATCCTCGACATCGAGATGGAAGATTGGCAGAGGGTTCTTCAAACCAACCTTACCGCTCCCTACCTGGTCACAAAATGCATTCTTCCCTACATGACGGGCCGGAAGGGAGCGGCTATAGTCAACGTAAGCAGCATTGCAGGGAAAAACGGAGGAACCCTGGGAGTACATTATGCGGCAAGTAAAGCGGGGCTTCTGGGGTTTACCTTTCATCTTGCCCGGGAACTGCAACCTCTCTCTATCCGGGTAAATGCGGTAGCTCCGGGACCGGTGCGTACACCCATGCTCTCGGAGGAGGAAGCCAAACGCCTGGAGGAGCTTTCTCCCAACGGAAGAATAGCCGCTCCTCAAGAGATTGCCCAAGGAATTCTTTTTCTCCTGGAGCACGAATACATTAACGGAGAGGTTTTGGACATCAACGCCGGACGCTACATGGATTAAATTTTTTGCTCCAATCTCACGACACCGGGGAAATCGAGCCGAGTCCCTTCTTCAAGCCTTTTGAATGTAGAAGAACGAAGAATTCCGTCATATAAGGATATGCCCGACAAAAAACACGGGAGCCGCCGAAAGAAGACCTAAAAACGAGCTTCTTTTCGACCGCTCCCGAGATGTGTTGCTTACAATGCGTTATCGCAGATGCAGATTCGGGAAAAGGTTCAGGAAGACAAGCCCTGGTAGAGGAGAAAGACAAAGAGCAAAACCGCCGAAAGAAAAAGAAGAAGCAGCCCCCTGTTTTCCCGCCACCAGGGAAGAACCTCCTCCTCCATTTCCATATCCGGCCACATACGAATCTTCACGTCCCCCGAGGCAAGATAGCGGAAAAAGGTTCCATTCTTTCGATTTTTCCCGTGAATTTCATACTCCTTGTTTTTGAGTTGCCGCACCACGAAAATCTCTCCCGGCACACCCTCCGCCTCTTCGGAATCCTTAAGAGTCACCAGGCTTCCCGGACGGAGATCCCCCAAGGGGGATCCCTCTACGGGATCCACCACGAGCTCGCCGGGAAAGATCTCCTCCCGGGGGAGCAACAGGATTTCTTCGGAAGAGGCGTCTCCAAGGGAGTTGTCAGTTTTATCCGAAATCCCTGCGGAAGAAGTGCCCTTTCGTCGTCCCGGATGAAGAGCATTTCCCACGTAGCTGTCCAAGGCGCTTTGAAGCGGATAGAGACGCACCGCAAGCTCCCGGAGCTCCGGCAGAGAAACCCGGACAAGTCTAAATGCCCGAAGGGGAAGATTTTTACCGATCATCTCCCGAAGCCACTTTCCGAGCCACTCTCCCACCTGAGAGGTGAGACGCCCCTCCTCCAGGAGAGTGTTTTTATCCTTGAAATTTCTGCCGTAAAAAGATTCCGCCTCCGCAAAGAGATGAGGAATTCCTCCCTGCCAGGAATCTCTGCACTGTCTGGCGAGATGGCTCGCAGACCAGTAATCGCTCTCGCTCACGTCGGGAGGCACCTCAGAAAATTCTCCCGCCGCCATTTCCAGCACCCTCTGCCACGTTTTGAGCGCCGCGTTCTCCCTTCGGCAGAAGCAGAGCCCCACGTTGTGCCACACCACGGTTTTATCCGGGCCAATGACCGCTCCGGCTACAAGGCTGATGTCCTCCACCACCGCAAGGACGCACCAGAGCACCACGTAGGCCTTGCCGTGCACGGAAAGAAACGTATAGAGCGATTCGGGCTCCTCTCCGCCTCCCTGCTGGTCGTATTTCTCGAGAAGCAGGGACAGCTCGCTTTCCTTCAATCCGAAAATATAGGAAAAAAGAGCGTTCAGAGAAGCGTCTCCCCGCAGAAATTCCTGAGACATAATGATTTCTCCCTAAACTTCCGCAGAGATGACGAGATACACCACGCCACCTCCATCGAGTACGAAGGGGATCGTCATGGTTTTCGTGTTTGCCCGCTCCATGGGAACCGCCCGAATGTTCTCCCCGGTAATCAGCTGAGGCGGAGTAAGATCCACGCCGTCCACATCCATTTTTATCAGGGTCTGACCATTTACCATATTTGCCAGTTCGCCGATGACACTGAGAGCTACCGAATCTCCCAGATCGGGAGCAATCATTCCGCCCCCCATGGCTCCCACATAGGAAGCGAAGGCCTCTTTATCCGCCATGATGCAGGAAGTTCCGTGCATGCCCCCTCCGACGATTCCGACGAGAGCGGCCACACAACTTCCGGGAGCATCCACGCCCCTCACAATGCGAGATTTTTGTATTTTAGCGACCACCCCAAGGCTCTGACTCACCGAGATCAGGGATGCGCCATTGGCATTCAAGAACTTCGACAACAATTCCGGTGTCATTTTCTGTAACTCCTCCCTTCTCTCTTCGCCCATTTGCAATTCTTTCTTCCATCATATCACGCCAAAGAAGGTCTGAAAACGAATTTTCAAAAGCCAAGAGCCCTTTTGACTATGCACCACGCGGCCAAATCGTCCAGAGGCCTCGGAGGAAAGAGGAGATCTCTGGGAAGAAAGCGGCGCAATCCTTGAGGGGGATGGCGTTCCCAATAAAGTTTCCGAGCTTCCAAAGTGGAAAAGGATTCTTCTCCCCAAGAAAAGGGGTACCCCATCTCCCGCAGAACCCTTTCGAACTCTCCGCTCCCCGTGCCGGTGCCGAGAAAAAGCCGAAACTCCCGAAAAAAGCCGAGAGTCTTCGGATCTCCTTCTCGCAAAGTTTCCCCCAGAAGCGAAAAGGCCCTTTCCTCAAGAATCTTCCGAATCCAGATGGGAAAAAAGCCCGTTTCTCCTATGCCGCTGCAGAGAAGTCCCTCTCCGGAGGTTCCGAAAGCCCATCCGAACTTTTCTCGCCCCGGATCAATGCCGAGAAAGCCATGGTTTTTCACAATTTTTACGCACCTCCGCAAAGGGTTCCGCATGCATTCCAGTCTGCCTGGCAACGAAAGGCTCAAGGGGTTTGAAACAAAAAAACGAGCCTTTCCCCAAAAAACCGCGGCAGGAAAAGATCCGCAGTTGGTTAGTCTTTCGTGGTGGAGGCCCATCGAGGATAGAGCCACATCCAATGGTCCGGGTACTTTTCTATCCAAGAGCTCAGCACGGAGTTGCACTGCTCCAAAGATTTCCGGAGATCTTCGCCGAAGGGCTTTCCCTCCTCCCCCTCCAGAGGAGGAAGAAGATAGAGATCGTGATGCACACCCCCCTTTCGACGCACGATGAAGAGAGGCACCACCCGGGCGTTCCGCTTATGAACCATCTTGACCGGCCCTATGGGGGTGCTGGCAGGCACTCCCAGAAAGGGAACCACCATTCCCTGATCCCGGGGATCCTGATCGAGGAGCACTCCGAGAAGCTCTCCCTTTTTAAGACACTCCAGAGATCGCCGAAGATCGAACCCCTTTCCCAGGGTCTGCACTCCTCCGCTTTTCCGAAGAGATGCGATACATTCGGTTATCACGTCATACTTCTGGTTTGCCCCGATGGCATTCATGGGATATCCCATACCGGCGATACGGGCTGCCGCAAGTTCCCAGTTTCCGAAATGAGCGGTAAGAAGGATAACGCCCTTTCCTTCGGCATAGGCTGCCGCGAGATGGGACTCTCCGTGGACGTGCACGTACCGGGCAAGAGAATTCCTGGATACCGGGAGCCGTAGAAATTCCGCAGCCCCCCGGCCGAGATTCATATAGGATCGGCACACGATACCTCGGGCAAGGGTTACTCCCACCCCCAAAACTCGTACACACCGGGCTTCTGCGGCATCTACATGGGATCGATCCACCATCCAGAGCACGAAACCCATCCAGCCTCCCAGCCGTACCGCCCAGGACTGGGGAAGAAACATCACCAATTTTTGAAAAAACAGTAAAAACCGCCAGTATTTTGGATTCTTCACAGCGTTCCCTCCGGCACCACAATTCTCTTGACCTCTTTAATTCCGCAATTATACTTTAGGACATATCTTTTATACAAAGGAGGGATTCCCATGTTGCGTAAGATACTCTATCCCACGGACCTTTCGCCCCTTTCCCAGGAAGGGCTTCGCTGGACCGTACGCCATGTGGCGAAGAAAGACTCCCACATTACGGTGCTTCATGTGGTCAGCACCGTGGCAGGGCTGAACACTCCCACTCTCGTGCAGGAAGCGGAAAACCAGATGCAGCTCTTCAAAGAGGATCTGCAGAAACTTCTTCAGCCTCACAGCACCATAACCCTTGCGGGAGACGAGATGGAAACCATCGCCGAGGTGGCTCACGGTGAAGAGTGTTCCCTTTCGGTGCTCGCAGTGCACCAAGAGGAAGACGTTCTGGATCTCATACGCCACGTGGCCCTTCCCCAGGTTCTCGTAAAATCAGAAAACATGGAAAACCTTCCTGAAAGACCCCTGGGAGAGAAGGTGCTCATCGCCACAGATCTCGTCTCGGACAGAGTTCACGCCATTATGCGGGCCTACCGGGAACTTATGAGAACCACGCCTTCCAAGGTTCACCTCACCCATGTGGTATCCCTGGAAGAATACCAGAGCGCGGATGCTCTGGTAAATGCGGCGAGCGACGCCCTGGGAACTCTTGCCAACGCCATTTCCAACAGCTTTACCGAAGTTACCACGGAACTCTTGAGCGGCCATCCTCAGGAGGAGCTCGAGAAGGCCCTCCTGGAACAGAACCCCTCTCTTCTCGTTCTCGGAATTTCCCAGCACGGAGAGCTTTGGGAACTCCTTCTCGGAAGCACTGCGGAACACCTGCTCACCGTGGCTTCCTGCCCGGTACTTATCGTGCCCTCCTGAAAACACCTCGCTTCTTTTCTCCCGGGGAGATAGCACCTTCCCCCCGGGAGAATGCTTTCTCTACCGGGAAGATTCGAAAGCCTCGGGAAGGAGCTTCCGGGCAATGAGTTCGAGCTGTTCCATGCCGGTAACATCCGTTTCGAGAAGCGGAATGGTAAGAATCCCCCTAGAGGAAAAACGATTCCGGATCTCCTGAAGCCACTGAGCCTGAACCTTGCGGCGGCTCTCCCAGAAATCTCCGCACCCCTCGGGAACCACCCGGTTGACGATGACCTTTCCCACAGGTATGCCGTATTTTTCGAGAATGTTCACGGCCCTTTCGGTCTCGTAAAGGGGAAGTTTCTCCGGATTGAGCACGAAGTAGAACACCGTCTGTTCGGAATCCGTAAGGATCTCCCGGGCAAAGGCAAATTTATCCCGCCGCCTCTGAAGCACCTCGATGATAGGGTCGGACTCCACCTTCTCCCGAAGCCGCTTTTCGTATTTCGCCGCCATGCTCATAAGCTCCATGGCTTTTCTGCGTTTTTCCACCAAATGCTCGATCCACGCTCCGAGCATTTCCGGAAGACTGAGAAGCCGCAAGGTATGTCCCGTGGGAGCCGTATCGAAGATGAGCACATCGTACACATGTCCCACATCTTCCATAAGCTCCACGAATTTGTCGAACACCGCCGCCTCCTCCGCTCCGGGAGAAGCGTAGGCAATTTCAATCTGCCTCTGGATATCCTCCACGATCACCGGGCTCACCACGTGGAGAAGCTTTTCCTTGATCCCCTCCATATAGGCCCGGGCCTCTTTTTCCGGATCCACCTCCAGAGCCCAGAGATTTTGCTCCAGGCAGATCACGCTGTTCCCGATGGAGCGGGCAAAGGCATCCCCCAGAGAGTGGGCGGGATCCGTGGAAACCACCAGCACCCTTTTTCCCTTTCGGGCAAGAGCCAAAGCCGCAGCGGCGGCGCAGGAGGTTTTACCGGTTCCCCCCTTGCCCCCGAAAAAAAGAAACCGTTTCGTAAAATCATCTCCCCGGGGGAAATCTCCACAGAAACTTCCCGCATCAGCAGAAATCATACTGAGCCGCCTTCTCTCCCACGATGTACTTTCGGTGCAGAATGCGCCGCTGCCAGGGCTCGAGATCTTCCGCAAGATAGGGAAGAAGCTCCAGGCTGTAATACGAAATGGGGTTGGGAATTCCCAAGAGATCTCCGTAGAGCAGGAGCATTACGTTATCGTTCATGTCAAAGGCCTCTTTGCGTATAATTCCCGTGGACTTATCGAGAAAGGTGCCGAAGAAAATGCCGTGGATCCATACCCCCATCTCCCGAAAAAAGCTTCGTATCCGGTTTTTCACGCTCCCCACCTCCTTCAGGATTCCATTATACTCCTCGGTCTTTTCTTTTCGAGAGCCTTCATCCGAGTCGCCTCCAATATCCCGCACCAAAGGCTTTCGCCCCGAGTAAGGCTCCGCCCAAACCGATGCAGATTCCCCCCAAACCTACCGCATACAGTGAGGAAAGCAGGCCGAAGTGTTCCCCCAAATATCCTCCGAGAAAGGCCGAAAGCACCCATCCGGAATCCATAACGAAGGATCCCAGGGCAACTCCCTTGGGGCGAAGTTTCGGAGGAAAAACATCCGGCATGAGGGCAAGCTGGAGGGGAAATCCGAAACCCATTCCCACTCCGTAGAGACATCCTCCGAGAATCAGCCCTCCATTGGAGGTAATTCCCGGCACAAAGAGCATCACCGCTCCCATAAGAACGATGGTTCCCGCCGCAACAGCCTTGCGGGGTATAACATCGAAAACCCGGTTTCCCAGAAAGCGGATTGCCAGGGAAACCGTGGCGTTCGCCATGAGAAAGGCACTCGGTACAAGCCCCCGAAGCCCCAGAATGGATCCCATGAATTGAAGAGCCATGCTGTTTACCAGGGCGAATCCCCCCAGGGAAAGCAGAAGAAAGGCTACGCCGGGGTTTTGGAAGACCTCGCGCCAACTTCCCCAGGTGGCGGCCTTTCTGCAGGGAAGTTCCGGAGAATCCTTCCTGGAAATATGAAGAGCCCCGAGAAAAGCCACTCCCCCCGAGAGCGGGGCCAAGGCGTAGAAAAACAGCTCTCGGGAAGAGGCGAGAAAAAAATCTCCCAGAGGAACCACGGTCAGCTGGGGAAGTACATAGGCCACCGCAATCCATCCGAAGGCGCTCCCTCTCACTGATTCGGGAATCACCATGGCCTGATACGCCGTAAGGGCCACCATGGCCACTCCAAAACAGAACCCCATGCCCAGGCGAAGCCCGAGAAGAAGTTCTATTCCCGGAGAGCTCAGAAGAGGAAGGGCGAAAAGCGTAAGTCCTCCGCAGGCCCAGAGAAGCGTGGTACGCACTCCCCAGCGCTCCAGGGAAAATCCCCCTCCTGGGCGCCCTCCCATGGTGGTGGCAAAGAAAAGCCCCACCACCCAGCCGATGGCGGAAAGAGAAAACCCCCCTCGCCGCAAGGCGAGGGGAAGCAAAAAATACACCGCCACATAGGATTGCACCAGATAGGTTACGAAAAGGGAAAGAAGAAACTCTCTCCGGGACATTTACTGCCCCACCCACCACTTGGCGATGACGGGCACAAGAGTCATGACGAGAATAATCCGGGTAAGATGAAACAGCATGGCCACGGGAGCGTTGGCTCCCACCTCGGTGGCGGCAAGCCCCAATCCCGAAAGACCTCCCGGAGGGGTGGAAAAGAGGGCTGTCACCGGATCGATGGCAAAAAGCCTGCCGATAAGTACGGAAAAACCGACACTCACGGCCAGCATACACAGTGCGTAGAGTATCGCCACGGGAACGAGGCGATGCAGATCCTTGAGGGAGCTCAGATCCGAACGGGCCACGATGACGAAAGCCACCAGAATCTGGGATATGAAGGAAAGCAGAGGAACCTTGCTCAAGCCAAGGCCGAGGCCCCCCTTCAAAAGGAGCCCCCCGATGATGCCCCCCACAAGTCCCCCTGCGGGGATCGGGGAGATGTGTCCTAGATATCCTCCGACAAGTACCGCCAATGCTATATACCAGTTTTCCAAAAATGCCACTCCTCTCGGAAAATTTCCGGCACCCCCTCTTCCGGAAAAGCTTCCGGAAGAACGCAGATCCATCGAAGCGAAGCAGAGCCTACGAACGATATTTTTTGGGCCCTTCCTCGTAAAGATCATTGCCCCGGGAGTCCATAAGTACCACCAGGGGAAAATCCTCCACCTCCAGGCATCGTATGGCCTCGGTGGCGAGATCTTCGAAGGCCGCCACGGAAGCCCGGCGCACGGCTCCGCAGAGAAGCGCCGCAGCGCCTCCGGTGGCTCCGAAATAAATCGCTCCGTGTTCCATCAGAGAGTGCCGCACCTCGGGAGATCGGCGCCCCTTGCCGATAAGCCCCAGAACTCCCTGATTCAGCAGCGCCGGCGTATGAGGATCCATTCTTCCGCTGGTGGTAGGGCCTATGGGACCGATAATCTTGCCGGGCCTTGCAGGAGCGGGGCCCGCATAATAGAGGGCCTGCCCTCGAAGATCCACCGGAAGAGGTTCGCCTCTTGCAAGAAGCTCCACCATTCTCTTATGGGCCGCATCCCGGGCGGTGTAGAGCACCCCCGAAAGGAGAACCCGATCCCCCGCTCGAAGGCTACCCAAATCTTCGGGAAAACAGGGAAAGGTCACCCTTTTTATCTGATCTGCCATGGTCACGCCTCCTCTCCCAGCACCGCCGAGGCATGTCGGAGGGCATGACAGCAAACGTTCACCGCCAGAGGCATTCCCGCAATATGAGTAGGAAGGGTCTCTATGGCAGCTCCGAGAACCGTAACGGTTCCTCCGTATCCCCCGGGACCGATGCCGAGATCGTTGCAAGCCTCCACGATACGCCGTTCCAGGGCGGCATACCGGCAATCCGGATGAGGCTCGCCGAGAGGACGCAGCAGGGCCCGCTTGGCTCCCAGAGGAGCGGTTTCAAAGTTCCCCCCCACGCAGATTCCCAGCACCAGCGGAGGGCAGGGGTTGGGCCCCGCCAGGGCTACGGTCTCCACAACCTTTTCGAGCACCCCCTCCTCACCGTCCGCAGGGCGCAGCATGTAGATGCGGCTCATATTTTCGCTTCCCATTCCCTTGGGGGCCACGGCAATGCCGAGCTTATTCCCGGGAACCCGGCGATAGTGAATAATGGCGGGAGTGTTGTCTCCGGTATTTTTTCGATCGAAAAGAGGATCCCTCACCACGGATTTGCGAAGAAAACCTTCGACGTAGGCCCTCCGCACCCCCTCGTGAAGGGCCTCTTCAAGGCTCCCTCCATCCAGGCACGCATCCTCTCCCAGATCCACGAAAAGCACTACCATGCCGCAATCCTGGCAGAGAGGAATCCGTTCCCGCCGGGCGATATCCCGATTGTGCAGGAGATCCTCAAAAACTGCGACTCCCAGGGGAGAACGCTCTCTTTTCCGCCCGTCTTCCAGGGCGGAAACCACATCCCGGGGAAGCTCGAAGGCCGCTTCCAACGCGAGAGAATACACCGTATCCCGTACCTGGGAAACATGAATGGCACCCACGGCATCACGTTCTTTCTTTGAAAGTATTCAACATAGAGTATAGCAAAAGCGGGGCCTTGTCGCCCCGCTTTTGGAATTGCTCTTCCTGCATTTTTCCCAAGCCTTTCTTCAGCCCGGCATCTCTCGAACTTCCCCCTCGGAATCCGTAATAGGCATGAAATGTCACCGCCCGTGCAATATCTGCAACGCCTCGGAAGTGAGAAAAACCGGGCGGTAAAATCGGAGGAGCAGCTCCGATCCGTCTTCGTCACACTCTCCCGCAAGAAAAAAGTGGCGACTTTTTTCCTGTCGGAAGCAGCTTTTCAGGATTTTATCCTTGGCACGACGGCAGCACGAGGGGTAAGGTCTTCACACAAAATTTTTCAGTCTTTTTTTCGATAACAGAAAGTTTTTTCTTCCAAAATCTCACCCCGGACGGAAACTTTCGTCAACACCACGTCCATATCGTGATCGGTTTTCGATGCTCCGTTCTGTACGAGCCGAACAAGCCCACCGCAGCAGGGAACTTCCATGTACACCACCCGCACCCGCGGCGTTTCATGGCGGGTAAAGATGCGGAAAAGCTTTTCTTCGTAGCGAGCCGCATCGTCAAGCTTGGGACAACCGATAAGACAGACATCCTCCCCGGGCTTGACAAAGGCCCCGTGAAAATCCGGATGGGCGAAGGCAGTGCAGTCCGCCGCCATCACCAGAGGAGCCCGGAAAAGATAGGGGGCTTCTTCGGGAACCAGGGAAAGCTGAACAGGCCAGTTTCCGAGGCGGCTCTCCCGAAAGCCCGCAGAACGCTCCGAGTAGGAGGGGTCCGCCTTGTTGCCTTCCCGAGAAGCTCTGAGATCCTGGGTCGCCGTACCGGGACATCCACAGGGAAGAGGGGCTGCCCCCCCGGAAGCCGCTTTTTGTCTCTGCTCCACCGCCTGGGCATCAAAAGGAAGAGCCTCCCTGGCCTCCATGGTGATGGCTCCCTGGGGGCACTCGCCGATGCAATCCCCCAGCCCATCGCAATAGATATCACTCACGAGCCGGGCCTTTCCATCCACAAGCTGAATGGCTCCTTCGTGGCAGGCATTCACACAGAGCCCGCATCCGTCGCAAAGATCCTCGTTGATGGTAATGATTTTTCGCGTTTCTTTTTCTCTCACGATCTTCACTCCTTTTCTCGAATCGTATCAAGTGTGGTTTCCCGGAGAAAAGAGGCGAACTCCTCCTGCATTTTCTGCAACGGTTCTCCAAGAAAACACTCTCCAAAGGGACAATCCTGACAATTCAGAAGACACCGCTGAGGCTCCAGAGAGCCTTCAAGGGCTTCATAGATCTCCAAAAAACTAATGGCTTCGGGATTACGGGCAAGCTCGAATCCTCCCCGAGGTCCTCGACGAGAGCGTACAAGCCCTTTTTTGACAAGCTGTTGAAAAACCTTGGCCAAATGTGCCTCGGAAACCCCAAGGAGCTCCGCCATTTCCTTTACGGAAACCCGCTCTCCCCGATGAACAATAAGAGCCATACCATGAAGCCCTAGAGATGTAGCCTCGGACAACCGAAGAAAATGGTGCATTCGCAAGCCCCCTTATTTAGGAGTTTTTATACCAAAATACCTTTTTATTGTCAAGCCTGATTTTCTCCAAAACGTCAAAAGATATGCTACTATACCCTCTGATACGGAATATCTTTTTACGAATTTGACAGAAAGGATTTTAAATATAGATGGATACTCCTATTCTGCAAAACCCCCTTTTTTTGCAACTTCTCCTCGATTCGGTCCAAGAAGGAATCTATATAACGGACTTTTCCAGGAACATCATCTTCTGGAACCGGGGAGCTGAAAATATTACGGGTTTCCCCGCCAAGGATGTGGTTGGAAGCTCCTGCGGAGACAACCTCTTGAACCACGTGGATTCCAAGGGAAACAAGCTCTGTTCCACCGGATGTCCCCTGCTTCAAGCTCTGGAAGAGGGCACGGAACAGGAAGCCAGACTTTTTCTCCGACACCGGGCAGGTCATCGGGTTCCGGTAAAGGTCCGCATCATTCCTCTGAAGGATTCCGGCGGAAAAGTATTGGGAGCGGCAGAAACCTTCAGCGATGACAGTCCTCAGAGTTCTGCGGCGGAAAAGCTGAACCTTTATCGAGATCTCGCTCTCAAAGACGAGGTTACGGGCATCGGAAACCGGAGATACGGAGAAATCTACCTCCGCTCCCGGCTTGCAGCCTTCCAGGAATCCAAATGGCCCTTTGGAGTGGGTAAAATAGCGGTAAACGGCATCCAGGAAATCAATGCTTCCTACGGGCACACTCAGGGAGATCAACTCCTGAAAATTGTGGCCACCAGTATCTCCAAGATTATGGGCACCGGAGATTTCATCGCCCGCTGGGGAGGCGGAGAATTTCTGCTCATTCTCCCTTCCGCTCGCACCAAGGCGGATGTGATTGCCGCAGGAAACCGCTTCAAACTCGTGGCCCAAAGATCGTCTCTTTGGGTGGAAGGCAGGATAATTCTCCCCTCCATATCCTTTGGAGGCACCGTGGTGGAGGAGGGAGATTTTTCGGAAGCCCTTCTCCAAAGAGTTTCCCGGGCTCTGTTGGCCAGTAAAAACCATAGGGAGCATTTGGTTATTTTCTGCTGAAAAGCTTTTGAGGAAAAAGACCTCTTTGCGGCACTCCAGAGATACCGGGATAGTTGTTCCAACATCGGTTTTCTTTCGGCAAGGCCTTCTCCGGCTTACATGAAGCAACGACAGGATAAGAAAGGAGTACTATTTCGTGGACGATCTGTTTTCTTTTGAGGTGTGCACTCCCAAATACAAACCCGTAGCACAGAAGCTCATCGAAAAATTCGACGAACTTCGTCACGTGGATCCCCAAAGCCTTCTCTTTGTCATGAACAAGAAAGGATCAGGAAAGCACAACAAAAAGGTAATCCTCGCCAAGACATCCAAGGTTCCTCCCAAGTGGCAGGAAATCATGTTTCAGCTTGGAAGCCCTTCCTATTTCTACCTCATCGAGTTTTTCGAAAAGAGCGTGGCGGTGCTGGACGAAAACCAGATGACCGCCCTGATCTACCGGGAACTTCGGCGCATCGACCTGAACGGCAATATCGGCAATCCGGATATCCACGAGTGGTACCAAATTTTCGTGGGTCTGGGAAGACACTGGTTTTACCCCGATGCCACCTGCCCCGACCTTTTGGCGGAGGAAGTGGATTGGCACAACCTCATGGGAAGCTACTACGAACAACCGCTCCCCTCGGAATAATCCATAACGAAGGGAGGGCTCTCGGGAGCCCTCCCTTCGTTATGGATTATTCCGAGGGGAAAAAACCTTGTACGGTCAGTTTTTCTGCGGAAGAGCCGCACTACGTTCCTGAAGCGTGTATTTCCCCAGCTCCTGACCCATAATCTCTGAAAGATCTTCCAGGATTTTCACCAGCTCCACGAGTTTCTTCACACCCTCCCCGAGCACCCGGATATCCTCTTCGATGGCTTCCGCTTCACTCCGAGTTTTTCCTATGCCCGAGGTGATTTTATCGATGGAGCTCGCCATCTCCTGAGCTCCCGCAGACTGCTCCTCTGCGGTGGAAGCGATGCTTTGTACCTGTCCTGCAATATTCTCCACCGCGGAAAGCACCGAAGCGATGTTACGCTGCATTTTATCGCTCTCTTCGGATCCATGCCGGGCAAATTCCTGGCCCTCCTCCGCCACGGTCACTGCTTTTTGGGTATTGGAAATGATTTCCGAAGCCAGGGTTCCAATCTGACCCGCCGCGGTATTGCTCTCCTCGGCGAGCTTTCGGACCTCCTCCGCCACCACGGCAAAACCCCGGCCCGCCTCTCCCGCCCGGGCAGCTTCGATGGCGGCGTTCAAGGCAAGTAAATTCGTCTGGTCCGCAATACCCGTAATGGTTTTTACGATATCCCCTATCTTTCCCGCCGTTTCGTGAAGGTCCGCCACAGAGAGAGCCACACCTTCAAAGGACGATGCCATTTCTTCTATCCGCCCTGCCGCAGAGGATATGGCCTGTTTTGCCGCGAGAGCCTCCTTGCGGAGATCCTCGGCATTTTCCGACGCCTCTTGAGAGGCTCGGGCATTCTCCTGGATTCCCGCAGAAATCTCCTCCATGCCAGCGTTGGCGCTTTCAATGGCTTCCGCGCTGAAACGGGATTCTTCCACCAACCGGGAGGATCGCTCCCGAAGAGTGGCCGCAATTTCTTCGTCCTTTTCCACCGTATCCCTCAGAGCTGAAGAGCCCTGGTCCAGTTTGGCGTTGTAGCTGCAGAGTTGAAGGAAAAATTCCCGAAGATTTCCAAGCATGGAGTCAATGGCATTGGAGACCCGGGCGATTTCATCTTTTTTCGAGGTCTTTCCGCGCACCGTAAGATCCCCCGCCCCCGCCTGCAAGGCCACCTCGAGAAGGCTTTCCAGGGGGCGACAAACACTCCGGGTGGCAAAAAGGACAAAGACAAAGAGGATTGCCACGAGAAAGACTCCCACGAGAAGAAGCTTCAGCCCCATGGCTCGAAGAGGCTGAAGAAGGAGAGATTCCGAAACCGTAAGCACCAATCGCCATCCCGTAAAGAGAGGCTGATAAAAGGCAAGATATGCGTCACCGCCTTCCGAAAACGAAGCATATCCTCCCTGAGAAGAGTCGAAAAGCTGTTTTCCGAGGGAGAGAAATCCTTCCTGAGAGCTATCGCGAAGAATATTGGCATTCATTATTTTCGCACTATCGGGGTGAACCATATAGGATCCCGAAGTATCTATCAGGTACCCTTGTCCGTTACCGCGGATTCTCTGTTCAAGCACCTGATCTTGAATGAGAGCCAGATCGAGATCCGCTCCCACCACTCCCACGAGATCCCCTTCGGAATCATAGGCGGGACAGGCCACGGAAACGATAAGTTTTCCGGAATTGGCATCCACAAAGGGACTCGTAAAGATAACGCTTTTTTTCTCCAAGGCTTGAATATACCAAGGACGTGTAGTCGGGTCGAAATCCGAAGGGGGAATCCATCCGGTTCCGTCGGCAAAACGCCCATTGGGAAATCCCACGTAAATATCCAGATATCCTTCCGCGGCGTTCTTTCCGGTGAGCTCCTCCATATACCTCATGAGGATGGCCTCCGTAACCCCGTAATCCTCCCAAAGATAGGCCACGTTACCCGCCGTGTTGAAAACGAGCTGTTCCCGGCTTCGCAACCAGTTTTCGATGGAGAGCCGACTGAAATGAGCCGCCTCGTCCCCGGATCGCATGAGCTCTTCCAGCATAATCTGCCGAGCCCCCCAAAAAGCCAGAATTCCCATAACCCCCATGGCGAAAAGGACACCCCAGGTAAGAAGGGTCAGGCGATGTCGAACTGTCATACATTCCACTCTCCCTTCAATGATACGTCATAAAAATAAACCCGTTTCTCCTTCCAGTATACTCCACCTTTCGACTCAGGAAAAGTTCTTCGGAATAGATCCGGCAGGACCAAATCAGGAAACATAAAAAGAGAGCCCTTGAGGGCTCTCTTCGTTTACGTCAGACAGGTGATGCGAGGAATGCGTATCTCTAGCAGATCCCCTGATCGATCATGGCGTTGGCTACCCGGAGGAAGCCCGCGATATTGGCGCCATTCACGTAGTTGCCGGGAGTACCGAACTGCTCCGCCGCATCCTTGCAGCTCTTGTGGATATTCTTCATGATGGTGTGAAGCTTCTGATCCACTTCGTCGCTCTCCCAGCCGAAGCGCAGGCTGTTCTGAGACATTTCGAGCCCCGAAGTAGCTACGCCGCCGGCGTTCGACGCCTTGCCGGGGGAGAAAAGGATGTCCGTCTCGAAGAGGAATTCCATAGCTTCGGGAGTGGTAGACATGTTGGATGCCTCGGGAATAGCGATGACGCCATTCTTTTTAAGCTCCTTCACGTCCTCCAGGCCAAGCTCGTTCTGGGTGGCACAGGGGATGGCCACATCCACGGGAGTGCACCAGGGCCGTTTGCCCGCATGGAACTCCGCACCGAACTTGTCTGCATAGTCCTGGACCTTGTCCCGGCCGCTGGCACGCATTTCCAGCATGTAGGCAATCTTCTCCGGGGTGCTGATACCCTTGGCGTCGTACACGAAACCATCGGGACCGGAAATGGTAACCACCTTGGCTCCAAGCTCCGTAGCTTTCTGAACGGCTCCCCAGGCAACGTTGCCAAAACCGCTGATGGCAACCTTTTTGCCCTCGAAGCTGTCTCCCTTGGTGGCGAGCATTTCCTGAGCAAAGTACACCACACCGAAGCCGGTTGCTTCAGGGCGCATCTTGCTGCCGCCCCAACCCTGGCCCTTACCGGTGAGCACGCCGCCCTGGTGAACATTGGCAAGCTTCTTGTACTGTCCCATGAGGAAACCGATCTCCCGGCCTCCCACGCCAATGTCCCCGGCGGGAACGTCGATATCCTGACCGATATAGCGCCACAGCTCGCTCATGAAACTCTGGCAGAAACGCATCACTTCGGCGGTGGATTTGCCCCGGGGATCGAAGTCACTGCCGCCCTTGCCGCCGCCCATGGGGAGACCGGTAAGGCTGTTTTTGAAGATCTGCTCGAAACCGAGGAACTTGAGGATGCTGAGATTTACCGAAGGATGGAAGCGAAGACCGCCCTTGTAGGGACCAAGAGCGCTGTTGTACTGTACCCGGTAACCGTGATTCACGTGGCATTTCCCGTTATCGTCTATCCAGGGCACCCGGAAGGAGATGGTTCTCTCGGGAACGACAATCCTCTCGAGAATTGCGTTGTCTTCATAGCGAGAATCCTGCTCCATTACGGGGCGAAGGGACTCGAGAACCTCTATGGCCGCCTGAAGAAATTCCTTTTCCCACGGATAGGTTTTCTTAACGTGCTCAACCATTCTGTCCACGTACTTGCTCACGAAAAAACTCCTCCTTCATGTGTAAAAGCCCATATCCCATTGCTACAGCTTTTGTTCTCGTCCTTTCACATCCGTAAAAGGACTCCCCTCACGCAAGGTTTCCCCTCAAGGAAGCCTTAAAAAGACGTTTTCCGACCATACCACCTCTTGTGATCGTCAGAACTTTTAGCCGCATTATACCACAGGAACGGTTTTTTTTAAGTCCCTGTAGAAAAAAAAAGCACTATTCTTTTTACGCATAAATATTGCGAAAAAAGAAGCACTTCGACAAAAAAACCCTCCTCCATATCCCTCAGCTCTTACGACGTCAGAAAAACGCATAGAGGAGGGCTGCAAGAGCCCTCCTCTATGCGTAACAGTTCTTCTTTAGGTATTTTTGAGGAAATTTGCTATAAAAAACTGCCTAGTGTGTAAGAAGTGTGAGCATGGTCCCCGCCGCCACGGCGGTGCCGATCACCCCCGCCACATTGGGCCCCATGGCATGCATAAGCAAAAAGTTACTGGGGAACTCCCGCTGGCACATACGCTGTACCACCCGGGCCGCCATGGGAACTGCGGAAACTCCTGCGGCGCCGATCATGGGGTTGATCTTCCCCCCCGAAAGGATTTTCATGAGCTGGCCAAAAAGAACTCCTCCGGCGGTGCTGAAGATGAAGGCCACCAACCCCAAAAGAATGATCTTCACGGTGCCTACAGTAAGAAAGTTGGGAGCATCCATGGTGGATCCCACTGCAAGCCCGAGAAAGATAGTGACGGTGTTGAGAATTTCGTTCTGAGCAGCGAGATTGAGCCGTTCCGTCACGCCGCACTCCCGCAGAAGGTTGCCGAACATGAGAATTCCGATGAGAGGCACCGATGCCGGGAGAATAAGCCCCGAAGCCACGGTGACCACTATGGGAAAGAGCACCCGCTCGGTTTTGCTCACCGGGCGCAGATTATCCATCCGGATACCCCGATCCGCCTTGGTGGTGAGAAGCTTGATCACCGGAGGCTGGATGAGGGGCACCAGGGCCATGTAGCTATAGGCCGCCACCGCCACGGCCCCGAGAATCTGAGGAGCCATCTTCATGGTAAGGTAGATACTGGTGGGACCGTCGGCACCGCCGATGATGGCGATGCTGGCAGACTCTTTCACGCTGAAACCCAGCACCATGGCTCCGAAGAGAGCGATGAAAACTCCGAGCTGAGCCACCGCACCGAGAAGAAAGGTGATGGGGTTCGCCATGAGAGGGGCAAAGTCCGTAAGGGCTCCCACTCCCATGAAGATAATCACCGGATAGATCTCGTGCTTGGCTCCGAAAAAGACGTAGTACAAGAATCCGTGCTCATCCATAATCCCCGAAAGAGGGATGTTCACCAAAAGGCACCCGAAGGCGATGGGAACAAGAAGAAGGGGCTCGAAGCCCTTGCCGATGGCGAGGTAGAGAAGCACTCCCGCCACGATGAGCATTACCACGTTACCCCCGGTCAATCCGGCAAAGCCGGAGGACTCCATCACGCTGCGTATCGCTTCAAAATAGAGCATATATCCTTTTCCTCCTCCGCCGTAGTTCGGAAGAGCCAGTCTAGCCGACGATCACGAGAACGTCGCCGGTGTTGACGGGGTCGCCCTCTTTGACCTTGATCGCCTGTACCGTCCCAGCGCTGCCTGCCTGGATCTCATTCTCCATCTTCATGGCTTCCAACACCACGAGGACGTCTCCCTCACTGACGCTGTCTCCCACAGACACGGGAATTTTCCAGACCTTGCCGGGCATGGGAGCGGTGATGGGTTCACCATCCCCCGCAGGAGCCGGAGCAGGTTCCGGAGCAGGGGCGGGAGCAGGGGCCGCCGCAGGGGCGGGAGCAGGAGCCGGAGCCGCCGCAGGAGCGGGAGCTGCCACAGGAGCAGGGGCCGCCGCAGGGGCGGGAGCTACCACAGGCATGGGAGCGCTTCCCATTTCATCTACCGTCACATCATAGGATCTTCCATTTACCGTCACGCGAAACATACGAGCCATTAAAGACATCCTCCTTGCGCTTCTAAGGTATCAGTTTCTTGTCAGTGGAACCGTCCGCATCGCCCAGGGGCTGATCTGGCACGAGCTATTCCAGCCCCTCCATGGTGCTTGTCTTGGCGTAGGATCTCCAGAGAGGCCCCACGCGACGGTGCTTTCTCACGGACATGCCGGGACGAATGTCCAGAATCGCCGCACCGCTGCCAAGGGTAGCCGCAAGAGCGGCGGTAATGACCGCCACGATTTCGTTCTCGTCCTCTCCGCAAGCCACCGACTGAGCCGGTGCCGCAGGAGCCGCCACAGCCTTCTGAGGAGCCGCCCCCTTGGGAGAAGCCGCCTTTTTCGGAGCCGGGGCAACGTTCTTTTTGAAGCTTTCCGCCTTCTCCGCAATAATCCGGTTGGCTACGATGATAAGAGAAAGAGCTGCGAGCACGAGAAAAACCACGCTGAAGGCGATCAGAGCAAGGATGATCGCACCTCCGGCCCCTTCGAAATGGGACGCCAAAGTTGTCATGTTTTCCATGAACGAGCCTCCTTAATTGGGCATAACCCCGTGTTTCCGGCGGGGGCGCTGATCCTTCTTGCTCTCCGCCAGAACGAGGGCTTCGTAGATGGCACTCCGGGTCTCTTCGGGAAGAATCACCCGATCCACATATCCACGCTCCGCCGCCCGGTAGGGGTTCGCAAAGGTTTCTTCATATTCCTCGATCTTCTGGGAGCGCATGGCCACGGGATCCTTGGCGGCGTCGATCTCCCTGCGGAAGACGATGTTCGCCGCCCCCTGAGCACCCATGACAGCCACCTGAGCCTGGGGCCATGCAAGCACCCAGTCCGCTCCGAGCTCGCGGCAGCACATGCCGATGTAGCTGCCTCCGTAAGCCTTGCGAAGAACCACCGTCACCATGGGGGTAGTGGCCTCGCTATAGGCGTAGATCAGCTTGGCTCCGTGGCGGATAATGCCTCCATGCTCCTGCTCCACTCCGGGAAGGTAGCCGGGGACATCTTCCAGGGTTACGATGGGGATGGTATAGGCATCGCAGAAACGGATGAAGCGGCTTGCCTTGTCCGAAGCATCGATGTCGAGGCACCCCGCCTTGACGTTGGCCTGATTAGCGATGATCCCCACGGGAATTCCTCCGATACGGGCAAAACCGACCACCATATTCTTGGCCCATCCCGCCTGAACTTCGAAGAAGCTCTCCGTATCCATAACCATACGGATTACGTCCCGCACGTCGTACGCCTTGTTGGGATTCGTGGGAACCACCTTGCGCAGTTCAAGATTCTGGCTGTAGGGATCCTCTTCGGATTCCTGCACCGGCAGATCTTCCATGTTGTTTCCGGGAAGGTATGAAAGAAGCTTTCTAACCTGACCGAAGCAGTCCGTCTCATCCTTGGCGAAGAAGTGAGCCACGCCGGATTTCTCGTTATGCGTCTTGGCGCCTCCAAGTTCCTCGCTGGAGACTTCCTCTCCAGTAACGGCCTTGATGACTGCGGGGCCGGTAATGTGCATGAGCCCCATCTTGTCTACCATGAAGACAAAGTCCGTAAGAGCAGGGCTGTAGACCGCCCCTCCCGCACAGGGCCCGGCGATGATGGTAATCTGGGGAACCACCCCGGAAGCCTTGACGTTTCGGAAGAAGATATTGCCGTATCCCGAAAGGGCGTTAACCCCCTCCTGAATCCGGGCTCCGCCGGAATCGTTGATGCCGATGAGGGGAGCTCCGTTTTTCACGCTGAGATCCATGACTTTACAGATCTTCTGGGCATGGACCTCGCCGAGAGATCCCCCAAGAACGGTAAAGTCCTGGCTGTAAATGTAGACCACCCGTCCGTCCACGGTGCCATAGCCTGCTACAACACCATCTCCGGGAAAATCCTTGTTCCCCATATCGAAGTTCGGGCATCGATGTTTGACAAACTCATCGATCTCCACAAAGCTTCCTTCGTCGAGAAAGGCAAGAATGCGCTCCCGCGCAGTCATTTTGCCCTTTTCATGCTGCTTCGCAGCAGCTTCGGTTCCTCCGCCCACAAGGGCTTCTTCGCGCTTTGCAACAAGTTCTTCGCAAAGCTGGTCGATGGATTTCTCCGACATCCAACCACTCCTCCTTGACGCGATACGTTGAGTTCATGATTTTCGGAAAGGGGCTCCATGAACCCCGCCGCCTCCGAAACCTCCACTCCCGAGAAAATTTATCCCGAGGATTGTCGAATTTTCTCGAAAGTCCGCTCGCTCCACAACTTGTGAATCCGGTACGATATTTTTCTCCCACAACTCCCCGAAACATACCTTTCTCCTTCAATCCTGTGCCAAACATCCCCCTTCTCTATCAAAAAAGGCTTCCGCCGATTTCGTCATTCTAAGATAATTCCCCAGATATTTGAGGTTTTTCTCGTCCTCAAAGGGCTATCCTACCACAACTCGCTTTGCTCCATGGGCCACAAGCCACGATTCCGCCCGTTCGCGCAAATCTCCTTGAAGAAGAACGGCGTTTCCCTCGGTGCGAGAGCCACACCCCAGGGCCTTGCGCATAGCCCGGGCAAGCTCCTCCGCATCTTCCGGAGAAAGACAATTTCCCGAAACCAGAGTAACCGTCTTGCCTCCCCGGCCTTTTTTTTCTTTGCGGAGAGAGAACGTTCCTTTGAGTTTCAGGGCTCTCTGGTAATTCTCCGAAGGAACCTCTTTTGAGGATGCCTCTGTTTCAGATGACCCGGAAAGGCTTCGTTCTTCCTCACGAAATGAAAGCAGTGCCTCAAAAGGACGAAATGCGAGGGGTTCGGGGCTTTCTGTCTGCATACGGTTCTTCTTGCTTTTCCCCATACCGGAGCTCCTTCGCCGAAATTTTTCACGAGGTTTGCGAAAAACGGAACCAAGAAATGTACGGTATTGTACCGAAATTCCATCGACTTGCATACCGTTTTTCGCCTTTTTCTTTCTCCCAGAGACCCGAGAGAGATACTTTCCGAAAGTTCAAAAAATACAGAATAATGAACCGTCACGCTGAAATTCCCGGCAAAGCCCTCTTTTTCATGATTTCCGGCACACGCAAAAAGGCGGATCTTTTATTTTCGCAACGAACCGAGGATGACCCTATTCCCGCCTCATACACACATCAAGGTGACCCTTTTCCCATCCCGCCACATTTCCCCTCCTTATTTCTTGACGGAAAATCCCTACCAAGCTAGACTTACGGAGAACATGACGAAAACTCTCACGTTTTCAGGGGAGGAGGAAGAAGCATGCAGATAGGAAAATGCCGTCGCTGCGCCAAAATGATCCCCGGCGTCGCAAGAATCATATGTCCGAACTGCCGAAAGGATCTCGAGGTATCGTATGAAAGAGTTCGGAGCTTTTTGAAGGAAAACCCCGAGATGGTTTTCCGCCGCACAGATCTCGAAGAACTTTCGAAACGATCGGAAGTTCCCGAGAGGGACATTGAGCTTCTCATCGAAGAAGGAGTCCTCGAACTGGAAGGATCTCAAAAGGATGCCGAAGAAGAACGGGCCGAAAAGGAACGACTTCTGAAGGATTTCCAGAGCTCTCTCGACAGTTCGGGAACCCGGAAAAAAACCCTTTCCTACGGGAAGGAACGCCACGGACGATAAATTTCCGACGTTGCGGATAGTAAACATCTACAAAGCGAGAGCTTTTTGTCCCGAACGTTCAGGAAAAAGCTCTCGCTCGTTTGTGTTGCTTGCCCCTCTTTTTTGGCACCGTTACAGCGCAGCGGCCACGTTTCTTCCCAGCTCCCGGCAGAGGGCAAGATCTTCCGCGGTAGGAGAGGAGCAAACCTCCACATGGGGCTCCACCAACTCCCAGTTACCCTTCTCTCCGAACTGCAGAAGCGCCGCCAGGGCACCCTTGCTCCAGCTGTAGGAGCCGCATACCCCGAGAACCCGATTCTTGGGCATCTTGTTCTGGATGCTGTGCACCAGGCTTTCCATAGAGGGGAAAAGTCCCGTGTTGTAAGTACAGCTCGCCAGAACAAGCCCCCGGTAACGCCACATATCCCGCACCACAAAAGAGATATGACTCTTGGAAATATCGTGAAGGATAACCTTCTCCACCCCTTCGAGGGCAATGGCCCGGGCAATCTCCTCGGCCATCTTTTTGGTGTTTCCGTACATGGAACCGTAGACCACCACAACTCCCCGCTCGGTTTCGTGACGACTCCAGCGGTCGTAGAGATCCACCACTTTCATGGGATCGCTCCGCAGCACCGGACCGTGGGCGGGACATATAACCCTGAGATCCAGTCCGCGGACCTTCTGAATGGCCTTCTGCACCTGAGCGCTGTACCGCCCCACAATGTTGGAAAAGTAGCGTAAAATCTCGTCTTCGTAATAATTCATGTCCACTTCGTCATCGAAGATCCCCCCGTCCAGAGAGCCAAAGGCCCCGAAGGCATCGGTGCTGAAGAGGGTTTTGCCGGTGCTGTCGTAACAAACCATGCTCTCGGGCCAGTGCACCATGGGAATCATCACGAACGTAAGCTCATGTTTTCCCAGGGAAAGGGTATCTCCTTCCTTGACCTCCAGGAAGTTCTTCGCGGGGCCGTAAAAATTTTCCAGCATGGTCCGAGTCTTGGCATTGCCTACCACGGTCATATCGGGATAGACCTCCCGGAGAGCTCGGACGGAACCCGAGTGATCCGGCTCCATGTGGTTGATCACCAAATAATCGATACTTTTATCCGGCCCCAGATGAGCCTGCAGTTTTTCGAGAAAGTCCGAAAAGTAGGCTCCCTTCACCGTATCCACGAGAGCGATCTTTTCATCATGTATAAGGTAGGAGTTGTACGCCACCCCCCGGGGAAGAGGCCAGAGAGCCTCGAAAAGAGCCGTTTCCCGATCGTTCGCCCCCACCCAATAGATATCCTCCGCCACGGAAACACAACAATTCATTCGTAAAACTCCTTTCTCATATCCTCCATAGTTCTTTCCAAGCATAGGATATCCTGGCATTCCGCGCAACTCCGGCTTGACAACTTCCCGGGGTAAGGGTATAAGCTACCCTTGATCAATAAAGCCCTGGGGGAGCCTTACGGCTGAGAGGGGAAATATTCCCGACCCCTGGAACCTGATCCGGTTCGTACCGGCGGAGGGAGTGGGCGTTCTTTCAAATTTCATCCCCATGAAAAAATTGGAAGCCCCGCTCTTTGCCGCAGATCATGCCGGAAGGGCGGGGCTACTTTTATGGAGGTGCAGCTATCATGAACCGATCCAAGACCCAAGTTCTCGTGGAGGGAGCTCTCGCCGTCGCCCTCTCTCTCGCCTTTTCCTACGTCAAGTTCTGGCGTATGCCCCAGGGAGGCTCCATAACCCTGGAAGATCTTCCTCTCATGCTCTTCGCCCTTCGTCACGGCCTTCGATTCGGCATCGGGGCGGGAATGGTTTCGGGGCTTCTTCAACTCGTTCTGGGAGGATACGTGGTACATCCCCTGCAAGCCCTTCTGGATTACCCTCTGGCCTTCGGAGCTCTCGGACTGGCGGCGCTTATGCCCCGCCCCCTCTGGCTGGGAATGACCCTCGCCTCGGCGGGACGCTTTGGATGCCACGTGCTTTCGGGGGTTCTTTTCTTCGGGAGTTACGCTCCCGAGGGAACTCCCGTATGGATCTACTCCGCCATATACAACGGAAGCTTTATTTTACCCTCCCTGATTCTCTCGGTGGTATTGGCATATCTGATCTGGCCTCGACTCAGAAAAGCGGAGAATCCCCAGAAATCCGCCTGATCCTTTTCGGATGCAAAGATGCAAAAAAGAAAATCCCGGGAAAAATCCCCGGGATTTTTGCTTTAAACCCACATCCGTACTGGGGAGCTACGCCTGAAGCTCTTCTCCCTCTTCCGAAGCGACCGAGAGCCACTGGCCCCAGTCGAATTTAAAGAACCCTCCCACCACGTAGGTGGTCATGAGAGCCAGGGGAGCACCTCCTCGAAGAATAACGAAAAGCCCGCAGGTAACGAGGAAAAGAAAGAGCACCTTTCTCCGATCCGCATGACCCTTTTTCATCTTCTTGAGGTTTCCATAGGGCACGTTGGAGATGAGAAGAACTGCGGTTCCAAGGAGAAGTCCCAGAGCAATCTCGGGAGGAAGAGGTACCCGAGCCATGAGAAAGGCCACCAGGAAAAGCCCTCCTCCCGGAATGGGAAGCCCCTGGAAGAATCCTCCGCTGGATACGGTGACGTTGAACCGGGCAAGCCGCAGAGCTCCGCATATGGCGTAGAAAGCACAAAAGAGGGGCGCCAGCACACCATAAAAACCCTGAAGATAGGCTCCGTACATGGCCATGGCGGGAGCCACTCCAAAGCTCACCACGTCCGCCAGACTGTCGAGCTCCATGCCGAAGGCGCTTCCTCCTCCAAGACTCCGGGCCATCTTGCCGTCCATGAAATCGAAGAAGACCGCCCAGAGGATAAGCCACGCCGCCAGGGTGAACTGACCATGAAAAGACGCCACCAGGGAGAGCATGCCGCAAAGAATGTTGCCGCTGGTGATCATATTCGGGATAATTTGCCGAAACGAGATGGATCGTACTCTACGCCGCATCAAGACCTCACTCCAATCACTGTTTTACCTGCCTTCACCCCTTCTCCCAGGGAGACCCGGCACTCCATGTCTTCCGGGAAGTAGAGGTCCACTTTCGATCCGAACTGGATCATTCCGTAACGTTGACCTTCTTCGAGCCGCTGTCCCCGCACCCCTCGGCAGACGATCCTCCGGGCCAGAGCCCCCGCAATCTGTACCATCATGACGGGCCCCGAGGGAGTATCGAGACCAAGGTAGAAGCGCTCGTTCTCTTCCGAGGCCTTGGGATGAAAGGCCACAAGCTTTTTTCCCGGCCGATAGTCGAGAAAGGCCACATTCCCTTCGCAGGGAGAACGGTTCACGTGAACATTGAGGGGAGACATGAAGATTCCCACCTTCTGACATTTTCCCATGAAGGGGTGTTCTCCAGGCATAATTTCCATAACCTTGCCATCCGCAGGGCTCAAAAGGCGCTGTTTTTCTCCCTCTCCCGGAGGAGCCTTGCGCTCGGGATCCCGATAGAACCAGAGCACGAAGAGAAGCAGCGGAGCCAACCCCGCCGTAATGAAGGGATGAAGATGCCAGCCCAGCCACATCATGAGCAGCAGCCCCCCCGCAGGAGGTACCCCCTCTTTGGCAAAGGGAACTCTGAAATTACGCATCTTCGTCATGCACCTCCCCACACTGCAAAAGGCTTACGTCCGCCACCGCATCGCCCTCGTCGAGACGCACCACGATATTTCCCGTGGCAGTACGCCCCAGCCGGGAGATGTCCGAGGCGGCCATGCGGATAAGGCGCCCCCGGGAGGTGATGATAAAAATCTCGTCCTCCGGAGCGACTCCCCCCGCAAAGACAAGGCGTCCCGTGCGATCTCCCAGGTTCTGGGCCTTCACGCCGCCACCTCCCCGATGATGCACCGAAAAGTCTTCATAGGGGCTCCGTTTTCCCAAGCCTCGTTCGCTTATCACGAAAAGATCCTGCCCGACTCGGGCAACATCGCACCCCACCACGCGATCATCCGGAGAGAGCCGAATGGCTTTGACGCCCCGGGCCTGTCGTCCCATGGGACGGAACTCTTCTTCTTCGGTACGGAGGGCCCTTCCGTTGGCGGTGATGAAAAGCAGCTCCTGATTCCCCTCGGTATACCGCACCTGGGCAATGGAGTCTCCTTCGTCAAGACCGAGAACGCGGCGTCCCGCCCGGGTGATTTTGTCGAGTTCCGTTACGGGCATGCGCTTGGCTATTCCCTGGCGGGTGATGAAGAAGACGAACCGGGTTCCCTCCAGACGGCTGTCCCTCATGGAAACCACCTTCTCGTCCTCTTCCAGGGCGATGAAGCTGGAGACCAGTTTGCCCTTTCCCGACTTGGGCTGAGGAATGGCATACCCCCGGAGGGAGAAAACCCGTCCCTTGGTGGTAAAGAGGAAGAGATCGTTATGGGTAGTGGTAACCGTAAGGAGAGAGATCTCATCCTCCCCTGCGGGAGCGGCCTTTTTGACCCCCTTGCCTCCCCGGCTCTGGATCCGATAATCCTCCAGAGGCATACGGCGAAGGTAGTTATCTCGGCTGAGAACCACCACGATATCTCTTTCCGGAATGAGATCTTCCGTGGCGATATCTTCCACGGCATCGAGAATCTCCGTCCGCCGGGGGTCCGCAAAGGCTGCCCGGACATCCCGGAGTTCGTCCTTGATCACTCCGTCCAGTACGAGAGGATCTCCGAGAATGCTCCGATAGAGCTGGATGTCCTGAAGAAGCTGCTGCATCTCCTCCTCCAGCTTGTGTCGCTCCAATCCCGTAAGCCTCTGGAGGCGCATTTCCAGTATGGCCTGGGCCTGAAGTTCCGAGAAGAGCAATGTTTCGATGAGCCCTTGCTTAGCAGCTCCCACGTCACTGGAACCCCGGATAAGCTGAATCACCTGGTCGATGATATCGAGAGCTTTCAGAAGCCCTTCCAGGATGTGCGCCCGGGCCTCTGCCTTGGCGAGCCGAAAGGCGGTTCTCCGCCGCACCACCATACGCCGGTGGTTCACAAACTCCCGAAGCATCTCCACCAGGGAGAGCTCCCGGGGCTCTCCCCGGACAAGAGCGAGGTTGATGACTCCAAAGGTTCCCTGAAGCTGCGTTCTCGTGTAGATCTGCCGCAGAGTGACCTCGGGATTCGCTTCCCGGTGAAGCTCTATGACGATCCGCAACCCCTCGCGATCCGACTCGTCCCGGATATCGCTGATGCCGTCGATGGTCTTGTTCTGAGCCCCCTTGGCGATATTTTCGATAAGGGAGGTTTTGTTCACCATGTAGGGAATCTCGGTGATCACCACGGCCTTTTTCTTGCCCCGCCGGAGATCTTCGATGCTTGCCCTGCCCCGGAGGATGATTTTTCCCCGGCCGGTACGGTAGGCATCCACAATGCCATCCCGTCCCATGATCTGTCCTCCCGTGGGAAAATCCGGCCCGGGGAGAAACTGCATAAGCTCTCCCAGTTCAACGTCTCCGTTATCGATCATGTAACAGAGAGCGTCCACCACCTCCCCCAAATTGTGAGGGGGAAGATTGGTAGCCATGCCTACGGCGATTCCCGAGGCTCCGTTCACGAGGAGGTTCGGCACCCGGGAAGGGAGCACCAGGGGTTCCTGAAGCGAATCGTCGAAGTTCGGCCCCCAGTCTACGGTATCCTCGTCGATATCCGCCAGCATATCCTCTCCGAGAGCGTGGAGCTTGGCCTCGGTGTACCGCATGGCTGCGGGGGGATCTCCGTCGATGGAACCGAAATTCCCCTGACCGTTCACCAGCATATACCGCATGCTGAAGTCCTGGGCCATACGGGCCATGGTATCGTAAATAGCCGCATCCCCGTGGGGGTGGTACTTACCCATGGTCTCACCCACCACGCGGGCGGATTTTTTAAAGGATTGCCGATGCCGCAGTCCAAGCTCCAGCATGGCATAAAGAATTCTGCGCTGTACCGGTTTCAGCCCATCCCGGGCATCGGGGAGAGCGCGTCCCACGATAACGCTCATGGCATAATCCAGGTAGCTATGCCGCATCTCCTCTTCCAGAGGCAGAGGGACTACCTGCCCAAAATCTAGTGGGCCTCCCAGCTGTTCGGACATTCCGTGTTCCTCCCATTCAAAATTCCCTCATTTCCGGAAAAAGCGGAAAAATTTCCCCGAGCATGAGTGACATATCATTATACCATGAAGTTTCAGGAGTTTTCGAAAGCCTTTTTTCCGGCACAATCTTCTTACTATTTTCATGAGACTCTTATCCCAATGCATCTGAGACGTATGCTGGTATAATGAATCCAAGGTCGGAGAAATTTCTCCGCCGCATCACTCAACGACGAAAAGAGGTGCTATTGCCATGGCAAAACTTTCCATTTTCGGTGCCGGAAGCTGGGGTACCGCTTTGGCTCATGTTCTTTCTTCCAACGGGCATGACATTTGTCTCTGGTGTCGGCGACCCCAGCAGGCCAGAGCAATTACCGCCACAGGCAAAAATCCGGACTATCTCCCCTTCGCCAACCTCTCCCCCCACATCATCACCACCAGCAGCCTCGCAGAGGCAGCCATCTTCTCACAACGATGGATCCTTGCGGTACCCTCCCAAGGAGTTCGCTCCCTTCTCGAAAGCCTTAAACCTCTGGCTCCTCAGAATCTCAAACTTTGCAATCTTGCCAAGGGGATAGAGATCTCCTCGGGCAAACTCCTCAACGAGGTATGCCACGAAGCTCTCCCCGGGGCCGTCTACAGCATTCTTTCCGGGCCCAGCCATGCGGAGGAAGTGGTACGGGGGCTCCCCACAGCGGTATGCGTGGCCTCCACTCTTCTGGAAGAGGCCTTCGAATGGCAGATTATCATCGGCAAGGAAACCTTTCGGGTCTACACCTCTTCGGATGTAGTAGGAGTGGAAATCGGCGGGGCCATGAAAAATATCATCGCCATCGCCGCAGGGGCCACCCACGGCATGAACCTGGGAGACAACGCCAAGGCAGCCCTGATTACCCGGGGACTTGCGGAAATCCTCCGACTCGGCATCTCCCTCGGGGGCAATCCTCTCACCTTCTCGGGTCTCGCCGGAGCGGGGGATCTCATGGTCACTTGTTACAGCGAACATTCCCGGAACTTCCGCCTCGGCAAGGCCGTGGGCGAGGGCATGAGCGTGGATGCCGCCCTCGCATCTCTCGGCCAGGTAGCCGAGGGCTACTATACCGCCAAGGCTCTGGAAAGCCATCGGCGGAAATACGGCGTGGATCTCCCGATCTGCACGGCGGTCTACAAGGTTCTTTACGAAAATGCTTCCGCCGAAAAAGTCCAGGAGGAAATCCTTCTGCGGGAACAGAAGCCGGAACTCTCTCCTGAACTGGTGAAAAAAATCCTCGAAAAAATAACGAAACAGCTTCAGGCAATGCAGTAGTTTCAATACCCAGCATCTTCGTTTACACCTAAAAATCAGAAAGGGTGATTTCCATGTTCCGGGCAGTTGCCAGGTTCCGCAAAATCTCCGCAAAAAACCGCTTTTTTCTCGGGCTCGCCCTCGGCCTTTGGAGCGTCCTTCTTTACGGATCTTCCGGATACGCTGAAAGCTACGTGGCTCTCTTTCCCGCATCTTCTCCACAAGAGGCGGCCCATATAACTACCCTTCTCCGAACTCACAGCCTTACGGAACAAACTCGGGAAATCCTGCCACATCTCCAGGGGGCTCTTCTCGAACTTGATTCTTCCCAGAAAGAAGAGCTTCTCCGCAATCTTCCGGGAACGCTCCTGATTTCCGGATCCCGCACCTTTCAGCACTGCGCGGAGCTCGAGAAGAATTCTCCCCAAGAAACCCGGGCCACCGCAATCCGTCCCTGGCACGTAGCATGGGCTCAAAACGCCCGGCTGGACGAAAACATTTCGGATGCGGCCTGGCGTACCGTGGTCATAGCGGTTCTCGACACCGGCGTCAATCCTCACAGAGACTTTAACGACGCATCCATTTTGTGGAATTTAAGCTACAACGCCCTCACAGGAGCTTCGGGATATCAAAGCGCCGTGTACGACGACCAAGGACACGGCACCGCCGTAACGGGCACCATAGTGGGAAAGGAAACGGGAATCACTCCCAAGGTATCCATCGTTCCCGTCAAATGCGCCGATTCCAGCGGCAACAGCAGCATCGAAGATCTCGCAAGAAGCCTTGACTACCTCTTGGGGCTTCTTTCCGGATCCCTGGCGAATCGACATCTCATATGCAACTTCAGCTTTGCCACCTCGGGTAGCTTCTATCGAGACAACGAGATGGAAACCTTCTTCCACAACCTTTTCGACAGAATCGCCAGCGCAGGGGGGCTCTTCATCTCCGCTGCGGGAAATGACAGCCTGGACGTAAACCGCCGCTACGTTTACCCCTCCCGGGTTTCCTCGGCCATCTTCCTCGCTGCGGCGAGTACCACCGAAGCGGGCTTTCTGGCGGACTCCTTTTCAAACTACGGCAACAAAGCCATCGACGTGGCCGCTCCGGGAAATGCCATTACAACCACCTCCAGAAACGAGGTGGATCTGGAAACCCTGAACGGCACATCCTTCTCCTCCCCCATAGCGGCAGGAGTGGCGGCGGCCCTCTGGGCCCGGGAGCAAGGCCTTGCAAACTGGCAGGTTCGCAATGTACTTCTGAATGCGGTGGATTACCCCCTCTGGACTTCCCAGGCGGCGTTCTCCCCCTCGGCCAGCGTGCCGGTTATCGCCGGGGGAGATATGGTTCCGGCAAGATTCCTGGAAACATCCTTTGTGGCATCTGCCCGGGGAACAACTCCCAAAGCACTGAACCTCGTGGATCCTTCCGAGGAGGACAGCGGGGGAGGCTGCTCCACGGGGGCCAGTCTCCCGGGACTTTTGCTTCTCCTTCCTCTTCTCTGGAGCCTTTATTCGGGGAAAAAACATCCAAGGAGCTTTTTTTAAGAACACTTTTTAATGAAAATCGCAGGAACAGGGGAAGCCAGTTCATTCCACGGCCCCCTGTTCTTTGCCAAGGAGAAATAAGGGAACGTTTCCAATCATGCCTTTTCGGCAGGGCATTTTGTTTGTAGTCAGCCAATACGGCGAGACATCATGCATTACGGGGGAAGAGCACCGCAACCGAACCGATAGAGAATAGGTCTTATGGGGAAAAAACTACAGAAGGAGGTTTTTGAGTAATGGGTCAAAAACGAGGCATGTCATTCAAGATGAAAAGCGTTCTTGCGGCGGGCACCATCATGCTGTTGGTGCTCCTTTCGGTACAGTACATCAGTTACGTCACCGCAAGGGGAAACCTTCTCAGCACCATTCAGGACAGCGCCCTCGGAACCTCGGAGCTCCTTTCGGAGGCTCTCGACGTCCAGACGGCACACATCCTTTACGAGGCGGATATTCTTGCCAAGTCGGCTCTCTCGGACTTTACCAACGGAAATTTCATGCTTTCCACAAAAACAACTCCCATAGAGGGGAGAGAAATACCCCTGCTCTTCTTCTCCAGCAACGGCCTGCATCCCATTACGGGGAACGACGATACCCCCTCCTCATGGTCCTCCCAGTACGGCGGAAGATTCGCGATTCTCCAGCCCTTTGAGGGAAATCTCGTTCCGGTAGCAACGTCCCAGATCTTCAACGATATCCACGATTCGGAAATCCGGATTTTCCCCGAAGACGATCCCATCTACCAAACCACGGTGGTGCAGAAACAACCCGTCAGCATCTTTTCGAGAAATTACGACTACCCCTGCCAGATCCTCTTTACCCCCGTGGAGGACACCAAGACGGGAGATGTGGCCATGGTACTCATGACCGCTTTTTCTCTGAAAGAAATCGTACACCAGGCCCGGCAGGTGGCCCTCGGAGAGGGGGGGTACGGTTTCGTCTTCGATCCCCAGGGAGCCATGATATCCCACCCGTCTCTTGCCACGGGAGCTTCCATTTCCAAGGAAGCCCCCGAGTTCTGGGAGGCCTACCAGCAGGCTTCCCGGGAAAGCACAGACACCAAGGTTCTCCAGCTTTCCTATCCTTTCCAGGGAGTGGTGAAATACGCCTACGTGGTAAAACTGGAAAAACTCCAATGGTACGTGGGTATCAGCGTTCCCGAGGAGATGATCCTCAATCCTCTCCGGCTCATGCGGCAGCGAATGTTCCTGGTCTCGGTCCCCGGCGTTCTTCTGGGGCTTCTCCTTCTGGCTTTCGCCATATCCCGCCAGGTGGCACCCCTTAAAAAGATCGAGCAGGTGGCAGGAGCCATCGCCGAAGGAGATCTGCGGACACACATCTCCGGCGATGCTTCGAGCCGGAACGAAATTCTCCGGGTGATGGGAGCTTTCCAGGTTATCGGAAATTCCTACCGGGAACTGGTTTCTAAGGTTCGCACCCTGAGCGATCACCTGGAGCGGAGCAGTCAGGAACTTCAGGAAATCAATCAGCGGGTAGACGAGGCAGTGAATTCCTCTCGGGAAGCCAAGGACTCCATGAACTCCATGCTGGAGAGCATCTCTTCCGCCACCGCCGAGACCAATGCGGGAGTTGAAGAAGTTTCCAGCGGCGCCCAGGACTCCGCCCGAAGCGCCTCGGACATCAGCGAGCGCACCTTGAAAATTGCGGAGGAAGTAAACCGGGGAGGCCAGGCGGTGATCCGCATGGCGGATGACATGGAAGGTTTGGGGAAGGCCAACGCCCGGGTAGTGGAAGCTATCGAAGAACTCGCCACATCCATGGGAGGCATCGCGGGATTCGTAAAGACCATTACGGGCATCGCGGACCAGACGAACCTTCTCGCCCTGAACGCCGCCATCGAGGCGGCCCGAGCGGGAGAGGCGGGCCGAGGCTTTGCAGTGGTAGCGGAAGAGGTACGAAAACTCGCGGAGGAAAGCAACGAAGCGGCCCGAAACATCGCCCAGATCATCGAAGGCATCAACTCCAAGGCTCAGACCGCCGTAACGGACACCAAAGAGACCGAAAACATCCTCAAGGAAACCCTTGAACAATCCCGAAAGACTTCTCTGGAGATCGGCGGAGCGGTATCTCAGGTAAACGACCTGAACGACGCCATCCAGAGCATCGCCGCAGCGGCGGAGGAACAGTCCGCCAGCAGTCAGGAAATCGCCAGTGCGGTGGAAAACATCGTGGAACTTCTCCGGGAGGGTGAAGAGGTCTCCCTGCACGTAGAAGAATCCTCCACCCATGTGGCGGAAGGCATGAATGAACTCGGTACACTTCGGCAGGAACAGAGCGCCATCGTGCGGGAACTCAAAGAGCTCGCAAGCTCCTATCGTCTCGAAGAGGATGGAAATCCCCGGCTTGCCCTCAAGAAATAGTTAGTTCGGGGAAAAACACGAAAATCGTACACGCGAGGGGGCCTGTCAGGCCCCCTCGCGTGTACGCAGATATTCCAGAATCTTTCGTCCCCCTGCATGAAAGGAAAGCTCCTTCATCCGGGAAGGAGAAACAAGGGCAAAACCCTCGGGAAGCTCCAACGGGCTCGCCTGAGCCCAGAAACATTGATAGACCTCCAGAAGCACCCGGTTCACCGTAAAGGAGTGCCGCACGGTGCAAAGCTTTTCTCCAGCGGTTACCATGCATCCGCACTCCCGGAAGAACTCTTCCAGAGCCCCTCGGAAATCCACCTTCTCATCTGCGTTTTTGCCTGTTTTCCCGAAGATTTCCACCTGGGGAAATTCCCAGAGCCCTCCGAGAAGATCCTCCTCGGGGCGGTGATACAGTAGGCAGCGCCCTCGAAAATCCTGCAAAACCCCCGCCGCCATGAGACGCCGTACCGGCAAAGGCTTCTCCTTCTGCCGGGGACGAAGGGAAACCACTCCGCGCAATCGTGCAAGGCAGCGATCTTGCAGAGGACACTCCTCGCATTTCGGACGTACGGGGGTGCAGCAGAGGGCTCCGAACTCCATGAGAGCCTGGGTCACTTCCCGGGGAGAGTGTTCATTCATGATTTCGAGGATTATGCTTTCCAAAGCCCGGCGAAAATCCCTGGCTTTGGGGGATAGATCCCAATCGAGATACCGGGCGAAGAACCGTTCCACGTTGGCGTCTATCGCAGGAAGACGTCGGTTCCAGGCAATGCTGCCGATAGCCCCGGCGGTGTACTCTCCCACGCCGGGAAGCTCAAGAAGTTCCTTCCGGGTTTGAGGTAGCTCGCCATCCCAAAGAGCCGCCATCTTTTCCGCAGCGGCCTTGAGATTACGGGCCCGTCGATAGTACCCGAGACCCTCCCAGTATTTGAGAATCTCCTCTTCCGAAGCCGCCGCCACATGTCGAATCGAGGGAAAACGCCGGATCCACCTCAAAAAGTAGGATACTCCCCGATCCATTTGAGTCTGCTGGAGCATGATCTCCGAAAGCCATACATGATAAGGGTGATACTCCTGCCGCCAGGGAAGAGGCCGCCCATGCTCGCGGAACCAGGAGATCAGGTCATTTGCGAAGGGGGCAACCCGGAGCCCCGAAATCTCAGGCCGACTCTCCAAGGGCGATCACCGAAGCCTGCCAGCGATAGAAGTCGAGTACGCTCTCGAAGGTTCCCACCAGGGTTCTGCCGCTGACCCGCTCGGATCCCGGAACGATGGAAGCCCGGTCACACTGCCTGGTTTCACAAAAAGTTACGCTCCCCTGACAGGGAAGAGACACCTCGAAGGGAAAAATTTTTCCTGCGGCGGCTTTATCGAGAGCCTCCCGGGCGGCCTTTTGGAGAAGAACTTTCGTCTGTTCCGGCCCCAGAAGTCGGGCCGCTCGGGCTCCGCACCCCTCCTTGACGTCACAGCAGGTAATTCCTTGGCCGAGAAGGCTGCGGGCCTCGCAGCACACCGCATAATCTCCGCTAATCAGGGCCACCGGAACCCCAAGAGCTCCGCAGGCGGCGGCGTTGAGCCCCGTCTCCCCCACAAGCTGGCGGTTGAGGCGCACCTCGAAGGGAGAGAATCCCATGGTATGATCCATCACCGCCTTTTCGGTTCCCGCCATGGCGTGGTAGGCCACAAAAAAGGCGACGTCACACTCCTGGACACCCTCCACCATGCCGAGAATCTTGGAAGAACCGCTGCAAAGCTCGAGTTTCTCCGAATCCGGAAAATCTCTCAAGTCCAAATTTCGCATGGAACCGTGGGCATCGTTGAGGATAATTCTCTCTACTCCCCACTCCAAGGCTGTCTCCACCAGAGCTCTTACGTCATGAAGCTGCATGGCCCTTCCCAAAGGATATTCCGAATTCTTCGGCATCACCTGAGAGAAGGAGACAAGCCCCGTGGCTCCCTCCATATCGCAGCTCAGAAAGAGCTTCATTCGGAATCTCTTTCCCCCCCGCAGAAAGCGCATCCCTTACAGGGAGCGTATCCCCAGGAGGCGAGGAGATTCGGATTCTGAACAAAGGGCCGGCCTATGCCGATAAGGGTACAGCAGCCCCGTTCCAGAAGAGATTCCGCCTCCTCCAGGGAGCGGATATTTCCCGTACAGAGCACCGGAGTGTTCCCTACTCTCTGCTGAATCGCCCCCGCATAGGGAGCCCAGGGAGCGCTCCGGGGAGCGTCAAAGCCGCAGAAGTTGCCGCTCACGCTGATGATGTCCACTCCGAGAGAGGCAAGCTCCTTTCCTATCCAGAGAACGTCCTCGAAGGCGAGTCCCCGGGGCTTCTCTCCGAGTTCGTCCGCCACCCCGAGACGAACCGAGAGGAGAGCCTCCCCCAGCTCTTCCCGAAGAGCCGCCACGATATCCCGAAGAAGCCGGGAACGCCCCGAGACATCTCCTCCGTAGGCATCACGCCGGGTATTCGTGAGGGGGCTCAAGAACTGCCCCAGAAGAAAACCGTGGCAGGCGTGCACCTCCACGCCCGTATATCCCACCCTTATTCCCCGAAGAGCCGCCTGCACGAAAGCATGTCGCATCTCTTCGCAGTCGTCTTTGGTCATCTCCCGGGGAATCGACACCCCATCCCCATTAGGATGAGGCACCGCCGAGGGCGCCAGGGGGATAAAACCACCCTGAAGAAGTTCCGGATCCTTCACGGCACTCCCCGCATGGTTGATCTGCACCAGGGAGGAAACCCCCGCATTCCGGAAAATTTCCCCCAGGGGGGCGTGCTTCTTCAGCGATGCTTCTCCGTGCAGGCTGTACTGACCCCGCCGAACGTAGCCATCCCGGCGTACCGCGTGATGCTCCAGAACTACCATTCCCGCCTGGCTGGCGGCAAATTTTCTGTAGAGCTCCAACCCCGTCTCCGTGGGAGCTCCATCGTCATCGGCGCTTCCCGAAGCCATGGGAGCCACCGCCACCCGATTCGGCAAGATCGTTCCCCGAACCTCCAGGGGAGACCAGAGAAGTTCTTTCATCAGCATGTTTCCTGCCTCCTTTTCCGAAAAATCTCGCAAGCTACACGTTAAACCTGATTTCGATCATGTCCCCGTCCTGTACGAGATATTCCTTTCCCTCCAGACGGAGAAGCCCCTTTTCACGGCAGGCCGCCAGAGTCGCTCCGGCCTGGATAAAATCCTCGTAGTGCACCACCTGGGCCCGGATAAAACCTCTGGCAAGGTCGCTGTGAATGGCTCCTGCCGCATCCACCGCCGTATCTCCCTGAGCGATGGTCCAGGATTTAACTTCATCTTTTCCGGTGGTGAAAAAAGAAATGAGCCCGAGAAGCCCGTAAGCCTCGGAAATAAGCCGATTTCGACCGGGTTCGGTAATACCGAGATCTCCCATAAATTCCTGCTGTTCCTCCGGAGAAAGCTCCGCCATCTCCATCTCCATACTCCCGTAGACCCGCACCACCCGGATGCCGTGCTGCTCCATCAGGGCTTGAAATTTTTCGTGTTCCGGGATGGATGCGGGGTTCACCTGGGTTTCGTCCAGATTCAGCACCACCATTTCGGGCTTGCGGCTGAGAAAGGTAAAGCCCCGAAGCATGCGATCCTCCGCTTCGGAAAACGCCATCTCCCGAAGCGGACGCTCTTCCATAAGGAAGTCCTGACATCGCTGGAGAGCTTCCAGCTCCTTTTCCTCCTCGGGAAGCCGTTTTTTCTTGGCCTCCAGTCTCTGCCGCCGGTTTTCGATAACCCCAAGATCCCGATACATGAGTTCGGTCTCCACAATCTCCCAATCCCTGCCGGGATTAATGTCGTTCTCGGGATGCAGCACATCGGCATTGGCAAAACACCGGATCACGTGAATAAGGGCGTCCGCATCCCCCACGAAGGAGAGAAAGGCGTTTCCCAACCCCGCCCCCTTGCTGGCATCCCGAGAAATTCCCGCAAGATCCACAAACTCCATGGTGGCGGGAGAGCTTTTCTTGGGTTCGAAAATTTCCGTCAGTTTATCGTGCCGGGCATCGGGAACCGCAACCATGGCTTTGTTGGGATCCGTCTTACCCCCCGCATAGGCCTTTACCTCCGCTCCCGCCCGGGTAATAACGTTGAAAATCGTCGTCTTTCCCGAAAGGGGAAGCCCTACGATACCGCAATGTATCATGATTTTTCTCTCCTCTGTTTCATGGAATTGTTCTTCTGCCGGCACTTTCCGGCTCCAGCTCGAAAAGAAATGGTTCCGGCTCGAAAATCCAGGAAAAGTTGCCGTTCTTCCGGATCAGGGAAAAGCATACCACAAGGAGGAAGAGAAACGTGATACGACAAAAAGAACGTTTTTATCAGAATATGTTCAAACTATCTGATTTAACAGTAAATTTCAGCATGATGTTGACAATTGCGGAATGCATGCTATCATTTGGACATCTCGAAATTATTCACGAAAGCGTGCAACGCTCTCCTTTGCAGGACAGCTTTTCCATAAAGGAACCCGCACCAACCAACACACACCGCTGAGGAGGACCATGTATATGGTCCTCCTCATACTTTTATATCCCTCTGCCGAACTTCCGCATTTTTACGTTGCACAACCCTCCGAGCACGGGTAAACTGGATACGGAGGTGGAAGATCGAGACCGCTTCTCGCTTTTATCTTCCAAACGAGGGAGGAATAGACATGCTTCCGGAAAATGAGACGAAAATTCCCGGCTCCGACGAGGATCTTGAAAAAAACCCCGTCATCCGGAGCTTCGAGAAAATCGCTTCGGAGCTTCGAAAAGAAGGGTACACGGTGCTGCTCTGCATTTCTCCCTACGACCCGGAAACGGGCGAGGCTCCTCGCATTGCAGGAACCGTAACCTACAAGGGCACTTCCGAGAACCCTGAAGATGTGGAGTTTCGCACCATCGAGCAGATCGGCCTTGCCACGGGCATTATCGCCCCGGGAGGCAATGCCTGATTACCGCTTTTCAAAAACATGGCCTTTTCCCGAGAAGAGGCATTTTACGGATCTTCCGCGAGAATCCTCCGAAATACCCTTGCGGAGACCCGTCTCTTCTGCGGAAAAACCTATCGGAATCCGAAAAGCCCCTTTCGAGGGGCTTTCTTTAGTGTTTTCGAAAAAACCCCGCCCCACCCCCGGAAAGAAAGAACGATTCCTCATGGCTTCCGGGAAACGTCCAAAAATCAGACCCGAAAAGGAGAGATCCCATCCATGTGCAGAATGCTTCTCGCAAACCGGGAAGGCATCCACCGCCTTCAGAGAGCTCTTGAAACCGTTTCCGGCTGCTCCTCCCTGGGGGCCTACCTCCAAGACCTGGAGCTCAGGGACGGAGGCGACGGCAACGGCTACGCCCTTTTGAAAGACCGTAGCCTGGTGGAACTCCGCAAAGGGGTTTCTCTTACCTGCGGCGAAATCGCGTTACGAATTCTCCGAGAAGATTACGACTGGGTTCTCTTCCACTCCCGGGAGGCCAGCGAGGGTTCCGTGACGGATGCAAACTGCCATCCCTTTTCCGTCCCCGGAACGCTTCACCTGGTAGGGGCGGTAAACGGCAACGAGGCCTTTCTCTCGGGGCTTGCCCGGGCGGGAGGAAACATTACGGACAGCGAGTTCATCCTCCGGATGATCTCCCGCATGAAGCTCCCTCTCTTTCCCACCCTGGAAACCTTTGAATCCAACTTTTTCGGCTTCTACGGAGGGTACCCCTTCGTCAAAAAGGGCAACCGGGATATGCTTATCTGGCGGCAAGAAAAAGGCATCGTCTTTGCCAGCGACTTTCCCTTCGGCATGAATAACCTGGTAAAACCTCCCCAAAATTACTGCTGGTGCAACGGCAGAGAACTGGGAGAGAAATCCTGATGCGCTCCTTCACCCTTTTCTTTTCCGCGGTACTCCTTATCTACGTGACCATGAACCTCTACGTACTGCGGCACTTGCGGGGAGCTTTTCCCTCGGCAAAAGGAATACTAACCCTTCTATGGCTCCTGGGAGCGTTATTCTTTCCATTGGGGCGGGTTTTCCGCCCCTCTCTCCCCGAAGAGTGGTCCTTTTTCATCTTCTTTGCCGGAGGAATTTTTCTTGCGGTACTCATCCACGCCCTTTTGGGAGGAGTGCTTTGGGATATTCTCAAGATTTTTCTGCGGATTTTTTCCGGAAGATGGCCTTCTCCCAAGGAGGCCCGGCTTTACTGGTTTTTCGCCGGCACGGTCATCCTGGTTCTTCTATTTTGGGGGTACGGAAACACTGTTGCCCTGCGCACCCACACCCTTGATCTCCAGGCATACAGCCCAGGAGTGGAGACGGAAAAAACCTACCGTATCGCCTTTGTTTCGGATATCCATGCGGGAAGCATCGTGGGAGAAAAAAAGCTCCCCCTCATGGCATCCAGAGTGAAGGCTCTTTCTCCGGACCTGGTAATCCTGGGCGGGGACATCCTGGAAAACCCTCCCGAGGTGGGGGATGCGGTGGGCTTTCCTCAAACCATGAAGGCCATGCAGGCCCCCCTGGGCCTCTACGGAGTGACGGGAAATCACGAATATTACGCAAACTTGGAACGGGATATGGCCTATCTCGAAACCCAGGGAATCACCATGCTCCGGGACGATGTCGTCCTGGTGGATGACAGTTTTCTCCTTCTCGGAAGAAACGACGCCCAGGCTCCCCGTTTCGGAGATACCCACAAGCATCCCAAGGAAATCCTTGCCTCCCTGGAGGAGGAATACCGGAAATACCCTCTTCTCATCGCAAACCACACCCCCACCAAGGAAGACTTCCGTCAGGCCGTGGAATCCGGGGCTCTTCTGCAGCTTTCGGGACATACCCACAACGGCCAGATCTTTCCCTTCAACTTCGTCACCGGAGCCCTCTTTCCCAAGAGTTGGGGACTTCTCACCTCGGGGGACACACATCTTTACGTCTCCTCCGGAGCGGGCACCTGGGGGCCCCCCATACGGACGAACTCGGTTTCCGAAATAGTGCTGATACAGCTTCACCTGACACCTTCAAAATCCCAGGAATAGCTCTTCACGAAAGGCTGCGGGGATTCCGGAGAACACATTTCCGGAATCCCCGTATATGCCACAAAAATTTCCAAACGGACCGCTCCGGAGAGGGAGCTATAGTCTTTCCTCTTCCATAAATTTCATGTGAGTGCCCCGAATCTTCCGGAACTCCTGTTCCGCATTCCTTTCCATGGCATCAAAAAGGCCCCAAGCTGAAAACGCTTGGGGCCTTGCTATCACTGGCGCGCCGGGCAGGAATTGAACCCGCAACCCTCAGATCCGAAGTCTGATGCTCTGTCCATTTGAGCTACCGGCGCCTGTTTTTTGCCGCG
>CAZJHH010000015.1:0-46458 GCA_964545875.1 uncultured Synergistaceae bacterium
CCCGCAAATCCCTCCATCTTCCTGCCGTCGAAGCTGAAGGTTATCTTCTTCTTGTTTTCATGATGAAAGTCCAGTATGGGATGATTCTCAATGAGTTTCACAGACAGCCCTCCTTGACAAATACTTGTCAGAGAAATAATCACCAACACACACCCGCTCCCAACGGAATTCCACCTCCCCTTCCGGGAGCCTCTCTTTTGAAATCAGATAAAATCACGCAAAATATGCGCAGAGAACACAAAATATGGAATCATATATATCACCAACGTCTCCGAATTGCAAGGAAAAGAAAAATAGTAAATTTTTTTACAACTATAATCACACTCAAAAACCATAAAAAGCCCCGGAGATACAAAAAAAAACCCCTCCGGCAAACCGGAGGGGGGTGACTATAGAAATCTTTGGTACGAGATAGAACGCCGCAGGTTCTCGATATCTACCAGGTGATTCGAAGATACGAAGCCTCTATGGAACGAGGGTTTTGAGGTTCTTTCCGGCGAGCCAGGGCAAGAAGCTTTAGTCCCTGAACATGCGTCTTTGCTGGGATGACGGGCATTTCCGGAAAAACGGGCATATCCGCACAGGAGGCATCTATTCCGCAGAGCACCGAAGAGTGCCGGGAGAGTTCCCGCCCTCTTTCCACCACTTGGGAAAGAGAGAGAAAAACCTCCTCCTCCAGGGGATGAAAGGCATCATTCTCCTGCATATAGGCGCCATAGAAAAACGCCCCCCGCTTGGCGGGAAGAAGAGATATCACGGGAATTCCTTCCACCGCCACGCCAAAAGCGAGAACCTCCAGCGAAGAAAGCGGTATCACCGGAATTTTCAGAGAGAAGGCGAGGGAGAGGACATAGGCCATGCCCACCCGAATTCCCGAAAAGAACCCCGGGCCCCGGGTAACCGCAAGAGCCGAAAGATCCCGAGGTTCGGCTCCCCATAGGCGGAGCATTTCCGAAACCATGCGGGGAAGCTCCTGGGACTGCCTCCGCCCCAGGAGAAGATTGGTTTCTCCCAGATTCTCCTCCGCCGAGGCAAGTCCTATGCTCGTCATGGCCCCGGAACAGTCGATTCCAAGGATCAGGTTTTTCATATACCAAGAACCTCCTCCGAAACATGCGGAACATACAAACCGTTTTATTTTTTCCTGGTGAGAGCTATCAAAAGAGCCGCCCCGCCGAGAAGGGCCGCCATCACCGAGAGAGCGGGATAGAGATCCAGCTGGGGATAGCGGATTTTTAACATCCCCATCACTCCGAAGGCAGCCAGAAAAGAGACGAAGGTGTAACGTAATCCCTTTATTCTGGCCTTATCAGTCCGTTCTTCTTCTTTCTCCCAGTCGATTCGCCTTCGTTTCATGGCATGCATCCCCTTTCATGGGGCAAGTTTTTTCGATTTTTCCGTGGTTCATCCTCTTTCACAGAAACCTTCCCCGGTGGCACAGAGCACTTTGGATGCCCGGGGATTCACGGTTACCGATACCAGGGATCCCTCGGAATAGATCTTCTTGGCTCCGGGATCGTCGATCTGCACCAGAATTTCCGAGCCCTCGGAGGTTCGCACGAAGGTTTCCATGCTGTGCCCCAGATAGATGTTGGTGGTGACCACCCCATCGAGAATTCCTTCTCCGGGCTCCAGGATCTCCATGGATTCCGGGCGACACATGAGAAGACACGGATCTCCGGAGTCCAGTTTCTCGGAAAAGCGGGGAATACGGAAGGATTTTCCCCGAACCTCCACGGCACATCCTTCAGAGTCTTTACCGCGAACTTCTCCGTCGAAAAAGGCCGCCTTTCCCACGAACCCCGCCACGAAGGGTGATACGGGATCCTGATAGATATCAAAGGGTGTGCCGGACTGCACGATGCGCCCCTGATGCATCACCACGATGCGATCCGAGAGGCTCATGGCCTCCACCCTGTCGTGGGTGACGTAGACTGCTGTGATGCCGAGATTTTTTTGAATTTTCCGGATTTCCACCCGCATCTGCTCCCGGAGCAAGGCGTCCAGGTTGGAGAGGGGTTCGTCCAAAAGGAGCACCCCGGGTTCCACGATGAGGGACCGGGCCAAAGCCACCCGTTGCTGCTGACCCCCGGAAAGCCTCCCCGGAGCGCGGTCTGCCAGATTTTCAAGCCCCACCAGCGTGAGGGATTCCGTTACCCTGCGGCGGATCTCCTCGGCGGAGCACTTGCGAAGTTTAAGTCCGTAGGCCACGTTTTCGAAGACGCTCATGTGAGGAAAGAGGCCGTAGCTCTGGAAGACCATGGCGGTATCCCGCTTGTTGGGAGGCAGGGCGGTGACATCCTCGGAGCCGATGCGGATAATGCCCCGGGTAGGAGTTTCGAATCCTCCGATCATGCGGAGGGTGGTGGTTTTGCCGCATCCCGAGGGACCGAGAAGGGTTACGAGTTCTCCAGGCTGCACGGAAAGATTGGAATCCTCCACCGCCACCACGACTTTTCCCGTGGAAGCCTCGGAAAAAGTCTTGGTGACTCCTTCGAGCTGCACCGGCTTTGACGTGAGTTTCATACGCTTCTCTTCCTTTCTTTAATTCCTGAATCCCGTACGCATCCCCGCATCAGAAGGAGATGGTCTTTTCAAGATATTTGTTCTGCCTCAGGAGAAGCCGCATAATTCCGAAGGCAGTAAAGACGATGAGGATGAGGGTGGTGGCCAGAACGCTCGCCAGGCCGAACCGGAGGTTTTCGGAGAAGTTGTAGATGAGCACCGTAAGGTGGTACCACTTGGCGGAGATGAGGAAGATCACCGCGCTTACGGCGGTCATGGAACGCACGAAGGTGTAGGAGAGGCTGGAGATAAAGGCCGGCCGGATGAGGGGCAGCACGATGGTTCGGAATACCGTGGGGGTATCCGCTCCCAGATCCTGGGCGGCCTCTTCGATGGCTCCGTCGATCTGCCGCAGGGATGCCACTCCCCCCTCCACGCCCACGGGAAGCTCCCGGACCACGTAGTTTATGATGATAATGAGCCCCGTGCCCACGAGAAGAAGGGGAGCCTGGTTGAAGGCCAGAATGTAGCTGATCCCCACCAGGGTTCCCGGAAGGGCGAAGGGGGTCATGATAAGCGCCTCGAGAAAACGTTTCGCGGGAAAGCGCTTCCGCACCAGCAGAAGGGCTGCCACCATGCTGAGAATTCCTGCCACGGGGGTGGCGGCTCCCGCCAGGGTCAGGGTATCCAGCAAGGCATCCTTCCCCCGGGTAAAGGCCTCTACGATATTTTCCAGGCTGAAGCTGTAGTCGATGCCCCAGTTTTTGACGAAACATCCCGCCACGATGGTGCCGTAGAGAACGAAGAGAAAGGCCACCACCAGGATCATGGAACCCACGAGGATTCGCTTGACTCCGGGAGTGACGAGCTCCGTCACCCGGGCGGAGGGCTTGCCCGTCACGGTAACCACGGATTTGCGGCTTACCCAGAAGCGCTGTACGAAAAAGGCGGTGAGGGTAGGCAAAAGGAGCAGGATGGAGAGAGCCGCTCCGTTGCCGAGGCGGTTCATTCCGGTAACCTCCATGTAGGCTTCCACCGAAAGCACCCGATAACTTCCCGAAAGAATGAGGGGGTTCGCGAAATCCGCCAGAGAGTTGGTGAAAACCAGAAGCCATGCGCTAAGGATGCCCGGAAGGGCAAGGGGAAACGTTATGGTGCGGAAGGTGGTCCATCGGGAGGCGGAGAGATCCAGCGCCGCGTCCTCGAAGGTGGAATCGATGGCCTGGAGCACCCCCGAAAGGGTGAGAAAGGCGATGGGAAACATCCCCATGGTCTGTACCAGCACAAGTCCTCCGAGGCCGTAAATGCTGAATCCCGAGAGCCCGAGAAGCTGTTTCGTAATGAGTCCGTTGTTTCCGAAGAGCAAAATCACCGAGAGGGTAAGAGAGAAGGGAGGCGAAATGATGGGAAGCGTTCCCATGGCTCCGAAAAACCGTCGGCAGGGAACCCGGGTACGGGTAAGGACAAAGGCGAAGAGAAATCCCACCAAAGTGGATGCCGTGGCGGTACATCCCCCCAGAAGGAGGCTCCCCCGGAAGGCCTCGCCATACTGCCGGGAGGAGAAGATGGATCTCCAAATCTCCAGGGAGTAGGTGCCGTCATGCAGAAAGGTCAGGCGAAGAGCCTGAAAAAGAGGATACGCCACGAAAACTCCCACCATGGCGAAAAGTCCGAGAATGGCAAACCCCGTAACGGGATCCCGACTCCAGAGAACTATCCCGAAGATGGCCGCAAAGAGAAGAAACGCCCCCAGGGCAAAGGTGTTCAGGAGATCGAGAAAGCTCCTCTCCCCTTCTCTGGGAAAGGCGAAAAGAGCTACCCCCTCCACCCATCCTTCCTCTCCGTAGAGAGGAGCGAAAAGAAGATACTCCGAAACTCCTTCCTGCCAGGAGAGGGGCTGCGAGGTCTGGTAGATCTCCTCGTAAGAGGCGCTTTCGAAGGCTTTCGCAAAAAGGGGAGTATTTTCGTTTTCCTTCACGTAGGCGAGAAAGGCCGCATCGGAGCCGCTGTAAACATGGTCTTCGTCAATTCCCGGAAGCCCCTGGATACGGGCAAGGCGAACTCCTCCCGGAAGGGATGCTTCGAAGGCCCCCGCTCCTCCGGAAAGGGTCATTCCGGCTATTTCTCTCCGTTGATCCCGGGAATAATTCAGAAATGTGGCGGCAAGGTTTCGGTAAATCCAGAAGTCTACTGCGGCAAAGAGGAAAAGAACTCCTCCAAAGATGAGAAGGCGTTTTTGGATTTTCACACCCCACGGCTCCCTTCAACATTTTTCCATGCGTATGATTCATTGTACCATGGGGTATACAAAAAAACCCGAAAAACCCTTTGGGAAAAAGGGTTTTTCGGGGCTGATTACGGATATCTCCGAACGAAAAAATATCTCCGGAGCCGCTACTCCTGAATTTTTCCGGAGCCGGGGACTTCGTCATTCCAACGGCCCACGAGGCGCTCCTTATTGGCCGCATCCCATTCGTCGTTCTGATCCACCAGGTTCATGGTTTTGATGCTGAATCCCGTATCGGGCTCGTCCGCCTCGCTGGAAAGGGGAATCACGTACCACTGGGCGATGATGCTCTGGGCCTTCTTGCCGAGAACCCAGTCGTAGAGCTTCTTGCCTTCCACCGGCTCGGGGCCGTTGGCGATGAGGGACATGGAGGCGGTTTCAAATCCCGTTCCATCCGAGGGAACCGCGATTTCCACGGGGGCTCCGCCTTCCCGCAGCTTGATGAGATCGTGGAGATACCCGATAGCCACGGGGTTCTCACCAATGGCGCAGCTCTTTCCGGGGGCGGAGCCGGACCGGGTGTACTGGTCGATATTGCGATCGAGCTTCTTGAGATACGCGAAGGCCTGTTCTTCGTCCCCTCCGTATATGCGGATAAGGGTGGTCAGCACGTTATAGGCGGTGCCGGAAGTACCGGGGTTGGCCATGCGAATCTTTCCCTGGTACTCATCCTTGAGGAGATCCGCCCAGCTGGTGGGCATGGAAAGCCCCAGCTCTTCCGCACGTTTGGTATTCATGCCGAAGGCGATGGGCCCCACGTAGAGACCCACCCAATACTTTTCCGCATCCCGGTATTTTTCGGGAACTCCTGCGGCGGCCCGGGAGTTGTAGGGAGCGAGAAGCCCCTTGTTCTTTGCTCCGATGTGCAGGGTACCCACGCCCCCCACCCAGACCGAAGCCTGGGGATTGGCCTTCTCCGCCTCGATTCTCGCAAGAGCCTCGCCGCTGGAAAGGCGGACCCACTGAACACGGACTCCGGTTTCTTCCGTATAGGCATCGAAGAGGGCCTTCGCCAGGGGCTCTTCCATGGTGGTATAGGCCTTCACCAAATCTTCTCCAAAGGCGGGCAGAGCTACCAGAGCACAGAGACAGCAGAGCAGTATACAGATTTTTTTCTTCAAGGGTTCTCTCCTCCTTACACGTTTCATAGTACGCCACAGACCATAACCGCTTCTACATTATAGGGCAGATTTTTTCTGCTGCCTAGCGGGGAGTTCCAAAGCCAGAGAGGCTTTCAAAGAACATCTGAAGCCTGAAAACTTGGAACGCACAAAACCCCGGGATACCGCATCTCTTTCAAAACACCGAATCTGTTCATACTCGATCAGGGAAAAGAACAGACCTCTTTCAGTTTTTGCAAAACCCGGGTTCCCCGAAGAACCTCATTTTCTCCGGCAAAATCCAGGGCCTTCCGGCCTTCGTTATTTTGTATCTTCGGGTCTGCCCCAGCCTCCAGGAGCATTTCGAGAATTTCGGGATTCTCGTTGGATCCGGCGGCACTCATGAGGGGCGTGGTTCCCAGGGCATCCCTGGCATTGACGTCTCCCCCGGCTTTCAGAAGCACCTTCAAAATCTGGGGATTCCCATTGAGCGCGGCAGCGCACATGAGGGGTGTCGAGCCTTCTTCGTCCCGCTCATGCACATCTCCTCCAGCCTCCAGAAGAAGGCACACCACTTCGGGATTCCGGGCAAACGCCCCGGCGTTCATAAGAAGAGTCCATCCTTCCTTATCCCTGACTCTCACATCTCCCCGAGCCTTCAGAAGTTCGGCTATTACCTGGGGATTATCATTCTGCCTCGCTGCATGCATGAGCGGCGAAGCTCCTTCTTCGTCTCTGGCGTTTACCTGGGCTCCCGCATTCACGAGTATCCGCACAATCCCTGGATCCGGGTTCTGCCCCGCCGCATACATAAGGGGAGATCGTCCCTCACGATCTCTTGCGTCAATCCGGGCTCCCCGCCCCAAAGCCTCCTGCACTTCCATGCCGTCTCCCTCGGCACAGATATCGAAAAAACTTCGTTTTTTCAAACCCAGAGACACCAATTTTTTGAACATACTCTCCTCCCCCGTCCATTTACAATGTATGTTTCGCTTCGAAAAGCTTTACGGCACTCCCCGGATCCGCCTCAAAAGTATCCAGTGAGGGGATCGAAAAAGAACGTCCTCCTCCTTCCCGGGAATGTGAAAAAAGGGGAACAGCATAAATTCTGCAGAAGGATCTTCGTATACCGAGACGAATCGTACCGTATCTCCCGCAAGAAATTCCACCATGGGAGCTCGTCCCTCCAGTCCCACGGAGGCTCCCGCCAACTCGTTCCGGAGAAAGGTGCCTATCTCCTTCTCTTCGGGATACAGGTACGATACGGCGTTTTCCCCGGTCAGAGCATTTTTCCAGAAAGCCAGGTTTTCCGAATTCCGGGGGAGCTCCCACCAGGTTCCCACGCAGAGCAGGCCCAAAAGAAGCCCCAGGGAGAGGTGGTTTCTAAGAGGATGAAGAACGGATCCCAGAAAAACGAGGAGAATACCCAGGGAAAGAAGGATCATGCGAAGCCGGGGTTCTTCCCAGGGGAGAAGGATCCACATCACCCCAAGGCCTAGAAAGGCGAGAAAGAAGAAGCGAAAGGATATGACACATCCCGCTCGATCCTTGCCGCAGGAAATGGAGAAAAGGAGCAGCAGCGCGGTAAGGAGAAGAAGAAATCCCGAAATCGGAAAGGACGCCCCTTCCGCAAGAGGAAAAGAAGGAGACGGAAAGAGAGGTTCTCCCTTCCGATAAACCCAGTGAAGAAACCACCATCCCCCTCCAAGCAGGAGAAAAGGGGTAAAGAGCACTATATACTCCGCCAGAAATCCATGCTCCTCTACCTCTACGAGAAGACGGTTCACCAGAAAGACCCCGAGAAGCACGTAGAACCCCCAGGAGGCCGCAAGGGGAAGGAATCCCAGGGCAACTCCCGCACTGAAAAGCGGATAGGTCCGTCCCGTTTGAAGATGCACGAGCATATCCGTGGTAGCCACGCAGAGCAGCGCCAAGCCTAAAGCCCCTCCGGGATCTGCGGTGAGAAGAAAGAGAAACGGCACCGAAAGAAGAGCGAGAAAAAGATAGAGGAGCGAACATCTGGGATGCGGCGAGAGTTTCAGCGGATAGAGCAGAGATGCTCCCAGGAGGGTTCCTGCCAGAGCACAGACGAAGGGCCAGAGAAGGCGAAAAGAACGGAATGGAGCCATCCATGCCAGCAGAGCCGGAAGGAGAGGCTTTGCAAGCATTCGATCCGCCGGAGAAGAAAGATCTTTATGAATTGCCATGGAAGAGATCTTCCCCGCTTCAGGCACAAAGAAGCGCTCTCCAAGATCCGCCGCCAAGAGAAAGAGAAGGGCTCCGGAGATCACGAAAAAGATCGCTTTGACGAGGAGGTTACTTTTTTTCGGCAAGTCCATGGACTGTTTTCTCCCAATAAAAGGGTTTGGTAAAAAGCTGCCAGAGCGCCTTGTAGGCCGCCACGGAATGAAGAATCCAATACAGGGGATTGAGCAGAGAATAGAAAGTAAGATGAAAGAGCTTCCGGCGAAAGACCGCAAGCATGTTGAGATAGATTCCCATGGCATTCCCCACCACGAGGTTCAAGGTGGATATTACGAGAATCCAGAGAGGGACAAAGGATTCCATCCAAGGGGGGCGGAAGAGGATCCAGAAGATGAAGAGTCCCCACAGAAGCGGGTTGATGAGAAAGGTAAGAAAGGTTCCCCCGATGAGAAGCTGCACTCCCATAAAGGGAAGGAATCCGATGGTTTTAAAGAGCCTCACGGGATTGCGCATATGCACGAGATAGGTCTGCATATATCCTTTGATCCACCGGGAGCGCTGGCGTATCCAGTTGCCCAGTCGGCTATTGGCCTCTTCGAAGGTAGTGGAATTGATGGTGGCCACCCACATGCGGTGGGCGCTTGCCCGAATGCCAAGATCTGCATCTTCCGTAACGTTGAATGGATCCCAACCTCCGAGAAGACGCAGCATCTCCGTGCGAAAGTGGTTGGAGGTTCCCCCCAGGGGAATGGGCATTCCCAAGGCTTCTATGCCGGGAAGCATGTAATCGAACCAGTAGGAATACTCCAGGGTAAACATCCGGGTCAGCAGATTTTGGGTGGAGTTGAAGTAGTTCAGCGCCGCCTGGACGCAGATCATGTTCTCCGGACCCTTCCGGAAGGCCACGATAACCTTGCGAAGCTGATCTTTTTCGGGGACATCCTCGGCATCGTAGATGGTGAGATACTCTCCCCGGGCGAAGAGCAGACCGTAATTGCAGGCCTTGGGCTTGGTTTTAGGCACCGAGTAGGGAACCCGGATGATTTCAAAATTCGCGGGAGGCCGGAGAGACCGGACCGCATCATAGGTTTCGAGATCTTCCTCTTCGAGGAGAATTTTGACGTCCAGTTTTTCCAGGGGATAATCCATGGCCATAATACTGGGAATAAGGTGCCGCACCACTTCGGGCTCCCGGTACATGGGAAGCAGAAGGGTATAGACGGGAAGATCCTTTTCTTCCAGACCCGCCGCCTCTTCGGGACGTACCTGCTCGAAAATCTCCGTCCGGGCTCCGAGCACCGAAGCGAGAAGTTTGAAGGCCAGGGAGATCACGTAAAAAACATTGATTACAAGGAAAAGGGCCACCAGGGTTTCCCGACACCGGAAGAGAAGCCCCAGCAAAAAGAGGGAAAGTATTCCATAAAGCAAAAAAAGCTGCCCGTTGGTAAAGGTTTCCATGGCGGATTCCTGGGGATTGCGATAAAAAAGGCCCAGGGTACTCTCTCGGGTATAGGAATCCCGAAAAACCCTGGTGAGGGCGATCTGCATCTCCCGCTCGCTGCAAACGAAAAGCACGAGCTCCCGGTCCATTTTCCGGGAAAGCTCCTCCAAAGGTTCCCTTTCATTGGGATTAGGGGTTACTACCCGCAGTTTCTCTCCTTCCATCCCCAGGGGAAGGAGAGCATGCTTTCGAAAGAACTCCTCCCCCATAACATCCAGAAGCCGGCGCAGCACCTCCTGGTCCGGCAGTTCTTCCATCATGTTTTTGTAGGGAAGATCAAACTGAAGGGATATAGCCCGGGCGATATCCAGGGGAGTCACTTTTCCCAGGGCAATGAGAATGTCTCCCAGGGCGGAGGTGGTTTTTTCCTGAATGCCGAGGGCCCTTTCAAGGGTTTCCGAATCGATAATACCTTGCTGTATGAGAATGCTGCCGAGAAGCATAGGAAATCACCTCCCGATCCGGGTGCTGAAGACAAGCTCCAGGTTCGAGCCATCCCCGGTGTTTTTTCCCGAAAGATCCCAGGTATTCCGAAGCATGATCTCCGTGGTAGGAGAAAGAGAATAGACCATGCCCACACCGGCCTTGAGAAGGGAAAAACCGTTACGCCCCGGAGCGGTACTTATGGAAAAGCTCTCGATAGCGCTCAGGGTGGCCTGAAATCCCCAGGTGGCAGAAAAAGGATGAAACCAGGTTCCATCAAACCGAAACTGATCCACCTCGTTACCTTCCAAGAAGTGGCGAAGGCCTCCTTCGAGGCTCACGTATCCGTACCGCCCCTTTTCTTCGTAGGACCGCCCCCAGAGATATCGCACATCAAGGTAGGTATTTGCATCTCCCAACCGAAAGGGTTTATCCGTGGCATATCCCGAAGGAATTCCTAAAAGGAGCTGCCAGGAAGCGGTCTCGAAGCCCCGGGCCCATAAGCGCCGACGTATGCCGATCTCCACATCGTGAAAATCCTGCTCCGAAAGATCCGAGGGCTCCAGCTTCTCCGCCTTTTGCCAGGGAAGGGCGAAGAGAAGGGTGGTATTTTCCGTCAGGCCGTGTTCTACATAGAGCTTTATCTCCCGTTTACGGTAGGTTCCGTCCTCGCTTCTCCTCCGATCTCCGCCTTCGTCCCAAAACCAGTCGCTCCGGTACTCGGAGAAGGCCAGAGAGATGTAGGTCTCCCCCCGGGGCTGCACCCAGGCAGCGGCGAAGGCGGAAGATCCATCATCCTCGAAGAGGAAAAACATTGCCAGAGTCCAGAACCCACACAGGAGTGCACGTTTCCGGAAAGGCATCATTTTTTACGGCTCCTTCTCAGGAAAAGAGAGCCAAAGAAAAGGGTAATCAGCACCCAAAGACCCAAGAGAAAGGCCTCTCGATAACGATACCAGAGACGTTCCAGGAGAGGCTGAATCATGCCTCTTTCCACGGTGACGAAGGGTTCCCGGGTATCAAAGGTGCGCACATCCCGGGAAGAACGGAAGGCGAGAAGATTTCCCCGAAGATTTCCTGCATTTTCGGGGGAGGCGAAGAAGGCCGCCGCTTCCTGCATCATCCGGAAATTCTCCGAAGAGAGAAGGATCACGGGTTTCGACGAACTCCCGAGGAGGAAGAGAGCGAAATCTTCCTTCTGCTCATACGAATAGCGAAAGGTTCCCCGGGGCTGAGTTCTCAAAAGAAACCCTCCGTGCACATCCAGGGGGAGCAGATTTCGCAAATCTTCGGGGATAGCTCCGGGAGAAAGCAGCGCCACAATCCAGGAAGCATTCTTCAGGAATGCGGAAGCCTCATGGGTGGTCCGAATTTCGGGAAAGAGAAAAACTCCTTCGGGATAGTAGTTTGAAAGCCAGGAAAGCATCTCTGCAGCACTCTGGACCAGGGAAACCGAAAGAGCCTCATCAAGCAGAAAAAGCCCCTTCTGAAGAGCGAAAAGACCGAAAGAATTCCATGAAAGCTTCGAAAGAGGATAAGATCCGTGTCCCCGAAGGGTGGAGAAAGGCAGAAGGGCGGCCCGGTTCTTTGCACTCTGATAGCGGCACATACCTTCATCCAGGTGATAGGTAATCAAAAGACGGAGGCGGTTTTCCGTAGTGAGGGGAACTCCCGGGGGAAGAAGGATCTTCTTACGAAAACTTCCTCTCGAAAGAAGCTGCTCGCTCTCGATAAAAGAATTGTTCCAATATACATCCATCCGGGGAAGATGGATTCCCCCGGGAGGGACCGTGAAAGCCCCCTGGAGTTCAAAGGAAAGCGTTTCCGGCACTGAAGCAAGAAGCCCTGGAAATACGGGAATTTCCAGAAGAATCGAGTCGAATCCCTTTCCCTGGACAGGCTGAAGAAGATTCGTTCGAGGACTTTTCTCGGAAACCTCCATCCGCTCGGGAAGGATGGAATCCGAAGGAATGGCTCCGAAAACGGGAAGGCACGCAAGCCCCTGGACCATATCCTCGAGAGCCTCGGGGTCGTCATGGGCGGAAAAAACAAGCCCCTTTCGACCTGTCAAGGATATCCCCTTCTCCACGGAAAAATTCCGGGGAAGGCTCTTTTCTTCTCCCGCGAGAAGAATGAACGAAGAGGTATCCTCCTCCCGAAGTTCGGACACGAAGGAGATGGAAAGGCCCGGAACGGCTTTGCGCAAAAAAGCCCCGAGCCATATTGCGGCACGGGCTTCGTGGAGAGAAGGCTCTCGGGGAAGCACGATTCGAAGAGAACCGAAAAGGGTTTCGAAAAAATCCGACACCGTATGACGAGGAAGGCGCAAATCCTCGAAAGAAAGGGTCGAATCCCTGTGAACCGTAAAAAAGAGCTGCCCCGTAAAACGATCCTCACAAAGATCTTCCGTAATACTCATACGGGACTCCACTCGGGCATGAAGAAAAGAGTTCGGGGGCAAGTCCCGAGGAAAGGGAACCCGTACCCAAGGATCGCTCCAAAGATTTTCAGCGGTCCGGGTAAGCATGGGTCTATCATTAATGTAAAAAGTGAAAAGGCTCTTTTCGCGAATACTCTCCGAGGGAACAACGTGCCAAAGCATGTCACCGGAAATCACGTCCATCCGGGGCAGCGGAAAGAAAGCGGAAAAGCCTCCCTCGGGGCCCTCTATTCGAATTTCCGGAGAAAATCCGAGATCTTCAAGATTTCGAGAAAGCATTCCCTGGGCCCGAGCCTCCCAGGGCATGAGGAGAAATACCGCCAAAAGAAACGCCCATCCCAACCTGCTGCCACAGACTCTCGCCACATCTTCTCCTGGAGCCCATATATTTCTCGCCCTCTCAATACGCTCATCTCTCCAGAACATGGGATCACCCTTTCCACCATGAATTCTCCACACTCTCTCTCCAAACCGGTTCCGGCAAAAATTCCTGCTTGTCAGATCCTCCAAAATGCGGAAAAAGGGAGAGCACCTCTCCCCCGTCTCTCAAAGGACGCAGCCGGAAAAGCTCAACGCTCCGCATCTCAGCATGCCCCGGAAATTTCTCTCTTCTTTCGCCTCAAAAAGCACTACAACACCGCAAATGGAAACAGGCATCGATTCATTAGATTTTATACGATGCAAACACGAAGGACAAGAGTTTATCAGGTTTCATAAAACTCGGCTTCGTCGAAAAACAGGATTTTTCAAAGAGCCATTCCCGCCGACAAAAACAGCGAGAAACGATGACCGGCACGTTTCTGCGGCCCTGGCTTATCGAGGGCATCCGGTTCCGTGTTTCCTGAGCGCCGTGTCTCCTTTTCCGATCTCCTGGGGGAGCGTCTTGCCATTTTTCGAGGGCGATACGAGAGCCCTGGATTTCGAGCAACGACACAAGGCCCAGGCAGCATGAAGCGTGTCAAAGAAAAGTGTCCATTTTTGCTTGACCACTGGAATATGTTTTTCGCGGAAAAATCCACGAAAAGCCCCAAAATCGAGTAGGGTGAGGCGAGAGAGATCACTTCTCGCCTCACCCTACTCGATTTGCTAAATTAAAATAAGACTGCACTCTTTGTAATGAAAAGTTCTGAAGGAGGAACTCTCTGGGGGAAAGAGTTTCTTCTTTACAGGGCTTTTCCCGGATCTTGAGGGGACAGGGAGAAATTTCCCCTTCTCCTCAGAGAAAAGAGGAGCACCCCCACCGATACCAGCAGGGCGGTGCGGTCCGCCAGGGCGAAGAGAATCAGGAAACCCAGGGCGAGTGCTCCCGAAGCTATGCGGATTGCGGGATGTTCCAGGAGCCGTATCGCCGAAAGCACCACCAGCAGAGAGTTGAGGAGAAAGAGCCCGTTCGCGATGCCCACGAGGGCGGTAATATCGAGCACGGAAAAGTACGAGAGCCCTATCCACAAGCCGTGAACACAGCTCAGGGTCGTGGCGGCCCCCAGAGGAACTCCTTCAGGATTTTTCCGGGCGAGAAATTTCGGAAGTTCCCCCTTCTCCGCCATGGACGCTCCGAGACGGGCCACTCCTCCCACCACCATGATGTAGGTGCAGAGACAGAGGAGGATGCCGAAGGATCCCAGCAGAAGAGGAGCGATTTTCCCGAAGAGAGGAACGAGGAGATCCGTCATGGAGGGGAAGGCTTTTCCGTAAGAGAGTGTCCGGGGAAGGGCTCCGGCGATGGAAAGATAGATGGCGCAAATTCCTCCGAAGGCGATTCCCGTGGCGAGGGGTATGGTTTTTCCGGGGTTTTCGATTTCAAGGGTGTAGTTTCCCAGAATCTCCCAGCCGATAATGCTCCAGAAGAGAAGCACCAGGGTCTCTCCGAAAACCTTCGGAGCGGGGAGATTGAAGGCAATTTCTCTCCCCATCTCGGGGGAAAGAAGAACCGAGAGGCTGCCCCAGAGGAGTCCCGCTCCGATAAGGGTGGAACAGATAAGGGAGAGGGTTCCGGCGAAGGAAATCCGGCATCGAAGCAATACCGCGCAGAGACCCAGAAAAAGCAGGGCTCCCGGTATGTTACTCCCGAGAAAAGGAAAAATTTCCCACAAAAAATTTCCCGCAAGAAGCAGCACTGCGGGAGGACCAAAACAGATGGCCCCTACCAGAAGCCACCCACAGAGATTCCGATACTCCTCTCCGAAGGCGCTCCCCACCGCCAGCGTCAATCCCTCGGATCCCGGAAAGTGCAGAGCCAGGGTGGCGGAAACTCCCGCGAAGATTCCCATGAGAACCAGCGTGACCATCCATGCAAAAAACGAGGCACTTCCAGCCCTCTCCAAGGCGAGGGGGGGAAGGAGAATGACCCCCGATCCGAGCACGGGGCCGATAAGAAATCCCGCAAGGGTCCACAGGTTGAGCTTCTTCTTCATGATTAACCATCCTTTCCGATAGCGCCCCCACTATACAGAAGACTCTTTGATCGGTAAAATGGAAATAATGGATAGTCTCTATCGATATTTTCGATGCTGTGCTTTTGAAGCGCTTTAAACATGTGGGGGGGAAAGGAATGGAGACCAAGCTTCTTGCCACGTTTCACAAGATTGTGACCACCGGAGGATTTTCCAGAGCCGCTGTGGAACTCGGATATGCTCAGTCCACCATATCCGCTCAAATTCAAGCTCTGGAAGAATCCCTGGGAGGAGCGGTCTTTGAGAGGACTCGCAAAAAGGTGTTCCTTACCTCTCTGGGAAAGGAACTTCTCAACCTCTCGGAAGAGATGCTTTCCCTGGAAGAGCGGATCTACAGCCTTTCTTCCGGTTCTTCCCTCCCCGCGGGAGAGCTGAACATCGCGGCGGGAGAGAGCGTTCTGGTGGCACGCCTGGGAAATACCCTGGCCCGATTCCGCGAGGCCTATCCTCAGGTGACCCTGCGAATGCAAAACTCCTGCTGTCCCGTGATGATCGACTGGGTGCTTCGGGGGGAGAGGGATGTGGCGGTACTCATCATGCCTCCTCTCAATCATCCGGATCTGGAGACCCTGGTGCTTCACGAGGAGGAGATGGTTTTCATCGGCCCGCCGAAAAAGGATACGAACCTCCTCATGAAGGCCCTTCGTGGAGGAAAGTTTTCGGAATGCTTTATCCATACCGAACAGGGTTGCAGCTACCGGGTATTTCTGGAGCATTTCCTTCGAAGCCGGGGGGTGATTCCGGAAAGGACCATGGAACTCTGGAGCATGGAGGGCATCAAGAAATGCGTTCAAAGCGGACTGGGGATCTCCTTCGTGCCTCTGATGTACGTTCGGGATGCTCTCGAGGAGGGGGGCCTCACCAGGCTCGCGGCACCTCCTCTGCAAGAGACCTTCGTCATTCAGGGAATATGGCGGAAAAACGGCAGAATATCCCGGGCATCCCAAAAATTTCTTGCCCTTCTCGAGGAGGATGCCCGCTCCTGGCAATAATGCGTTTCTCCTTTTCGATGCTCCGTGCTACGGGACGTTTTCCGTTGCCGGGAATCCGGGCTCCCATGATTTTCCTCGCTTTCCTTCTCCAATCGTGAAGGGTATACCGGCTAATTTCGGTTTCCCTGGATAGTTCCAGTACCGAAGCGTTTTCCGGGGACATCATACGACGCACCAGGGGCTCTCGTATTTCTGGTCCGTACATTTTCATTACCGCACCTCCTCCTTTGCATTTGCAAAAACAGTTTCTGCTTAAAAAATCGTTTTACGGAATGTATATGTAGCGGCGTAGGAATAGGTATAGCCGTTTATTGTAAAGTTTCCCTGTTCCTCTACTTTTGCCTGGATCTTGGAGAGAAGTGTTATGGTAAGCAGGGAGCCTTCTGGGAAGGCGTAACGGTAACAATTAATCCCCACCTTGCTTACCGTGGCTTCTCCTTCATTGTTGATGCGAACCGAAGCGCTTTGCCCAGAGGGATTAACCGCCCGGCAAAGAATGCTGTAATCCACTAGCACTCTGGCGGAGGATGCGGTTTCCTCCAGAAGTGTGCCGTCAAGATATCCGCTTTCAAGAGATAGCGTATAGGTGCCGTCTGGTCCGCTAGCCCGGCCGCTGCCGCTTTCTACGTTCCATCGGCCCTGCAAATCCGAAAGAGCGTATTCCTCCACAGGCGCGGTTTCTCCACCGCCACCGCCGCACCCTCCAAAACCAAAAACGGCAAATCCTAGAAAAAGAACCAAAAGAGTCAACCCAAGAGAATCTTTCCATTTCCTACGCAGCATATCAAAGCCCCCTTTTGAAGTTTCTCGAAAGTTTGTAAGCCGTGAAAGGCTTACCTTCATCGCTTTCCAGTCACCCCCTTTTCTTCTCTAAGGTTTTGGAAGCGTATCATAGAGGTGCGACAAAATAGGGGGGGTGCTTTTTTTTGCCGCAAAGCAACAGCCATGTTTCCATATAAACATCAGCAAAAATCCATGCGTTTTCCATATTTTTTGTGGCATGGTTTCTCTTTTTCTTTCTCACTTCTTTTTCCCAAAATTTTTTTCATTTCACCGTGTCCCCAATACGTAATTTCCCCGACCCGTCCTTCGGGGGTTTTTACGGAGGAACTCTTTTGCCGGTAAGGGTATAGTATTGCCGGGGTTTAAGAATAACGCCCGCATCTTTTTTCCGCGGCGTCGCAGCAAGGGGCGTGTCTTGCAAAGAAGTGGGCAGATGTGGCTTTGGAGCATTCTTTTCTTGAGGAGGAATGGCGGATGCAGCAGCAGATAGCGGAACGGGTGCAGGAGCGGCAGGCCCTGATTACGGAGGTGCGCCGGGAGATTTCCCGGGTGATCGTGGGACAGCATGCCCTGGTGGACCGTCTTCTTATCGGTATTCTTTCCCGGGGGCATATTCTCCTGGAGGGGGTGCCGGGACTTGCGAAGACCACCGCCGTGAAGACTCTGGCGGCGACTATCCGGGCGTCTTTTCAGCGCATTCAGTTTACCCCGGATCTTCTTCCCGCGGATATTCTGGGAACCGAGGTGTACGAGCCCAAAACGGGAGAGTTCCGGGTACGCAAGGGGCCTATTTTCCATAACATTATCCTGGCGGACGAGGTGAACCGCGCTCCCTCGAAGGTGCAGTCCGCCCTGCTGGAGGCCATGCAGGAGAAGCAGGTTTCCCTGGGAGGAGAGACCTTTCCCCTGGAGGAGCCTTTTTTTGTCCTCGCCACCCAGAATCCCATCGAACAGGAGGGCACCTACCCTCTTCCCGAGGCCCAGGTGGATCGGTTCATGCTCAAGATCCAGGTGGGATACCCCTCGGCAGAGGAGGAGGCCGAGATAGTTTCCCGGCTGCACCGGGAGGAATATCTTCCCTCCCCCCGGGGAGTGCTGGAAAAAGAGGATCTCCGGGCTCTTCAGGATCTGGTGCGGCAGATTCACGTGGATCCCCGGGTGCTGGAGTATGTGGTAGCCCTGGTACAGGCATCCCGGAACCTGGAGAGCCGCCTTCCCGATTTGGCCCGATACGTGCAGTACGGCGCCTCCCCCCGGGGAAGCATCTATCTTGTTGCCGCTGCCAAGGCGGCGGCCTTTCTGGAGTGCCGAAGCTACGTCACTCCCCAGGATATCAAGAAGGTGGGAGAGGACGTGCTGCGGCACCGCATTCTTCTGAGTTACGAGGGAGAGGCGGAGCAGATTACCTCTTCCCAGATTATCCAGGCTCTTTTCGACGTGGTGGAGGTGCCCTAGATCATGGTGCTCCGGCATATTCCCCGGGAGGAGCTGGAAAAAATCCGGCGGATCCACGTCCGGAGCCGCATGGTGGTGGATACCCTTTTGGGTGGGGAGTACCGATCCGCCTTCCGGGGCCAGGGAATGGAGTTCGAGGAGGTGCGGGAGTATTCTCCGGGGGACGAGGTAAAGCATATCGACTGGAACGTCACCGCCCGGGGAGGGCGCCCCTACGTGAAGCTTTACCGGGAGGAACGGGAGCTTTCCCTGATGATGCTCCTGGATATGAGCGCCTCGGGGCTTTTCGGATCTGCCGGAACGGCGAAGCGCCAGAAGATTCTGGAGTGTGCCGGGGCCTTGGGATTCGCCGCCATTTCCGCCCGTGACCGGGTAGGGGCCCTGCTCTTCTCGGACCAGGTGGAACGCTATCTGCCCCCCCGCCGGGGAGCGAGTGCGGTGTGGAACCTTTTGCGTAACATCACCGCCTTCGAACCCTCCCGAAGGGGGACGGACCTCGCCGGGGCCCTCACCTACCTGGGACGGGTGCATCCCCGGAGATCCGTGGTTTTCATCATTTCGGATTTTCTTTCTTCGGGATGCGAACAGGCCCTGAAGGTGGCGGCCCGGCGGCACGATCTCATCGGCATTCACGTGACGGATCCCGCAGACGGCAGGCTTCCCCCCCGGGGAATCGTCTCTCTCCGGGATCTGGAGAGCGGCGAGTTTATGGAAATGGATGCGGGAGATCCCGAGGAGCGCCGTTTCTACGAAGAACGTTTCCGGGAGCGAAAAGATCGGATTTGCCGGGTGCTGCAACGCTGCGGGGTGGATCGGCTGGAGATGGGCACCACCGATTCCGTGGGGGACGTACTGCTTCGCTTCTTCAGCCTTCGGGAGAGGAGGCGCATATGATGAAGCCTCGTTCATTTCCGAAACTCCCTTGCACGCTTTCCCTTCTGGGGGCTCTTTCTCCGGATGTTTTCTTGAAGGGGCTTCCGGAAGAGCTTTCCGGCATTTCTTCCCAGGAGCCTCCCATGACGGACATTCTGAATATCAAAGCCTCGATTCCTCTTCCCCAGCAGGATCCCTCGCTTCTTCCCTGGATTCTCGGGGGGGTGGCTCTGATTCTTGGAGGCTCTCTCCTCCTCTGGTGGATTTTCCGCAAACGATCCCGCATCTCGGAGGAGAGAAATTTGCGGGAACAGGCTCTGGAGCGGCTGGAACTTCTCCGGGAAAAAGGGGATATTCCTCTTCGGGAACGATACTTCGAGCTCGCCCTGGTGCTGCGCCTCGCCCTGGAGGGCTCTTTCCTCCCGAAAGCCCGGGAGAAGACCCTGGAAGAGCTCCGGCAAGCCTGCGGAGAAGCCCCCGAAGACATTCCCCTGCAGAAGGATCTTCTGGATCTTCTGAAGCGGCTTGGGGAGGTACAGTTCGGCGGCCTATCCTCTTCAGAAGAGGAGTTTTCCCGGCATCTGCTTCTTTTGGAAGAGCTGACGAAACATGCCTTTTTCCGGGAGCATCCCCGCCAGGGGGGCTCTCCCCAGGAAAGGAGCTAGGGATATGTTTTCCTTCGCCTCTCCCCTCTTTCTGCTCATGCTCGTTCTTCCTCCAGGGCTCTGGTGGTTCTTCCGAAAGATTCCCCGGGCCTCCGTGGGAATTCCTTCCCTGGAGCCTCTCGGGGCGGTAAGGCCCGGCCGAGGAGTGCACATTGCCAGAATGGTACAGCTGCTTCCCCTGGCTGCCCTGGCACTTCTCGTGCTGGCTCTGGCCCGCCCCCAGTGGCACGAGGGAGAGGGATTTTTTGAAACCCAGGGGGTGAGCATCATGCTGGGAGTGGATATCTCCCAGAGCATGGAGGCTCTGGACTTTATGGTGGAAGATCGGCGGGTGGACCGCCTCGAAGCCCTTCGGGGAGTGGTACAGGACTTCCTTGCCGCCCGACGGGGAGACCGGGTGGGGCTTGTGGTCTTCGGCACCTACGCTTTTACCCAGTTGCCCCTTACGGGAGATCTCGCCTCGGTGGAGGAGGTGCTCCGTCGGGTGCATATCGGCGCCGCAGGGCCCCGCACCGCCATGGGGGATGCCCTGGGAATCTCTCTTAAACGCCTGGAAGAGGATTCCAATCCTTCGAAGGTGATCATTCTGCTTACGGACGGGCAGAACAATGCGGGAGAACTTTCTCCCGAGGCCGCCGCGGCCATCGCGAAATCCCGGGGGGTGCGGATTTACACCATCGGCATGGGCACCCGGGGAAAGGCCCCCTACGTGGTGGACGATCCCTTTTTCGGCAGACAGGTGGTATATCGGCAGGTGGATATTGACGACGAAAGCCTCCGGAGAATCGCCGAGGAGACCGGAGGATTCTACTTCCGAGGCACCGATACCGAGGGGCTCCGGGAGATCTACCATACCATCTCCTCCCTGGAACAGGCCCCCCGGCAGGATCCCCAGAGGCGCCCCGGCAAGGATCTCTATCCCTGGCTTTTGGGAGCCGCCCTTTTTCTTCTGGGGCTTTACGTGTGGAATACGAATATGCGATACGTGAGGATACCGTCATGACGTTCAACAGACCCTTCATTCTGTATCTTCTGTGGCTTCTTCCCCTGGTGCCCCTGCTCTTCCGCTGGGGAGACCGGGCTCGGCTCACGGGATTGCGGCATTTTGGCCTTCCGGAGAAAGAACACTCAAAAAAAAGACGCTTTTTCTTCCGGGAGCTGCTGCTCCTGGGCTCGCTGGGATGCCTGATTCTCGCCCTGGGGGGGCCCCAATACGGCTATCGCTGGGAGGATACTCCCGGACGGGGGCGGGATCTTCTTATCGCCCTGGATTGCTCCAAGAGCATGTATGCCCAGGATATGCCCCCCTCCCGAATGGTGGGGGCACAACGGGAGATCAAGGATCTTCTTCCCTTCCTGCAGGGAGAGCGGGTGGGCCTGGCAGCCTTCAGCGGCAGCGCCTTTCTCCAGTGTCCTCTTACGGCGGATTTTTCCGGGTTTGCCCTCTTTCTGGATTCCCTGGATCCCTCCCGGATGCCCCGGGGAGGCACCAACCTGGAAGAGGCCCTCAGAGTCTCCCTGGAAGCCCTGCCGGAACAGCCCGGGCGATCTCAGGCCATTCTCCTGGTGACGGATGCGGAAGATACCGAAGGAGATCCCCGCCCCTTCCTCGAAGAGGCCCGAAGGAGAGACATTCCCGTGTTTGCCCTGGGAGTGGGAACCTCCCGGGGGAGCACCATTCCGGATCCCTCCCGAAGGGGGGCCCCGGTGCGGGATGCCTCGGGCAACCCCGTGATTTCCCGGGTGAATCTCCCCCTGCTTCGGGAGATGGCGGACCTTACCGGAGGAAAGGCCATACTCTCCGTGCCGGGGGACGAGGACATCAAAGCCCTGGTGCGGAGTGTCCGGGGAACTCTGGAAACCACGGAGTTCGCCGCCACCCCCCGAAAGGTGCCGATAGACCGATATCAGTGGTTTGCCGGAGCAAGCCTCCTTGCGCTTCTTCTCTTTCTGGTACTTCCCAAAATGCCTTCGAAGGTATTCCGAAAAAGGCGTGCCGAGCCCCGGAAAACCTTTCTTTCGGCATGGTTTCTTGCCGTGCTGGGGTTCTCTTTCTGCTCTTTTCCCGCACATGCCGAGGAGGAACGCCTCTCTCCGGAGCAGGAGCTTCCCCGGCTCCTGGAGCGGCAGATCGAGCACCCCACGGATCCCCGGCTGGCCTACAACATGGGAAACGCCTACTACCGCATGGGGAGATTCGAGGAGGCCGCCCGGAGCTACGAAAGCCTTTTCGACGGAGAAACCCCCTGGGAGGAGATGCCCCGGGAGTTTGCCGGGGCCGGGTGGTACAACCGGGGCAACGCCCTCTATCGGCTGGGAAAGCTCGAAGAGGCTGCGGAAAGCTACCGCAGGGCCCTGGAGATGATCCCCCGGGATGACGAAGCCCGAAAGAACCTGGCCTTCGTACTGCGCCTGCTGGAACAGCAGCAGCAACAGCGCGAAGGACAGGAAAATCAGGAACAGAACGGAAGGGAAGAAAAGAAAGACTCCGGTGAAAACTCCCGAAACGGGCCGGATTCCGAAGATTCTTCGGAGCAATCCTCCGGGGAAAGCTCCGAAAAAGAAGCACCCTCCGGAGAGAACCGAGAAAAACGGAAAGGTGCGGAGCAGGAGGATGGAAAAGGGGACGGAAGAGAAAATCATGCGGAAGAATCCGGAGAATCTCAGGCACCGAAATCCTCCGGAAACGGCTCCGAAAGCTCTTCGAAGAAAGAACCTTCTTCTTCGGAATCCTCTTCCGGACTTTCCCCGGAGGGATCTCCGGAATCTCTGAAAGAGCCTCGGGGCCCTTCTCCGGCATCCCCGGAGAAAACGACATCCCCAAAAGACCATGAAAAAGCTCTGCCGGAGGGGATGCCCGGGGAGTCCAAGGAGCCCGAGGACACCGCCGGGAAAGCGTCTCCTTTCGAAACCGGAGAAGAATCGTCGGAGAACCGGGAAGAACCCTCCCGGGCTTTCCAAGCTCTACCTTCGGAAGATGCGCATCCCCAAAGCGGGGATCTTCTTGAGCTTCCGCCTCCCCTGGAACGGGAGGTTTCCCGAAAGGAGGATCCCCCGGAGCTGCAGAATCTCCGGGCGGCTTCGGAAGATGTATCCCCCCCTTCGGCAGCTTCTTCCTCCTCGGAGGAATCCATCGCTCCGGATATGATGGAACGCCTGCTTCACCGGCTTCGGGACATGCCCGGAGAGGCCCTTATTCCCCGGGGAATGTACGAAGCCGTGGAAAAGGATTGGTAGGGAAAGGCGAAAGGAACGGGATCATGAAAATGACGCGCGGCAGAATACGATGGCACATCCCGGGAAAGGCCCTTTTCGCCTCCCTTCTCGCCCTTCTTCTATGGCAGGGAGCCGCCCCGGGGAGCTCTCCCACTGTGACGGTACATCTCCAGAGGGGGCGCACCACCCTGGAAGAGCCGGTAACCCTGGTGCTCCGCATCGAGGGAAGCCGGGAAACTCCGGAGGTGGTGCCGGAGGATTCTCCGGAGGTTATCCTGACACCCCGGGGACAGAGCACCTCCGTGCAGATCGTGAACGGAGTGCAATCCATGCATCAGGATCTCTATTACGCAGTGCTTCCCCAAAGGGAGGGAACTCTTACCATCCCTCCCCTGGAACTGCGCTTTCCCTCGGGGAAGGTTATGCGGACGGACACCCTTTCCCTGGAGGTGACAAAACGCTCCGGAACCCCGGAAAAAGAGACGACCCAAGGCTCCCAAGCTCCCGGAGGAGCTTCCCGAAAGGCCTTCGTCGCCGCCTCTCTTTCCAAGGAGCGGGTCTATGCGGGGGAGCCCGTGACGTACCGGTTTTCTTTCTTCCGGGCTCTTCCCGCCGGTGAAAGCCGCCTTACTCCTCCGGATTTCGGCAGTCTTCCCTGGGAAGCCCTGGAGCGGGAAGTTTACCGCACGGAAATCGACGGCACTCTCTACGTGGTGACGGAAATTCCCTTTCTACTCTCCCCGGTGCTTCCCGGAGAAGCTTCCATCTCCTCCGCAGCCCTGGACGTGGTTCTGGGGGAGGAAAATTCCCGGCAGGAGCTTTTTTCCGGAGCCTTTCCGGGGGATCTCTTCCCCTCGTCCCTGGAGGATTTCTTTCGCTTCTCTCCTTCCCGGGGGCGCCCCTATCACCTGGAAACGGAACCTCTTTCTCTGGAGGTGCTCCCCCTTCCTCCCCGGAAAGAGGTACCCCCCTTCTCGGGGCTGGTGGGAAGCGCGGATATGCGTTGCATCCTCCATCCCCGGGAGGCAAAGACCGGGGAACCCCTGGAACTGACGGTGCTGGTTCGGGGAAAGGGAAACATGCGGGATCTCCAGGCTCCGGAACTGCTTCTTCCGAAGGAGATCAAGGTATACGAAAATTCCCCGGAAGAGAGTCTTCGCCCCGGCGTGGAGGGATACGAGGGAATCCGGGCCTTTTCCTGGTCCCTCATTCCCCTGCGGGAAGGATCCTGGGATCTTCCCCCGGTGCAGCTCGCCCTCTTCGACCCCCAAGCGGAACGATACGAAATTCTGGAAGCCTCCATACCCTCCTTCAGCGCCCGGGGAGCTCCTCTTTCGGAAGAGATTGCGGCCCCGGATTCCCCGGAGGAGCCTTCTTCCCTCCCGAAGGAACCCCCTCGAAAAGAGCCCTCCGAAGAGAAGGAAGATCTTCCGCCGCTTCGGGAAGTTTCGCTGAAAGCCCCGGAGGATGTGCTGCCCCTTCCCTCGGCGAGGCTTTTTCTGGGGCTCTTGCTGGCTCCGCCGGCTCTTTTAGGCCTTTTTCTGGGAGGAGCAGAAATCAGGAAGCGCCGCAATACCCTGAAACGGCAGATGATTCGTCGATCGCAAAGGAGCCTGCGAGAAGCCTTGAAAACCCGGAAGATGCCGAAAAAACTGGATCTTCTGAAAAAATCCCTTACCTGGGGAATCTTCGCCCGGATAAACCGGCAGGGGGAACTGCTGACATCCTCTCTGCTGAAAGAACTTGAAAACCGGGAACTTACCCTCCGGGAGGCTCAAGAGGCATCAGACTTCCTGACCCGGCTGGAGAAGCTTCTTTACGGAGAGAACGCATCTCTGTGCGATGCTTCCGCTCTCGAATCTTTTGAAAGAGAACTTGCACGGTTCGTAAGGAGGCTCTGGAAATGAAGGTTACCCAAAGGTCATTTTTTCCGATTTCCGCTCTTTTTCGGGCCCCCATGGCGTGGATGCTCCTGGGAGCGTTGTTTCTCCCGCTCTCCCCCGGAATCTGCCGGGGGGAGGCTTCTCCCCTAACCCCGGTCCTTCAGGCCCGGGAAGAGGGAAACTATTACCGGACCGCAGAACTTCTGGAGGGCATGGCTTCACGAAAAAATCTCTCCCAAAGCGCCCTTTACTACAATTTGGGAGCCTCCCGGGAAGCTCTGGGAAAATCCGGGGAGGCCCTTCTCTGGTATCTCCGGTCCGCCCGACTGAACCCGAGGAACTCACTTCTGCGGCAGGGCATACAACGCACTCTTCCGGAGCGGAACGAACTTCCCCTCCCCTGGCGAATGGCCTTCTGGAACCGCTTTATGGGATTTCCTCTTGCGGCCTGGCTGGGCTTGGGAAGCTGGGGGATCTTCTGGGTTTTTCTCGGACTGGGAAGGGCATGGCATGGGCGCCGGGGCTCCACGTTCCGTACCTGGGCCCGGATTTTTCTGCTTCCCGCCCTGGTTCTGGGAGGCATGGCTCTTTGGAACCTGGGGCTGGATACTCTGGTACCTCTCGGAGTGGTGACGGAAAAGGAGTGCGTTCTCCGGTCGGGATACTCTTCCAACGCCGCTCCTCTCTACTCCCTCCCCGAGGGAAGCGTTTTGAGAATTCTCAAGAACGAAGACAATTTTTTCCTCGTGCAAACCCCTGCAGGGAACCGGGGATGGATTCCCCGGAAAGCCCTTTCCGCCGTAAAAAAAGCGGAACTCTTCTAAAAGAGTTCCGCCCATCTCAACGTCCCTCCTCTTCCGGGAGGGGCTTTCTTCTGCAATTTCCATGGCGTCTGCGAAAATTATGAAAGCGTATTCTCATGTTATTTAAAAATGCTATAATACTACCTGAAAGGACATCTTTCGGTAAAATTCCGGCCTTCAGTACTGAAGCATGGAGAACCTCCTGGACACTTCTTTCTCATGGTTCTCCTCGAAGCTCTTTCTTTCCTCCTTTTGCTTCAGCAGATCTACCCCAAGGAGGTTATCCCCGTGCCCTCAAAAATTCCGAGAATCGACGAGCTCGTAGATATCCCCCTGCTTCAGAAATGGCTGGACAATTTTCATGTTCTTACCGGGACATCCTCGGCCCTCATCGACAGTGACGGCACCATCCATACCCGAAGCGGCTGGCAGGAGATCTGCACGCGCTTTCACCGGAATCATCCGGAAACGTTGCTCCGGTGCGTGGAAAGCGATAACTATATCAAGGCACATCTCGATCAGGAAGTCGTGGGATATCAGTGTAAAAACGGGTTGGTAGATTATGCGGCTCCGGTTTTTATCGAAGGAGAACACGTGGCCACCCTCTTCGCGGGACAGTTTTTCCACGCTTCTCCGGATCGGCGTTTTTTCGAGGACCAAGCCAGAAAGTACGGATTCCCCGAAAAGGAGTACCTTCAGGCTCTGGACAAGGTTCCTCTCATCCCGGAGGAAAAGGCCAAGCTCCACGTCACGTTTATAGCACGCACCACGGAAATTATCGCGGAACTCGGCAACAGGGGGTTACGGAAAATCCGGGAGGAGGAAGAGAAAACCCGGCGCTACAAGAAAGCCTACCATAATCTTACGGAAAATATCCCCGGCATGACCTACCAGGCCCGGTGGATCTCCGGAAAGCGAGAGGTTCTTTTTGCCAGCGATTACGGAAAGGCTCTCTTCGGTATTTCCCTCGGGAACGACGACGGGACAAACTCTTATCTGGAATCCTTCATTTTTGCGGAGGATCTGGAGAGAATTTCCGAAGAACTTAGCGCTGCGGTAGCACAAGAATCTTCCTTTGTCCTGGATTACCGCATCCGGCATTGCTCAGGAGACGTCCTCTGGATCACCGACCGGGGAAAGGCCTTTTTTCGGGATGGAGTTCCCCAGATCGAGGGAATCGCCTTGGATTGCACCAGGCAGAAACAGACCGAGGAGGAGCTCCAGAAGAGTGAAATGCGCTTTCACCGGGCTATCCGCAATTCCGCCATTCCCTCCATTCTTTTCGATTCATCCATGAAAATCTTTGAAATAAGCCGGGGAGTCCAGGAAGCCACGGGATATTCCGGGGAAGAAATTACGCACCTCCGGGAATGGATTTCCCGGATAACCCCCGGGGGAATATCCGTTTTCGAAAAGCTTTTTTCCGCTCTCAAGGAAGATCCGCTTTCCGTGGCGTCGGAAATCATGAACGTTCATTCCAAGGACGGAGAAGAGCACTTTTGGGAACTGCACTGCGTCGACCTGGGAGATTTTGCGGAAGAATCCAGACTATACAAACTCATTGCCCAAGATGTAACCCAAAGAGAAAACTTTCAGAAAACCCTTCTGGAAATCATGGGAAAGCTTGAGGACTCCAATAGGGATCTTCAGCAGTTCGCCTACATCACATCCCACGATCTTCAAGAGCCTTTGCGGATGATCTCCAGCTACCTCCAGCTTCTTCAGAAACGTTACCAGGGCAAACTTGGAAGCGATGCGGACGACTTCATCCACTACGCCGTAGACGGAGCGAACCGGATGAAACGGCTTATCCAGGATATCCTTTCCTACTCCCGCATCAACACCCACGGCAAAACCTTCAGTTCCGTTCCCGGAGATCGCATTCTGCAGAGGGTTCTTCAATCCCTGGATCTCAAAATCCGGGAGAAGAACGCTCACCTTACCATCTCCCCCCTCCCCGTCTTTTGGGGAGATCCCGCCCAGCTTGAACAACTTTTTCAGAACCTTATCGACAACGCCCTGAAGTTCTCCTCCCAGGAAAATCCTCGGGTGGACATCTCTGCGGAACCCCGGGAGGACGCCTGGATTATTCACGTTCGAGACAACGGCATGGGCATCAAATCCGACTATTTCGAAAAGATCTTTCTCATGTTTCAAAGACTGAACCACTCCGAGGAATATCCGGGAACCGGCCTCGGACTGGCCCTTTGCAAGCGCATCGTGGAGCGCCACGGCGGACGTATCTGGGTATCCTCGGAGGAGTCGAAGGGAGCCACCTTCTCCTTCACCCTCCGGGGAGCCCCGGAAAACCCTTCTGAAAGGGGTGAATCTCCATGATCCCCCGAGGTAAACTGATTGAAATTCTTCTCGTGGAGGATAACCCGGGAGACGTGCGGCTTACCCGGGAAGCCCTGAAGGAGGGCAAAATCCGAAACACCCTTTCGGTGGCTCGAGACGGCCAGGAAGCTTTGGATTTCCTTCTGGAAAAAGAAACCCATCCCCGGCCCGACGTGATTCTGCTGGATCTCAATCTCCCTCGTAAAAACGGCCTCGAAGTGCTCGATATAATCAAGAAAGACGAGGATCTCAAGAAAATTCCCGTGGTAATCCTCACTACTTCGGAGGATGAAAAGGATATTCTCCAGAGTTACGAACTTCATGCGAACTGCTATATTACAAAACCCGTGGAGCTTCAAAACTTTCTGGAAGTCATGAAATGTCTTCAGAGTTTCTGGCTGGAAATCGTGAAACTTCCCGGAACGGAGTAAAACCAAAGGAAAGGAGGGAGATCCGTGAAGATACTGCTCGTGGAAGACAATCCTGGAGATCGGCGCCTCATTCGAGAATATATCCGATCCACCTCCCTTCGGGAGGCTACTCTCCGGGAGGTAGATTCGGGAGAGGAGGCTCTCGAGATTCTGGAAAAGGAGAGATTTCACGTGCTCCTTTTGGATCTGGGCCTTCCCACCTCTCAGGGGCTTGGCACGCTTCAAATCTTCCGGACCTTTGCGAAAAAACTTTCTCTCGTGGTACTCACCGGACTGGAAGATCAGGAGATGGCCACTCTCGCCCTCAAAATGGGAGCCCAGGATTATCTCTATAAAGACCAGTGCACTTCGGATCTCCTGGAAAAAACTCTGCGATACTCCCTGGAACGAAAGTCTTCCCAAGACAGAATCATGGAGACCGAGCACAAGTACCGTATGCTCTTCGAAAACATGATGGAAGGATGCTTTTTTTTCCGGATCTCCCGAAATTCCGAGGAAAATCTGCATCTGAACCTTCTGGATGCCAACGCTGCGGGAGAAAAAATGCTTGATTTCTCTTTCTCCCGGCAACCCAACGCCTCGCTGGAAAAAGTCTTTTCCTGCTTTCCTCCAGAGCATCTTCAGCGAATCTGCGAGGTGGCTCGGACAAAAAACACGGATAGCTTCGAGGTGTTCTGTCCCTCCCGAAAAAAGATCTTCCACATGGCTCTTTTTTGCGTGGACTCGTTTCTTGCCTGCATTCTCCAGGACATCACCAAGGAATATACCTACAAGGATCACCTGGAAAAGCAAACCGCCCGGCTGCACCAGCTTTTTCAACATGCCCCCGTGGGAATCGTGGAAAGCGGCAACGACGGCAAGATAGAAAAGATGAACCTCGCCTTTCAGAGAATCTTCGGACTCTTCTCCGAGAAGGCCCCTTTGAAGATACAGGAGTTCATGCCTTCTCCCACGGAGGAAATTCAGGCCTCCGAAGAGAACATGAGCTTCATCGAGGGATACTCTTCCTACGGAGAAAATCAGGATCTCTACATTCGGTACAGCACCATTCCCATACGCTTTCAGGAAAACACCACCGGTTATTACAACATGTTCGAGGACATTTCCCTGGGAAAAAAGGCCAAGGATCTCCTGAAGGAAAGCCACCGAGAGCTCAAGCAGCAGTACGTGAAACTTCAACACTCCTGGGCTCAGACCATAGAAATACTTACCCGCATCTCCGAGGCCACCGATCCCTATACGGCGGGACATCAGAAACGGGTGGCAAAAATAGCCCATCTCCTGGCAAAGGCCCTGGGATTTTCTCCGGAAGAGCAGGAATGGATACGCATGGCCGCATCCATTCACGACATCGGAAAGATCAAAGTTCCCAAGGATATCCTCAGCAAACCCGGCGAACTCAGCGATCTGGAATTCCGTTTCATCCGGCTCCACAGCCAGTGCGGGTACGATATGCTCAAGGATCTCGACTTCCCTCTTCCTCTGGGGGAGATCATTTATCAGCATCACGAGCGACTGGATGGAAGCGGTTATCCCCGGGGGCTCAAAGGTGAATCCATTCTTATACACGCTCGGATTATCTCCGTAGCGGACGTACTGGAAGCCATGAGCTCCCATCGCCCTTACCGCCCCAAGCTCGGAGTTCATGCGGCCCTTGAAGAGCTTCGGAAGAACAGCGGCACCCTCTACGACTCTCGGGTGGTACGTACCTGCGTATCCCTCATGGAAAAGGGAATTCTTCCCGAAAATCTGGAAGACCTTGAATAAATTCCAGGAGGAAAGACACGAAAAGGGCGCACTCCGGAGTGCGCCCTTGGAACAGAATACCCTGTCACACGAGATCCCCAAACAAATCAGATATGACGGTAGATCTCACCCTGATACTCTTCGAACTCCGGCACGTAGGGCTGGGGAACTCTGCCAAAACAAACGTTCATGCCCTCGTAGAAAGAAACCATCTGCATATCCACTCTGCGCTGCCGAATGGCATCCTTGGTAGGGATATACCGAATCCTTGAACCCTCCACGTCCATCACGGTCACTCCGGTTTTCCCCTCCAAAAGGAGCATCACCGCAGCTCCCCCGATCTGTTTCCCGAAGTTTACGTCAAAGGCCGACGTACTTCCGGAACGCACGAGGTGTCCCGGCACCACTTCCCGAACCTCGGGAAGCTCGTAGAGCCCCGAGACGAACATGCCATGCCGCTTGAGAAACTGGGGAAAGTCCACATCCTGCTTGAGACGTCCCTCCAGCTCCCGGCGCACGTATTTCCCCGCTCCTCCGAGACGGATATGCCCGAAAGAATCCTTGGTGTCCTCCTGAGAGATGAGATCCCCCGTGGAGCTTTTGATGCCCTCCGCCACCACGATGGTGTAGGTTCCCGCCCGAACGTCGCTGTTGAGGATCCGCCGCATGTAGGTACGTTTCATGTGGGCATAGAGAATTTCGAAATCCACATCGATCTCGGGGATGAGCACCGCATCCGCATCCGCCCCCACGCCGCCCCGGAAGGCGGTGTGTCCCGTATAGCGGCCGAAGACCTCCACGATCATGATGCGGTTGTGCGTTCTTCCGGTGGTCTTCACCTCTTCCACAAAGTGGGCGATCTTGTTAATCGCCGAGTCACCTCCTACGGAGTAGGTCTGCAAATCCAGGTCCATGGTCTTCGGAGCGTGCACACAGGGAATACCGTTCTCCGCAAGGTCCACCATGACACCTCCCGTATCGTCTCCCCCCGAGATGACCAGGCCGTCGATGGAAAATTTTCGAAGTCCGTCGAGGATGCGTTCGTACTTGTGAGGATTGTCCACCTTGGCGATCTTCACCCGGGAGTGTCCCGCCTCGGATCCCGCAAAGGACGAATTTACGTTATCCGTTCGGTTTTCGTCGAGGTGCACCACCTTGTCGAGATCCACCAGGTTGTAGAGTCCCGCATAGCCGTGAGGGATGATGTAGGCTCCCATACCGTTATTATGCGCCACATTGGCGGCTCCGCGAACAACTCCGTTCAATCCGCCGCAATCGCCTCCGGCGGTGATGATTCCTATGTTCCTCATATCCTTCGCCATGTCAGCCCCTCCTCCTTTTCAGAACGCACTCCATGCCTCTCCGGTTTTTCGGACCAGAGAAAAGAGCAGTTTCGCTCCCGGAAGCAATACCCCCTCGTCTGCATCGAAAGTATCCGCATGATGTCCCGCCGCGGTGTCCGTTCCGAAGATGCCGTAACACCCCAGGCCTCCCCGTTTCTGAACCTCCCGCATAAGCCAGGTGACATCTTCGCTTCCTCCAAAACCCTGAATGGCCGTATCCAGGGGGGTAAACCAGGAGTTTTCCTGCCCCGCTTCCCGAAGTATGGCCACGAGAGAAGCATCCGAAGAGGCGTTAATGCTCTCTCCCATGACCCGCACCCAAGAGGCCACTCCGTGCATGGCTGCGGCATGTTCGATGATTTCCCGGGCCCGCTGGTAGACCTGTCGATTGATCTCCTCGGTTTCCCCCCGGCATTCCGCCTCAAACTCCGCCGAAGGGGGGATGACGTTGCGCCCCTCTCCCGCCCGGAGGGTTCCCACGTTGAGACGCACCACCCCTCCTCCATGCTGGAGAAGGGCGTAAAGGTTCTGTATCGCCGTAATGGATGCCAGTAGAGCATTGCTCCCTTCCTGAGGGGATACCGCCGCATGAGCTCCCCGGCCCTTGAAAAATGCGTCGAACTTGGTGGTGGAAAGAAAGTTGTTCACTCCAGGCACCAGGGTTCCCGAGCCATATCCCAGCCCTACGTGAAAGGCGAAGAACAGATCCACATCATCGAGGATACCGCTTTCCGCCACCGCACGGCCTCCCCGGACTCCCTCCTCGGCAGGCTGAAAAACGAGCTTTATGATGCCGTCCAGCTCCTTCCGGTGCCGGCACACCAAATGGGCCAGGCCTATTCCCAGAGCCACGTGAAAATCGTGGCCGCAGGCATGCATGAGTCCGGAATTTTCCGAGGCGAATCCTTCTCGAAAAGGCTTATGGTCGTGGCTCTCGGATTCCGACACGTGCACCGCATCCATATCGAAGCGGAAAGCCCTCACAGGGCCTGGGCGTCCGGTATTGAGCACCCCGGTTACCCCGGTGCACTCCTGGAGCATTCCGAGCCATTCGGGGTGGGCCCCCTGGGCCTGAGCCCGATGTCGATGCCATTCGATACGTTTTTTCTCCGGAGCACCGTACATGAAATCCCGATGCACCATCTTTTCTCCCATATGAAGCGAGTATCCCAGGCGATGCAGTTCCTCCGCAATTTTCGCGGTAGTTCGAAACTCGCACCATCCACTTTCGGGAAAGCGGTGTATATCCCGGCGCCACCGGACAAGCAGATCTTCGAATTCTCGTTCTTCTTCCGGGGTCACATTCTCAGCTCCTTTTTTCAGGATAGCAAGGTTTTCTCTCTCGCATCTCTTACGACGAGGAATCCGGCGAGAAAAATTCGTCCAGATCTCCTTCCAGGGCCTCCCGGGAAGTCTTTTTCCCCTCCGGGGGAAGCAATACGGAAATGGGAGCGCTTCCGGGAATGGAACCCATAAGAGCCCAGTCCTGAATGCGTTCGAGTATGTGGTGTGTAAGCTCCGTTCCCGGAGGAAGAAGAGGAAGTCCCTGACGGTTGAACATCTCCTGGGTCAAAATCATCCCCTTGCGAAGATCTCCGGGAAGGATCTTGGCACTCTTTCCCTGAATTTCATCGGTGAGAACCGCATCGAAGGTTTCCATAAGCTCCCGGTTATAGACGCCTTCAATCTTTCTGATATGCCCAAGGGCGGTAAAGGGAGAGTTACAATACATGGAGAGCACTTCAAAATCGTTGGCAAGCTTCAGGATCTGTCCTCCCAGAACCGCTTCGTCCCAGCGATGCCAGGAGGAATTCCACTCGGGACAATACCGCTGCTCCGTCACCATGCTCTCCACGTTTTCAAGCCTGGGGATGCGCCGGATCACTCTCGCCGCGAGGAGAAGGCTCTTATCCGCCTCCTGAGAACGGTCTCCCGCAAGAATTTTTTTAGCCCGCTCCTCCAGAGAGAGAGTTCCCGCATCTTCCCGAGCGAAGGTGTATCCCAGATTGGAGAGAAGAGCCGCAATCTCGTACTTCCAGGGTTTGGGAAGGTTCATCCGCCTTCCCATTTCCCGGACCCGCCGGGCCACCCTCAGAGTCTGGCCGAATTCCTGGGGAGAGCTGAGGGCAAGGAGTTCCGCCATGGCCCGCACACTCCCGATTACCGTAGAGTCCAGAAGACCTCTCAAGGCCCTCTGAGCATCCAGAAGGGCCAGGTGGGTCCGGATACGGGCGATTACCTCTTCGAACTGAAAGGGCTTGGTGATGTAATCCACTCCTCCCGCCCGAAAGGCCTTTACTTTATCTTCGGTCTCGTTGAGGGCGCTCAGGAAAATAACCGGAATCTCCCGAAGAACCGGATCTTCCTGAAGTTTTGCGCATACCTCGTAACCGTTCATGCCGGGCATGTTGATGTCCAGCAGGATGAGATCCGGAGTGTTTCGTTCCGCAGCCTTGAGAGCGAACTCTCCCTTGGGAAAGGAGTAGACGTGATACCCCTCCTCCCGGAGCATGTTACCCAAAAGCTTCAGATTCTGGGGAGTGTCGTCCACGATCATAATTTTTTGCTGATGCTCCGCCTCGGTCATGCCTTTTCTTCCTCCTCTCGCAGTACCCGGAGAATACTCTCATAATCAAAATTGTCCACCATCCGGAGAAGTTGTTCCCCCAGAGTTCCATGCTTCTCCGTTACTATCTCCAGAAGCTCCCGAAGCCGCATCTCGTCGCCGATCTCCGTAGCCTCCACCAGGCTGCGGCGCATTTCCCCGGAAAGCTCCGCCCCCATAGCCCCCGAAAGGAGATCTTGCCGGGATATATTTCCTTCGGAAGGTTCCTTGGGGAATTCTTCGTACACCCCGTTCAAGGCGAGATTTTTGAGGATTTCTTCGAAAAGATCCTCTCTTCGGAAAGGTTTCCGCAAAAATCCGTTGATGCCGCGATCCAGGGCCTCCTTGCGTTTTTCCTCAAGAACGCTGGCGGTAACCATGATGATGGGCACCGCATGGCCTCCGGGAATCTGCCGGATCCGGTCCGTGGCCTCGTAGCCGTCCATATCGGCCATGCGGTAATCCATGAGAATCAGATGGGGATTCCAGGATTCGAAGAGCTCCACTCCCTGGGTTCCTCCTTCCGCCTGGGCGGTGAGAAAACCCGCCTGCTCCAGCATCTGCACAAGAACGTCCCGGTTCGTGGGGCTGTCATCCACCACAAGAATCCGGATCTCCCGGCCCTGAAAATCAAATCCAAGGAGTTTTTTTCGGTGCCCCTCCTCTTCCACGGGAAGCGCGGAGGAATATTCGAAGCCGAAACGGAAGAGACTTCCCCGGTCCGGTTCGCTTTCCACGGCGATATCTCCTCCCATGAGGCGAGCATACTGACGGCTGATGGTCATTCCCAGGCCCGTACCTCCGCCGTGACGAATACCGCTGGAGGTCTGCTCGAAGGAGGAAAACACCCTTTCCAACTCCTCCGGAGCGATACCACACCCGGTATCTTCCACCTCCGCCACGAGAAACATTCCGGAATGCTCCCCGGAGTCTTCTCGCCTGCGCATTCGTACGGTAATACTCCCTCGCTGGGTAAACTTGAGAGCATTGCTTAAAAGATTCATAAACACCTGGCGTATTTTATCGTGATCCGCAAAGATCCATTCCGGGACATCCTCTCCCATGTCGAAGACCAGGGAAAGCCCCTTTTCCTCACTTCGTATGCGGAACATGCGTTCCAGATCCCGAAGAAGCATATGGAGATTTCCGGGTTCCCGGTGAAGAGTGATGCGCCCCGCCTCGATCTTGGACATTTCGAGAATGTCGTTGATGAGGGCCAGAAGATGTTCGCCGCTTCGGCCGATGATGTCGAGAAATTCCTTCTGTTTGGCGGAAAAGCCCTTCTCTCTCTGGAGAAGCTGAGAATACCCGAGGATGGCGTTCATGGGAGTGCGGATTTCATGGCTCATGTTGGCAAGAAAGATGCTTTTCGAACTGCTGGCAGATTCAGCAGCTTCCCGGGCTTCCACCAGGGCCTTCTGCATGCGTTTCTGCGCCGTCACGTCCTCTCCCATGAAGGCTATGCCGAGGAGCTCTCTTCCGGAAGGATCCCGGAGGGGGAGAAGGCGGACGGAGTCCACAAGATCTTCCCCACGGGCTCCCGCCGGAGAATGCCGCCGGACCTCACCGTTCCAGGAGGTGCCGGATTGCAGCATTTCTCCAATGTGCGGCACGACCTCCGCATCCAGAAGAGTGTAATCCTCCAGATATGCGTAAAGGCTTTTCCCCTGCATAACTTCCTGAGAGAGGCCCGTTCTGTTCTGAAAAAAGGCGTTCACGTAAAGGATTTCCCCGTCTCGGCTGCACACTGCGATGGAAAGGGGGCTCTGATGAATAACTTCCGAAAGGATCCGACGCTGTTCCTCCTGTTTTTTACGTTCCGTCACGTCCCGGATCATGCCTTCGTAGGCCTGGATGGCGCCTTCGGAATCTCGCAGAAGGTGGGAATTCACCGAAACGTGCCGTATCTCTCCGCCTCTGGCCTTGAGGGAAAGCTCGAAATCCGAAACGTATCCGTCTCGAAAAAGCCGGGCCACCAATGATTTTCTCTGGGCATCATCCTGAAAAAAGACATCTATCCCCAGGCCTACCAGCTCTTCCGGATCGTATTCCCCCAGTTTTTTCACCGAAGGGCTTATTTCCACAAGAAAGCCTCCGCAGTTGCATTTGAAGTAGACATCCTGAAGGCTTTCGAAAATTCCCCGGTATTTTTTTTCGCTCTCCCGTACGGCCTTTTCCATGAGGCGGAGTTCCGTTATCTCCTGCATGGTGACGAATATGCGTCGAGCCTCTCCCTCCCCCAGGCTCATGCGGGCCCGGAAGACGAACCACCCCATTCCCTTGTAGGGGCGCCTGAGCCGCAGCTCCTGAGAGTATTCCTTTCGGAGGTTTCCCTCGGACCATTCGGCTTCCATGCGCCCGAAGAGATTTCGGGCTTTTTCTCTATCCCCGGGATAGACGAAGCCGAGAATATCCTCAAGCCCCTGAATTCCTCCGGCAGTAAATCCCAGCATGTGATAAAGCTCCTCGGAGGCGAAGATTTCCCGAGAAAAGGGATTCATTTCGAAACTGCCCAGATGGGCCAGGGCGTTGGCCTCCGCCAGGGCCTCCCGGTTTTTCCGAAGGGCCTCCTCGGCCTTTTTTCTTTCTCCGATGTCGATGAAACTCTCCAGGCGAAGAACCTGATCCCGATACCGGACATAGACGTAGTTCCGAAGCATGGGAAGAAGCTCCCCCGCCTCTCCCTTCAAAAGGCATTCCGCCCGGGAGGAGGGAGAGTCCAACATGGGGAGTTCTTTTTCGGAAAGAGTGGCCCGCTGAATAATCTGAGAATAAGGGCATTCCGAGAAGAACTCCTTTCCTCTTCCCAGACGGTGGAGAATGTATTCGTTGGCCCTACAGATAATGTTCGTGTTTTCATCTACGAAGAGAAGTCCCACGGGAAGAAAGTTGATGATCATGTTGAGAAAATCCTCGCTCTCCTCGAGCTCTCGCCGCATCCGGTACTCCCAGGTAAGATCCTCGATGATGCAGCAAAGTCCCTTTTCGGGGTATTGAGGATTTATCTGAAGAAAACGGCACCGTACATAACGGCTCTTCTTTCCCCCATCTCTCTGGAGCTCTCCATGGAATTCTCCCATTCCAAGCTCCAGAGCCCGGGAAAAAGCTTCTTCGAGGGGAGCACTATCCGCCACATCTAAAAACTGCGAAAAAAGGAGCTTTTTTTCGGAGAAACCAAGAATTTCCGCTGCCCGAGAGTTGCAGTCCCGAACGATCCCCCGGAAGCTGAGAAAGAGAATTCCAAGATCCGCCCCGTGGAAAAGAGCTGCGAAACGCTCCCGGAAGGCCTCTCCTTCGTTGTATATTTTACGAAGGTGTTTCTTTCTCTCCTGGAGAAGGGCGTTTTTCTCCCGCTCCTTCTTCAGGGATTTGCGAAAAAACCCCCAGGTTCCTCCCCAAAGAACCAGCGAGAAGAGCAGAAGGATCTTCCACACATCCCTTTCCTGGAAGTCTCCGGAAGCGAGGGGAATTCCGAGGGGGGTTCTGAAAAGAGACAGAAAGCACGCCAGGAAAAAGGCAAAGATTCCCACCCAGAAAAAGGGCTTTTTTCCCCGCACTTCGAAATATTTAAAGACGCCATGCAAAGCAGCCTCCTCCTCTCTTTTCTCACGCTCACCACAGTGTAGCACTCTCACGGAAGGTATTTCGTATATTTTTCGGAAAAACCGCTTTCGGGTCCGCCCCTTTTATGCTCATGGTTGACATCATTATACCGTAGCTTCATACATACGACTCGTCCCCCGTTATCGGAACGGGGAGTTTTCAAAAAAATCCGAAAGGATGATCGCCTCTTGGATTTCTGCGGCGCTTTGAGCGGTCCTCCGAAAAACGGAGAAGACCCTCTTTCGGCATTCCCTCTCTATGCGATGATTTTTCGAAACCACACACCTTTTCCCGGAGATCTCCTTACTATACAATGGGGACGTCCGTACCCCGAGCATTTTGAAAGAATCACGACGGGCCTTCAGACAGTGGAACCTTTTCTCTAAGAAAGCTGAAAGGAGAAACATCATGAAACTCTGGAAAAGCTTTCGTCTCCTTCTTCTCCCGCTTCTCCTTCTTCCTGCGTCTCTCGCTTGCGGCAGCGGGCGCGAAAGCATTCAAACCGACGGCATTCCTCTGCCGACAAGAATTTTCTTCCTGGATTCCTATAACAGATCCTACGAGTGGAGCCGGGAAATCGAACGGGGCCTTCGGGAGGGCCTCGGCGAAAGCGGCATGAATCTGGAACTCTCGGTGGAACATTTCGACCAGCGCCGTTTTTCCGGAGAGAAACACGCTCATATCATGGTTTCCTATCTGGAGCAAAAATATGCGAATCTTCCCCAGCAGCTCCTGCTCGCCTCGGACAATCCCGCCATCGATTTCCTTTTCACTCATGGAAATCGACTCTTTCCGAAAATCCCCCTGGCATTCTGCGGCTACAACAACCTCCGCCCCCAAGATATAGCCTCCTTCGAAAATGTCACCGGAATCAACGAAGAGGTCAACCTCGAAAAAATCGCCCGAATTATCCAGACCCTTCAACCCTCGGCACAGCATCTTGGAGTGATTACCTCCACGGGAAACGAAACCGATCGGCGTAACAGCGAACTGGCTCACGAACTTTCGCATTTTTTCGAAACCCCCGTAACCGTACACGAGCTTCGAGATGTCTCTCGAAAAGAGCTCCGGGAAGCTCTGAAAGCTCTTCCCTCTCAAAGCGCAATCCTTCTTCTGGGACAGCTTCGGGACGAACCCCGTCCCGAAGCGAGTGCCCGGGAGATTGCGGAAAGCTCTCCCTTTCCCGTTTATACTTTATGGGATTTCAGCATGGGAACGGGGATCGTGGGAGGAGACATCATACGAGGATACGATCAGGGATATGCGCTCTCGCAGCTTGCCCTGCGTATTCTTCGGGGGGAATCCCCCGGGGAGATTCCTCCGATTCTCGAAACGCCTACCATTCCTATGTTTGACCACCGGGCTTTGAAAAGACACGGCATTTCCCGAAGGGTTCTTCCAAAGGGGAGCATTCTCGTCAATGAAGAGTTCGACCTCCGGCACTCCTGGGAAGTTCACAAGAAAGAAACTTTCTTTATCGTAAGTTTTATCGGTATTCTCTGCGGCATTATCGCCCTTCTCTCGGTGAACATCGTCAGAAGACGGCGGGCAGAAGAATCTTTCCGGCAGAAGGAGCAACAGCTCCGCCGTATCAGCGACAACCTGAAAAAAGGATTTCTTTATCAGATCGCTTACGACTCCCGGGGAACCATCAAAGAAGTGCGGTACGTAAGCGAAGGGGCCGCCTCGGTTCTCAATCTCTCGCCGGAAGAACTCTACCGGGATCCCATGGCGGCATACCGGCGGCTGCACCCGGAGGACCGGCAACACTTTATGGATGCCGAAACGGAAGCTCTCAAAACCCTCTCTCCCTTCGATTTCGAAGGCCGGATTCTCCTACCGGATAACTCCATAGCCTGGGTCCACATAGTTTCCACGGTACATCGCCATAAAGACGGCTCTTTGATACGAGACGGCCTGGTGATGGATATTACCGAATACAGGCACCTTTTGGCGGAGCGGGAGCGACTGGCCACGGCAATTCAGCAGACGCCGGAAACGGTGATTATCACGGATCCCGAAGGGCTCATCCAATACGTGAACCCCGCTTTTTCCGTCAAAACGGGCTACGCTCCGGAAGAAGTGGCGGGAAGGAGCGCGAATTTCCTCCTGGGAGAATCGAAAAATGACGCGCTGCAAGAGGAAATGTGGCGTATCCTCCAAGCGGGCGAAGCCTGGCGGGGACGCTTTGTGAACAGACGCAAGGACGGCACGCCTTTTACCGAAGATGCCACCATCTCTCCGGTATTCGATGAAGCGGGAAATATCGTAAATTATGTCTCTTTCCAACGGGATATCACCCGGGAGCTCTTCCTGCAGTCTGCCAAAGAAGAGCTGGAAAACCTCGTGCGGGAAAGAACCGCCGCCTTGGAAGCCGCCATGAACGAGGCCATAAGCGCAAACCGTGCCAAAAGCGCCTTTCTCGCCAACATGAGCCACGAGATCCGTACTCCTCTTAACGCAATCCTCGGATTCGCCTCCATTCTGGAACGAGATCCCTCTCTCTCTTCCAAGCAGAGGGATTACCTCCACACCATCAATCGCAGCGGACATCACTTATTGGAAATTATCAACGACATTCTGAGTATGTCGAAAATCGAGGCGGGAAAACTTACGCTAAACCTCTCCTCCTTTTCTCTTTCCGCCCTTTTGGAGGATCTTGCATCGATCTTTCGCAGTTCCGCGGAGAATAAGGGGCTTTCCTTCCAATTCCAGAGAACCGGCCATATTCCCGCATACGTGTTCGGAGACGAGGGAAAGCTGCGGCAGGTATTCGTGAACATTATCGGCAATGCGGTGAAGTTTACCAAAAAAGGAAGCGTCACCGTACGAGTGGAGGTTGTACAAAGCTACGAGGAGGAATTTCCCCTGTGCCTCGTGGCGGAAATCGAGGATACGGGCCCGGGAATTGCCGAGGAGGATCTCCAGCATATTTTCGACGCCTTTCGTCAGTCCGGCACGGGTCACCATACGGGGGGAACCGGCCTGGGACTCTCCATCAGCCGACAGATCCTTCGCTTTATGGGGGGCGATCTCTCTACGGAAAGCACTTTGGAAAAGGGGAGCTCTTTCCGTTTTCGAGTTCCCCTGAAAAAGGCGGCTGATCGCCCAAAGGAACCGGAGAAAAGCTCCCTAAGGATTTCGGGAATGAAACCGGGGGAAAAGACCTTGCAGATTCTCGTGGCGGATGACGCGCCGGAAAACAGGGATGTTCTCCGGGCTCTGCTGGAACCCTTCAATTTTTCGATCATGGAGGCTTCCAACGGAGAAGAGGCCTTAAAAATCCTGGAAAACTGGGTTCCCGACATCGTGCTCATGGACATGCATATGCCCGTGCTGGACGGATACGAGGCTATTCGGCAGATCAAGAAGGATCCAAAGAAACGTTCTTTTCCGGTTATCGCCGTAACCGCTCGAAGTTTCGAAGACGAGGTGGAGAAAATTTACGAGGCCGGAGCGGACGACTATCTCTCCAAACCCTTCAGCCCGGAAAGCCTTTTCGCGCTCCTGGAAAAACATACCTCCGTAAGCTTTCTCTACGCCCAAGAAAACGGAGAACCGCCTCGAATAGAGAAGAAGACCCTTGTTTCGCGAGAGGATCTTGCGCGGCTTCCGGAAAATCTCGTGACCTCCATGCGCCAGGCCGTACGTTCCGGAGATATGGTATCCCTGGAAAAATCCATCGTCATCGCCGAAAATTTCGACGGCAACGTGGCAGACCGACTTCGGGAGCTTGCCGAACAGTACGATTACGAAAAACTTGCCGTTCTTCTGGAATAAGGGTTCGAAAAATGGAATCTTGCGAGAGGGAATATCTCCGCGTCAGCCAAGACGTTCGCAGATTTTTGCAAAAAGCCCTTCGAGGGAGCGAAAAGCTTCCACCACCAGGGGATCGAAATGTTTTCCCGATTCTCCTACAATCAGGGAATAACTGTATTCATGAGAAAAGGCGCCCTTGTAGGGCCGCTCAAACCGCAGAGCATCGTAAACATCCGCCACCGCCATGATCCGAGCTTCCAGGGGGATATCCTCCCCCGCAAGGCCTTCGGGGTATCCCGTACCGTCCCATCGTTCATGATGATATTTGGTGAGGGCCATGCCCATATTGATAAAATCGTTGTGGGGATACTTGGCGTGAACTTTTTCCAGGGTTCGAGCTCCTCGAAGCGTGTGGGTCTTGATGACCTCGAACTCCTCGGGAGTGAGCCTTCCGGGTTTGAGAAGAATGCTGTCGGGAATGCCGATCTTCCCGATATCGTGCAGGGGAGCGGCATGAAACATGTTATCCACAAAGGCTGGAGTAATGATCTCTGCATACCGGGGGTGCTCCATCAACTTTTTGGCAAGAAGCCGGCAGAAGATGCGGGTGCGGTCGATATGGCATCCCGTACCGTCGTCCCTCTCTTCCATCAGGGCAGACATGGCAAGAATGGTGGCAAGCCGGGAGTTCGCAATTTCCTCCGCCTTTTGACGAACAAGATCTTCCAGGTGATGACTGTGCTTTTCGAGTTCGATCTGCATCTGCCGGAGGCGTAAATGGGTTTTTACCCGGGCCCGGATTTCTTCGATCTGAAAAGGATTGGTCACGTAATCCACGGCTCCCGCCGCAAAAGCTCTTTCCTTGCTCTCCCTATCGAGAAGAGCACTGATGACGAGAACCGGGATATGGCAAAGTTTCACCGAAGCTTTTAGGCGACGGCACACCTCGAAACCGTCCATACGGGGCATTTTGATATCCAGCAGAATGATATCCGGAGGGCTCTCTTCCGCGGCCCCCAATGCCGCCTCTCCCTGAAGAAAGGTTTTTATGCGATACCCCTCGTCCCGGAGCATCCGATCCAGGAGTTTCAAATTTTCCGGGGTATCGTCGATTATCATTACCACGGCGGATCTTGCAGAATGCATCAAGGCTCTGATCCTTCCTTTCTCGAGAGCTCCGATCCACGCCGCGGAACAAAGGCGCATCCAGAAGGAGCTCCCGGAAAAAACCTCCAGGGGATATGATACCCCAAGAAAAAAGATCTTCCCACCCCCGAAATATCCCGGAAAAACGAAAAATACCCGAAGCCCCTGGCAGTTCAAAAAACGGCGAGGAAGCTCCGGGCACATTTCTGTGGTGCATGAACAGAGGTTCTATCAAAAATTACACGGTTTTTACGTTCTCGTCTCTCTCATGAGCGTGCGCTACCGCCTGAGCCAGGTCGTCGAGCTGGGCAAAGGCCTCTTGTGTGGGAACTCCCTTGTGCAGCACCGTGCCGAGGACATCTACCTTGAGGTTCGGGATGAGCCCGGCTATCTGCTCGATGGCCTTGCTGCTCCATCCGTAGGATCCCACGATGGCGGCATATTTCAGCTTGGGCCGCAGCAGGTTTGCCAGATGAGCGGCGTAATACACCGCCGGATGAGGCCCTATGTGCACCGTGGGAGTTCCCACGATGAGGGTGGCCGCATCCACCAGGGTCATGGCAAGCTTGCCGATGTCCGTCACCGCCAAATCGAAGGCGTGAACCCGGACGCCCCGTTTCGCCAAAGCATCTATCAAGTATTTCACCATGATCCCCGTGCTGCCGTGCATGCTGATGTAGGGAAGAACCACTTCGTTTTTCATGGTCGGGGATATCCATTCCCTGTAGGCATCCACGATAAAGGCGGGATCGTCGTAAACCGGCCCGTGGCTGGGGGCGATCATGTCGAAATCAAGAGCGTCGAGCTTTTGGAGGTTCTTGTGTATGATCCCCCGGAAGGGCATCATGATTTCTGCATAATACCGTTTGGCGGCTTCGTAAACCTGGGCTTTGTCGGTGACGAAAATATCCGTGGTAGCCAGATGGGAGCCGAAGAAGTCGCAGCTGAAAAGACACCGGTCTTCGGGAATGTAGGTGCTCATGGTTTCGGGCCAGTGCACCCAAGGAGTGTAGACAAACTGAAGGGTTTTATTTCCCAGGGAGATTTTTTCGCCATCCTCCACCACCCGTAGCCGGCCTTCGGGAATGTCCAGATGGCTGGTGAGCAAATCCTCCGCCTTGGAACTGCAGAGCAACTCCGCCTCGGGATACCGGCGAAGAAGCTCCGGGATGGTTCCGGAGTGATCCTGTTCGGCATGGTGCGAAACGATGTAATCCACCCGCTCCACGTTTTTCAGAGGATCCATGAGCTCATGGCGCAGCTCCGGATCGGTGCTGTCCAGCAAGGCGGTTTTTTCGCTGCCTGTAACAAGGTATGCGTTATAACTCGTACCATCGGGCAGAGGAATGAGGGAATCGAAAAGCCGCCTTTCCCAATGCACCGAAGCGATAAGCTGAATTCCTCGACGAATCTCCCGCAGATGCATGGCATTACCTCCCTTGTGATTTCACGGACAGAAAGCTCTCCACAGGAACCGGAAAGACCTCCTTCTCCGAAACTATCCCGATGAACCAGGACTCCATATTTTCATCTTCAGGATACCACGGAAAAAGATCGAAGTGCCTTGATGCAGCTCAAAAAACGGGGTCAGCCTTGTCTGGATTTATCCACGTTCCTTCCGTAAAGCCCTCGGATTTCCTCCACCGAGGAGTAACCGTGAGCATCCAGCCACTCCCCGATCTCTCGGGCCACCCGCCCGTAGATCTCGGGGCCTTCCTTGATGGCTCCGCTGCAGATCTGCACCAGAGAGGCCCCGGCCATGATGAATTTTACGGCATCCACGCCGCTTTCGATTCCCCCCACGCCGCATACGGGTTTATCCTGGGCCCGGGCAATTTGGAAGACCGTCCAGAGGGCCAGGGGCAGAATGGGAGGCCCCGAAAGCCAGCCCTGACCGAAATCGGAACCCAGGGCGGGACGGGGACGCTCCACGTCGAAATCCAGCGTGGGCCCCAGGGAGTTGATGGCCACGAAACCATCCACCAGGGGAGCCATCTGGGAAGCCATGTCCCCCACGTCGGGAAACCCCGGGGAGACCTTCATCCAGACAGGGCAGGAGAGAACTTCCCGAAGAGCCCGAGCGACTTCCTTCACGGGCTCGATGCTGCGCCCCACATAATGCACGGAAAACTCCACCACGTGAGGCCCTACTTCCCGTTCGAGAAGCTCTCCAAGATATCGGGCATCCTCGGGAGAATATCCGAGTGAGCAGATGAGCGGAATTCCCTGGGCCTTAATTTTGCGATATGCTTCGAGCATGGATTCCACGGAAAGCTCCGACCAGGTTTCGCTGTTCTGGAGCCCTCCGCATACGGATTTGCGGATGGTGGGCCGGGCGTCCTCCGCAGGTTTCCGGGAAACCGTTTTGGTTACGATTCCCCCCGCCCCTCCCCGAAGGGCCCGGAAAAGCATCTCCTCGTTCCGGACATTGGGCCCCGCCGCAGGAAGCACGGGATTGGGAAAACGAAGGTCGTGCAGGGTTACCGAAAGATCAGCCATAGAATCGCCTCCTTAGAAATTCCGCAGCCTTTCGGGCTTCGCTGCGGATCTCCGGTTCGTCGAGATAGGGGAATTTTCCCTCGTGATAGAGCACCTTTCCCTCTACGAGGGTCATCCAGGCCCGGCCGCACCGGGCTCCGAAGAGCAGGTGTCCCATAAGATTTTCCAGGGCAATGGGGGTGGAAGGAGCATAATCGAGTATTGCCAGATCTGCGGGAGATCCCGGGGCAAGGCTCCCGGAACCGGGAAACCACATCTGAAGAGCATCGTAGCGATGGTCGAAAAATGCCCGCTGCAGGGCGCCGAAATCTTCCGCTGTCCCCGAGGCCTGTCCCAAAAGATACTGACTCCGAAGGGTCTGCACCATGTCGCAGCTCATACCGTCGGTGCCGAAAACATATCGGGATATGGCATGCCGATCCATGGATCCCACCCGGTTGTTGGCGTTGGATTCCGGATTGGTCACCACCAGGGGGCGGTATTTTTCGAGGAGTTCATACTCCGTATGATCCAGATGCACACAATGGGCCAGAAGAGTGCCGGGCACCAGGAGACCGTTTCGCAGAAGCCGGTCCACCGGGCCGGCGTATCCCTTTTCACGGCAATACTCCAAATCTGACCGGTCCTCGCCGCAATGAATGTGTATGGGCAGACTTTCAGGTTTTTCCCGGGCGATGAAGCGCAGTCCTTCGTCGCTGAGAGTGAAGTTAGCATGCATGCCGAAGACTCCGCACATTCCCGGATCTTCGAGAACCGAAGCCGCAAATTCGAGATTTTCCTCCACGTGTTCCAGAAAAGCTTCCCAGCCGTGACGTTCGGAGGCCTCGAAGCAGAGAACTCCTTTGAGCCCTCCGTATTCCAGAGCGTTCGCCACGATGGAGAGGCTTCCCTTGACGAAGCTCATGGAGGCATGATGATCCACCAGGGTTGTCACGCCGTGACGAAGGCAATCCAGTACCCCCGTGAGAGCGGAAAGATAAATCCCCTCTTCTCCCAGAGCTTCGTCCAGGGGCCACCACATCTGCTCGAGAATGCTTGGAAAATTCGGAGTAGGCCCCAGGGGAGCCATTCCCGTGGCAAGGGCGGAGTACAGGTGATGATGCATATTGGTAAGTCCCGGAAGAAGCAGGCGTCCGCCTCCGGAATAGGCAGGCATCTCCTTTGGGCACCATTCCGATCGAGGGCCGCAGTAACGGATGACGCCATCCGTTATTTCCACCACTCCATCGGAACAGAGAAAGCTCCGGCCATCCGTAACCACCACGTCGCGAATGCAGAGCGATCCTTCGTCCTCCCGACATTTTCCGGATACCATGACAATCACCTCCACGACAAAGTATCGTTTTTCAATGCTAGATGTAAACTACAAGTGCAACGGGGCTAAGATTTACAAGATTTAATGATA
>CAZJHH010000016.1:0-44809 GCA_964545875.1 uncultured Synergistaceae bacterium
TATCATTAAATCTTGTAAATCTTAGCCCCGTTGCACTTGTAGTTTACATCTAGCAACAGAAAAACGCGTTTCTTTGAATTCTTCATGAAAAACTGCGAAAGGAGTGATTTCATATGCGCAGATGCGGCAGAATCATGGCGGCTACCGCTACCCTTTCAATACTGACCTGCCCTTTGGTAAGCGGAGCCTCGGAGACACACGGAGGCTCATCCGAGGGGGTGGAGATTTCTCCTCGGCTCAACGGAGACGGCAACTACAATATCATCTCCATTCTTACGGACCAGGAACACCATTTCGACGAATATGCGGAAGGCACCGCCTATGAAGCCCGAAAGCTTCTTGCGGAAATGGGTACTACCTTCGAGAAACACTACATTTGTGCCACCATGTCCACCTCTTCCCGATCGGTAATCTATACGGGCAGACATATTACCCATACCAGAATGATCGATAACACCGATTTCGATTGGCAGGGCTCCCTCTCCAAAAATATCGTTACCCTGGGAGATCGCATGGATTCTGCGGATTACTACGCCGCCTACAAGGGGAAATGGCACATGGCGAATGTCAACACCCCCCTCCGGACGGAAGAGGACGTGACGGATCTCGATGAATACGGCTTTGCGGATTGGGGAATCGGGGGGGATTACGTCAGCGCCAAGTGGGAAGGCCACGAGATCGATCCGGAAATTCACGGGGATACCGTGGAATGGCTCCGGAACAAGGGGGTCTCCCTGAACGGAGAGGGGCGTTCTTTCTATCTTGCGGTGAATCTGGTGAACCCCCATGACATCATGTACTTCAATACCGACGAAAATTTCGAAGGCCCCATCGACGTGGGCGGAGCCCCGGACGATCCTCTCTACGAAAAAACCTACGATACCCCCGTTCCCGCATCCTGGAACCAGAATCTCGATGACCCCTCCTATCCCGATGCGCTTCGCATATTCCGGGCCTTTGGCCGTACCCTCGCAGGGCCCGTGACCACCGAAGAAGGATGGAAAGAATTCCAGGATTACTATTTCAACTGTATCCAGGAAAGCGATAACCACCTTGGGGGAATTCTTCAGGCCCTTGAAGATCTCCGCATGCTGGACAATACCATCATCGTCTTCACCTCGGATCACGGTGAGATGGGAGGAGCCCACGGCCTGAAGGGCAAGGGCGGAGTTCTGTACGAGAACAATCTTCACGTGCCTCTTATCATCTATCATCCAGAATATCCCGGAGGACGTTCCGTCTCTGCTGTGACGAGTCATATCGACCTCGCTCCCACCCTGCTCAACATGACCAATGCCAGCCAGGAGAAAAAAACCGCCGCTCTCGAAGGGCTGCCGGGAAAGAACCTGATGGAACTTATGGCGGGAACTGCGGAATCCGTTCGGGAGGGGGCTCTCTTCTGCTGTGAACTCATTTCCGCCACCATGGCGAGAGGGCAGAAGGATTCCCAGGGAAATACCCTATATTACACCTTCGATACGGATGTCCGGGGGTTTGTTCGGGGCCTCGTGACGGAGCGGTACAAGTTCGCCCGGTACTTCTCCACGGAGTTCAACACCCCCGCCACCCTGGAGGAAATCCTGGAGAAAAACGACATCGAGCTGTACGATCTTGAAAACGATCCCCAGGAGCTGGTGAACCTTGGGGCGAATCCCGAGGCCCATGAGGAGCTCATTCTGGAGTTGAACGATCTTTTGAACCGGCTGATCGCCGAGGAGATCGGGGAGGATGACGGAGAAGAAGTTCGTGCAGCCCTCCGGGATTACCAGGCACGATTGCGTCCCAAGGGAAGCAGTGGCTGCGCCCTGGGTGGAGCCGCGCCCTGGGCGGCACTTCTGATCCTTCCCGGAACGTTCCTGCTTCTCTTCCGTGGAAAACGCAGAAGATAGGAGAATGGACAAAAAAGAAACCAGAACTTTTGCGGTGATGGCCAAGGTGGTAGGAGGGCGCTGCAATCTCCGGTGCACCTACTGCTACTATACCGAAAAGCCCGGCCTGCTCTCTCAAGAACATCCCCGGATGCCCGGGGATGTTCTTGAGGCCTATGTGAAGCAGAATCTTGCCATCAACGGCCGCAAGGCGGTGGTGGAGTTCGCCTGGCATGGCGGAGAACCCACCCTGGGGGGAATCGACTTTTTCCGAAAGGCCGTGGCCCTCGAAAAAAAATACGGTGCGGGACGTACCCTAGTGAATACCCTTCAGACCAATGCCACCCTTCTTACCGATGAATGGTGCGCCTTCTTCAAGAAGAACGGTTTTCTCCTGGGAGTGAGTCTGGATGGTCCGGAAAAGATGCACGACACCTATCGTATCGGTCCCGGAGGAGGATCTTTTTCGGAGGCTCTCCGGGGGGTGGAGCTCCTTCGGAAACACGGAGTTCCCTTCAACACCCTTACCACGGTAAACGCCGCCAACATGGAATATCCCCGGGAGGTTTACGACTTTCTCCGGGAGTATACGGATTATATGCAGTTTCTTCCCGTGGTGGAGAGCGAAGGAACTCTTTTCGAGATCCAGGATGGGCAGCATTTCGCCATGCCCCCGGGGATCAAGGGTGCCTTTCTCGAGCATCCTCTGACGGATTTTTCCGTAACCCCCGAAGGGTACGGAAACTTTCTCTGCGGAATCCTGGATCGCTGGAAAGAGCTGGATCGGGGAAGGCGGTTCGTGCAGATTTTCGAGGTTACCGCAGGAAATATGCGGGGGAAACCCAGCAGTCTCTGTGTGCACAATCCTCTCTGCGGACATGCCGCATCGGTGGAGGTTAACGGAGATCTCTACCCTTGTGAACGCTATACCTTCGAGGGATACCGGCTGGGTAATATCCTCGAAACTCCTTTGGAGGAGCTCATGGAGAAGAACCGCTCCTTTGGTATGCACAAGACCTACGGGCTTGGGAAAGAGTGTCTTTCCTGCCCCTACATCAAGCTCTGTTTCGGAGGATGTCCCAAAGATCGTATCCTTTCTTCGGCGAACGGGGGAGAACGAATCAACTATCTTTGCGCGGGATACCGACGTTTCTTCGATTATTTTATAAAAAACATCTAGCCACGCATTTTGGAAAAGCCTTTTTGAAAGGCGGATACTTTTCCGATTTCCCCCAAAGAACGGAGGTTCTTTCGATGAAGTGTACCAGTATCGAGTATCAATCGTTGGAAGATCTAAAACGACACGTGGTCACGGAAAAGCTGGTGGGGGAGAAGCTCTTGATTTTCGTTTTTACCAACCTTGTCCCCGAAGAGCCCCGTTCCGTCCTCCGGGAGATGGAGGAGGCCCGGAGGATAAACTGCGAAATTCTCGATCTTCTTCCGGGAGCTACTCTCATGGGATGTTCCTCCGCAGGAATTATCGGAGATGGACATGTTCTTGAGACGGGAACGGTGATCACCTTCTGTCACTTCGAGAACATGTACCCCCGGGGAGCCTGTTATTCCTTGGACCAGTACGCTCCTGCGGTAATGGTCCGTCGCATGAAAGAAGATATCCTTCGGGAGGATTCCAAAATGCTCTTTCTCCTCACGGATGGTTTGGAAATCAAAGCCCAGCAGCTCCTTCGAGAGCTTTCCCTGGAGGTTCCCCATCTCCCCATGGCGGGAGGAAAGGCGGGGGATGATCTGCGCTTCGAACAGACCTTCGTTTATTACAATCGCCAGGTTATTACCGGGGGTGCCGTGGCGGTGGCCCTCAACGGTTCTTTTTTGAGGATCCGGCAATTTCATCGGCTGAATTGGAAGAAGATCGGCAAGAAGATGACCGTTACCGATGCCTGGGAAAACGTCGTACGAACCATCGATCACCAGCCCGTCAAGGAGGTTTATCGTCGTTATCTCGGCCCGGATATGGCGGATAACCTGCCTCACTCGGCGGGAGCGGTATTTCCTCTCATTCTCCATCGGGAGGGAATGGATGTGGCCCGGGTAGTGTCGGGACAGAAGGAAGACGGAAGCATTCTCTACTTTGGAGATATTCTTTCGGGGGAACAGGTTCACTTCGGCTACGGCAATCTATCTCTTATTTTCGAAAGCCTCCAGTCGGAATGTCAGGAAATGGCCAGCTTTCCGGCGGAGGGAATATTTATCTTTTCCTGCATCGTGCGGAAGAGCATGCTCCAGCAGAAGGCGGGGGACGAAATTGCCCCCTTTCTGCGTCTTGCCCCGGTGACGGGTTTTTTCACCTACGGGGAGTTTATGCACTCTTCCGGAAGGAATCAGCTTCTGAATGCCACCATGGCGGTGACCATGCTTTCGGAATCCCAGGAATCCTTTCGGAATCCTCCGGAGAACGTTCCTTTCCGGAAATCCGCCGAGGAAGATCGTCACCTCAGTATTATCAAGGCTCTTACCCATCTTACGGATACGGTCACCGGGGAACTCGAAGAAACCAACCGGCAGCTGGAGGAAAAGAACCGCCTTCTGAACCAGATGGTGAAGATCGATGGCCTTACCAAGCTTTATAATCACAGCTATTTTCACGAAAGCCTGGAACGGGAAATTCGGTGTGCTCTCCGTTATCGCCGGAAACTCAGCGTGGCCATGATCGATGCGGATAATTTCAAGAATGTGAACGACACCTGGGGACATGCCGTGGGAGATCGGGTGCTTGCGGACCTTGGGGAATGCATCGTACAAAACTGCCGGGCCACGGATATGGTGGGGCGTTGCGGTGGAGACGAATTTGCGGTGATTTTTCCCGAAACGGGGCTGGAAGAAGCCGCAAGAGTGGCGGAACGGATTCGGAGTTTCGTCGAGATTCTGGCCTTCGAGCACGAGAAGATTCGGCTTACCCTCAGCATCGGAGTGGCTCAACTGGATTATCACAGCCCCGAAACCCTCATGCTCGTGGCGGACAAAAGACTTTACCGCGCCAAGCTTGGAGGGAAAAATAGCGTGGTGGCAGAGGAAGGGGACGGAATTTCTCCGGAGGATGCTTGAGGTGCCCGAAGAAAGGTTTCCAGGCTTTCTCAAAGGGGATATTGCGCATTCATAACGATTTGCTATAATAGCAAGTAAGAAAGTTCTTCCTGCGGTGTTCGTGTATCTGTCGAAGTGCCCTGAGCCAACACACACCCATACGGAAATCGCGTCTTTTCCTGCGGCGGAGATTCCTTCGGGGATCGACCAAGTTACGGAGAGCAGGTTTCCTCCTTTTTAGGAATGGGTCAGGGCCTTCCGGGCACGGCACTGCGGGGATGAAGAGCTTTGTTGTGAGGAGGCGGAGGGCTATGCTCGAAGCCTCCTTTTTGTATGGTTTGTATAAGCCTTTCTCCGGAGAACGCGGAGGAGAGGAGCGTGTTTATGACAGGCGTTATGTGGAAAGGAGAAATCCCCTTCTGGCATCCCGCCCGACAGGGAGCCTTCATTCTTGATTGGGACGGGGTTCTGGCGGAGACGAGCCTGGATTTTCGCCCTATCTTTGCAAAGTATTTCGGAGGCAAGCGGGTGATGCTTCTCGAAACCCTTCCCTCCCTGGAATCTTCCCGAAGAAAATGTATCGAACAGGAGCTGGTGAATCTCGAAATGGAGGGAGCTCGAAAAGCCCATCCGGTTCCGGGAGCTCTGGAGCTCCTGGAGTTTCTTCGAGAGCGGCATATTCCCTGGGCGGTGGTCTCCCGAAACTGTGAGGCTGCCATACGCCTTGCGGCGCAATCCTCGGGAATAACTCTGCCCGCGCATACCTTTACGAGGGATCAGGAGCCTGTAAAGCCGGATCCCAGGGCCCTGTGGAACGCCGCTTCCGCCCTGGGAGTTTCCCCGGAGCGATGCGTTATGGTGGGAGATTTCCTCTACGACCTTATGGGAGCGAAACGAGGGGGCATGCGAGGGGTGCTGGTGCAGCGGGACGAGCCGTCCTGGCTTTCCTGGGCGGACCTTGCCTTTTCCACTCTCCGGGAGTTCGTGGCGTTTCTTTCTTCGGACGAGCCGGTACATCCCTGGGAGTACCGGCATATCGCCTCTTCCGCGGAGCTCCGGCGCCGCTGGAATTTCTCCTTCTCCCTTCCGGAGGATGCCGAAGATCCCGGAGCCCTCGCTTTCGGTGCCGCAAGCTGGGGCTGCAAAGCCCTGGGAGTTTCTCCGGAGGAGCGTCTCTCCCCTTCTCAATGGATGCGGTGGCACGGCCTGGAAGCCTCTTTTCTCGGCAAACCTCTTGAAGAAGTCTTGAGGCACTCTCTGGGAAGCCGCTTCCCTTTTCTCGCTCTTCGGGAACCTGCCGAGGAGGATCTGCCCCTTCCCCCGAAGGTGGAAGACCTGCCGGCTTTTCTGGAGTCCCTGGAGTAGCCATGGGATCCCAGGAACTGCTTTTCGGAGATTCTCCGGAAGGGGAGAAACAGGAATTTCGAGGAGAAACGCCCCTTCCCGAGCGCATGCGCCCCGTTTCCCTGGAGGAATACGCAGGACAGGGGCACCTTCTCGGTCCTCAGGGAACCCTGGGGCAAATCCTTCGGGGAGGCCACGTGCCGAGCTGTATTCTCTACGGGCCTCCGGGGGTGGGAAAAACCACCCTGGTGCGTCTTCTTGCCCTGGAGACCGGACGGAAGCTCCTGGAGATCAATGCGGTAACCTCCCGGGTGGCGGATCTGCGGGATATGATCGACCTCGCCCAAAAATTGAAGGCCTCTTCGGGAAGAACTCCCCTGGCTTTTGTGGACGAAATCTATCATCTTAACAAGCAGCAGCAGAACGTTCTGCTTCCTCCGGTGGAACGAGGGGATCTTCTTCTCGTGGGAACCACCACGGAAAACCCCTATATGGAAATCAACAAGACCCTGCGTTCCCGCATGATGATCTTCGAACTTCGCCCTCTGGAGCCCGAAGATCTGGTGCGCCTCTTCCGCCGGGCCCTTGAGGATCGGGAACGGGGGCTGGGAACTCTCGAACTGATTCCGGATTCCGAAGCTCTGGAGGCCCTGGCCAAACGGGCGGGAGGCGATGCCCGGCAGGGGCTTCTTCTTCTGGAGGCCGTGGCTTCTTCGGTAGCGGTGGGAGGGGGAGAGCGGCTTACCCTCGAAAAGGTGATCTCCTTTCTTCCCAAAGGAAACCTTCGGTTCGACCGTCAGGGGGACGATCACTATCAAATTATCTCGGCTCTCATAAAGAGCATGCGGGGTTCCGATCCGGATGCATCCGTCTATTGGCTTTCTCGGCTTTGCGCCGCCGGAGAGGATCCTCGTTTTATCGGCCGGCGGCTCGTCATCTTCGCGGCGGAGGATGTGGGGCTTGCGGATCCCCGGGCTCTTTCGGTAGCTCTCGCGGCTTTTCAAGCCTGCGACGTGGTGGGATGGCCCGAGGGGCGTATCATTTTCGCCGAGGCGGTGCTCTATCTTGCCTGCGCTCCCAAGAGCAACAGCGCCTATCAGGCGATTAACGAGGCTCTGGAAGAGGTGGAGGCGGGAGGGCTTCAGGAAGTGCCGGAACACCTTCGCCCCCATGGAGAGGGATATCGGTATCCCCATGACGACCCCCGGCACTGGATTCCCCAGCAGTACATGCGGGAGCCCCGGCGTTTTTTCTATCCCGGAACCCAGGGAGAAGAGCCGAAGCTGACGGAGCCTCTCAAAAGTTTCTGGAGGCGTTTCCGAAGCGAGGAATAAAAACGGGTATTGCCCGGTGTCTTTCGAGAAGCTCCAGCGGATCCCCTTCGGAGGATTCGCTTTTTTTACGGTTTTGAAAGACTCCGAAGTATGTCATAAGCGGCGTAGGCAAAAAAGCCCATCCGTTCCCGAAGACCTATCCAGCTTTTTTGAAGTTCCATCATGGAGGGGAGGAAGTCCTGCCAGGTTCGTTCCTTTCGGTCCACCAGAAAGGAAGAGGGGTAGGGATGGATCGGGCAGGAGAGGGTGCGTTCCGCCATGGCCAGAGCGCGTCGCAGGTGGAAGGCGTCGGTGACCAGGATGATGCGCCCGGTTTCTCGTTCTTCCAGGAGGGGAGCCAGGTGTCGAAGATTTTCCCAGGTGGTGCGGGAGGTGTTTTCGAAGAGCACTTCTCCGTTCCAGCCCCAGTTCCGAAGGGCGGCGGTCATGCTCTCTCCCAGGGAGGGGGTGTTCTTTTGATCGTCTTCCGAGAGGAGAGCCGTGCCGGAGCAGAGAATCCAACCGTTCAGGCTTCGAGCGGCTTCCATTCCCCGGGCCAGTCGGGCGGTGCTGTAGGGGCCGGGCATACTTTTTCCTTCGGGGCCCACCCAGTATCCTCCTCCGAGAACCACCACCCCCGTGGAGGGGCCGCTTTCGGGAAGCTTCGAGTCGTAGAACGGCGCCTCCAAGGGAGCCAGAAGAAGCTCCGGCCCCAGGGAGGTACTTCCTCCGTAGAGAAGAAGCCCCAGAAGGAGGATTCCAGTTCCGATGGCCTTTCTCCGGGGTTTTTTGCAAACCAGGGAAAGCCCCCAGAGAAGAAGCAGAAGAATGACTATTCCCGGAGGTATTATCAGTGCCGCCGCAGTTTTGTACAGGGCGTACAGCATGGCAAGGCTTCTCCTTGTGGGGGTGCGGAAGAGGTTTCTTTAGGTGAAGGAGAGAAGAACCACTCCCGAAACGATAAGGGAAATTCCTCCGAGAAGCGGTTTTGTCAAGGGCTCCCGAAGGAGAAGAACCGCGAAAAGTGCTGCCAGAAAGGGGCGCAGGGAAACCACGCAGGTCGCCACGTTTACGGGAATGAAGAGGACGCTGTATGTAAAGAAGAGATTTCCCAGGGCGAGTCCCAGAGCTCCCGCAAAAATCACCTCCCCCAGAATGCGCCGGGGATTTTTGGCGGTGGTGAAAAGGGAGGCCACCGTAAGCTTCCCCGGATAGATGCGGTAGAGCAGCAAGGAACCGGCGGTAACTCCCAGGGCCCGGTACCATTCGAGCTGCGGTACCGGAATATGTTCGACGAAGATTTTATTCGTGAGGAGCCCGAAGGTCCAGCAAGCCATGGTGAAGAAGGCGAGAAGAAGCCCCGTTCCCAGGGGACGCTGGGATATGCGTAGGGGGTCTTTGCCTTCGTGTCGGGGAGCTATGAGTACGATGCCTCCCACGATGAGCAATGCCGCCAAAAGAATGCCGGGAGTCATAGGTTCGTGGAGAAAGAACCACGAAGCGGGAACTACCAGCAGAGGATAGGCCGAGGTTATGGGTACCGCGATGGAAACGCCGAGACGATAAAGACAGGCAAAATAGAGGAGATCTCCCACCACCAGCCAGATAATGCCCGCCAGCACGGCTCCGCCGATATAAAGCCAGGAACCCGAGGGGATGAAGCTTCGCATTCCTCCTGTGGCGGCCAGATAGATTCCCGCACTTGCGAGGTATCCTATACAGCGTATCCATCCCACCGCAGTAAAGGAGAGCCGATCCACACCACGTTTGTAGAGTACCGGAGCGAGAGCCCATATTCCCGCGGCTCCAAGAGCGAGGGCGTAGCCGAAAAATATTTCCATGGATTCTAATCGTTTTTCCGGGTATATTCCGGATGTTTTGCCAGGTACTCTACAAGGGTGGTCATGGCGTTGCTGAGATGTGCGGAAAGGGCTTTCTGAGCCTCCGGAAGATTCTGTTCGAGAATGGCATTGATGATATTGACGTGCTCGCCTGCGGAACGTTCTATGGAGCCTCCGAAAAGGGCATATCTTCGGCAGAGATGGAGGAGATCCATCACGTTATGGAGCACTCCCTCGAGAAAGGGGTTTCCAGATCCCCGGCGTATGAGGTGGTGGAGCTCCATGTCCAGTTCCAGAAAGGCTTTGGAATCGCTGGAATTGGAAACCTTCTCGAAGGCCTTTCGAAGAGCCTGGAGTTCTTCCTGAGGAGGATTTGCACAAAGCCGTTTCAAGGCGAGAAGCTCCAGGGCGGTTCGAACCTCGTAGAGGTGCCGGGCGTCTTCTGTGGTAGGGAGAATGACGAAGGCTCCCCGCCGGGGGATAAGCATGATAAGTCCAGTCTCCGCGAGCTGCCGGATGGCCTCCCGTACAGGAGTTCGGGATACCATAAGCTGTTCCGCCAGCTCTACTTCGGAAAGGCGTTCCCCCGGAGGAATGGCACCGTCGAGAATCGCTTCTTTCAGCTTTTCGTAGACGATCTGTCGTAGATCCGTGTTATGAGCCGGGGAAAGGGTGGACGATAAAATCATATGAGCACCTCGCAACAAATGAAGTTAAAAACGGGTCATGCAAGAATTATGTACTCGCTGCATGGTGCATTCATTATACGTCATATTCACGGTTCTCTCCAAGAAATATACCCGGAGTATTTTAAATTTCTACAAAAGGTTTACGAAGGTTTACGATTTTTCTGCCCTGTTTTTCAGGAGAGCAATGTATCAGAGAGAACACCTTCCGGAGCAGCCCTGACAGCCCCCGGAGCAACCTTCCTCCATAGGAGTGAGTGCCAGAAGAGTTCGCAGCAGCCCTTCCGCCACCATTCCCCGGGGGAGGGTGAGGTAGCTTTTGCCATGGAGCACGAGAGCTCGGACGGTGCGTGTTCCTTGGGAAGAAGAAATCTCTTTCCGGACTACCTCGGCTTCCACGATTCTTTCAAGGGGAGTTTCAGCGTGTCCCAGTTCGGGGCAGCTCAGGGTGACCAGGTTCAGGAATTCCTCCGCTTCTTCGGGATCCGAAAAATCTCGTTCCAGTTCCAAAGTGTGTCCCAGAGTTTCGTATCGGGGGCGGTACTGTTCCATCATCTCCAGAAGCACTTTCTCCGTTTCCGCGGTGTGAGCCAGGGGCTCCTTTTCCGTATAGTGCCGTATGCATACGCGTGCCATGATTTATTCCTCCTTGGATTTCCGGGGAGATTCAGGGAGGTAGAAAAAGAGTGCCTCCGCCTCCACACAGGGAAGTCCCTCGGTATTTTCGATATATGCGACGGTTTCTACCTTTCGGCTTCCTTCTTTGCGAATCTTCCCGTAACCTCGATAGGTTTTTCCGATCTCCACGGGGTGTCGGAAGGTAATCTTCATGGTTCCCGTGGCGGCCCAGCGTCCTGTATTTTTCTTTACCGCCCAGGCCATGAGATCGTCCAGGAGAGAGGAGAGGATTCCCCCGTGGGTGATGCCCGCAAAGCCGTTCCAAAAGGGAAGGGGGGTAAATTCTACGGTGGTTCGCTCTTCTTCGGAGTTCCAGAAGATGGAAAGGTGCAGTCCTTCGGGGTTCGTTTCCTCGGGGCCGCATACGAAGCATTCCGGGTGGCTGCAAAATTCATGAGACATATACAAGACGCCTCCTCTCGGGGTCGGGAATTGACCCCTGGAATAAGGTTCGGTAGAGTGTTTTTGTGGATATACTCGGACTCCTCCGGGGGTGCGGGAATTTTCAAGAGTCTCCGGTTTTCGGGGAAATTTTTGGAAGATCCGCGACTGCAATGATTCCGTAGTTTGGAGGAAGAAAAGAGGAGTGTCAACCGTGAAAATGTCGAAGATGTTCCAAGCGGCCTTCGGAAAGGTGGCATTCCTCTCGAATCCATGAGATACCTAAAGGAGTGATGTTTATGACCATGCCCCATGTACTCTGCACCTTCAATCCCTCTCCGGAACAGATGAAACTCGCCGGGGAAGTCCTGGGATCTCTGGCGGACTTCTCGCTTCTCTCCGATCTCCGGGGAGATTCCAGAAAAAGAGTTTTGGAGGAAGCTTCGGTGCTTCTTTGCGAGAGCTTCGCCCCCGGAGAAATCACAGCCGCCGATGTGGCCTCCCTCTCGCACCTGGAATTGATACAGCTCCTCTTTGCGGGGGCGGATAACGTTCCCTTTACACGCATTCCCGAGCATGTTACGGTAGCTTCCAACGCCGGAGGTTTTGCGGAACCCTTGGCGGAGCATGTCTTTGCCCTGGCCCTGGCTCTCGGAAAGAAGCTTTTTCCTCTGCATCAACGCATGAAGGAGGGCTTTTTCGACAGTTCCGAAGAAAGCCTTTTTTTTGCCGGGAAAGTATGCGGTATCATAGGTTACGGAGGCAATGGCCGGGCCATAGGGAGGCTTGCAAAGGCCCTGGGCATGAGAGTGGAGGGAATAAACCGTACGGGAAACTCCGAGAGCTCCTGTGATGCCATGGGAACCCTGGAAGACCTTTCCCGAATGCTTTCCTGCTGGGATCTGGTGGTGCTCACCCTTCCTCTTACCAAAGAGACCCGCCATATCATCGCCGGGGAAGAGCTGGAACGCATGAAAGATAACGCTATTTTTATCAATGTGGGGAGAGGAGCTCTGGTGGATCAGAAAGCTCTCTACCAACACATGAAAAAACATCCGGAATTTCTTGTGGGGATCGATACATGGTGGTCCGAGCCCGCCCATCATGGAGCCTTTCATCTGGAGTATCCCCTTCTGGAGCTTCCGAACATCCTGGCTTCACCCCATCGGGCGGATCACGTGCGGGAGATGGAGCTTCATCCTCTTCGGAAAGCTCTGGAAAACATTGCCGCCCATCTTCAGGGCAATCCTCTAAAGGGCCTTCTCCGACGAGAGGAATATCTTGGAGTTCCTGGAGAATAAGAAGGAGTACATATTTTATGAGAGGAGGAGAATGCCTGTGGATACGAAGAAAAAGGCGAAGGCCGCAGTAATACTGGTTCTTTTTTTTCTTGGGGCCATTCTTTTATGGACCCTTTTCGGGGTGGATACGGTGTAGCTCCGCAGAGGGTGTTGATGACACGGATAGTACCGAAGAGGAGATCTGGAACAGATTTCATGGTGGTTGTGGGAACCCCCTGGATTGTTCAGAGGGTATGAATCTGTAAGGAGGTAGGGTAATGGGCATCTATCTGAACAATGCCGCCACGTCATGGCCCAAGGCGGAAGGGGTGGCGGATGCCATGCGGGACTTTCTGCTCTCCCGGGGGGCCAATCTCGCCCGGGGGGCTGCGGCGGAACGAGACATCACCACCCTGGATATGGTGAGTTCCTGCCGGAGTGCCGTGGCGGAGCTTTTCGAGGGGTATGTGGAGAGAGATCCCCGATATGCCACCTTCTGTACGAACGTTACTGAGGCATTAAACATTATTATCAAGGGATTCTGCGTTTCCGGAACCCGGGTGGTTACTACCAGCATGGAGCATAATTCGGTGATCCGGCCTCTCCGGAGCCTTGAACAATCCCGGGGGATACATGTCCGGGTGCTTCCCTGCAACGCCATGGGTTTTCTCGAAATGCCCGTTTTAGAGAAGGCCCTGCAGGAAGGGGCGGATCTTGTGGTAATGAGCCATGCCAGCAACGTATGCGGTTCCATTCAGGATCTGGATTCCGTGGCGGAGCTCTGCCGGCGCTATCATGTCCCCCTGGTGCTGGACAGTGCCCAGACAGCCGGAGAAATTCCCCTTTCCGTAGAGAAACTGGGCTTGAGCGCTCTCTGCTTCACGGGGCACAAAGGCATCATGGGGCCCCAGGGCATGGGAGGCATCTTGTGGGAACCCGAATTTGCCGAGAAGGTGGAGCCCTTTATCGAGGGGGGGACGGGAAGCTTCTCCGAGGACGAGCATCATCCCCGGAAACTGCCGGATAAATTCGAAGGAGGAACTCCCAATCTTCCCGGTATTGCGGGAATGCTTGCCGCTCTTGAATGGGTGAAGGCCAAGGGGGTGGATCATATCCGCCAGGTCCGGCATCAGCGGGGAGAAGAGCTTCTTGAGGGACTTCTTTCTCTTCCGGGATGTACCGTCTACGGATCCCAAACCATGGAAAACCGCCTTCCCGTCTTTGCCCTGAACCTCGAGGGATGGGATAACGGCATGCTCGCCTACGAGCTTACGGAACGCTACGATATCGAAACCCGCCCGAGCCTTCACTGCGGTCCCCTGCCGCACAAAACCCTGGGAACCTTTCCCCAGGGAGCCCTGCGGATATCTCCGGGATATTTCACCACTCCCCAGGAGATCCGCATCTGCCTGGAAGCGTTGCGGGAGCTGGCTAAAGAAAAGCGAAGCTGATTTTTCTCTTTCTCCCTGCGGGAGAGGAGTACGTTACGAGGGGATCTGCGGTATATTCTGCCCGGATCCCCTCGCTTTTGTTGCGTCTGGTGTTCGTAATGCGCCGGCTCTCTTTTTCAGATCCTTGGCGCTATAGATCCTCCTCGGAGAAGAAGGAGCGGCGGTTGATCCAGAGAACCAGCACAAAGGCGGCTCCTCCGATAAGGAGATAGAGGGTATGGGCTCCGATCCAGCGGTAGAGGGCATTCATCCGGGGGGCCCAGAAGAACATGCCCTGCTGAAACTCCCGGGTGAACAGAAGAAATCCCGGAAGCTTATGAAGCCATGCGGCGGCAAGCATTCCTCCGAGAAAGGTCAGGGAGTGCATACTGCCGTTTCCCGTATTCACCGCGTGCCATACCGTACATCCCCCTGCAAGGGTAAAAGCCATCCCTGCGAGTCCTGCGCATGTAAAAACGAAAATTTGCTGTACCAGTACATCTCCCTGGGTCAGGTCAAGCCCCAGAAAGGCAAGTTCTCCCCTGGCAAGACCGTAGAGAAAGGCTCCACCCACCATGCCCACCAGGGGAGCCACTCCTTTGGCGGTGGTGGAGGGAATGAGAAAGGCGTTGCGTAGTCCTTCCACCAGGCAGAACCGGATGCGCTGCATAGCGGCTCCCAGGACAATACCCACCAGTACCACTCCCGCCATGGCGAGGTTCTCCCGGCTTCCCGAAACCTCCATGTTTTCTTTCATCCACCAGAGGGAACCTCCCACCACGGCGAGAATCAGCAGTTGAGTCAGTCTGGCGGGTATACGCCATGTGGGCCCCGCCTCCACCGCCGCTCCCCTTCGGAGGAGAGCGCTTCCTCCCCATATTCCTGCGATAAAGCCTACGATCTGGGGAAGCCGTTCCACTCCTCCCGTTCCCAGTTGCATGAACATGCACCAGGGGCAGCCGAAAAACTCCGGCAGCACCACTCCCGTGGCAAAGCCTAAGAGAAGGGGAGAGAGAGGTGCAAAGGAGGAAGAGCGAAACTCCTTTCGGTACAGGGCGAGGGCGAAGCCTCCTATCATGAAGCCTATCATCTCGGGGCGTACCGTAACGGTACCGCATCCTCCGCACATGCCGTACAACTCCGCCAGAGCGAATATAAGGGGATACGCAAGGCTTACTGCAAAGCCCAAAGCGAGGGGAAGCACAAAGGAAGGAAGCTTTTCGGGTGATCCGGGCATGGAGAGTTCTCCTTTCGTGGATGTTCAGTTTTTTCGTGTATGTGCAGGCATAAAGGGTACCCTTGGAGAGATAAAGCGTCAAGACTGGTAAAGAGGATTTGTGACGGGACAGGAATAATGTCATCCCTAAACGGGACAGGGAAAATTTGCCGCAGAAAATTTTTGGTAAGTTTGATTTGAAACATGGGTTTTTTCGCAGTTTCACAGTTTTTTTGAGAGCTCGTGCTTCAGAAATTGTGAGCCTTTTAAAACCAGGTCTACTTCTTCAAAAAATCGAAGATCTGAAACTTGAGGGCAGAAAAGTACACTTGTGTTTACATAAAAAAGTAGTATGCTGCAAGGAGCAGTTTTCAATCCTTTTTCACGCTACCTCTATGTCAGGGTAGATGAAAGGGGAAAGGAAAACGAAATTTTTATAAAAGGTGGGGATGAGGGTGATGCGGTTTGGACCAATCAGGAGGCTGATGTGTACCGTGGCGTTGTTCTGGGTTGCGACGGGGGGTTTTATTGCTTTGGCGGGAGCGGCTTCCGATGACGCTCTTGTGGAGCTTCTTCTTCGTGATTCCAGTATCGTTCAGCAGGACGGCTGGAATATAGTTCACATCAGCGGCAGCCCTTTTCAGCGTGGCTTCCAGCAAGGATGGTACGCTTCGGAGTCGGCTGCGGCGATTCTGTATGCCTACCTCGATGAGCCGGGGAGCGAGTACCGGGAAAAATCCCGGGGAATTGCGAAAGAGATCATCTGGGCCATGATACCCCAAGAGTATCAGCAGCAGATGGAAGGCATTGTATATGCTTTAAATAAAAAAGGACATTTCTGTGATATCTGGGATATCGTGGCGTTGAACAATTGGGCGGATCAGGAAGTCTACGAAGAGGTTTATAACGAGCTTTATGCCGAACAGTCTCCGGTTCTTCTTGCAAAAGCGCCCGGTGCGGATCGCTGTAGCGCTTTTATCGCCACTGGCGACGCTACGGTGGGGGGAAAGATCGTCATGGGACACAATACCTGGTCCGTATATAACGAAGATTTTATGTACAACTATATGTTTTACGTTCATCCCGATCAAGGGCATGACTATGTTGTTCAGACTTCGGGAGCCTCTATCTGGAGCGGCCAGGATTGGTATATGAACGATGCGGGGCTTATGGTCACGGAAACATCCCTTCAGGGAGATGCCTCGAATCCCGCGGGAGTGCCTCTCTTTGTCCGGATTGTCGAGGCCGTTCAATACACGGATACCATCGACGATTTTCTGGAGGTTCTCACGAAAGACAGTAACGGAGCGTATCCGAACGAATGGCTGATCGGAGATGCGAAAACCGGTGAAATAGCCACGGCACAGCTTGGCTGCGAAGTCTGCGAGGTCCATAGGACTTTTAACGGTTTTTACTATTCATCGAACTATCCTTGGGGCGAGGCATACAGGGCCGAGCAAGGCGATTCCGTTCCGGAGCCGGATCCCATGCACTTTGGATATGCACGAAGAGTTCGCTGGAGCCAGCTGAAAGAAGTTCATTATGGAAAGATCGACCTTAAAACGGGAATGACCATGCTTTCGGATCATTACGATACGTATCTGGATCGTAACGAGCCGAGCGCCAGAACGTTATGCGGGCATTGGGAAGCGGAAATGACGGACCCCGAGTTTATCGGCGTAGCCGGGGGAGCCTATGACGGAAAAGTGACGAACAGCGACTTGGCTCTTGCGGGAATGGGGCAGTGGGTACGATGGGGACATCCCTGCGGGATGAAGTTCGATGCCGATGCATTTCTTGCGGACAATCCCGATTGGGCCGAAGATCATGGCCCAATCCACGTTTCCTATTTGAGAACCTTTGAAAAACAATCCACAGGAAATCCCTGGACCTTCGTTGCAAAATAAGGGGTGGATTGTAGTGGGGACTCCACTTTTCGGTGTTTGCCGAGGCTGCTAATCTGCTGCGATTTCCCTCGGGTTGCCGCAAATACGTTCCGGAACTGACAAAGGCCCTTTCGGGGGCCTTTTTTCGTGGGCAAATGCTCATCGTAGAGAGAACCCTCATAATCTTAAGTAAAACACTTGACATTATCTGCCGAGGATGTTAGGGTACGTTTTGAAAATAACATGCTTTCATCTTGGAGGTGAAACCATGAAACTCTCCACAAAAGCCCGATACGGGCTGAGGCTTATGGTGGCCCTGGCGGCCCATTACGGTCAGGGCCCCCTTGGAGTAGAGAAAATGAGCCAAGAGGAGGAGATCACTCCAAACTACATCCGGGTTCTTTTGGGAGGATTGAAAAACGTAGGCCTCGTTCGCTCTCTCCGGGGAGCCCGGGGAGGATACGAACTTGCCCGGAACCCTTCGGAAGTCACCGCTTTCGATGTGATTACCGCCCTGGAAGAAGATATTCTTCCTGTGGAGTGTGTTCCCCGGCCCGAAAGCTGTTCTCGAAGAGAGGTCTGTTCCACCTGGGAAATATGGTGTGACATCGCCGCTTCGGTAGATGAGATTCTCAAGGGACTTACCCTTCAGGATCTTGTGAACAAACAGAAAGGCGTTTCGAAATTTTCCGGCCTGGAAGACATGGAATAGTGTGCCGGGAACGGTGGAGAAATGCTCCGAGAGGGAGTAGAATACATCAGGTTTTGAATTGCGCGAGAGAGGGTGCTCGAAATGAACGCTGAAGAAAGCCGCATTATGGAAAAAATTCTCGAAACCGGGGGAATTCGGATTGCCGTGGTGGGAGCCTCTCCCAAGAAAGAACGGCCGGTTTTCGTGGTCATGTCCTATCTTCTTCACGAAGGATATACCCTCTTTCCGGTGAATCCTGCCTATCCGGAAGAGGAGATTCTGGGCCTCCACTGTGTCGAAAGCTTGAAAGACCTCGATCTTGCCAACCTGGACGTGGTGGCTCTCTTTATTTCTTCGTCCCGTCAGGACGCGGTGCTGAAAGAGCTTCTCGAAAGCGGTGCTTCTCCAGTGGTGTGGTTCCAGCCGGGGGCGGAAAATGGACAAGCGGAAGAAATGCTTCGTTCCAAAGGGTTTACGGTCTTTTCGGGATACTGTCTCATGGCGGAGCGAAGGGCCCGGGAGAAACGGAAAAAAGCCTGATCTCCAGGTTTTTCAGGAAGTGAAAGCTCTTTTCGGAAGGGGCCTGAAAACGCCTCTGTAAGAATCAATAAAAGGAGTGTGTTCCATGTCTACTCGCAAGGTCTATCTCGATCATTCCGCCACCACTCCGGTGGCTGCGGAAGTTTTGGAAGCCATGCTTCCCTACTTTTCTCAAGTGCCGGGAAACCCCAACAGCATTCATGCCTGGGGGCAGGAGGCCGCCAAGGCCTTGCAAAAGGCGAGAGAACAGGTGGCATCTCTCCTGGGGGCCCGTCCGGAGGAAATAGTCTTTACCGGAGGAGGAAGCGAAGCGGATAATTTGGCCATCAAGGGTACGGCCTTTCTCGAGAAGAACCGGGGAAAGCATCTCATTACCACGGCGGTGGAGCACCACGCGGTGCTTGATACGTGCAAGTGGCTGGAGGAACAGGGTTTTTCCCTTACGGTGCTTCCGGTGAACTCCTACGGTCAGGTTACCCCGGAGCAGGTTCGGGGAGCCCTTCGGGAAGATACATTTCTGGTGTCGGTAATGCACGGCAACAACGAGGTGGGCAGCCTGAACCCCGTTGCAAAAATCGGGGATCTCTGCAGGGAGCGGGGAGTTCTCTTCCATGTGGATGCGGTACAGACTGCGGGGCATCTTCCCATAAATCTTCAGGAGCTTCCGGTGGATCTGCTTACCCTCTCGGCTCACAAGATGTACGGCCCCAAGGGGATCGGGGCTCTTTACGTGAGAAAAAAGACCCCCCTGGTTCCCCTGGTGCACGGAGGAGGCCAGGAGTTCGGTCTTCGTTCGGGAACCGAAAGCATGCCCTCCATCGTTGGCTTTGGGGCCGCCGCCGCCTTGGGGGCCCGGCGGCTTCAGGACGGTTCCGTGGAAGAGGAGAAGCGCCTTCGAGATCTTCTGATCCGGCAGGTGCTGGAGCGAAACGACGAGGTAATTCTCACGGGGCATCCCGAGGAGCGCCTTCCCTACCATACGAGCTTTTGCATCCATCATATCGAGGGAGAGGCCATCCTTCTCCGGCTGGATGCCCTGGGTATCGGTGCCAGCAGCGGCTCCGCCTGCACCTCCGGAAGTCTCGAGCCGAGCTACGTGCTCCTTGCCATGGGGCTGGATCACGCCACGGCCCATGGATCCCTGCGGATGACCCTCGGCAAGGACACCTCGGAGGAGGATATCCGGTATACCGCGGAGAACCTCCAAGAGGTTGTCCGGGTGCTTCGAAAAATGTCTCCCTTCGGGAGAAAGGGGTAGAAAACCATGTATAACGACAAGGTGCGAGATTACTTTTTGAATCCCCGAAACGTGGGAGCCCTGGAGAACCCCGATGCGGTGGGGGAGGTGGGGAATACCACCTGCGGGGACGTGATGAAGATATACCTCAAGATCGAGAATGAACGGATTGTGGATATCTCCTTCGAAACCTACGGATGTGCCGCCGCCATCGCCACCAGTTCCATCGCCACGGAAATGGTGAAGGGGAAAACCCTGGATGAGGCGGTGCAGCTCAAGAATCGGGATGTCATTCAGGCCTTGGGAGAACTCCCGCCGGAAAAAGTTCACTGTTCCGTTCTCGCCGAAGAGGCCATCAAGGCGGCGGTGGAGGATTATCGCAAGCGAACCGCTTCCGGAGGATAGGGACTATGAAGGGAAGCGTGGCGGCCCTCTGCATATCCGAAGAGCGGGGAGTTCCCAAAAAACCGGTGGAGGAAATTTTCCTGGAGGAGGATAAAGGCATACGAGGTGACGGCCACTTCGGCTACGGCCATCGCCAGGTGAGCCTTTTGGGAGATGAGGACATCCGGGAGATGCAGAAGATTCTTCCTTCCATCACGTACGGAGCCTTCGCGGAGAACGTGGTGACCCGGGGCGTTCCTCTGCATAAGGTGGCTCTGGGGGATAGAATTGCCCTGGGAGATACCCTCCTCGAAGTTACCCAGATCGGCAAGGAGTGTCATACCAAGTGCGTTATCTACGAAACCGCAGGAAGCTGCATCATGCCCACCAAGGGGATTTTTTGCAAAGTTCTTCGGGGAGGCCGGGTGTTTCCGGGAGATTCTGCGGAGTGGCTTCCTCAGGGGAAGGATCGGGCCGAAGAAAAAGAGCAGATATAAACCTGAAACAAAAGGGTGCATAGCCATAGAGCAGACCGGAGAGAGCTTGCTGGAGCTTTCTCCGGCCTGTTTTTTTATGGAACTATTTATTCCTCGTCTCCCTTTTTTCTGCGTTCCAGAAAGGCGTAGACCGAAACCGAGAGAATGATCACCAGGCCATGGATGAAACGGGTCCAGAACCCCACAAGCCCCGCACTCACGATCCCCGCCTCGATGATGCCGATCATGATGGCACCTATGAAGGAGCCGTAGATAGTTCCCTCTCCTCCGTAGGCGGAGGTTCCCCCCACGAAGACCGCCGCAAAGACCATGAGCATGTACCCCTCTCCCTGAGTGGGCCACCAGTTGTTGAGTTCGAAGGTTGCCAGAACTCCCGCAAGAGCTGCCAGGAGCCCCATGAGCATAAAAGCGATGATCCGTACCCGCCGTACCGGAATACCCATCATGGCTGCGGTTTTACGGTTATCCCCGATGAAAAGAAGGGCGTCGCCGAAAGGGTGGCGGTTTAGAAGAAATGCCAGAAAAAGGGCTATTACCACTGCCCAGAAAGCCTGAAGCGGTATTCCCCATTCCCCGATTCTTCCCGCCAGAAGAAAGTGAAGGGGCTCTCCCCGAAGGGAGCCCAGAGGAATGGCCAAGCCGTCTGCCAGAAGGAGCACGAGCCCTCTCCAGAGAAACTGGGTTCCTATGGTGGCGATGATGGAAGGAACTCCCACAAGCACCACCAAGAGGCCGTTGCACCATCCCATGAATACTCCCGCTGCCAGAGCTGCCCCCAGGGCCACCGGAGAGGAGGCGTAACCGTGGATGTAGAGAAAGGCAAATACGTAGGCGGAGACTGCCGTAACCGAAGGAAAGGAGAGATCCATTTCGCCCAGGGTTACCAGTAGTGTCATGCCGAGGGCGAGAATGAGAGGAACCGGCAGGGTGGAGAGGAAGGAGCGATAGATCCGCAGATTCGTAAAGGTGCCGGGGCTGGCGGCAGCAAAGACCCCCCAGAGCATCAGGAGGGCCAGAGAGAGGAGGGCCTGTTTTCGGTGGTTGTGAAGGAATACTCTCATGGGGTTCCTCCTTTTCCGAGCAGAAGAAGTCCTGCCAAATCCTCCAGAGAGGTGCTCTCTCGGGGGTATATTCCCTCAATTTTTCCGTGTTCCATGACGGCGAAGCGGTCTGCTATGGCGTGAACATGATGCAGCTCGTGGCTTATGAAAATGCAGCAGCGCCCCTCCCGGCGTATTCTATCGACGAAAGAAAGCACCTTGCGGACTTCGCTTATCCCCAGGGCAGTGGTGGGTTCATCCAGAATGATGATGGAGGCGTCAAAATGCATGGCTCGGGCGATGGCAAGCCCTTGGCGTTCTCCTCCCGAGAGGGTGCAGACCCGGGCATCCGGGGTGAGCCCTGCACCGGAGAGCCCCAGAAAGCCCGAAAGAAGCTCCATGGTAATCTCCTTTTCCCGGGCCACTTGAATTTGCTTCCAAGGGCCCCGGATGATATGCCGCCCCACGAAAATATTTCTCCACAGGGGCTGTTTCTCCCCCAGGGAGCGCTCCTGATAGACCGTTTCCACCCCCATCTTTCGGGCGGTTGCCACGGTATATTTTCTCCAGTTCACCTGTTCTCCCCGAATCTCCATCTCTCCGGAGTCCGGAGAGTGAAGCCCCGAGAGCACTTTGACAAGAGTGGATTTTCCCGCACCGTTATCCCCCAGAAGGGCCAGAATCTCGCCGGTGTAAAGATCCAGATCCACTCCCCTGAGGGCGGAGATGGAGCCGAAGGATTTGGTGATGTTTCTCATGCGAACCAGGGGTTCCATAAAAAACTCCTCGCCGAAAGTATTAAACCGGAAAAGAAAGATGTTGCCTCTCTCTTCCGGTTTCCAGGGTCAGATGTCTGCCTTCAAAGGAGGATTATCGTATTCCCGCCTTGGCCAGAGGAGCGATGGCGTGGATGTTTTCGTTCGACACATATCCCCCTCCGGTGTCCACCACGAGCCCTCCGAAGCCGTACTTGGCGGTCTGTACGATCTGGAGCACTCCGAGATATCCCATCAGATAGGGCTGAGCCTCCGAGACGAGGTTCAGATAGCCGCTCTCTATGGAAGCCGCCGTGGCGGGATTAAGGCTGAACCCTGTGGCATAGATTTCCCCGGGCTTCAGCCCCGCACCCTGAAGGAAATTCTCCATCTGCCCCGTAAGAGCCCCGTGATCTACCACCACGAGCTTACAATCCGGATTCGATCCGAGATAGGCCGCCAGAACAGGAGCCCCTAGAGCGGCATCCTTGTTTATCTCATCGGAGATCTCCAGATAGTCCACGGTGAGCCCCGCCTGTTCGAAGACCTCCAGCATGGCCCGAGCGCGCCGTCCCCGGCTCTCAAGGCGTTTGAGCCCCCAGACGAAGGCCCGGTCTCCGGGCTGGAAATCCTTACGCCGGAGAATCTCCTTCGCCATGTCTTCTCCCTGCTTCCATCCATCGGGGCCGATATAGCCGAATCCTCGGGACTGGTATTTAGCCTGAAGTTTCGGAAGTTCCGTATCCACGGCGGTGACGATCATGCCGTCTGCAAAAGCTTCGTCAATAAGGGGAGCATAGGCCTCGTCCCCAGGATGCCCCATCACCACGAACCCCGTGGGTTTCGCGGCGAGACCGTTTTTGAAGTTTTCCAGCATCTTCTCCGCATTCCAGTCGGAGTAGACCACGGTAAGATCTACTCCCAAATCTGCCGCAGCCTGCTTTGCCCCGTTCACCACAATGGTGGCGTAGGCTTCCCCCGGGGCACCCCCGGCGTCGAACCACACGCTCATTCCCTTGCCGCTGGGGTCAAGCTCTCCTGCAAAAGCGAGACTTCCTCCAAGAAGCACTCCAACTACCGCCATGCCGATGCTTTGCCACATGTTTTTCTGCAACATCTGTATCTCTCCTTTCGTATTGTCCCCCTTTTTTGGGGGGATATCACAGCATTTCGATAAACGCATCCATCCGTGTGGCGAGCTGTTCCCGATCGCTTTCGGAGTAGTCCGTCTCCACAAGGAGGTACTTTTTGCTTCGGGACTGTACTCGCTCCCGCACTGTATGGGCCTCCACCGCATAGGTATGACAGGCTGTAAGAAGCACCTCCACCACTCCCTCCACTCTGTAATGCTCCATGAGGAATTCCAGGGATTCCATACGGTGCCTGTTGGGACTCATGACGGAGCATCCCGTGGCGAGATACTTTTCCGCCAGGGCCTCCATGGGATCCTTTGTTTCATCCACCAGAAAACCCATCTCCTTCTGGCCCCCGCAATTTTCGTAACAAACCACGGTTCCTCCGGCGTTTTCAACGGCCTCAATCACCTTGGTAACCCCCCCCAGGGGACATCCTGTTACCAGAATTCTCGGCCTTCTCGAGCCCTGGCGGCGTTCTCCCTTTTCCCAGGCCTCCCGAATACGTCGAACCTGTTCTTCCAACCAGGGTACGGCGGTTTCTTTATCGAAGAAAAACTGCATATACTCGCTGAAATATTCCAGCTCCATTCCCGAAAGAGGAGGATCTTCCTCCCGGGAGAGTTCCCAGAGAGATCGAAGAGCCCGACGCTCCGCATTTCTTAAGGCAATAGCCCGCCGCAGATCCTCTTCGCTGATGCTGTGTCCCGTCAGGTCTTTCAAGTACTCCCGAATCTTGTAAAACTCCCGCCGCAGCTGTTCCAGATCCTCCGGGCGATCCGAACGCTGGGGAATCTGAAGAGTGTAGACAGGTTTGATCCGATTAAGCAGCTCGTACATCTTCTTTTTTCCGTCGCAGGTGGTCTCTGCGAGAACTGTGTGACAGAAGTGAAAGTAGGGGCAGGTGTCTAGCAGGGCATGACCGTAGCTTGCCTTGATAAGGGGGCAGAGATTTCGGGGGAGGTGCTCCTCCGCTGCGGGAATAGGCTTGGAGCTTTTGGCGCAAAGCCCTGCCCCGATAGCCCCCGCCGCATGGATAAGCTCCCAGGGCATGTAGGTGCAGTACATGCCAAGAATAATTTTGCCCGCTTCGGAGGCCTCCTTGATGGCCACCGGGCCGTCTCGCAGATGATCCTGAACGTATTGAACGATGCTATCCACGGTTCCCATGGTTTGTTTTTTCCTCCAATCCGATACGTGCCGCTCCCAGGGCTCCCGCGAACTGGGAACGGGGATCCCAGAGCACGGGCATTTTCAGCTCCATCTCCAGAAGGCGCCGAAGGCAGGAACTGTTGGAGACGCCACCGGAGAAGAAGAGCGGGGGGAGAAGCCCGTTTTTTGTGAGCATGGTAGCGGAGCGGGAGGCGATGGAGCGCAGAAGTCCCCGTACGATGCTTTCCCGTGGCACGCCTCGGGCAAGATGCCCCACCACTTCACTTTCCGCAAAGACCGCACACATGCTTGAGATGGGTTGAAGTTCCCCTTCAGGAGACACGGCGCCGAACTCCTCCATGGAGAACTCCAGAGCGTGGGCCATCATCTGAAAGAACCGTCCCGTGCCAGCGGCGCATTTGTCGTTCATGGCGAAGTTTTCCACTCCTCCATGGGGGTTCATGAGGATCACCTTACTGTCCTGTCCCCCGATGTCCAGCACGGTCCGGGCCGCCGGAGCGAGATGCCGAACTCCCCGGCCGTGGCAGGTAATCTCTGTGACATGTTTTCCTGCGCATTCCAGATATTTGCGACCATATCCCGTAGCTACAAGGGGCATGGAGTATGGGGGAGAGGATATTCCTCTTTGCTGGCAGAGATGGTGCAGTACCTGAAGAGCGCTCTCTCGAGGAGTCCATCCCGTGGGAACTATGGCAGTTTTCAGGAGCGAGCCCTCAAGGAGAACCCCTTTTACTGCCACGGAACCAATGTCAATTCCAATGGAGCAGTCAGACATGAGCATCTTCCTTCATGGTTTTTTCTTTTTAGTGTCAATAAATTTTGTCTTTTGAGAGAAATTTGCAAAAGGGGAGCCCCGAACAGGGCAACTCGCCTCTCTATATTTTGAGAGGCGAACACCACCAGTTTTTCTCGAAGGATTTTGGCCCTTCGAGTTCAACCTGCTGGGACAACTTGTTTTTATGCGGAAATTTTGAGAGTTCCTGCGGAAGGAAGAGGGAGGAAAGAGAGAACAAAAACCGTTTCAAGAGGGGCATACCTTCTGATCCGCTGTTTTGAGCGCCCAAAAACGCCGCAGAAAAACGACCTATGCACTCCGTGCACAATCCTTTGTATGGCAGGTCATTGAAAACGCTGGATCATGAAAGGCACCTCCTCTTTTCAAAACTTGCAGCATAGAATAGCATAGAAATTCTATCTCGTGAAGAGATTTTAAGGCCCATGTGAGGAGACAGATTTGGAAAATATTTTCAAAGTGCCCGGAAGGGAAAAGGCTCTCTGCCTCCTGTCAGAGAGAAATCTTGTGTTTTTTTTCGCATGTACCTGTGTTAAAATGACAAATAGTTTTTCATGGGTACAATTTTTTGCTATGTAACGTTTCTTTAGTAGTACGTTACTGGGATAAGGCGCCGGTTTTCATGCTATGATTATCCAAACGCTGGTACAGTTCGGGAGGAACGCTATCGGTCATGACAGAGAAAAAGCTCCGGTTTCCGGAGAAAAATGCGTGGGAGATCTCCCTTCGGGTTCGTTATAGCGAGACGGATCAAATGGGCATCGTCTATCATGCCAACTACCTCCCCTGGTTTGAGATGGGGAGAACCGAATTCTGCCGGCAGCTCGGCATCTCCTACCGGGAGTGGGAGGAGCGGGGAGTTCTTCTCCCCTGCGTGGAGGCTCACTGCCGCTATAAGCGCCCCGCCCGGTACGACGACCTTCTGGTGGTTCGCACGGTGATACGGGAGCTGAAGCGATGCAGCGTGACCTTCGGCTACAACGTTTTTCGGGAGGAAATTCTTCTTACCGAAGGATATACCAAGCATGCCTTTACGGATCCTCAGGGTAAGTTGCTGAGCCGCCCCGAGCCCTTCTACGACATGCTTGAGCGGCGTATGATATCTTCCGAATCCGAATAAAAGGAGTGGTAGAACATGGGTAAGCGGGCCATTCTTCTCGGCAATGAGGCTATTGCGAGAGGAATAGTTGAGGCGGGATGTGAGGTGGCGGTGGCCTATCCGGGTACTCCGTCTTCCGAAATTCTTCCTGCGGTGGCGAAGTATGCGGATGAGCTGGATACCCGTACCGCCGTGGAATGGTGCACCAACGAAAAGGTTGCCTTCGAGGTTGCCGCGGCGGCTTCCTTTGCGGGAAAGCGCTCCTGTGCCATCATGAAGCAGGTGGGGCTCAACGTGGCGGCGGATGCCCTCATGAGCGTGGCCCACTTCGAGCTTGAAGGAGGATTCCTCCTGGCGGTGGCGGACGATCCGGGGCCCCATAGCTCTCAGACCGAGCAGGATAGCCGGTACTTCGCCATGTACGCCAAAATTCCCTGTCTGGATCCCTCCTCGGCGGAGGAGGCCAAGAACATGGTCTTTCATGCCTACGACCTTTCCGAAAAGTACCATATTCCGGTGATGCTCCGTCCTGCGGGCCGGGTGGATCACTGCAGGCAGGACGTGGAACTCGGAGAGGTTCTTTCCGTGGAACGGCCGGTGAACTTCAAAAAGGATATCCGTCGCTGGGTCTGTCTTCCCGCCCACGTGCGGCTGAACCATCCCAAGCTGAACGAGAAGAACGCCGCCATCCGGGAGGATTTCGAAAAGGATTTCGGGGCCTACAACTACGAAGTCCCCGCCAGGAAAGAGGCGAAGCTCGGCATCATCGCCGGAGGGGTTTCCTTTGCGGTAATCATGGATCTTCTCAAAACCCTGGGGCGGGAGGATGTAGCGGTACTCAAGATCGGTACTCCCGTGCCGCTTCCGGTGAAGATGGTGCAAGCCTTTATGGCGAAGCACGAGAAAGTGCTGGTTCTCGAAGAGACCTACCCGGTTATCGAAATGCAGCTTCCGGACAGAACCAAGATTCTCGGGCGCTGGAACAACATGGTTCCCCAGGCGGGAGAACTCCTTCCCGAGGTGGTGGAAGAAATTCTCTTCGCGGCTTTGGGAGAGAAGGCCCCCGAGAAAGATACCTCGGAGCTTAAAACGGCCCTGGAGGAGCTTTCGGTAAAGCCCAAGCCTCCCATGCTCTGCCCTGGGTGCCCTCACCGGGCGAGCTTTTTCGCCATCCGCAAGGCCTATCCCAAGGGAATCTATCCTTCCGACATCGGGTGTTACACCCTGGGAGTGAACCAGAAGACCGTGGATTCCGTAATCTGCATGGGAGCGTCGGTGACCCAACCCTCGGGGTTCTATCTGGCCCACAAGGTAGACCGGAAGGATCAGCCCATCATCTCCACCATCGGGGATTCCACCTTCTTTCACATGGGACTTCCGGGTCTGGTGAATGCGGTGTACAACCGGCATGCCTTCGTGCTGGCCATTCTGGATAACAGCATCACCGCCATGACCGGGGGACAGCCCAACCCCGCGGTGGGCACCAAGCTCCGCAAGGGAGATTCGGGCCGGATGGTGGATATCCGGAAGGCCTGCGAGGGATGCGGCATCTCCCTTGTCAAAGAGGTGCCCAGCTACGATGTCGCCGCAGGAGTGGCGGCGGTGCAGGAAGCCTGGGAACACGCCAAGGCCAATCAGGAGCCTGCGGTGGTGATTTTCAAACATCCCTGTATGCTTCTTCGGTGCGAGCAGCCGAAGATCGCCGTTCGGGTGGACCAGGAAAAGTGTGTGGGCTGCAAGTTCTGCATCAACTTCTTCAACTGTCCCGGTCTTCGGTTTGACGAAGAGAAGAAAAAAGCCTACGTGGACGAGCGTTTCTGCGTGAGTTGCGGGGTCTGTATGCAGGTCTGTCCCCACGGAGCCATCGTACAATCCGGGGAGGAGGCGTAGATTATGCAGTATGTCGTGGTGGGCCTTGGAGGCCAGGGAATTCTCTTCTCCAGCAAGGTGCTGGGACATATCGCTCTTTCCAGAAACTCCCGGGTCATGGGAAGCGAAGTACACGGCATGGCCCAGCGTGGAGGCTCCGTGGTGAGCCATTTCAAGATCGGGGAGTATGCCAGCCCTCTGGTGAGGGTAGGGGATGCGGATCTCCTCCTGGCCTTCGACCAGAACGAAGGATTCCGCAATCTTCACTTTCTCCGCCCCGGAGGGCACGCCCTCATCAACCTCCATGAGCCCGAGGCCGTGGAAAACGGGCATCTCCAAACCTTTATCCGGGAGAGGGGAATCCATCTTCACACCATTCCGGGGTACGATATCCTCCGGCAGCACATGGGAGGACGTTTTCTCTTTCTGAACGTTCTTCTTCTCGGAGCCATGGGAGGAGCCGGGGTTTCAGACATTACCCCGGAGGAACTCCGGAATGCCATCGAAGCTCTTTCGCCGGAGAAGTTTCGTAAGGTCAATTTGGAAGTGCTGGAGCTTGGGCGGGCCTTTTTCGCTTCCTAGTGCGGTCCGGTGCAAGGGACGGAATTCTTGGTTCTGGAACGAGCCAGGGAGACGAACCGAGGCGTTCGGCATTTTCAAGTGGTTCGAGCTAACATTCGTCTCTCTTGCGACGAGAAATATCATGCTTTTGCCGGGGTTCCCCGGAAGATGCGGAGCGTTTCGGAATGTTCCGGAATAGATCTCGAAATGTGGCGTATACTAAGGGGGGAGCTTCACCGAAGGGGCTCCCCCCTGGCAATACTCTCTTCCGGAGGAGATGCGGAGGATTCTCCCTTCTGGAAGTGCTGGTGGTGCTCATTCTTTTGGGAAGTATCACCGCATTTTTGGGCGTGCTTTTCTCCTCTTCCTGGATTCTTTCGGTCTCTCCCGCCGGAGCGGTACGGCATGCCGAGAACCTGGGATTCTGGCTGGAGAGCAAAATTCTTGAAGCCCGGTTGCACGGAGAGAATTTCCGGCTCTCTCTGCCTGCGGCTCGATTGGGAGAATCCGTGAGCCTTTTTTGGAAATCCCGGCATGTTGCCGAAACCTGGGAAGGACGAGGGTACTTTTTCTGGGTTTCGGGGGTACCGGAATCCCACTTCGCCCTTCCTCTGGGCACCTTCACTCCCACCTTTACCCTCGAAATCCGTTGCGAGAAAGATCTTGCCGCATCTCCCGAAGCTGCCGTAACGGTCTCGCTCTTCGGGAGAATTACGGTTCGGGACATGATCCCTTGAAATATGAAGAAGATACGGTTATAAAAGAGAACGTTTTCAGGCTCTTTCAGAAGAGCGAATATGACAGGAGGGATTGTGTATGGCTTCCAAACCATGGTGGCGCGAAACCCTGGAGACCGTGCTTTGGGCACTTGTTCTGGCTCTGATTCTGCGCACCTTCGTGGTCCAGGCCTTCTGGATTCCCAGTGGTTCCATGATTCCCACGCTGGAGATCAAGGACCGGGTGCTGGTCTGCAAGTTCTGGTACTACGTGCAGGAACCCAAGCGGGGGCAGGTGGTGGTTTTCAAGTACCCCGTGGATCCCAAGCGGGATTTCGTGAAGCGCATCATAGGGCTTCCGGGGGATCAGGTTTCCATGGAGGATGGTATCGTCTACGTGAACGGCGAGGCTCTTGAAGAACCCTACGTACGCCATCACGATTCCTACGATATGCGGGAGATTACGGTTCCCCGAAATCAGTACTTCGTTCTCGGAGATAACCGGCCCAACTCCCAGGACGCGAGATTCTGGCCCGAGGGAACCAAGTTCGTTCCCAAAGCTTTTATAAAGGGGCCCGCCTTTTTCCGTTACTGGCCCCTGGATCGCTTGGGACTGCTGGAATAACGAAATGACGAAGGAATAGGGTCGTGGCGGGAAGAACCGTATGGTATCCGGGGCATATGGCCAAGGGTTCCCGGGAGCTTCGTGAACTGATCAAGCAGCTCGACGTGCTCATCGAAATTCGAGATGCCCGGGCTCCGGAGCTCAGCGCCTCTCCCCAGGCGAAGGAGCTCGAAAAGATGCGGCCTCTCTGGACCGTCCTTTCCCGGCGGGATCTGGCGGATGAGGAGATCACCCGGGCATGGGTGACTCACTACCGCGATCAGGGGCGTAAAACCTGGGCTTTTTCCCTGCTCCAGGATCCCCTGGGGCCCCTCAAAAAGGAGCTCGCTTCCCTGGCCCCTCCCCATCGGGGAGTTCGGCTGGCGGTAATGGGAATTCCCAATGTGGGAAAGTCTCAGCTTTTGAACCGCATCATGGGAAAACATGCCGCCAAGGTGGGAGCCCTTCCGGGGGTAACCCGGGGAGTTTCCTGGTTTTCCAGCAAGGATGGCATGATCGTGGTGGATTCTCCGGGAATTCTCGACCCCAAGTCGGATCCCCAGGTGCATCGTATGCTCGCCTGGCTTGGAAGCAGCCGAAGCGACGTGGTGGGAAGTTTTGAAATTCTCGGGGCGGAGCTGCTCGCGTTTCTTCGCTCCCGGGATCTGTGGCATCTGGTGGAAGCGACCTGGGGAGAGCTGCCGGATCCCATGGATTCCGAGGAGGACGATCTCTCCCGGTTGGGACGTCGTTTGGGATGCCTCCGCAAGGGGGGCGTGGTGGATCGAGGGAATGCGGGAAAGCGTCTTCTGGACGGGTTCTCCCGAGGGAAGCTCGGGCGCATCTCTTTGGAATCTCCGGATTCTCCCGCCCTTCCATGAGAGTTCTCGGAGTCGACGAAGCCGGCCGGGGGCCCTTGGCGGGGCCCGTGGTGGCCGCAGCGGTATGGCTGGAGCCGGGACAGATGCAAAGCCTCTGGAAGATGGGGCTTCGGGATTCAAAAAAACTTTCTCCCTCCCGAAGGGAAAAGATTTTTGCAGAGATCCTTCGGCTGGGAGTGGTCTGGCGGGCCCAGGCGGCTTCGGCGGCCCGCATAGATCGGGATAACATTCTTCAGGCTTCTCTCTGGACCATGAAGCGTTCGGTGGAACAATTTCCCTTTCTGCCGGATCTCGTGGTGGTGGACGGAAATTGTTCCATTCCCGGTCTTGGTTGTCCCCAGAAAACGGTGATCAAGGGAGATAGCCGGGTTCTTTCCGTGGCGGCGGCCTCCGTGGTGGCCAAGGTGCTCCGGGATCGAGTAATGACGACCCTGGACACCTGCTATCCCGATTACGGTTTCGCCCGGCATAAGGGATACCCCACGAAAATGCACCGGGAAATTCTCAAGCGTCTGGGGCCCACTCCCTGGCATCGCAAAAGCTTTTCCTGGTGAGACTTTTTAGGGAGGTGAGCCATGAGTCCCCTGGATCCTCTTCACGCAAACACTATTAGAACTCCCTCGGGGCTTCCTCAGCCGCAACAGCAGGGAGCGGAGGTCCAGCGGGGAGAGGGGCGGCTTCCGAACATCCCCGAGGGCACTCTGGTCAAGGGAGTGGTGCTCAGCGCGGAACAGGATGGAACCTACCTCGTACGGGTGCTTGGCCGGGAGCTTCGGGCCATGGCGAATCTGCCCCTTTTTCCGGGGCAGCATTTCCAAGCCATCTGGGAGAGATCCCGAGGTATGCCCGTGCTGCGCCTTACCCCGGCAGACCTTTCCCTGCTTCGCTCCGTTCCTCTTCGGGAGCAGCCTCTTGCTCTGGCACTTCTCTCCCGGGGGCTTCCCCTTTCGGAGGAAGTGCTTTCCTCTCTCCGCACCGCCTGGCTTCGCCTCGGCGGGGGAGAGCAGACCCCGGGGCCTCTGGCGGAACTCTGGGCCCGGGGGCTTCCCCTCTCATCGGACAACGTACAGCTTCTCCTCTGGTATATGCATCTTCAGGAAGAACAGGTAGCCCGGAACTGGAAACGGCTCAAGGAGAACCTCCGCCGCTTGGGAAAAGAAAAGGCTTCTTTTTCCGGAACCCGTAAGGATTTGGCGGGGGATGATCCGGAGCTTTTGCGATTTCTCGAAGCCCACGGCATGCTATCCACTCCTTCCCGGGAAGGGGTGGACACTTCCCTGCTTATGCCCGCCCTCTGGCCTCTGGGGGATTCCGAATCCTTCCTTGCCCGGGTACGTTTCAAAAAGGAAACCCGGGGAGAGCGGACCCTCTGGCGGGTACATTTCGATATGGAAGGAGCCGCCCTGGGAACCGTTCGGGGAAATCTCGCCAGCGACGGCAAGGGGCTGGTGGTTGCCTTGGGAGCGGAAGAGCGAAAGGCCCTCAGGGTTCTCCGGGCTCATCAGAAGGAGCTGGCGGAGGATCTTGCGGAGGTTCCTCTTGCCTTGGCGTCTTTGGCCATGTTCCTTGCGGAAGAGGAACCTGAAGCCTCCTACCGTGCCATCGATATGGAGGTCTGACATGAAGGAGGAACGGCTCTCCCAGAAGAAAGCTGCCGCCTTGGGGTATGACCGTGCCAAGGATCGGGCTCCCCGGCTTCTTACCTCCGGAAAGGGACGCATAGCGGAGCGCATCGAAGAGATTGCCCGGGAAGCGGATATCCCCGTGGTGGAGGATGCTGCCCTGGTGAGCGCTCTCTTGGTGCTGGAGCTAGGGGAGGAAATTCCCGAAGAGCTCTATCAGGCGGTGGCGAAAGTTCTTGCCTTTATCTACCGAATGGACCAGAAACAGCGAGGCCCCCAAGGCTCATGAATCCCCGAGAGCTCGGCAAGGAAGGAGAACATCGGGCCCGAGTGTTTCTGGAAAAGAAAGGGTGGCGTTGTCTGGGGCAGAACGTGCGTTTTCCCCGGGGAGAGATCGACCTCGTCTTTCTGGATCCTCGGAAGGAGTTGGTTTTCGTGGAGGTTCGAGCCCGTTCGGTGGGTTTTCTGCAGCCTCCGGAAAGCACCCTGGGGCCTCGAAAAGTCCGGAGTCTTCTTCATGCGGCTCGATGCTACGTGGATAGGGAAAAATGGACGGGGTTCTGGCGAATAGATTTGGTGACCCTTACGGTGACGAGAACCGGGGAGCAGAGAATGGAACATTTTGAAGACGTTACGGGAGGGATGCTTTCTTGAGCGCCGTCTGGGGCATAACCCTCCGGGGAGCCGAGGCTCTTCGGGTAGAAGTGGAAGTGGAAATGACCGGGGGGCTTTTCGTGATGACCCTGGTCGGATTGCCGGACGTGGCGGTCCGGGAGGCCCGAGAACGCGTCAGGGCGGCTCTGCGGAGTCTGGACATACCTCTTCGGGGACGTATCGCCATCAACCTCGCTCCTGCGGATATCCCCAAGGAGGGAGCCCTTCTGGATCTTCCCATAGCGGTGGGGCTGGCCGTGCAGGGAGGCGTTGTGCCTCCCTCCGCAGGAGCCCTTTTCCTGGGGGAGCTCGCCCTGGACGGGCGTCTTCGGGGTGTGCGGGGTGCCGTTTCCGGAGCCATTCTTGCCCGGGATCTCGGAGTTCCCCTCTACGTTCCTCGGGAGAATGAGCGTGAAGTTTCCTTGGTGGACGGCGTGAAGGCCTACGGGGTTCCGGATCTCGCCGCCCTTTTTCGCCATCTCCGCGGAGAGACCTTTCTTCCTCTTCTGGAGCGGGAAGAACCTCCCGAAGAGGCCTTTGAGACTCCCGAGGTGGATTTTAGGGAAATCAAGGGGCAATCTCAGGCGAAACGGGCCCTGGAGATCGCCGCGGCGGGGCATCACAACCTTTTTATGGTAGGAGCTCCGGGATCGGGAAAATCCATGCTTGCCAAGGCCCTTCGGGGAATACTTCCTCCCCTCTCCCGGGAAGAGCTTCTTGAGGTGCACCGTATCCGCAGTACCCTGGGACTCCCCTTCGACGTAAGCCCTCTCCCTCCTTTTCGATGCGTCCATCATACTGCCACCACTCCTTCGGTCTGCGGCGGAGGCTGTGACTTTCAGCAATAAATGAGACGAAACGCATTTTTACAGGAATAAGTGAGACTGTGTGGCGTGTTTTGCACGGAGAAAAATTTCAGAAAATATATGATTTGCAATCAAAAAAGTGATCGCGTTTCTTTCTTATTGACAAAGAGAATCTTTTGGGATATTCTGAACGTATAGATATGATAGCTGTGTTGATGCCCCAAAGGCATCTTTAGTTCCATCAAAAAAGGGGTGGGTGCTTATGCACTTGCCCCTTTTTTGTGTTTGCTTGATTTTTCATTCCCTGAAAAAGGAGCATTCTGTCATGAAGAAAATAGCTATTTTCGTTGATGCAGGTTATTTTTGGGTTGCAGTGTCAAAAATTCTTTATGGAGAGAAAAGAGATCGCTCAGGAATTTTTATTGACTTCTGTAAAATGCGTGAAAAATTCATATTATTGTTGGAAAAGGAGTTTCCGGGATATGAGATCCTTCGATTTTATTGGTTTGACGGTCCATCAATAGAGAATGGAGGATTGTCTTCTGCACACATGGAAATTGCCAACCTTGATAATTTCAACTTGTGTCTTGGGTTTTTAAATACAGCAGAGGGTAGTGCAAATGGAAAAGAGGTAAAGCAAAAGGCAGTTGATGGCAGTATTATCACAAAGATGATAACGCTTGCTCAAAATAAAGCTATTTCGGATATCTTACTTGTTTCGGGGGATGGTGACCTGCTTCCAGGGATCATCTTGGTACAAGATGCGGGCATTCGTGTTCATTGTCTTAAAATTGCCAGTAAAACGGAGACGATCTCAAAACTTGTTCGAAGAGCGGTTGATTCCACTAGAATTTGGGAGGAAAAAGATGTTTTTGATTTCCAAAAGGATTCTCCTGTTTTGTCGCCAGATCAGTGCTTTTCTGGCGTTGTAATCGAAACTTTTGCTGATGCAATAGGTAAAACTTTTGATGTGATTAAAGAAAGAAAATGGGAAGATCGCTTGGCTTTAATACACGATTCTTCAGAACTGCCAAGGGAAGTTGATAAAATCCTCCTTATAGAAGCTCGGTGTGAAAAGGGCGCTGATCTTGAGGAGGAAGAGAGAAGAGCACTTAGAAAAGCCTTTATGAATTTCATAAAAAATCGCATGTGACACGGTAAAGGTTGTGCTTTTTCTTCTTGGTAAAGATTTTTGAAATGACGTGCCATGCGATATCTAATAGAAACTCTATTTATATGCACGCTTTGCTCTTAAGTGTTCGGATCGCTCTTTTCTTAATGCTGCTCCAGAGACCAGCGTTCGTTTTGTCTACCCCATACAGCACATGGGAGCGAAAGAGAACGCCAAGGGGTCGTTTTGCGTAATGTGCAATGTTTTAAATGATGAAAGAGTCGTTGTGCAGAATAGGTGTCCGTGTTTCTAATGCAATTTTTATGGAGGTAGATTTCTTGAGTGCAAAAAAAGAACAATACATAAAGATATTTAAGGAAATCTTCAGTCAATTCCTCTCTGCGGACTTAGCGATAGAAAAGGAGATTCCAGGAACAAAGGCTCCCTCTAGGATAAAAGACTCCGTAGCGCAACCTCCGGGGCCAGCAACAATACTCCGGGTTTGTCTTTTTAAAAAAAGAGATGATGCCATATACATTAAGAAGAAAAGTCTCATTTCCGGCGAGGAAAAAAATTATAAAAAAACTGGTCAAGAAAATTGAAACCGAGGTAATTATTCAAGAAATATTAAGCAAGCAGAATGTGAGTCCAAAAGAATTAAATGCAGTAATTGAGTTAGTAAAAAAGGAAATGCTTCCTATTTTGTTAGAAATCAGCATGCCTTCAATGAAAAAGAAATGCCTTGACACTACTTTGGATATTTTGAGTAAAATAGAGCCGTGGCAGCTCCAAACATATGAGGGGATGCCAATTACCTTTGCTATACTTATAAAAAATGACGATATTACTTCTGGCGAGCTTTCTATGCTTGACTACCCATTTGTAAAAACTTTATCTGATGGAGTAACAGGGACATTTGAGTTAAACGGGAACGGGGAACTTGGTTATGTAGTTTTAAAAGGATATGCGAATGCAAAAACATATTCTCCGTTAAGGTTTGCGGCAATATCCGAAAAAACGGCAGAAGATCAGGGAGTGGCAATTGTCCTCACTAGGCAAAGAGAAATACTTATAGTAACTAACGGCGCCCTCTCTATCGTTAAAAGGAGAGGAAAGTGGCTTCCTGTTAACTATGAAAAATACAAAGAGTTCATGAATAAATCGTTGAAGAATAAAATATCAGATGATGTTTTGGAGGCTATATATCTTTCAATTCTTGATGTTTCTTTTTCAAGGACGGGCGGGTGTATCGGGGTTGTAACGCTGAGTAAGGATCCCCTTATAGAGGAAAATAGCTATAGCGGATGGAAGAAGAAGATGATCGAGAAAATCATTGACGCAAATCCTTTTCATACCATTGAAAGAGAAGCTAGAGCAAAGCTGCTTGGCATAGATGGAGCCACAATAATTAGAAGAGACGGATCCGTGAGCAGTTCTGGTTCAATAGTTCCAATCAACGGGGAAAGCGGGAATTTTCAAAAATTTTTTAAAGATAATGATACTGGAGGTAGGTCTACCGCAGCTAAAAATCTGGCTCAGGCAGGAATTGGCATAAAAATATCAAATGATGGAAATGTCAAGATCTATAACAAGCACATTCGACTGAATGAGCATGAAATCAAAAATGCATTTGAATTTCTTTGATGTTGATAAACAATGGAAGGTGCGTATAGCTTAGAGTGGTTTGCATCTTGTGGATACCCGGCTTATTTCCGTTTATGTTACGAACACGAGTTGTCACTCAGTTTTGCCCAAGGATTCCCCGGTAGATCAAAGCATAATATTGAGCTGTATGCCTCTCTACAACCTTGGATCCCAGACCGCACATAACGAGGTTCCGGGTAATGAGAAAAATCTCCGAAGAGCGATCGTTACTGGGTTTTCAGCGACTCCCCAGATTCTTTGTTAGGATTAAGCGGGAATACAGGATGCAGTAATTGATGATTAGAGCGGTGAATATTTTGCAAATCGAGGATGAGCTATGTTCCCTTTTCTAAAAGCCCCTGCCTATCCCTGGCGGGGCTTTTTTGTTGCGCTCTTGTTGACGAAATGAATGACTTGCGCTAAAACATTTCTTGAGGGTTGTTTTCTCCCCAAAGAAAAAGATCACTGAAGATCCCGTATGCCCCGATTCTGTCTCCTCTTCCGAGAGCACAGGTGTTTTTCTTGGGGACGTGCATCAAAATTTGAACCACCACCTTGCCGACGAAAGGAGACAGGAGCCTATGGTGTCCGGAAATGACGACCTCTCTCTTGCCTCCATCAAGGACATTGAGGAAGAGATTGTCGTCTGGTGGTACGGCGGCATCGTAAATAATCCCCAGGCAATGACGGTTCCCAAGGTCATCGTGTTTTTCCGGGGAATATCCGGAAAAGGACAGATGGGGGATATCCTTTCCCGTTCTGTAGGGATAACCCACTTGGGAAGGCTCAGAATGGGCTCCACATGGAAATCCGGACGCTATTCCGGGGAGGCGGATCTTCCCTGGGAGCAGATGGATGTGGATCTTGATTTTACGGAAAGCCCGGATCTATGCGTGTCCCCCTTCGAATATCACAGAGAGCATCAAGAAATTCTTATCCCCCAAAAAGACTATCCGCTCAAGTATTCCTTCGACAAAAACTATCTGCTCAGATTCCCTTTTGGAAAGGGGCAGACTCTTCTTATCCCTTGTCTCGAATTCTTTACCAGGTGCTACGGCAGGAGTGCGGAATTGAGACGTATCCTTGCAACCTATCCCTGGCAAGAGTGTGAGAAAAGGCTTTTTTCCCAACTCGAGGAACCGGATCCCCCCGGGAAGTGGGCTGTAACCATTGCCGAGAGAATGCAGCTTCGGGATGCGGCATTTCTTGCCCATCTGCGGCACGATTCCTACGCCCAGAAGAGAGCCAGAAGCATTTACGCCCAGATAGCCACGCAAATTACAGGTTCCCAGGGAATAGCCTTTCTCAAGGTGCTTCCCTGGTTCAGGGGATCTGCTACGCTGAGAGTTCGGGGGCTCTGGATAGATTCCCAGAGAACCTTTCTTGCCTTGAGGATCCTCGGTGCAAGCGACCCGGCGGGGCCTTCCCTGATCTGCCGAAAGCCTGAGACGGAGGGAAGTCCCGGGGAGAAGGATTCCCGGAAGGACGAAGAGAAAATCCTTTTTCAGAAGAAAAGCCCCTTGACCCTGACGGAGGACGTGGAGCCGGACAGGGTTTCCGGTGTTGCCTCCGTACAGGAAGAGCCTTTTGTGGTGCTTGGAACCCCCAGAAAGATTGTCGTGGAGAAGAGCAAAGCTTCCTCCAAAAAATTTTCCGGGATTCCGGGCGGCCCCGGAACGGTTTCTACCGGAGAAAAGTACGGTTCAGGGAAGGAGACGGGACAGGCGGATGTTCATTCCCCCGCAGAGTTTCCTTCGGAGGGTGTTCTTTTCGATCTCTGGAGGGCTTTTCTCCATTTCCGGGAGACGGGAGTTGTGCGGGAAGTTGCCTGGTATTCCCCTTCCAGAGGGTTTTGCTCCGAAGGGTATCCCTCCCTTGTTTCTTTGTGGAACAGCCAGAAGGGAGATTTTCTGCCGAACAAATGGATTTTCGTGGATCCCGAGAAGAGAAGAATCCGGGGTGTTCTCGTTTTACGGGTGAGAACCGCTGCGGAGTGCCTGTACGTCCTTGAGATTGAACGGAGAAGGATTTCCGGAGAGGATTTTCCCGGTGGAGGCTTTGAGGAGGAGTCTTTGCGGGGAATGATTATTCGGCGTGTTTCGGAGGAGACGTTTCTGAACTGGCTTCCCGGCTTTCTTCCCAGGATTGTAGAGGTTCGGGGGGTGCTTAAAAAGCTTCTGGGGCATTCTCCGGGGTCTGCGAGGGTATTCAAGCATACTACAGCCAAAAGTGACAGGATTCCCCTTGAGGGGGCTGTGAGGCACCTTATCGGGGGAGTTTGAAGAGAGACGGGGGTGCCGCCTTATTTTTTGAGGGGAAAATGGGGTGGTTTGTCCTGACGGGGGGGTGCGTGATGAGGAAGTTCCTGGTTCTTTTTGCGGTCTTTTTTCTGGGGGTGGCGGTAGCTTCTACCGTTTTCGCTGTTGCCGTACGGCATTATTTTGACAACTATTCCATGGATCAGGAGTATCGGCGGGTTTTGAAGGAATCCGAGTGGGAAAAGACCTGTCTGAGGATGAAGATTGCTTCTCTGGTGCTTCAAATGAGTCCGGATTTGAGGGATGGGGGGAGGGAGATTTTGATTAGTCGTGATGGGAGTCTGACGGTGAGGGGGAGTGAAAAGTAGAAGAATATGTTGTGACTGGCAAAAGTCCTAGGGAAACGCAATTCAACATGAAATACTGACTAAGGAGGAGGAGGAGAATGTTTCTCAAAGAAATTGTTCTTCAGAATTTTCGTGGGTACAGGAATCAACATCGCATTCCAATAGATCAGCTAACTGCATTTATTGGGAAAAATGATGCTGGCAAGTCATCGATTTTTGATGCCTTGGCCATTTTTTTTGATCATCCGCTAGAAAAGATTGATTCTTCAGATATTTGTGTCCATGCGGAGGAAAATGGTGAACTACGTATAGGCTGTGTTTTCACGGATTTCCCTAGTTCGATAACAGTTGATACAACCGCTGTAACATCACTTGCAGATGAGTATTTGCTTAACATCGATGGCGCATTGGAGATCCATAAGGTTTACGAGTTCTCCTCTGGTGTGCTGAAGAAGCCAAAAATATTTGCAATCGCTCATCATCCAAAAGACATGGGTTTTGGTAATTTGCTATTAAAAAAGAATGGAGAGTTAAAGCAGATATTTGAGGGTATGAAAATAGAGGTTGAAGTCGATAAACGTTCTAACGTGGCACTTAGAAAAGCTATTTGGAAAAGTGGGGTGGATTTAGAATTTTGTCTTACCGCAATCCAACTAGACAAGGAAGATGCTAAGAAGATTTGGGATCAAATTTCTAAACATCTTCCGGAATATGCCCTTTTTAGAGCAGATCGTCCTTCAACTGACGAAGATTCAGAAGTTCAAGATCCATTAAAGGTTGCAATAAGGCAAGCTATTGAGGAAGTCCAATCTGAACTAGATTTTGTTAAAGAAAAAGTCAGAGTGCGTGCCCTTGATGTCGCCAATCGTACCATTGCAAGGCTTGCCGATTTTGATAATGAGTTATCTTCAAAACTTAGTCCAAATTTCAAGTCTGATCCAAAATGGGATGGACTTTTCAAGCTTTCTCTGACTGGAGACGAGGAGATACCCATAAATAAAAGAGGGAGCGGAGTTCGAAGGCTGATCTTGTTTAGTTTTTTTCGTGCCGAAGCAGAACGACTTCGAGAGGAACACGGAAAAGGAAATATCATCTATGCTGTAGAGGAGCCAGAGACCGCACAGCATCCAAATAACCAGCGGAAAGTTATTGAAGCTTTGCAGGGCATTGCCGAAATTGATGGATGTCAGATGATGTTGACTACGCATGTCCCCTCTTTAGCGTCACTGCTTCCGACCAGCTCCATTCGATATGTACATCACCAAGGAGAGGGCAGGAAAGTTTGCGTGGCAAATGACGAGGTGATAAAAACAATTGTGGATAACTTGGGAATTGTTCCTGACAAACGTGTGAAGGTCTTGATCTGTGTAGAGGGGCCGAACGATCTGTCATTTTTGAAACATATAAATAAACTGTTTTGCGAAGAAACGTGTTTTTTTGATGTCTTTGCTGACTCAAGAGTTGCACAGATTGTTTTGGGAGGAAGCACTTTGCAAGAATGGGTAAATGAGAATTATTTGAAGAATCTTGGAATCCCGGAAGTTCATATTTATGACCGAGATGAGCAAGTAAATGGAAAGTATAAATATCAGGCTGCCGTGGATAGTGTAAATCAAAGAGGAGATGGTTCAATTGCATTTTTGACTTCGAAACGTGAGATGGAGAACTATCTCCATATTGATGCAATAAAAGAAGTGCTGGAACCTCTTGTTAATCGGAGTCTTGCTTTTGAACTTTCAGATGACTGTGACGTTGAGGGAGAAATTATAAAGTGCCTAGATGGACAAAAGAAAATTCAACGCCGATATTTAAAAAATTGGTTGAATAAGGACGTTGCAAGTTGTATGTCATTAGACCGTTTAAAAGACCGGAATGCTTACGAAGAAGTAAAAGAATGGTTCTCTGAAATCATAAAAAGAACTGGCTTGAATTGACAACTATTGTTGCGAGAACTTAATGCAGTGGATGCCACCACAGGCAACCGGGTAAGGAATTCTCCTATGCGAAGCCATATTTAAGAATTCCCCGCCCCCCCTTGGGAAAAAGTTTTGCAAGAATGGGAGTTTTGGGCTTGCAAAAAACAAAATGGTGTGTAAGCTTTTTGAGGTTATTTTTTCTACAATTGTTTCAGCCAAAACTACTTTGCTGGACGTAACAGAGAGGTGATAGGTGATGCCAAAAAAGTTGAATGATTTTTTCACGGGGGTGTATGCAAAGTACCTCAGTGCAGTAGATGCCGATCCCCAAAAATCTCATCAGCACGAAATAGGGTCGAACGGAATGAAAGCCGTTCTTGGCACTCCCGATCTTGGGGCAAAGAAAAATTTCCGAGGAGATTTTTTATACATTTCTGGTGATGGAGAGGAAACAATTTCGGCGCAAGCTTCCCTGACGTGGTATGACACGCGTCACATGCAAAAAAACAGGAGCCCTGAATACAGACTCTATTACGGAAACAATCCGGTTTCTACGGAAATGTCAGAGGGAGACTTCATAATTATAGCGAAAAAACGCAACGAAGATTCACTTCTCGTTGTTGTAACGCCCCCGGAAGGGATTATAGAAACGCAGCTCCGATACCTATTCAACATTGATGAGGATAGGCTCCGAAGTCCCAACACGCCGTTTATTAAGGAGATTGCTGACAGTGAGCAAGTTTCCTTTGTGGAAGGGCTGATTCTCGAGACTCTGGGGATAACTCCAGATGAACCAGACCCGGATTTTCTCGAAACTCTTCTGAGAACTTTCGGGAATGATTTTCCAGCTACAAGAGTATTCTCTCAGTTTGCAAGAGATAGCTTTAAATCTGGATCGAAAGATTACGATTGGAGCGGAAATACACCGGATGAGATTTTTATATCTTGGTTTAAGAGAGAAGCGATACTTTTTAGCACGCTTGAAGGCCACATACTCTCGGATAAGTTGAGTGAAGGGTTTAGAAATCCAGACGATTTTGTTGCTTTTTCACTTTCTTTTCATAATCGTAGAAAATCCCGGGCTGGTCATGCAGCAGAAAACCATCTAAAAGCGCTTTTTAAAATGTTTAATGTCAAATTCTCTCGAGGAAAAGTAACTGAAGGTTCGTCAAAACCAGATTTCATTTTTCCTGGAATAGAATATTACCATGACCATGGTTTTCCAAAGGAACTTCTTTCCATGCTTGGGTCAAAAACTACCTGCAAGGACAGATGGCGGCAGGTTCTTGCCGAAGCAAACAAGATTCCGAGGAAACACCTCTTTACCCTTCAGCCGGGAATTTCTGTTCCGCAGACTGAGGAAATGAAGCGAAACAGTCTCCAGCTTGTTGTTCCATCGGAAATACGTCGAACATATACAACTGCTCAGTCGGAGAACATTCTCACGCTCTCCGAGTTTGTAGATATGGTTGTGGAGAAACAGAAAAAACTCGATTTTTGATGAATGGAGAAGCTCCTGTGAAAGAGAAAAGGGATTTTCTGAATACTTTTTAGCAGGGTTTTTCTGGAAAAGCTTCCTGTATTTGTCATTGAGTCAGAAATCATGGAATGTCCTTTCCTCCGTTTCAGTTTTCCCATAGCCTTACTGGGTGTAATATGGTAACCTTGTATAAGGATTCTGGGTGTTTTTCTGGACTGAGGGGGGCTTTATATGAGATCAGATCGTTTGACCATAGGGCAAGCAGCGAGATTCCTGGGGTATTCAAGCCAGACTTTGCGACGCTGGGACAGGGAAGAAATCCTTGTTCCCGATATCAGAGATATCAGAACTGGATTTCGCTATTATTCTACACGAAGCCTTGAGAACTTCAGGAATAACCGATATGTATTTAGCCATCCGGAAGTCGTTGAACCCCTTGAACTTCCTTGTTTTCGCTTCATTGATCTTTTTGCTGGAATTGGGGGCATACGCATGGCCTTCCAAGAGCACGGAGGAGAGTGCGTATTTTCATCTGAGATTGACAGGCATTCCCAGAAAACTTACGAATATATTTTTGGGGAAAAACCGTATGGAGATATCAATACAATTCCTGTAGATCAGATCCCCGCACATGACCTGCTTCTCGCCGGATTCCCGTGTCAGCCCTTTTCACTCGCAGGGGTAAGCAAGTATGGAAGCCTTGGATGGGAACATGGTTTTCGTCATAAAACAAAGGGAACTCTATTTTTCAGGATTGCTGAAATTCTTGACTGCCATCGGCCTAGGGCTTTTTTTCTTGAGAACGTAAAAAATCTCAGATCCCATGATCAGGGAAAGACGTGGGATGTTATTTACAGAACTCTTCACGATGAGCTGGGCTATGAAGTATATTCCCATATTTTTGATGCAAGGTCTCTGGTTCCCCAGCACCGGGAAAGAATTTTTATTGTGGGATTCAAGAGGCAGGGAATTCCTTTTGAATGGCCGGAAATACCCAATTTTCAACCGAAGGTAAGGGATATTCTTGACCGGGAAGTCCCTGAAAAATATACCCTTTCAGATAATCTCTGGCAGTATCTTCAGGATTACGCTGAAAAACACCGGATGAAAGGGAACGGTTTTGGTTATGGTTTGGTGGATTTTGAGGGAATTACGAGAACTCTTTCAGCACGTTATCACAAGGATGGTTCCGAAATTCTGATCCCTCAGAAAGACAGGAACCCAAGGCGACTTACACCTGCCGAATGTTCCCGGCTCATGGGTTTCAGTCAGTATGACCTCAGATATGAAAAACCTGTTGTCAGCGATACTCAGGCATACAGGCAGTTTGGAAATGCTGTTGTAGTGCCTCTTGTCGAAAGGGTGGCAGAGCAAATCTTGCAGACACTGACAAGGCATGACCCAGAGTTTTCAGAAAAAACTTGCATCTCAGCATGACAGACACAGTAAGTCTCGAAAAACGCAGCCTGATGATGCGAGGAATCCGGTCGAAAGACACAAAACCGGAAGTCCTGGTTCGTCAGTGGCTTCACAGAAAAGGACTTCGTTTCCGACTTCATCGCAAAGATTTGCCCGGCAAACCGGATATAGTTCTCCCCAAGTGGGGGCTTGTCATTTTGGTGCATGGATGCTTTTTTCACCATCATCAGGATTGCAAACTTGCCTATATTCCCAAAAGCAGAACGGAATGGTGGATGGAGAAATTCAGGAAAAACAGGGAGAGAGATCTGAAAACTCTTGCAGAGCTTGAAAAACTTGGGTGGAAGGTGCTTGTTATCTGGGAATGCCAGATCAGAAAGGGGGTTTACAGGGAGATTCTTCTGGAATATTTTTTCCCCCAAAAAAAGAAAGAGCAAGAGCAGTAAGGGGGGCTTTATGTCGTGATGCGAAATGCTTGTTTAATTTCCTTGGGTAACTGCGCTTCCGAAATGCTCAGAGACAACGTCCGATGTGTTTTTTTGCGAAGCCGTAATTTCCCCTTAGTTTGTCAAATCAAGTGCAACGCTTTTGGTCATCCTGATGAAGCATGTCTG
>CAZJHH010000017.1:0-44603 GCA_964545875.1 uncultured Synergistaceae bacterium
ATAGAGCTGGTGGCATCGCGACATAGAGACGGGCTGAGAATCCTTTCGGGGGAAGTTCCTCCTCCGACGAAAGAAGAGCTGCGGGAAATCCTGTTGCATCATCGATCCCAGGGAAGCCAAACGGATCCGGCTATAAGGACTCCCGGGAAAAATGTTGCCCCCCAAGCCGTGGAAATTGAAAGCGAAGAGGCTTATTTTCGGGCCCTGGAGCGAATAGGGGGATGGGAACCGATTGTGCAGGCCGCCAAGGATGTGGCAGCGGACTGCGGGACCATGTGGAAGGCGTTTTGCCTGTACATTTCTGATATAGAACACCCGGGATGGATCCCCAGGGCGGAAAGCACCTCTGCTATGATCCGGCTCAGCCATAAGGTCGGGGTGGACCCTAAGACGATACGGAGTTACAGGCAACGGCTTCCCGGGGAGATAGCTGCCAGAGCGAGACGGCCTCAAAGATTCCTTTTCGAAATTTGAAATTCCCTCGTTATTCCCTCGTTGTTCCCTTGTTGTTCCTCCGATACTCCCTTGTTATTTCCCCCATAATTCCGGGATCGCGATAAAATAGTACCATCGGCAAAAAGTAGATTCATGAATGAAACATAGAAAGCCTCTCCTAGAAAGCTCTCCGGGAGGGGCTTTTTCTTTTCCGCATGGAGGAGGCTTGGTATATGAATACGGTGGATCCCCTGAAAAGCCTTTCCGAAGTGCGGCGCATAGCGGAGTTCTTGAAACGCAAGAACTACAGGGATTACGCATGGTTCTTTTTTGGCATCCATATCGGCCTGAGGATTACTGATCTCATGGGGCTCAAAGTCCGGGATGTGGTTATGCCGAAACCTTCGGGGCGGGTCTTTCTGCGCAAGTCCTTACGGCTGCGGGAGAGGAAGACGGGGAAAGAAAGGGCTATAGCTCTGTCGGATCCGGTCCGGGAATTGCTTCGTGAGTATCTTTCTCCCCTGGGAGAGCAAGACCCCGAGCGCCCCCTTTTCGTGTCTCGCAAGAGCGGAGAGGGGGGAAGCCTTCGACCGCTTTCCAGGTCTCAGGCATGGAGAGTGCTCAACTCCGCCGCCCGAGAAATAGGGCTGGAGATTCCCGTGGGAACTCACACGCTGCGAAAGACCTTCGGGTACCACGTCTATCAGCAAACGAAGGACGTGGCAAGCCTGCAGGTGCTCTTGGGGCACGATAGCCAGGAGACGACGCTTCGATACATCGGGGTCCGGCAGGTGGAGAAAGATCTGATTTACCGAACAATCAACTATAAAGGCTTACATTAGGGGTTCGAGGCAACTTTTTTAATCGTCTCGGGAACCCTATTTTTTATAAACTCCCTTCCCTTTCCGTTCCCGCAATGCTTTGAGGCGCTTTTTCGTAACGCAACACAATACCAGATATGTCGCATTCAAAAAGAGGCTGGTTTAGTTTTTTCTAGCCATTGCAATGACTAGTCTCGTTGGGTGTTTTGGGGTTGTTTTTGCCTCATTTTGAGGGGTTGACATTCACTGTTTCCCAAAAAAGTTATCCACACATCTTAGCATCAAAAAATAACTTAATTATACGAGGTGAGTTAATGCCACGACGACCGGGAGAAAAATTTCTGCTTCGCCGAAAGGAGAAGCGAACACAGCGGGAGAATCAGGAGTACAACAAAACGAGGGATGCTTTTTATTCTTCTGGGAGATGGAAGAGATTGTCCGCATGGTATCGTCGGCAAAATCCTGTTTGCGAGATATGCGGTCAGTATCCGTCGGGACTTGTAGACCATATTATTGCGGTGAAGGATGGAGGGGAAAGGATGGCAATCGACAACCTCCAAGCCCTTTGCAGAGCGTGTCATGGACACAAACATAGAGAGAGGGAGGGGGGGTAAAAAGTCCGGGAAGGGCTATCAGGCGAACGGGGGCGAAGTCGAATTTTTGCGATCGCGAAATTTTCAAAATTAAAAAACAGGATATTAAATAAAAACAAAATCCAAACATTGAGTTATCCACAAAACTAAGGTTCAGTGGGTATCTGTAAAAGTTCATTCGCTGTATCTCTGCATCAGGAGAAAATCTAGAAAATGGGGGTAAAAAAGTGGGACGAAAGCAGACGCCGCAAGCGTTGAAGAAACTCCGCGGAAATCCCGGGAAGCGGCCTTTGAACGATCATGAGCCCGCTTTGAAGACGGGAAAGCCCCATGCCCCCAAGGAGCTTGCGGGCCTGGCGAAACGGGAGTGGGATCGGGTAGCGAAGATGTTACATGATGCGGGGTTGCTCACCACGGTAGATCGTGCGGCGCTGGCCTCGTATTGCATAGCCTGGCAGCGGCTCGTGGAGGCCGAGGAGGATTTAACGGCGACCGGTTTGGTAATTTCCGTGGAAACGGAACACGGAGTGAAGCGAATCAAGAACCCCGCCTGGTCCATACAGAAGGAAGCCATGGGCGAGATCCGTGCATGGGCTTCCGAGTTCGGCATGACCCCGAGTTCCCGGGGGAAGATCCAGGTTCCCGGTGCGGAGGATCCCGAGGGCGAGGCGGACCCGTACGATGAGTGGAGGAAGAAGGGTGAGCAGTTCAAGACTAAAAAAGCCACCAAGGAAGCCTGATCCAGAGTACGTGCACTTCTGCCGGGGTGTTTTGTCCGGGGAAACTCCTTCCTGTGAACTGGTACGCCATGCATGTTCCCGACATATGGAGGATCTCCAGACGGCTCCCGAACGGGGGCTGTATTTCGATCCCGGAGCGGCGGAACATGCCATATCGTTTTTCCCGGCCTTTCTGGCACACTCTAAGGGGGAATGGGCGGGGCAGCCTCTTGAGTTATTGCCCTGGGAAGCTTTCATTACGGCCATGCTTTTCGGGTGGATGCGGGAAGACGGGAAGCGGCGTTACCGTACCGCATATATCGAAGTTCCTCGAAAGAACGGGAAATCCACCTTTGCCGCAGGAGTGGGGCTCTACATGTTCGATGCGGACGGCGAGCCCGGGGCGGAAGTGTACAGCGCAGCCACGAAACGGGACCAGGCGAAAATCATTTTCAGTGAGGCGCAAAGGATGGTTGGCAAGAGCCGCTTCCTGAATCGGCGTATCAACGTACTCGCCAACAACATGCATGTGGAGGCTACGGCCTCCAAGTTTGAGCCCCTGTCTGCGGATGACAAGACCCTTGATGGCCTGAACATCCATTGCGGGCTCATCGATGAGTTCCACGCTCACCGCACCGGCGACGTGTACAACCTGATCGATACCGCCACGGGATCCAGAAGCCAGCCCTTGATTTTCATTATCACCACTGCGGGAAGCGATATAACAAGTGCCTGTTACGACATGCACGCCTATACCGAGAAGATCCTTTCCGGAGTTATCGAGGATGACAGCTTTTTCGGCATGATCTTCACCGTAGACGATCCCGAAAAATGGGGGGATGAGGCGGAATGGTTCAAGGCAAACCCATCCCTGGGAGAGGCGAAAAAGCTTGAGGACATGCGGCGAAAGTACCGCAAGGCCCAGGAAATACCCTCCCTGCGGAATGCCTTTCAGCGTCTAGAGCTGAATATCTGGACCGGTGCTGAAACTGCCTGGATTACTCCGGAGGCGTGGAGCGCCTGCGAGGAGGATCTCGACTTCGAGGAGCTGGCAAGGTTGCGATGCTGGGCCGGGGTGGACCTCTCCAGCACCACGGACCTTTCCGCTTGCGCCCTGATTTTCGAGCCGGATTCCCGGGGGCGTCAGGCGGTACTGGTATCTTCCTGGGTTCCCGGGGAGAACATAGAAAAGCGGGCGCGGAGCGACCGGGTTCCCTATGATGTATGGGCGCGGAATGGCTGGATATCCTCTACCTCCGGGAACGTGATAGACCACGACTGTATCCGTCTGACCATCCGGGATGATTTGAAAACCCGTTTTCCCCTGCTCCAGGCTGTGGGTTTCGATCCATGGAACGCTACGAAATGGGCCGTGGATATGGAAGGAGACGGTATTCCCGTGCTCCCAATCCGACAGGGATACAAGACTCTTTCCCCGGCGTGCAAGGAGTTGGAGCGTATCGTAATGGGGGGAATGGCGAGCCATCGGGGGAATCCCGTATTGGCGTGGTGCCTGAACAATGTCGTGGTTTCCTCGGATCCGGCGGAAAACATCAAGCCCGACAAGGCTCGTTCCATCGAACGCATAGATGCCCTGGTAGCTCTGGTGATTGCCATTGCCACAAGGCAGGAGCTTGAAGGAGAGGACCGGGAAAGTATATATGAGGGGAGAGGAATCGTTTCTCTTTAAAGGAAGGGAGGTAAGCCTTTGTGGCGTGATTTCATCAGAAGGAAAGTAGCCGGGGCCCTCGGGTTCGGGAAAAAGGGATCCTTGCTTGAAGAACTCCTTCTTCGGGGGACTCAAACGGCTGCGGGGGTTCATGTTTCGCCGGATTCCGCGATGCGGATCGCTACGGTTTTCTCGTGCGTTGGGGTTTTAGCTGAAACCGTAGCGCAACTACCGATACGGATATATCGCAAAACGGCCACGGCCAGGGAGGAAGTGCGGGATCATCCCTTGTGGAGACTATTGGCCACGGCGCCTAATTCGTGGCAGACATCTTTCGAATTCCGGGAGATGATGATGCAACATCTCTGCTTGCGAGGGAATTTTTACGCTCTCAAGGTGTTCGATAACAAGGGAATTGTGCGGGAGTTATTACCACTGAACCCGGATTGCGTCAGCGTAAAGCAGAATCCGGACTGGTCCATCACCTACACCGTAACGGATAGCAAGGCCGGATATCTGCATTACGGCAACGGGGAAATCCTGCATGTCCGGTATCGCACCCTCGACGGAGTAACGGGAATCTCTCCCGTAGCTTACAACCGGGAAACCTTTGGTATGGCCATAGCGGAGATCCGACATGGAGCGAATCTGTACCGGAACGGTGGTAAGCCCGGGGGAGTATTGGAGCATCCTGGACAGCTCTCGAAGGAGGCACACGAACGCCTCAAGGCATCCTGGGAACATGACTACGGCGGCATGAACGCCGGAAAGACCGCCGTACTCGAGGAGGGAATGAGCTACAAGCCCCTCACCATGACCCAGGCGGATGCTCAGTATATCGAAACGAGGCAGCTTACTATCGAAGAAATAGCCCGGATCTACAGGGTGCCACTGCACGAAATTCAGAGCACCCGGAAGAGTACCACCTGGGGAAGCGGTATCGAGGCTATGAACATCGGGTTCACTACCAGGACTATACTGCCCTGGTTGCGGCGCATCGAGGAGGCCGAAGTACGGGACTTGCTCCCCCCGGGTGACCGGGAAAACATCCAGATAAAATATATCGTCGAGGGTTTGCTCCGGGGAGACAAGAAGACGAGGTATGAAGTATATGGTATAGGAATCGATAAGGGTTTGTTATGCCCTAACGAAGTGCGTGCTCTGGAAGACATGAACCCCCGGGAGGGGGGAGATACATACCTTACACCGCTCAACATGCGAGAATCCGGAAGCTTAGGAGGTGAGGATCCCGGAGATGAAGAACCAGATGAAACAGACGATTGATCTGAAATGCCGTTTTGAAACGAAAGCCGGGGAAGAGCCCGGCTTTTTTCATGGCTACGGTTCGGTTTTCGGCAATCTGGATGGTTGGGACGATATCGTACACCCTGGAGCGTTCAAGAACAGCCTGGCCGCAAGAAAACCCGCCATGCTCTGGCAGCATTGCGGCAACGAGCCCATAGGCACCTGGGAGCACATTCAGGAAGACGAAACGGGACTTGCCGTAACGGGAAAGCTACTGGTTGGCAAGGTCGCCAGGGCTACGGAAGCCTATGAATTATTGAAAGCCAATGCTCTTGAGGGGCTTTCAATAGGGTATATGCCCGTCAAATGGGAGTACGAAGAACGGGATGATGTCCTAATTCGCCATCTCAAGGAGGTGGATCTTTGGGAAATTTCCCTGGTTACTTTCCCCGCAAACGAGCATGCCATCGTTTCCGGCGTGAAGTCTCTGGAAGAAGTGGATAGCCTGCGCGATCTCGAGCGATACCTGCGGGATGCAGGGCACTCGCGCAAGGACGCGGAGGCCATTTTGAGCTTGTCCAAAAAATTCCGGCGGGATGCGGAAGAGGAAAAGGCTCTTTGCGACATGGTGAAACAAACAATCCAGTACCTGAAAGGATAGGTGATCATTTTGGAAGAATTGAAAAGGTTGCTCGCGGAACTGGCCAAGACCTTCGAAGAATACAAGAGCACCAACGATGCGCGGTTGAAGGAAGTGGAATCGAAGGGCAAGGCGGATCCCCTGCTCGATGAAAAGCTTGCCAAGATGGATGAAAAGATGGCGGCTCTTTCGGCGGAAAAGAAGAAGTTGGAGGAATCTCTGAGCCTCCTCGAGGCCAAGGAGAACCGTCCCGGCAAGCCGGATTCCGGGGATCAGCTTCAGGCGGAGCACAAAGAGGCCTTCATGAACTGGGCGCGCAAAGGCAACGATGCCATGCTCCAGGATCTTGCCAGGAAGGGAACGAGCATTAACGTCACCACCGGGAGCGAAGGTGAATATGCTGTACCCACCCAGATTTCCACCCAGATCTACAGCCTGCTGACCCAGAATGCACCCATGCGAGGCGTGTGCAGGGTTATCCAGGTCGGCACCGAAGATTACAGCGAGCTGGTGAATACTCACGGGGCAACTTCCGGATGGGTGGGAGAAACCGATGCCAGAACCAATACGAACGCCCCGGAACTGGCGGTGCTGACTCCCTACTTTGGGGAAATCTACGCCATGCCCAAGGCCACCCAGAAGTCCCTGGATGACATTTTCTTCAACGTAGAGGGATTCTTAAGCGAGGAAGTTGCGAGGGATTTTGCGGAAAAAGAGAACGCTGCTTTCGTAAGCGGAGATGGAACGAAAAAGCCCAAGGGGATCCTTGCCTATACCACGGCAGCTACGGCGGATAAGTCCCGGGCTTTTGGGACTTTGGAATATGTTAAGACCGGCGCGGCTGCCGCCTTTGGAGACACCACCCCCCAGGATGTACTTATGGACTTGGTGTACAAACTCAAGGCCGGACATCGCATGAAGGCCCGATGGATGCTTGCGGGGGCAACTCTGGCAACAATTCGCAAGTGGAAAGACAAGGACGATAACTATCTGTGGCAACCCGGAATGGTTCTTGGTGAGCCGGATAAAATTCTCGGTTATCCCGTAACGGAGAATGACGACTGGGATCTCGTGGGGGCCAATAAGTACCCCATTGCTTTTGGGGATTTTTGGGCGGCTTATACCATCGTGGATCGTATCGGCATCAGGATGCTTCGGGATCCCTACACAGCAAAGCCCTACGTGCAGTTCTACACCACCAAGCGTGTGGGAGGCTTCCTCAAGGATTCCGAGGCTATTAAGCTCGTGAAGTGTTCGGCGTAGGAGGCAGAAAACATGAACCGCAAGGATGAGTGTAACAACCTTGCCGTGGCCACCGCTTTCGCGAATGTGCTGAAAGCCACGGTTGCCTCGCCTGCGGCAATGGATGTTCGGGACTGCGAAGGTGTTACCCTCTTGCTCCATGTCGGGGTTGGGGGTATCACCTTCGATGGAACGAACTATCTGGAGCTGCAGCTTACCGCCTCCTTCGACGGAGGCAGCACCTACGAGGCGGTGCCCGATGCGGACGTGGAGGGCGTAACCATCGGCGACAGTAGCGGCACTATCGCATCCTTCAAAACGGAGCACGCCGCTGCGGAGAATATCAAAATCGGATATCTGGGGCATGGAACGCATCTCAAAATCAAGCCCGTTTTTACGGGTACCCACGAAACGGGAACGCTCTTGGCGTGCGCGGTTATCAAAACCCTGCCCAAGCTGCGCCCCGTGGCATAGCGCAGACGGGAGGTAATCATGGGCGTACTGACGATTCAGGAGGGCGGGCTTTCGGGGCTCGCCCCTTCTTTTACCGCGGCGAGTTCCGAAGGGGATACCTTTCTGAACGACGGCCAGACGGTGTTGTATCTGAAAAATGGCGGCTCCGGCAGCGTAACGGCCACCGTGGCATGCCAAACCGCATGCAACTATGGAGTGATGCACGATGCGGCGGTGGCAGTTCCCGCCGGGGAGGAGCGTATCATAGGGCCCTTTGCGAGGGGACGGTTTTCGAACAACTCCGGGTATGCCGCAGTGACGTACAGCGGAGTGGATAGCCTGACCGTAGCGGCGATTCAATTCCCGGGGAGGTGATCCGTCGATGCATTCAGTGGTGGTGATACCCCCGGCAGATGAGCCGCTCGATGTGGAGGAAGTGAAAATTCACTCCCGGATAACCACGGACAGGGAGGACGATCTCTTGCGAGGGTACATTACCGCCGCGAGGGAATACTGTGAACGGTTTCAGGGGCGATCTTACTGTACCCAGCGCCGGAAGATGGGGCTTTCGATCCTCCCGGATGGAGTGACTCTGGAAGATGGTCCCGTGCAAAGGGTTCTGAGCATAACGGTGTATATGGCGGACGGATCGGAGGTGGTTCTTCCCGGGGAATCTTACTACCTGGTGGATGATGCGATTTGCAAGTTCCAGAGAGCGGAATGGCCAAGCCTCGACAACGTGCGCTTGCGGGATCCCGTGGAAGTGGTGTATGAAGCGGGGTATGGATCCCCGGCGGAAGTACCCCAGCGGGGGAAACAGGCCATGTTAATGCTTATATCCCACTGGTATGAACACCGGGAATCCGTAGCCGTGGGGGCCGTTTCCTCGGAAATACCCCAGGGCGTGGAAATGCTTTTATGGCAGGACAGGAGGGTGCCGGCATGAGTACGGGAGCCCTGCGGGAATGGATAAAGGTCATGCGGGTTATGCGCACTCCGGACGGGGAGGGGGGCTATCGTGAACGAGACGTGCCTCTTTTCGAAACATGGGCTCGGGTGGCCACCCCTCGATCTTTGGAGCGAGCCGTGGCGGGCAAGCCTACGGATGTGCGGCAATATGAGGTTACGTACCGCGATCAGGGGATCGATCCCGGGATCGGGGACAAAATCTTCTGGAATGATTCCACGTTGCAGATAGACGGTATTTCCCCGGAGCCCATTTCCGGGAAAGTCCATCTATCCTGTACGTACATCGAGTAAGTCCATGCAGGTAAAGCTTGAAGGTACGGATAAAGCCCTTAAATCCCTGCAGAAGTTACAGGGGAAAGAGCTCGAAAGGGCAATGCGTAAATGGATGAATCAAGCCATTCAAGTGATCCTCGAAGAGGCAAAGCGAAGAGCGAGTTTCGTGAAGGGATATTCCACGGGAGCCTTGAAGGAGTCGTTGCGGAAAAAACTGAAAAAAAAGAGGGATGGAACGCTGCAGGCCAAGGTGGAGGCCTGGTATCCAGAGCCCGGAGACAAAAAGAAGTATTATGCCTTTGCCGTGGAATATGGAACGAAGACCCAGGGCCCTCAACCTTTCTTGCATCCCGCAGGAGAGGCGAAAAAGGAAGAGGTTGTCAAAATCATGACCGATGGCATGGAGGATCTGGTGCGGGAGGCGGAGCGCCGTGGAAAATGATGACATGCACAAGTTGGTCTTTCTGGCCCTCACATCCTCGGAATCCCTGATGGCGGAAATCTCCGGGGTGTACGATTCTCCCCAGGAGAAGGCGAAGTCCCCCTACATCATGCTCGGGACTTTGCGTGAATCCCCGGGGCCCCTGGTCCATGAACTGGATACAGAGGGTTATCTGGACGTGCATATCTGGAGCGATTACCAAGGGAAAAAGGAGGTTTTGCGCCTCGTCCAACTCGTACAGGAAGCCCTGTATGACGTGGAAGGATCCCATTACGAAGGTATGGAAATCCTTCAAGAAAAATTCGAAAACAGAAGGTGGCACCACGGGGTGACCACCTTTCGTTTTTATTTGGGGGTGTAAAGATTGGCAGGGAAAAGCAGCAAATACGCAAGGGTGTATGTAGAAAACTCCTCGGGGACCGCCCTGCAGTTTGAGCAGTGTTCCGGGGTGGATCTCGATAGAACCAGGTCGAATATCGATACGTCCGTGATCGGGACGGAATGGAAAGAATATGTGCCGGATCAGATCGAATGGTCCATGAGCATCGAGGGAAATTATTACCCCTCCGATCCCGGACAGGCGGAATTACGGGATGGATTTTATGCGGACGGCGAAGCCGTTACGGTACGCTTCCGTCCCGAAGGAAACGGTAATGGTAAGCCCGAAGAGTATGGCGACGCGATCATTTCCGGATTCAAGACGGGGGCCAAAACGGGAGACAAGATTTCGGTGAGTTTCTCCCTTACCGGTACGGGGCCTCTTAGCCAGGGGGTGCAGTCCTGATGGGCTACCTCCCTGATTTTGTCGATGTGCGGATAGGCGGGCAGGTTCGCCCGGTGCGCTATGGAATGAATTCGATCCGGAAGATCGAACAGGAAACAGGAAAGTCTATCACGGCGGTAATACATGAGGTGTCAAGCCCGGGAGCATCTCTGAATACATTGGTCGTAATCGTCTGGGCCGGGTTGTTGGTGAGGACGCGAAATCTCACGGTTGATCAGGTCGGGGATTGGCTTGACGAAACGGAGGATATTGCTGAGGTTTGTCGGCCTTGCGTGGATGCCCTCTCCGAGTCTTTGGAACGGAAGTTGACCACGGAGCAAGGCTCCGGATATGAAGAGGTTCCCCAGGAAAAAAACTAACCCAAGAGGCCCGACAAAAACGCTGGAAGAAGATTTTTCTTGTTGCTCTCGGGCCTCTTGGTCTATGCCATGAAGATCTGTGGACGGTTACTCTGGGAGAGTTTTTGGACCTGGAATATGCCTATGATTATGAGCAATTTCTTTCCCGCAGGCATTTCGCCTATCTGGGAGCGGTCGTGGCAAATCTTCTAGGGACGAAACCAGCTTTAGAAGTAGATGATTTATGCCCTATTCCGGACGATTGGAGGTGATTTTCCGTGCCATTATTGAATTTTATCCTTGGCGCTGATGCTTCGAAAGCGGAAAAAGCCATAAAGAAGTTTGACCGAACTCTCCGAAATTTCGAACGTGGTACGAAAGCCACCGGCCAAACGCTGACGAAATACTTTACCTTGCCTATCATGGCTGGAGCGGCGGCAGCCACAAAAGCCGCTAACGACGTCGATAAGAGTATCCAACGAATAGCCCGTGGGACCGGGGCAACCGGGAAAAACCTCGAAGCCCTTGGAAAAAGTTTCCGAACCGTGGCGCAGGAAGTCCCCCAATCGTTCGAACAGACGGCTACGGCCATCGCGGACTTGAACACGAGAACCGGGGCTACCGGGAAAAATCTTGAGAATCTCGCAAAATCGGCTCTCGACACTTCCAGAATTTTAGGGGAGGATCTTGGAGGGCTTATTGCAGAAACTACGAAAGCCATGAACGATTGGGGAGTGGCGAACGAAAGCGCCGTTCCCGTTATGGATAAGCTTTTCAAGGCCTCTCAGGATACGGGGATTTCCGTCACGAACCTTGCCAGAGGACTCTATAAATACGGATCTCCCCTGCGACAGATGGAATTCGACCTGGATACGACCATTGGCTTGCTTGCCAGTTTTGAAAAAGCTGGGGTGAATACCGAGCTTGTGCTCGGATCTTTGCGGATTGCCCTCGGCAAAATGGCCTCCAAGGGAGTTTCCGACGTCCGGGAAGGGCTTGCCCAAATAATGGAGGGTATTACAAACGCCGGGAGTGCCGGAGAGGCTGCGAAAATTGCCATTGCCGCATTTGGTTCTCGGGCTGGTCCCGATATGGCGGCGGCGATCCGGGAAGGTCGCTTTGAGGTGGCCAACCTGGTGGAATCCTTGCAGGATTCCGAAGGAGCTATCGAGAGAGCCGCAAAAGCCACCAAGAATCTGGAAGACAGATGGGGGCAGGTAAAAAACAAGCTTATGATTGCCATAGAGCCCATGGGGAAAGCCATTCTTGATTTGGTGCAGCAGAAGATCCCGGTGTTGGAGCGCAAAATAGGCAACTTAGGGGAAACCATAGGCGGCATGTCCGATGAATCCAGGGCGAAAATATTGAAATTCGCCCTCGTTTTTGCTGCAGGAGGGCCTTTGCTGCTTGGGCTCGGAACGGTTACCAGGGCTGTGCGGGAGCTGACATCGGCGCTTTTATGGTTCACGACATCTCCCGCCGGGCTTGTGACAGCCGCCATAGCGGGAATGGCCGTGGCCATGTGGGATTATGCAAACGCCAGCGAGGAAGCGAAGAAGAACACGCGGTCTGTAATGTCCTATATGGGTGTCTCCGGGCTTGCCAAAGAAGCCAGAATTGCTGGTGGGCTTGAAGAACAAATCCCTGGGGCCTTGCCGAACGACGGCAAAATAACCCCTGATTTTTATTTGCCCGGGACGGGATCTGGAGTTAAGCCACCCCAGGGGAAAAGCCCGAAATCTGGTGAAGAATCGGGCACAAATCTGAATTGGCTTATGGGCGGAAAAACCGAGACGGCTATTCAGGGCATCACAGAAAAATACTCCGAGCTCGCCATAAAGCTTTCCCAGGCTTTGGGAATTTCGGGGGAGGAGGCGGAACGACGGCTGGAATCTGCCAGGGAAATCGGCGAACTGACAGCGGCGGAAGTGCAACGTTCCGAAGAGAGGAATGCTTTGCTGGAAGAGGCCCGCATGATCTCCGAGCAGATTAGCGAGAAGACAGGCGAAATAGGAGAGAAAACGAGCGATCTTGGCGACATGACAACGCTTTGGGTTAACGACTTGTCGAAAGGTTTGGCAGATGCCATCGTGAATGCCCGGGATCTTGGTGATGTGCTCGAAAATCTTCTGAAGCAGATAGCTTCAAGCGCACTCCAAAAGCTTATAGGGGGCGTCCTTGGTGGTCTCTTCGCCGACGGTGCGGCCTTTTCCGGGGGTATGGTGACCGCTTTCGCCTCGGGAGGGGTTGTTACCAGCCCTACAATATTCCCTATGAAAACAGGTATGGGACTCATGGGGGAAGCTGGGCCGGAAGCGGTTATGCCGCTGAAACGCCTGTCGAATGGCCGTCTCGGCGTAGAATCCCAGGGGGAAGGCGGCGGAACCACGGTAATCAACCACTTCAACATTTCCGCCGTGGATGCCAAGAGTTTCGCGGATCTCGTAGCCCGGAATCCGGGGGCTATCACCTCCGTAGTGGCGGGAGACTACCAGAATAACGGCGTTACCCGGCGTGTAATAAAGGGGTCTTAGATTATGGAAACCTTTTCGTATCTCCCTCTTCGAGTATGGGAAGCCGACATTGGCCACAGGGTGCTCACCTCCGCTCTGGAGGGTGGCAAGGAACAACGCAAATATAAGGGTCCACTTCCCCGGGAGTGGACCCTTTCTTTTCGCGCCAAAGCGGCAACTATAAACGGCATTCTGGATTTTTTTGATGCCCGCAAAGGTTCCTTCGAGGCTTTCTACTGGACCGTGCCTGGAACGCGCACGGGAACCCCGGAAACCGTGACGGTGCGCTTCAAGGATACGAAACTGAAAACGCAGTGGCGTAGCGTGAGGATCGGGGAAATGGCCTCGGTGACGTTCAAGGAAGTGTTGTAAATATTGAATAAAGCCCCTTCGGAGAGGGGCTTTTCCTGTATTCCGCTACGCCTTTATTCCGAGCCTATTTTTCAGGCCTTCCTGGAGAACCGTGGAATAGCTAATCTTCGCCGCCTTTGCTTCCACATCCAGCCACCGGGGAAGCGTAACCATACGGTTTACCGCTTTGTTGTTCATCTTTTCCCGGAATAATGGCATGAAAACATCCACGAGCACTACAACCTGACCTTTTCCGGGGGAAAGCTCCGTCGGGCGGGTAGGTTCCGGGATTTCGTCTCCGTCTTCTTCCATACCGAAGAGGTGGAGAGAAAGAGCTTCACGAGCCATGCGCAACGCTTCTTCTTCCGGGGCTCCCTGGGAGACGCAGCCGGGAAGATCGGGGAATACCACTCCGATTTCTTCCCCTTCATCGTAGCAGAAAAATGCGGGATATACGTACTTGTCTTTTTTGTCCTGCATTAGGAAAACCTCCTTCGGGGCTCTATATTTTGAGCCCCGATTGTTTTTTGATGCTTGCCAGAACTGAAATGTTTAAATCTTTTTTCGGATGGGGAACCGTTACCTTGCCTTTCTTTCCCGGGTGTTTGAACTGGTGGTGATCTCCCGTGATCTTGTCGAGGAACCACCCGTCTTTCTTGAGCAACTTGATAATTTCTGATGAAGAATAGCTTTTGCTCATATCCCCAACCCCCTTCGAAAATAGAATAACATATGTTGAAACATATGTCAAGGGATTTGAGGAGGTGTTTCGAAAATGTCCCGCGCTTCGTCTGAATACAAAACAGCGGCGGCGGAATCGGCAATAAAAACGGCGTGGCTCGTGGCGATTCCGGAATTGCCGAAAATAAACGATCCCAGCACCACCATCGAACTGTTTTTCACGAGTTGGCCGGAGGGAATCGTGTATGACGGCGATACGTATCTACCGAGTCCGCTCCATGTGGATCCTCCGAAAATCAGCCAGGACATGGAGCGATCGAGCGGATCCGCAGCGCTGTGTAATTTGGGGAACGAATTCAGCGCCTACGCGAAACAATACCGCATCAAAGATTCCAAGATTGTCGTGCTGCACGGCATTTTAACCGCAACGGGCTGGGTAGTCCTTCCGAGCTTCACGGGCATCATGGATGCTCCATCGATCGAGGAGCAGCAGATTTCCGTGAGCATATCGAACGGGCGCAGCGTGACCATGTTGCTCCCGCGCATCCTGTATTCCGTGAGGGATTTCCCCCACCTTCCGAGTGCGAAAGACCCGAGGACGTTGAGCCTGAAATGACACTGGCCGATCTCGTTGGAATTCCCTGGCAGGTTGGGGGGCGCAGCCTGGGTGGCATCGATTGCGTGGGGCTGGCGATACTGGCTCAAAAGGTGCTATGCGGAAGGGATTTTCAATTTCCCCAGCGATACGGAGGAAAGGATCAATACGAGAAATCGGAGATCATCAAGACGGAAGTGGAGCGGCTTTTCGTTCCTATTGAAGATCCGGAACCTGGCGCTCTGGGGCTTTTCTTTTTCGATGTTTGCTGGCACGTGACGACCTTTACGGATCGCACGCATTTTTTACACGTATTTGAGGGGGAGCGTAGCCGAATCAGTCGGCTTACCCCGGCATATCGGCGCTATTTGAAGGGGGTGTACGCATGGCGGGAGCCGTAATCGGAGGCCTGTTAGGGGCCGCTTTTAGCTCGTCAATTATAGGATGGGGGCTTGCTGGGTCCGCTTTTGGAGCCGCGCTTTTCGGAGCCTCCGTGGGCTCTCTCTTCGATCAGTCGTCACCCGATTTCAGTTATTCGAGCCCCAACTATTCGTTTTCGGAAATTTCGAATAGCAAGTCTCAGCTTTTGCCGGTGCCTGTCGTTTATGGGCGGGTGCGCATGGGCGGGAACATCTTTCTGCAAAACTTCTATGACGACACGAAGCAGAAGATGGACATGTTCGTGGGCCTCAGCCATGGCCCCATCAACCGGGTTATTTCTGTGTACGCTAACGATCTTGTGCTTTACGGAGATGGGAGCGACACATATACGTACTGGACTCTCACGGGGGGTGAGTGGGTAGAGGTAAGCTATGCGGAGTATGTAGCCTGGGAGGGCACGAAACAGATCCGCGATAGCGACGGCAATCCTGCCACGATCGACTTGCAGGAATGCTCCTGTGACATCCACCTGGGGGAAGAGGGGCAGCTTAAAGACAGCCGGGAAACCGGGGAATACACCTATCCCGGCCTTGCCTATCTGGGAATTACCCTCAAAGTACAGGATGGTCTCAGCGGCAACCCGACCATCACCACCGAGCTGGAAGGCAGAAAACTCTGGACTCCTGCGGGGGTACGATACAGCAATAATCCCGTGTGGTGCATCTGGGATCTGCTTTCGAATACCAAATTCGGGGGCGGGTTCCCCTCGGACGGCTTCAATCTGGCCGCAGCTCAGGATGCGGCGGCATATTGTGATGAATTGGTGGACGGAAAGCCCAGATATAGCCTCAACTACATCATCGATCAGCAGCGCCCGGCTCCGGACATCCTGCGGGATATGTGCGCTTGCTTCAACGGTTTCATCACAGACCGTGAAACCATCACGATCCATTGTAATCGCCCTGTCAGCGCCCCGGTAAAAACGATAAACCTCGATACGGATATCGTCGAGGGATCCCTCAGGTGGTTCCAAAAAAGCCGAGAGGAAACATTCAATCGCGTTACCGTGGAATGGGTGGACCCGGGGAACTACTACGAACGTACCAGCACGCCCTTCGAGGACGAAGCGGACATGGAGGCGCGAGGCGTTTACGAACGAAACATCTCCTTGCTTGGAGTGACCGATGCGGCCCAGGCGGCGAGGTTGGGAGAACAGGCTCTCAAGATAGCGCAGGAAATTGACAACTTTGCTCAGGTTAAAGTCCCGGTACGGGATTGGGATGTGGAGGTCGGGGATGTGGTTGCCCTGACGGATAACTCCCTGGCGGAATGGAACGGAAAGTGGTTCCATGTGGCCCACATGAAGGATGACTACGATAACGAAGAGGGCACGATAACCTTTGCGGAATATTCCGCATCGACCTATATAGATACCCCCTCCTCGATCCCGGATACCCCGGACAACCCGGACCCGACACCGGCCACGGATAACTACAGCAATCTCCTCCTCACGGACATAGGCGTGCAGCAAGAAGATGGAACCTACCTCCCTAAAATCCGGGTACAGTACACGCCGCCGACCGCCTCCATGAAAGAACACGTGATCAATTGGTGGAACTCGGAAGAGGAGGTCGGCGAGAAGAAAGTATCTCCCCAGGTGCGGGATGTACTCGTCTCCGAGGGCATCCAGACGGGGGTAACGCTCACCGTCCGGGTGTGGGGAACCGACGTCAACGGGAAACAGAGGACAGGCATAATAGGGCAGATCACCCCCGGGAAGGACGACGTCCCCCCGGGAGCTCCGACGGGGTTGACGGCCACCGGATGGTTCGGGGCCATCGTATTGAATTGGATCAACCCGGAAACCAATGAAAACGGCACGCCCTGCACGGATTTGGCCTATATCGAAATCTGGGAATCCTCCGAGGATGATCGGGACACGGCCGTACTGATAGGGAGAGTCAACGGAACCAATTTCCAGCGCCACCTGGGGAGCTTCCGAGGCCGCTATTACTGGGTTCGGGCGGTGGATACGAGCGGCAACGTGTCACAATGGAACGCCGAAGCCGGGGTATACGGGTACTCGGATCAGGAGACCCACCAGGATATAGTTGATTATTTGCTTGAAAATCCTTATATCCAGGAGGCTATTGCAGACCTCAACACCCCCATAGATTCCCTCGCCGAAGCGGGGATAAAAAACGCCTTAGCGGATTATGAAGGGACCATCCAGGATAGCTTGCGTCAACGGAAAATAGACCAGCTTGCGGAAGCGGCAATCCAGGGGGCCCTGACGGAGCACAACAACCTGAAATACTCCATCGCAACAATCCGGGAAGAGCAGATTACCCGGGAAGCGGAGGATGAAGCTCTTGCGTCCCAAATCCTCACTATCTCCGCCATCTTGGGGGATCCGGACGACCCCGGGGAGGATACCGTTTTTGCGGCTCTCGCAGAAGAAAAAACCGCCCGGGCGCGGGAGGATGAAGCTCTGGCCCAGAATATCCTTGCCCTCTCCGTCGTGGTAGGTGATCCGTGGGATCCGGACGAAGGAACGGTCTGGGCGGGCATCCGGGAGGAACAACGAGTCCGCGCTGCGGCGGATACCGCCCTTGCGGAAGACGTCTCCATGCTATCGGCCGCTATCGGGGATCCGGAAAATCCCGCAGACGGCACGGTATACGCCGCCGTGCGAGACGAAACCCAGGCGCGGGTAGCGGCAGATTCGGCGGTCGCGTCGAACGTCAACACGCTGCAGACCATAGTGAACGGCAATACCAACAGCGTGCAAATCTTGAACACCAGCATAAACGGTATCAAAGGAAAAGTGGCCGTAAAGATCGATACCAATGGGTACATCACCGGGTGGGAACTGATTGGTGGGGCAGATTCCGGCTCGATGGTCCTGCACGTGGATAATTTCATGGTGGGCCGTCCCGGGGCGACGAACAAGTATCCCTTTGTGATAGGCGTCGTGGACGGAGTGCAGCGTATATCCATGGATAATGCTTTTATCCAGGATGGGGCCATTAAAAACGCTAAGATTCAAGACCTCACTGTTGGCAGAATCAAGATTATGCACAGCCAATTTATCACTATGGAGCATTACCGCAACGCAAGCAGATATACATTTTCGGCGGTCGGGCATACGGAAACTGCTGCACGAAAAACTATCACCGTTGAAGACGGTTATCCCGTCACACTAATTTTTAACGCCATGACAAAAGTAATGGAGGGGCGCTGGGATCTGTCCTTGTACAGGGGCGGATCGAAAATAGCCTCCGTTGCCGACTGGGCGTTTGGCTCGCTCCAGACAGGAGCTACTTACTCATTTTTGGATAGCCCCCCTTATGGCGGAACATATACGTATGACGTGAAAATTAAGCTGACTGCTTCCGACCCTTCTACTATCGCGGGGAACTGGTTCTGGGAGCGAAATTTGATTTTGCTTCACGGGAAAAGATAGGGGGAACTCATGGCAAAAACAGGACGCGTAACTATGGTTTGCCACGACGAGAACGGACGAATCGGAGAAGTTTTTTCCGGGTTCCGGGAAGTGGTCACCCTGGATGTGGGAGAAAAGCTCGTGGTAGAAGTGGAAGAGAATGCCGGCGAAATCAGTCCCGAGGAACAGTACGTTGCCAACGGTGAGATTGTTGAGCGCCCCGCCATGGATCTCGGAGTCTCCGGGAACGTCATAACCCGGATCCCAAAAGGGGCGACCTTGCGGATTGGTGACCAAGCCTATACGGTCAATGATGGCCATGCGGAGATCGAGGGATATTCCGGGGCCGTAAAAATCACCTGCTGGCCCTATCAGGATACGGAGGTGCAGATTTGAAAATACAACATAAGCCGTCTCCCGAGGAAGTGCGCCGCCGCAGGGCGCAGGAATACCGGGCGCGCTTCCCGGTGGAAACGCAGCTCGAAGCACTTACGGAGGCTGCCCAGGGCAGGCCGGAAAAACTCGAAAAGCTGAAAAAGGGGCTCTCGGAAATTCGGGAGTCTCTTCCTTTTTGTAGCAATGAGGAGGTGAAATAGTGGCCGGAGCAAATTGGTATAAAGATGGCACAGCGAGCGCCACTAACGGCAGCACCACGGTAATCGGTTCCGGGACGCTCTGGAGCGTCCAAGCCAGAACGGGCGATCTGTTCGGATTCTACGATGGGAATGCACTGACAAGGCTCTACGAAATCAACAGCGTAACGGATAACACGCACATCGAACTGGCTGCGGAATTTGACGGTACCACGGTCGAAAACAGCACGTATGCCATCGTGCGGAACATGAACAACACCATGACCAGCGAAACGAACGCCATGCTGCAATCGTTTTTGCGGGAATGGAATTTGGCCTTGCAGCAAAACATGAAGGGCGATCCGGGAGACCCGGGCACTGATGGGTTGAATTTTCGGACGTTGGTAAGCGCCCCCTCTGCTGCCCTCGGGGTTGACGACGAAGCCGCCCTGAACGTCACCACCCTGAACCTATACCGGAAGGAGGCCGGCACCTGGGTGCTGCGGGCGAACATCAAGGGCCCGAAGGGCGACGACGGAACTGCGGGAGCCAAGATCTACATCTCGAACGTGGATCCCGTTATTGCCGATGGCGTCGCCGGAGATGTCGGTATCAATGTGACTTCTGGCGATGTTTTCCAGCGGCTTTCCACGGGATGGAGCCTCCAGGGGAATATCAAGGGCCCGAAAGGCGACGACGGAGATACCGGAGACACGGGCCCCAAAGGCGATAAGGGCGACCCGGCCTACTGGTTTGCCCCCTCTAGTGCTCCCGGGGTGTCCTTGGGGTCGGATGGCGACATGGCCCTGGTGGGTGGAGACTCGGGGAATTGGTACCGCCGGGAAGGCGGCGTCTGGGTCTTGAAGGGGTGCCTCAAGGGCGTCAAGGGCGACCAGGGCAACCCCGGCGGATACGGGGTCATCTGGGTAGGAGTTTGGGCAAGCGACACCGAATATACCGCCAGAGACGGCGTGTATTACAACGGTTCATCTTTCGTTGCTCTGCAAACGAATACAGGGCAAACGCCTCCTGACCCGGCAACAGGAGGGAATGATTACTGGCAAGTTGTAGCTCGGGCAGGGGCTGATGGTACTGGCTCCGGAGACATGACCAAAGCGGACTTTGATTACAATGCTGACGGCAAAGTAAATGCCGCAGATGTTGCGGACATCGCCGCCTACGCTACCACAGCGGGAAGAGCCACCAATGCGGACGCCGCGGATTCTGTGCTGTGGAGCAATGTTAACGGCGTCCCTGACGTATTCGATCCCTCGGCCCACGCTCTCGGCAGCCACGAACCCTCCACGTTGGCCGAGTTGAGCGCGAAAGTTACCGATGCGGAGCTTGCTTCCACCGCAACGGCAACCACCGAGGTCAACGGTCTCATGAGCGCGGCGGACAAAACGAAACTGGATGGGTTGTGCTCAAGCTCCGTCACTCAATCTGATGTTATCGCGCTGGTTTTGGCGCTGGGATAGGGGGTAAAAAAATGTCTTTTGGATCTGTACAGCGAAAAATATACATGGAACCCATAACCGTAACGGGAGAGGCCGTTGGCACGGGTGACGCAGCGGAAACGACGTTTAGCCTGGACTACACCACCGTGCGAGACGGAACTCTGACCGTGTATCTGGATGGCTCCGAAACGTCAGCATACACTCCGAACCTGACAACCGGTGAAATCGAATTTACCGCCGCACCGGGACTCGACGTAGCGATTACGGCTGACTATATTTCCGGGTATGAGTCTTTGGCGCTGGAAGCTACAGGAGAAACTGTGGTGATTGGATTCGTTGTGAGCAACGCAACGGAAGACGACGGCGAAGTGACAGTTACGCTGGGAGATTACGTTTCCGTGCTCCCCGTTCCGGCGGGCTCCGGGATAGAGCCGTTACCTGGGAAAACCGTGCTCGAAACCGGCGACGAGCTGCACGTCACGGCCTCCGATGACGATTTGTTGACCATGGAGTTATCGTACATGGAGGTGTCGTAAATGAGTGCTGGTGTTTGGACGCTACGAGACATCTACCGGGATGTCGAAAATATCCGTACCGGGAATGCACCGCGAATCGGGAGCTACGAGCCCACCTGGATAATGGGGGTCTCCTCTGAGGGTGGCTGGCATAGAATTGATAAGGATGGCGACACAATTACCGTTTCTGGCTCCATAAACACGACCACGGGCACGCACTCGTTTTTTGACGACAAGCCTATCTACAGCGACATGGTGTCCGTTTCCATGGATTCTCTCCGGGAAGGGCAATCCATGGTGAAAATCCCCAAGTTTTGGTACAAGCGAACAGGCTCGGGGCAGGATGGTGATCCGTACAAACTGTGGATTTCCGACAAAGCCGCAGACGGGTTCGCAGTCCATCCAGCGTTCGCTCTGGCAGACCATTTCTGTGTGGGGGCATACACCTGTGGCGGCGCAAATTACGACTCCATAGCGGGGCTATCCCCCAAGGTCAACATGACATTTACCGCCGCTCAGTCGGCAATCCCGAGCAACCACGGCACGGGGTGGCGCATGTGGGATATTTATCAACTTGCGGCTATTCAGATGCTTTTCCTCGTTGAGTTCGGGGGACCGGATGCACAGACACTCATCGGCTCGGGGCACTCTTCGGGCTCGTCTGCCGTGGCAAATGGCGCTTCCTCCGCAATCTACCGAGGCATCCATGAGCTCTGGGCTAACGTGTGGCAAATGGTGGATGGTTACAAGGGCGTCTCTGGGGTTGCAAACATTTGGGCTCCTGATGGGAGCGACGATTGGGTGCCTACGGGGTATTCCCCAGCGAGTGGATCTGATACCGCAATAACCTCGGTAGCTACAGGCAATGGAGAGGGCTACGACTTGCGGGCCGTCAACGTTTATGGGCCTGCTGGTGCCACAGCGTTCGGGGATCGATATTGGGGCGTTGACTCCGCTTTCGTGCCCTATCACGGCGGCAACTGGGCACGCGGCGCGGGTTGTGGCGTGTTTGGACTGGCCTTGGACCTCGGCGCCGCGAGCTCGCGCACGTCTGGTGGTGTCCGCCTGGCAAAGGTTGGTGGTTAACTGTGATCTGCGGACTGCGTTCTGCCCGCCGGGCGGTAGCCCGGCGTCGGGATGGCTACCATGGCTGACGGGCTTTCCGGGTTTCGCCTCTTAACCAAGCTCGAAGAACTTGACGCTTACACCCATTTATCGACGCAACAATTCCCCAAGATGTTACGCCCAGAGTGGCCAGCTTTTTGGGGTATATGCAACGATGCCAAGGGGCCGTGACGACAAGGGCCACGCTAAGGCGCCTTGTCCTAAAGAGACCGGGAGGTTAAGCCAATGCAAAAATACGCTCGAATAGACGGCGACAAGATAATTTTGTTGTCATCGCCGCCGAAGCATGCGGGGCGCATGACACCAAAAGGGCTGCGAGGCATGGGGGTATACGCCTATACGGACGATCCGCCGGAGTACGATCCGGTTACGCAGCTGAGGGTTGGTCCGGTAATCACTTTTGACGAAGGCGAAATTACGGCTACGTATCAGGTCGTGAGTAAGAGTGTGGAGGAAATGGGGGTGGCGCTGGACGTTGCTAAAGCCGCCAAGCTCGCGGAATTGGCCGTCGCACGCTACACTGCCGAAACTGCGGGCATCACCATCAACGGCTCCACGATAGCCACAGATCGCACAAGCCAGGCCATGATTACCGGCGCGGCTCTCAAGGCCACGCAGGACGAAACGTGCTCGTGCCAGTGGAAGACGGCGCAGGGATTTGTGACACTTACCGCCGCTCAAATCATCGCTATTGCCGATGCTGTGCGGGATCATGTGCAGGGGTGCTTTGATCAGGAGGCAACGCTGGCGGGGCAAGTGGTGGCCATTGAAATAAACGAAACCACAACCCTAGCGCAAGCCCTGGCGGCGGTTGAGTCCATCACATGGCCGGAATGAAATTCCGGGTAGCAATCCCATTGTATGCGGCTTGCCGGGTCTTGGATAAGATCCGGCATTTTTTGCGCCGGGGGAAGGAGTAGGGGAAATGAAAATCATGCTTGATCCTGGCCATGGGGGAAAAGATCCCGGGGCCTGTGGACGAAACCGAACCGAGAAAGATGTCGTGCTCGATGTGGCCCGAGCTCTCCGGAATCTCCTGGAGGAAGCGGGCCACACTGTTTTGTTGAGCCGCAATGCAGATGTCTACGTCCCGCTCAGCTCCAGGACGTGCCGGGCGAACGAATGGCCTGCGGGTCTGTTTCTGAGCCTCCATTGCAACGGGGCTACAAACCCCTCCGCCCACGGCTTCGAGGTCTGGACTTCCCGGGGAGAGACGGCTTCGGATGCTCTGGCTTCCCGGATTCTCGAAGCGTGGAAACTCCATTTCCCGTCAGTTCGATTGCGCCAGGATTGGGCAGACGGGGACGGGGATAAAGAGTCCCAGTTCTGGGTGTTGCGAAAAACGGCCATGCCTGCGGTACTTGTGGAGCTTGGGTTTATCACGCATCCAGATTTCGAGCGCCTGACGGAGGATCCTAAAATGACGGATGCCTGGGCGCAGGCTCTTGCGGAGGCTGTAGGGAGGTGGATCGATGGATGACCTGTTCAACTGCATAAAACATTTTTTCTGGATCATCGTTCCGCCCGCCCTGATCGGCATGGCGGGCAGTGCCGTGCGCTATGTCCGGAAACATCGCCACGAAGCGTTTTCCTGGGGAGCCTTTGTAAGCGGAATGGTCACGGCAGCTTTTGCAGGAATCCTCATGCATTGTCTTTGTCGGGGGCTCAACCTGAACGCCTGGACTACGTCCGCCATGATTGCTATGGCGGGATACTCCGGAGGGCAGATATTGGACCTGGGGCAGATGACCCTGCTCAAATGGCTGGAGAGGAGGGTTAAATAGGGAACAGACTATTGGCTCCGGTGGCTACGGCCTCCGGATTTTTTTGTGCCTTGACTTGAAAGGAGCGGAACATGAGCATCAAAGAAAAACTGCGCCAGATTCTGGAGAACACCAGCGAATCTTTTCAACAGCTGAAAGAAATCAAGTCCTGGAGCATTTCGTCCCTTTGGGGGAATCTCGGAATCATCGTCCAGGCTTCCAAGGACGGGCTCGAGGCCATCGCGGAACTCAAGGAGGTTTTCGGGGACGTGGTCCACGACTCCGAGGCTCAGAACGAACTCGCGGATATCTTGGACGAGGCTATAGAGTTTAACGCCATCTTGGAGGCCGTTGACGGTCTGGTCTTCAAAGTGGCGATCAAAGCCGCTTGCACCGCCCTGGCGCCCTTCGTGGATGACCCCGCGGGAAATCCCGAGGAGGACGGAAGGGAGGTGAGCGCATGAAGCATACCGTGAAGATGGAATACGACGGCGTTCAGATGGACGAAGACGGGTTCCTGCATTTCAAGGCGGGTGAGTACGAGAAGGCCCAGGATTGGAAGCGGTGGACCGTTGGGCTGCTAAACCGTATGCGGGAAGTGGAGCTTGCAAAGGAAGGAAAGTAACAACGGGGGGCGAAAGCCCCCCCCACTTCTCTAACCCTTGTGTTGCTGTTCTCGCAGCCAATCCCCCCACCACTGTATCATCTCCCGGCGGGTCTCCATGTGCTCGGCGTAGTTATACGCCGCTCTCACGCTGTTACCCTCAAGGTGGGCGAGCTGTCGCTCTATGGCGTCCGGTGGCCACTGGTGCTCGTTGAGGATGGTGGAGGCCATACTCCGGAATCCATGCGAAACCATCTCATTATGGCCATACCCCAGCCGTCGTAAAGCCGCATTGAAAGTATTCTCCGAAAGAGGCTTGCTGAGAGATCGGATCGAGGGGAAGATAAGCTGACCATGCCCCGAAACCGGCCTCATGCACCGCAGTATCTCCAAGGCTTGTGAGGAAAGGGGCACCAGATGCGGCCGCTTTATCTTCATCCGCTCCGGGGGAATTCTCCAAAGAGAATCCTCAAAATCAACCTCCGACCACTGCGCTCCTCGTAGCTCCCCAGGGCGTACGAACGTAAACGCCAGGAACAGCAAGCCGCAACGTACCGAAGCGCTACCCACCATGCCATCAATAGCCCGCATCAGCCCACCGATCTCTCCCGGATCCACGATAGAGGCGTGGTGCGTATGCTTCAAAGGTTGCAGCGCCCCACGCAGATCCGCCGAAACATCTCTCTCCGCCTTCCCGGTGGCCACCCCATACCGGAACACTCGAGAAATTAGCGAAACAACACGATGGGCTAAATCGATATGTCCGGCCCCTTCGATCTCCCGGACAACCTGCAAGACCGAAACCGGAGAGATGCTATTGATGGGCTTATCCCCGAAAACAGGGAACACATACCGCTCAAGCCGGTACTGGGCATTTCGAGCCGTTCCGGGTGCCCGATGAGGCAAAACCTTTATCCGAAGCCACTCATCGGCCACCTCCTGAAAAGTTGCCAGCCCCCTCTGGGGAGCCCGGGCAACCTTCCGTTTTGCCTCATCCCGAGCATTCCGAGCTTCACGCAGGGACATGCCAGGGTACTTCCCAAGAGTCACAATCTTGGCCTTGCCATCGATCCAGCAGCGCACCCGCCATGTCTTCGTACCCGACACAAGCACATCCAGATACAGCCCCCCGGAATCGTAAATCGAATACCGCTTCTCTCCGGGTTTTGCTTTCCGAGCCTCAATCTCTGTCACGGTTGCCCCTCCTCCCCACCGCATACAGAAAAACGCTGTATGCGGTCTTGTGTGCGGTTTCGTCTCCATATTGCACCATATTGGATCATACCGCACCATAGAGGATACCACAAAAAAAGAAGCTATCCGAAGGCTTTTCGGCCTGTCTCGGATAGCTTCATATGCCCACGTGGTGCCGGAGGGGAGACTCGAACTCCCACAGAGTTGCCCCCGGCGGATTTTGAGTCCGCTGCGTCTACCATTCCGCCACTCCGGCATGAAAATATACTGCGGGAATAGTAATACCATAGGTTGGCGGTTTTGTCCAGTTATTTTATCTCAAGAAGAAGAGCTTGGAAAGCTCCGGTAGACCGTGGCGGATCCATGCCGGCCTTCGGGGTTTGCGGCAAGATGGTTTCCCTCACTTTTTTCCGAAGCTCCGCCTTTCGAAAGGAGCGGTAACCCGTGTTTTTTCTCCATCATGGAAAAATCTCTCGGAAATACGGAGCGTAAAAGGTCTCTGCAAAAGCGTTTTTTGCAGAGACCTTCGGTTTTTTGGCGCTTCCGGCCCTGGGTCCGGGAGAGCCTTCTTTCCGCAAAGGCGTGGCGGCAGAACCTCTCGGGGTTTTCCATTCCTCTGGGGTTTCAGTGAAAGAACGTTCTCTGTATCAGGAAAACCCTGGCGAAGAGAGAAGTTTGCCGTGTCTAGGCTTCCTGTACTTCCACCAGCTCCACCGTGAAGGTAAGATCTTTTCCCGCAAGCCGGTGGTTGCCGTCCAGCATGAGATATTCCTCGGCGATCTCCGCCACGGTGACCCGCATGGGGAAGCCTTTGTCCGTGGTTACCTGGAGCATGTCTCCCAGTTCAGGCGTGTAGCCTTCGGGAAGAGCCTCCGAAGAAACCCGGAACAAGAGGTTTTCGTTTCTTTCTCCGTAGGCGTCTTGCGGGGGGAGCTGGAGTGTTTTCTGCTCTCCCACCTTCATGCCTTCCACTCCTTTGTCGAAGCCCGGGATCATCTGTCCCGCTCCCAGGACGAACTCCAGGGGTTCCCGTTCGAGGGAGGAGTCGAAGACCGTACCATCCGCAAGTTTTCCCGTGTAGTGTACCTTTACGCGTTTTCCTTTTTCCGCCAGCATAGAAAAGCTCCTTTCGGCGTGTTTGATATGCCTTGAGGCCTCTTTATGGTGGCTCAAAGAGGAGCAGGAGGGGAGGTGCAGACATATCTCGAGAAAAGAGAGGGGCGCAGGAGGGTATTCTACGGAAGAGTGGTCTCTTTTGCAACCCCGAAGGCCCCCGGATCCGTTTTTTTCGTGAAAATGCCCCTTATTCCTCCCGGGAGATCTCTTCCGGGGGGATTTTCGGTATTTTCAAAATTCCCAGGGCGAGCAGAAAGGCTCCTCCTCCGTTGAGAACCAGGAGAATCCGGAGCGAAATAAGGCCGTTCAAAAATCCGAAGAGTACGAAAGCCAGAGGCATCACCGCATAGCATACCGCGGTGAGAATGGCGAAGAAGCGCCCCTTTACTTCCGGAGGAACTACCTTTTGAAAAAGGGCGGGAGCCGTGGCGTTTACCGTTCCAAGGCCGAGCCCCGCAAGAAAGAGAGCCCCCAGCATAATATATTCATTATGGGGAAGGCCGAAAAGAACCATGCCCAGGGCGGTGGCGAGAAGCCCTCCGATCATCCGGCGGTAGGGGTTTTGAAAGATGCGGAAGCTCAGGTAGATGGCTCCCAAGAGGGCCCCCGTGGCGAGAGATGCCTCGAAAAGCCCTACCCAGAGAGGCCCCTTTTGGAGGAGAAAGCGCACCGCCAGGGGAATGGCGAGGAGCACCGGGGAGAAGAAAAAGTTAAAGGCCCCGAAGAGAGCCAGCAGGAGCCCCACGGGAGGATTATCTTTGAGATATGCGAGGCCTTCGCGCATCTCCTGAAAATAGGTGGCCCGGCGAGTTTTTCGGGGAGGAGGAGAGAGGTCCGCCCGGATGGAGAGAATGAGGCCCAGAGAAAGGCAGAAGGTGCCTCCGTTGAAGAGAAAGGCTCCCAGAGGCCCCAGAGCGGCCAGGGCAACTCCTCCCAGAGCGGCCCCCAGAACGCTGGAAAACTGAAATGCCGTGGCATTTATCGCCGCCGCGGAGGCCACGTGTTTTGTGTCCGTCAGATCCTGGAGAGAGCTATTGGCGGCGGCTTCGAAAAGGGGCATGAAAAGGGAGATGAAAAAGACGAAAAGGTAGAGCAGGGGGAGCGAGAGCTTTCCCCCTGCAAGAGTTGCGGAAAGTCCCAAAATCAGAACAAGCCGAAGAATATCCGCATAAACCATGCACTTTTTTCGATGGAACCGATCCGCCAGGGTACCCATAAAGGGGCCGAAGAGAATGATGGGTATCATGGTAATTCCCATGAGCAGCCCCAGATGGAGGCTGCTGTTTTCCTCTCCCGAGCTCACCACCCACCAGGCCAGGGCGATAGAAAAAAACTTGTCTCCCACCGCAGAGGCAAAACGGCCGCTGAAAAATTTGCGAAAATCCGGAAAGAGCACCAGGGGATGATCTCCCAGGCTTTCCAGGAAGGAAGGCTTCACGAGACGCTCCTCATTCGGTCGAGAATTTCCTGGGCTGCTATGGCACACCCCTTATGTTTCTGGGTCCCTCCCCGGCGGACCGAGGCGATGTAGCTTCCCGGCAGACCGCAGGGACAATTTTCCTTCAGCACCGCCACGTCGGTGGAAAGAATGGACTGGTTCGGCTGGGCACTGTTCCAGGGAGAGAGGAGAAGAAGCTGTCCCTCCCGGCCGAAGCCCAGGGGTTCCAGAGTGAGGGGGTCCAGCACCGCCAGGCGGGAGCAGGCGGGAACGTGATGGTGCCCCAGGGCGCAGGCTCCGTAGGGAACTCCGTGCTCTGCCATGCCGAAGATATCCCGTACATTCGAAGCGGGGAGGCCGCAGCTCTTCTCCACGAACCGAGCGAAGTCGCCCTGGGTCATGGGGTGCCCCGCATGGTTTTTCCATCCTCCTCCGGCGATGACGAAGCTCTCCGGATGCACCTTCAGGGGAGGATGGAGTCGTTTCGCCTCCTTGAGAGCGGTGTGCATAAAGGCGGGAAAGCCGAGAAAGCGCAGCGGTCCCTGGGAAGCGAGGTCGATAATGAGTCGAGCCGTGGCGGGAAGGTCGAAGGAAAAAGTTCCCTGGGCATCCCGTTTCAAAAGCCAGTGCACGCTCGCCGCGGGAGCGCAGGCCATCTTCTGTTCCGTACTCCAGCTCGTGCCCACCTGGGAGGCCTCTTCCCGATCATAGCTGAAAAGAAGATAGTGGGCTTCCTTGGAAGAGTCGTATCCCAGGGCCCGGAAGATCTTTCTGGAAAGAGTTTCCATCCGTTTCAGACTGGGAGCGTCGAAATGAAGCTTGGTTCTCTGTCCCGAGGTTCCCGAGCTGGTAAGGGTGAGTACTACCTTTTCGGGAAGAACCGAAAGAAAATCGTGAATTTTCAGGGTTCCCACGTAGAGAGGAGGGATGCGGAAGGCATCCTCCAGGGTGGTCATTTTCTTGGGATGCACCGCTCGAATTTGGTCCATCTCCCGTAGAAAGGGGTGTTTTTGTCTCTGTTCCATAAAGCTTTCCCGAAGAGCTTCGATAAAAAGTTCCTCCGTCTCCTTCGGGGGAGCGAAGGGATTTTCCAGGCCGCAGAGTTTTTCCAGGGGGGTCATTCTTCTGCCTCCTCTCGTTTCATTGCAAGATGTCGGATGTACTCCAGCAGGGCCTCCCCCATGGGGCCGGCCACTCGAATATCCTCGAAACGCACTTCACAGTTGTTCAGGTAGATCAGTCCCAGCCGATCCTCCCGAGGTGCGGGGAAAACGCCGCAGAAGAGAAATCCCTTTCTTTCCAGATCCCTGGCTATGGCTGGGGTGAGGGGATCCTCCAAATTCAGCCGCAGCAGTATCGCGTCCACCCGGCGAAGGCAGAGCTGGCGTACCAGGTGATGAAGATGTTTTATGGTTCCCCCGGCAGCCCGGGATACGTCGATTACTGTGGTGTTGATGTGATCCACGTATTGTGCCGCCACCTCTCCCGAATTCCCGGAGGAGGGTACGGTTTCCGAAGAAGGCTTTGCCAGGATTCGGGGAATTTCCAGAGAGCCGTAGATTTTTTGCAGAAAATCCCGGTGTTCTTCCGGAGGGTAGATCGTTCGCTCCTCCAGTTCTTTCAAGGGAAGATATTGATAGGCCAGGGTGAGGCGCCGATTGCTGGATTCCGCAATCTTGCGGAACTCCATGGAGGGAGCGAAAAAACCCGGCAGCAGGGCGCTATGGCGAAATCCCAGAGAAAGGGCCGCTTTCTGTGAGGCTTCGTGGGTGGTGACGGACTGCACGAAAGCTCCCCCGTAGTTCCGGCGGCGTGCCTCTTCGATGACATGCAGGGTCACTTCTTTCAGAATTCCCCGTCCCCGATAGCGGGGCTTTACGAAGGCCATACCGATTTCCACGTTCTCCGAATGGGGGGTTATTTCCAGGGCACAGTGTCCCAGAAGATCCTCTGAAGAGGCCGCCACGAGAGAAACGAGCTGTTCCGTCCTATTGAGCTCCACCACCCGCTCGGGGTAGTAGATATGGAGGTTGGGGTAGGAGTAGCGGTACGCTTCGTAGGCGCACCGGGCGATTTCCACCGCTTCCCGGGGTTCCATGCAGCGGATGCTGTAGTCCAGAGGGCCTTCGTAAACTTCTGCGGGAGTTCCCATGGGGCGGACTTTTTCTTCGGAAAGGAGATCCTCCGCCACCGAAGCGGTGGCAAGATATTTGGCAAAGCGAACCTCCTTTCCCTGAGGGCCGAGATTGCGGAAAGAGAGTTCCTCTGCGAGGTGGTGCATCAGAAAGAGCCCCAGCCCCTGGAGAGGAGATTCTTCGAGATCCCGGGGGGCGTTGTAGGGGGGTGTGGATTCTGGCGTGTAGGGAATTCCCTGATCCCTTACGGTAAGGGCAATCCCCAGGGGCGTGTGCTCCAGAATTACCTGGAAAGTGGCCTCTTCTCCCTCCTCGTAGGCATGATGCAGTACGTTGGTAACCGCTTCTTCCAGTACGAGTTCGATCTCCCGAAGAGCCTTCTCCGAAAATCCCCGAAGCCGGGCGGCTTCCTCCACAAAAGCCTGGAGCGGGGGAAGGGCCCATATTTCGTTGGGAAGATGGATTGTCACGTTTCGTCCCAGGGAGCTCATGAGGAAAGGCGCCCGTCCACGATTCGGCGGATTTTCCCCGTTCGGGGAATTCTCTCCAGGGATTGAGGAGGCACCAGGGAGACTTCCAGGTCTTCCAGCTCCCGATTCCGGGGATCCCGGTAGACTTTGGCGGTTTCCAGAATGGAGGCCACCAGGGCATCTTCCAGGCGTTCATCTCCCGCCAGGGATTCCTCCAGAACCTCCACCAGAAAAAGAATGCGGGCCCGGGTTCCCAGGGGCTCCACCCGGATCTGGAAGATTGACGAGAGCCCCGGAAAAGGCTCCAGGGCCTTGTGAATCTCCTCTACATACAGCTTGCCGAAATGAACCCGCACATAATCATCGGTTCGTCCCAGAAGGCGGAACCTGGGCCAGGAGCGGCCGCAGGGGCAAGAGTCTTCCAGCCATTCCGCCCGGTCCCCGATGCGAAAGCGGATAAGGGGGTGCAGTTCCCGGGTAAGAGTGGTACCTAAAATTTCACCATCCACGATCTCCGTATAGCACCAGTCTTCGGCGGCATGAAATACCGTGGGATCCGAGATTTCCGAGCAGGGGTACCCCATGGGGCCGATCTCCACGGCTCCATAGAGGGGCGATCCGATGACGGAACATCCGAAAACCTTCCGGAGCACCCGTTTTCCCGCCTCCGAAAGGGGCTCTCCCGTAAAGTACACTTTCTCTACGGTGCCGCTCCATCCGGTGCGGAGGGCGGCCTCTGCAAGGGCGAGAAGAGCGCTGGACATAGCCATGATAACGTTGGGTTTATGCTCCCGAAGCATTTCCAGGGTCTGTTCGGGCTCCTGATTGCAGGTCATGGAGAGAATATGGCATCCCGTCTCCTCCAGGGCGCGGTTAAAGGCGAGAAATCCCGTCCAGAGGGCCCCTGCCCGGAGCAGATTCGCCACGGAATCTTTCGAGGATATGCCCAGGGCTCGAAAGCCCTCGCCGGTGGCTTTTCCCGAGAGGGCGAACTCCTCGGGAGTCCAGGCCACGTACCGGGGTTTTCCCGAGGTGCCTCCGGAGGCGAAAAGGTAATGGTGTGCCTCGGTATCCGTAAGCATCTCCAGGTTCTTGGGAGGAGCGTATTTCACGAGATCCTCCTTTTCCAGCACCGGAAGCTTGGCAAAATCTTCGAGACTCTTCAGGGGAAGGGATAGGTTCCCCAAGTGCCGCTGATAGAAGGGAGCTTTCAGCGATTTGGCGAGGATGGCGTTGAGTCGGGAGAGAAGAAGAACTTCCCGTTCGCAGCCTTTTACCCGGTTTTGCCCGAGAAGCTCCGGGGAGAGATCCTCCCGGTTCACCAGCCGGACCAGGCGAAGGGGAATCTGCACTCCGTCGTGGGGAGCGGTGCCGTCAAAGCCGAGCCCCATGGTGCCGGGAAGGCAGAACCGGAGTACTCCGAGGGATCCCAGAGTTTCCACCAGGGATTGAACCCTTTCCGGAGGAGCCGCTATGCCTGTGGTGGAGAGGTACCAGGTCATACCCCGGAGATTTCCCCGGGTGAGATCCTCCAAATTCTCCACGGCGTTTACGTAGATGGTGCGGTTCAGGGGAGAGGGGGTGATATCGGCACCGGCTCCGAGAATGACCGTGTGGCTTCCCCGTTGTCCTTCGAAGAGCCTTCCGGAACCCTGAAAGGCCCGCCATCGGGCGAGTTCCCGCTCTTTGCGGATCTCCACCGCCTCATCCAGGTCGACCTTTCCCGGAGGAAGGGACGAAGTAAGTTCTTCCAGAGCCTGGTAGAGAAGTCTGGCGAAATCCTCTCCATCTCCCTCCACGAAAAGGTTCTGGCAGCTCGTACAGGCCCGCTGTTCCCAGAGGCAGATATCCAGGGCGAAACCCCGGGCGGCTTTCTCGAGAGCGTTTTTGTCCAGCCCCGAAGCTACCACGCCAAAGCTTATCTTCGGTCCGAAGGAAAGCAGCTCCGTCTGAGGAGCCAGACCGTTTTTATATTCTCGTACCGCCTCCTCCCCTCCGAAAAGAAGAATGCCGTCGAAGGCCTGTTTGACGAGATCCGTCACCTCCTGGTTGGAATGTTTCCAGTAGGTGAAAGCCAGGTGGGAGGATACTTCCTCATTCGTTTCGCACTCTCGAAGGGCCTCCAGAAAGAGAAAGGGAAAAACCGGATCCTGCCGGGAGAGCTTCAGAACGTTCACGTTTTTCGTAATCAATCCGAGAAGCAGCGAGTCGATGGAGCCCAGAAAGATGTTTCCCGCCGCAATATGGCAGAGACTTCCCAGAGGAAGAGCCCGGGCGGCGCCCCGGCGGGGGAGTTTTACCCAATGATCCAGCATATGGGGATCTCCCAGACAGGAAAGGCGGGTCTTCAGAAAATCCCGGGATAGAAGGGTTTTCAGAGCTTCCGTGGCTCGTTCCACCAGTTGGGGGGAGTATCCCGTCACGGCGGGCATAAATTCGAGAATCCGGGAGCGGTATTCTTTGGAGGGATCCGTCAGAAGATGCCCGGTTCTCTCCAGGGCGGTCAGAATGTTTTCCAGGGGAACTCTTCGGAAAGAAGCGGAACGCTCCTTGAAATGTCCCGGGCTGAACCAATGCCGGGCCCGATGGATAGGGAGATCCTCATGGTCCTCCCAGGTACCGAAAAAGAAATGGCGCTGTGCTTGCATTTTCCATCCCTCCTCACGTCTGATGTTAACGTGGTTTCCGTATGTTTCGATACGGGAATGAGCTCATTCTAAGGTTTCATCTGGCTTTTGAAAAGCTGGGAAGCTCGGGAGAATTTTTACCGACCGTGGAAAGGAAACTCCATATCTGTCATAATCGGAAAACATGCCGGAAGGTAACGATGCCCCGAAAGAGCTTCCGGCATAAAACCGCAAAAAGATAAAACACCTTACGAAGGGAGTTGTGGTATATGGATCTGGCAGAGTTTTATTCCATGGCGATTCGCCGTGTTCCCGCCTACGGAGCCTATGTAAAAGAGCGGTGCGGCTGCCTTCCCGAAGTGTCTTCTCCGGAAGATTTCACCGGGCTTCCCCTTACTTCCAAGGCAGAGTACATAAAGGCCTTTCCCCTGGAGGATCTTTGCCTGGACGGCACACTCCGGGGCAAGCACGTCCTCTGCCGCAGCTCCGGCACCAAGGGAAAACCCTTCTTCTGGCCCCAGCTCCCGGAGCAGGAGCGTTACGTGGCGGATTGGCTCTACAGCGATCTGGACGAAGCCTTCGGTATCTCCAAAAATCCCGTATTCGCCCTGGTCTCCCTGGCTTTGGGATCCTGGATCAGCGGAGAGCTTACCTCCTGGGGGCTACGGAACCTGGGCATCCAAAAAGGAGGGCTCACTCTCGTCACCCCCGGCCTGGATCTTGACGAAGCCGTGGATATGCTGGAATCCTTTGCGGGAAAGTTCGGAGGCACCGTGCTGTACAGCTATCCTCCCTTTGCCCGGACCATTCTTGAAAAGGCCGCCGCCCGTAACCTTCCCCTGAAGTCCTTCCGCATGGGGCTGCGCCTGGCGGGAGAGGGATACAGCGAGGGGTACCGCAGCCGTCTCAACCGGCTTATGGGCTACCATGAGGGCGCCCTTCACAGCATCGCTTCGGGGTACGGATCCACTGATTTCGGAAGTCTCGGCAAGGAAACTCCCCTTTGTATCGCCATCCGGCGGATTCTCTACGAAGAGGGGCTTGCCAAAGAGGTTCTCGGGCGTTCGGAAATTCCCTCCCTCTGCCAATACGACCCTTCGACCTTTTTCGTGGAGCTTCACGAAGAAGAGCTGGTGGTCTCCAAGTATCAGGCCATACCGCTTCTGCGGTATCGCAGCGGAGATCGGGCCACCCTCATGCCTTACGCCGAAATGATACAGCGTCTGAAAGATGCCGGGGCGGACCCCCTGGATCTTCTGGCGCGCCGGGGAGGAAACCTCTCCAAGGTTCGGGAGCTTCCTTTCGTTCTCGTCTGGGGGCGCATCGACGGAGGCATCACCTTCTATGGGGCCAACGTTCTGGTGGAGCAGATCCGAGAAATCGTAGAAGAACGGCAGGAGTTTGCCGCCTGCTGTACCGGGCAGTTCAGAATTCGCAAGGGGGAGGATGCTGACGGCGAACCGGTGCTGGAAGTGCTTCTGGAGCCCAGGCCGGGAACCGGAGGGAACTGCGAACTTCTGGCAAAAGACATGGCTTCGTGCCTGGAGGAAATGAGCACGGATTACGCCTTGATCCGCAAAACCCAGGGAGAGAAGGCTCTTCCCCGGGTGCGTTTCGTTCAGAGCGAGGAGCTTTTCGGGGGCACCAAATTCAAGTATACCGACTAAAAAACCGCACATAAAGCAAAACTCTTCGAAAGCATTTCCCATTTTCAGGGTGTTTTCGGAAGACGGATACAGGGATTCACCTGAAACGGAGGAGAACATCATCACCACACATCAGCAGACGTCCTCTTTTCGAGGAATAGGCGTTTTCGCCCATGTGGACGCAGGAAAAACCACCATTACCGAACAGCTTCTCGCCCTGGCCGGGGCCATATCCTCTCCCGGGAGCGTGGACCGGGGAACCGCGAAAACCGACGACCTGGAGGTGGAACGCCGAAGGGGCATCTCGGTACGATCCGCCTCGGTGTATTTCGAATGGCAGGGCGAAGGCATCTATCTCGTGGATACTCCGGGACACCAGGATTTTGCCGCCGAAGTGGAGCGCATGTTCCCGGTGCTCGACGGGGCACTTCTCATCCTCTCCGCCGTGGAGGGGGTGCAGGCCCATACCCGGGCTCTCTGGAAAGCTCTCCGGGAATACCATATTCCCACTCTGCTCTACGTCAATAAAATGGACAGGGCGGGGGCGGACTTCTCCGGAGTGGTGAGGGATGCCCGGAGAATTCTCCACCCTCGTATCGTGCCTCTGCAAACCTTCGGAAATCTCGATGAAAACACCGAAGGAGCTCCTTCGTATTTGTGGAATCGGACTTTGGAAAATCCGGAGTACGGAATGATGATGGAAGTCCTCGCCGAGATGGACGAAGAGGCCTTCGAGGCCTTCGTGGAGGAACGCAGGCTATCTTCCGAGAAGATCCGGCGCATCCTTCGAGAGGAAGCTCTCCGGGGAAATCTTTATCCCCTTCTCGGAGGCTCCGCCCTCAAGGGGGCGGGCATGGAAGAACTGTTGAATGCTCTCTGTACCTACCTTCCCTCCTTTTCGGGAAATCCGGATAAACCTCTGTGCGCTAAAGTCTGCTCCATTCTTCATCATCCCTCCCTGGGGAGGGGAGCCCTTCTCCGGGTTGCCTCGGGAACTCTCGTCAATCGGGAGGAGCTCTACAACACCACCCGGAAGGTACGGGAAAAGGTCTCCATGCTCCGAGGAGTCGGGGTGGGGAAGTACCGGGAAATTCAATCTCTTCGAGCGGGAGAGATGGGCCTTGTATTCGGCATGAACCAGGTTCAGGCGGGGGATCTCCTGGGGGAACCTTCGTTTTTTCGGAAATCGGAAAAAGTGGCTTTTGTGGAGCCTCTCTACGCAGTCACCGTGGAACCCGGAATCGAAGAGGAATATCCTGCGCTCCTGCAAGCTCTTCGGATTCTCGAAGAGGAGGATCCCCATCTTCGCCTGCGGATTCATCCGGAAAGCCGGGAGATCCAGATCCATATCCTGGGCCCCATGCAGATCGAAATCCTGCAGGACTTTCTCCTGCAGCGTTTCGCCCTGGTTCCCCGGTTTCGACCTCCCCAGACCATCTATCGGGAAACTCCCAGGACGTCCGCTGAGGGATACGTGGAATACACCCTCCCCAAACCCTGCTGGGCGGTGATGCGATTCCTGATAGAACCCCTTCCGCGGGGCGAGGGAGTGCGCTTTGCCTCCCAGGTGAGCACCGATAAAATTGCCGCGAAATACCAGCGAGAGGTGGAACGGACCATTCCGAAAGCTCTGGAACAGGGGCTCCTCGGTTGGGAGGTTACGGATCTTGCCATCACTCTGGTGGACGGAGAGGATCACGAAATCCACTCCCGCCCCTCGGACTTCGTCCTCGCCACTCCCATGGGAATTATGGATGCCCTGAACAGAAGCGGCACCCTTCTTCTGGAGCCCCTCCTCGCTTTCGACATTACCGTGCCCGAGGAGTTCGGCAGCCGCATACTGGGTGACCTGGTGCAGATGCGGGGAGAATTTGAAACACCTCGCATTGGAGAAGGTCTCTTCGAAGTGTCCGGACTGGTTCCCGCGGAAGCCTCCATGGAATACCATGTTCGCCTCGGCACTCTCTCGGGAGGAACGGGGCGCATGATCACCCGTTTCGGGGGATATCGGGAATGCCCGCCGGAAAGAAATGTCTCCCGTCCCCGGGTGGGAGTGAATCCTCTGGATACGGCGAAATACATTCTTGCCGCCCGGGGAGCCCTGGGCTCTTCCCGGGAGTGAGATCTTTCGGTTTTTCGAATGCTCCGAAACGTCAGAACCGTATACTTTCGCAACCTGAAATGCTACAATCCGAAATACCGCAATTGACGTATCCTTCGGGGAATGCTACAATTTTCGCCGCTCGGGGCGTAGCGCAGTCTGGTTAGCGCGCATGGTTCGGGACCATGAGGTCGGAGGTTCAAATCCTCTCGCCCCGACCAGAGCACATAATGCCTCCCGTTACAAATACGGGAGGTTTTTTGGTATTTTCCCTTTCTGGAAAAAGGGTTTTTGCTGACCTAAATTGACTAAAAGCGGAAAATACGCTATACTGCGATTACTTTAGAACAGGTGCGGAAAAAACATGGCACATAAAATCGTGGCGAAAAACCGAAAGGCCCGGTTCGACTACCACATCCTCGAAACTTTTGAGGCCGGGCTGGTTCTTACGGGAACCGAAATAAAATCCGTTCGGGAGGGAAGTCTGAACCTCAAGGACGGATACGCCAAAATTCAGGACGGAGAGCTCTGGCTTTTCAACGTGCATATATCTCCCTACGAAAAGGGCTCCTACTATAATCACGATCCCGTACGGCCCCGCAAGATGCTCATGAACCGTTACGAAATCCGGCGGCTTACGAGCAAGATCCAAGAGAAGGGCCTTACCCTGGTGCCCCTGAGCGTGTACATCAAAGACGGCAAGTACGCCAAGGTGGAGCTTGCCCTGGCCCAGGGAAAAACCCACAGTGACAAGCGGCAGACCGTGGCAAAAAGAGATGCTCATCGGGAAATGGCCCGGGCCTTGCGCCGGGACGACCGATAGCCGATACAGCATAAAAGGAACAGATTCAAAACCATACCACCTGTGAAACTGGGGGCGATCGGTTTCGACAGCAGGATGGAGGGTCTAAAGGAGCAGGCCGAGGTCGTCGATCCTCGATAAAAAACGGCAACAACAATAATTGCCAACGATAATTTCGCACTGGCTGCTTAAGTAGTGGCCACGTCACCTTCTCCTTCTTCTCCGGGGGGGAGCATGACGTCAAAACGGAGAATGCTGCTCGAGGAGGGCTTCTTTCCTCGGGAGTAAGCCTTAGGAAGCTCGGGAAGAACTATCCTGTCTCTGGGAGATTTCTTCCGACACCAAAACAGAGACTAAGCCTGTAGGGCCTTTAAGGCTGGCCCCTGTTGGACCGGAGTTCGATTCTCCGCGCCTCCACCATATAGAAAGAAGGCAGTAACCCCATTCATTGTGGTTACTGCCTTTTTTGTGTTTTACTCCTCTTCACAATACCCATGCAAGCGTAGCGAAACCCACTTCTGGTACAAAGGAGTGGTACAAAGATGACTATGCAGGCTTATGCGAGAGTTCCTCACTATCTCTCCTGGAACGGACATTCCCACACCTTTAGAATGGCAGTGCCAAGAGATTTGAAAGATGCCCTGGGCAAAAGGGAGATAAAGAAATCCCTTCCTGGATGCACTCCTAAGGCGGCTAAGGCACTGTGTAGACGCTTAGGGATACTTCTTTCCGATTTATGGTTTCAGATGCGCTCTGAGGGGGTGTGGGGGGGGGAATGATTATGCCTATCTGGTGGAGGAGGTTCTCCGGGAAGCCCTGGAAGAGATATCTCCCCCTGGTACAAGACTGGTACAAACTTCTGGTACAAACTCTCCAGATGAGCCCCAAGAGGCATCATATCCCAGTGAAATTGCTTTGCTTATCTCCAAAATCTTTAGGGAAAACCATATAAACCTGAAGTCCAATTCCGTTCCTTTTGGAGCCCTCTGTGCCCGTTTTGGGCAGATCTTGAGCATGGGTAACACAACGAGTGAAATTAATAGGATGAGTTACATGGAGGGGGTTCCTGAAAAAGAGAAGATGGAGGAGGATGAAGGGACCAGACTCGATGTTTTATTGGAAGAATATGAGCGGGAAAAAATGCGTCTCCGAAACTGGACCGAAAAAACCCGAAGAAGCAATATGCCCATGATCTCCCAATTCATAGAGATGCTTGGAAACCCCTTTGTAAAAGACCTGAATAAGGAAACCATGAGACAGTTCCGGCAGGACATAATGAAACTGCCCAAAAACTTCAATAAAATGCCTCGATATCGGAATAAAAGTATTGAGAAATCCTTGCCATGGAAATACCCGAGAAGGATCTTATGGAACCTCAAACCCTGCGGAATCGTTTCAACAAGATCAACTCCTTTTTGCTCTGGATAAAGAATCAGGGATATGCCATACCCGACAATATCTTCAACATCCTTACGCTGAAGCGTACGAAATCGCCCCGACAGGAACGGGAAGTCTTTACCCCGGAAGATCTTGGAAAGCTCTTCCGGAACGAAGAATTTCGGGCTTTGGAGCGGGAACGTCCCGAACGATACTGGGTACCCCTCATAGCCCTCTACTCCGGTGCGAGACTCGAAGAAATATGCCAGCTTGAATTACGGGACATTGCCAAGGTAGGGGATGTCTGGTGCTTCGATATCAATGACCGTGGAGACAAGGCGGTAAAGACCGATGCGGGAAAACGCCTGGTTCCTCTGCATCCTCAGCTTATATCTCTCGGATTCCTGGAATACCGGGAAGAAATGAAAAGGGAAGGGGAGAAGCGGCTCTTCCCGAAGCTCAAGAAAACACCCTCCACCAACTATTCACACCACCTCTCCACATGGTTTACCCGATACCGAAAGGAATGCCTCGTGGGCATAGAGAAGGGCGAGAAGAAGGCCTTCCACAGCTTTCGGCATACATTTTTACTTGCTTGTAAGGAATCCGGGATGCCTCATGAAATGGCGGCACAGATCGTAGGACACGAGACGAGCCACAAGGATATGACCTATGGGCGGTATGGGGATAGGTATTCCCTGGGGGCTGTGTACGGGAAGATGGTGAAGATTAGGATTGAGATAAGGTAGGTGAAGAATGCGTCGCCTAGCGGCTCCTTACTGCTTATATTATGAGCACGAGGGGTGCAAAACGCGGCAAAACTGAGCCACCCGCGCGGAGCGCAAGAGCCATCGGCGCGCCTGCAAAGAGCCACCCGACGCGCTGGCACAGAGCCAGGCGGGACAAACTCCTGTAAGATCAAATTACTGCCAAAAGGCAGAATTTATCTTTGGGAGGGATTCATTTGTCAGGTTTCCTCGCTATTGTCCGGGCTGCCTGCAGGCGCTCGCTAACAACGCGCTACATTCATCTCCCCGATCTGCTGGACGAGCTGAAGCTGGCCAGAGTCAGGAGCATGGAAACCTTTAACCGCCTGCGAAAGCAGTTCGTCAAGTATGACCTCCTGATTATAGACGAGTGGCTTCTGTTCCCTATCTCCAAAGAGGACACCCAGATATTGCTCTCGCTCATCGACCGACGGCATAATCACCAGGCCACCATCGTTGCGTCCCAGTTCGAGCCCGCGGAATGGCTGGATCAGATCCCTGTCCCTGTTGCCGCCGAGGCAATAACAGACCGTCTCTCTTCACAGGCGTACAAGATCGTCATCAAGGGCAAAAAATCCATGCGTGAGACGATTCATGCATAATTTCTAGCTAACTACTACTAGAAGGGAGAGCCGCTTCTTTCCGGAGGGGTGGCTCTCAGGTTCCGCGCTAGTGGCTCTATTTCAGCGCGGAGGTGGCTCTCATATCGGCGAGCAAGTGGCTCTATAAAAACGCTGTTCGCAAGGGGAAATGCCCACATGATTTTTCTCAGGAATTCCCAGGCGGCCTAATGCGTAATATTTAGAATATTACATAGCATGGTCCGATAGTGGAATTGCGGATAGTTTGTGCCCAAATCGGAAAAGGGAATTGCCTCATGTATTTACATACCCCCCTTATTTTGTCGCTCCGATTTGCTATCCTCCAATTATGTTCCCACATTGCAAGAACCCTTAGTATAGCTGTGAAGTCAAAAATTGACATAAAATAAGTGTTTTATGTTGCTTCTTGCCTTTTTTGCAATTTTGAGAAATGTGTGAATGATTTTTACACAAAAAGGGCGTATGATGAATAAAAATATGAAAGAGGGGATGGAGTGATGGCTAAAGTTGTCCTTATTTCGTGTGTGAGCAAGAAGCTTCCACGCAAGGCAAAAGCCAGGGATCTGTATATCAGTCAGCTTTTTCGAAAGAGTTTGAAATACGCCCAGCAGCTTTCACCGAAAGAAATATATATCTTATCTGCAAAATATGGCCTAGTTCCGCTGGATAAAGAAATTGAGCCCTATGACGTAACGCTCAATAATATGTCCGTGCAGGAGCGAAAAAACTGGGCATCAAAAGTGATTCCTCAACTTCGAGAGCATTGCGATCTGGAGAAAGATCACTTTGTCATACTGGCTGGACAAAAATATCGACAATATCTCCTTCCAAAGCTGAAATCTTATGAAGTACCCATGGAGGGTCTGCCCATTGGAAAGGGCTTACAGTTTTTAAATGAACAATTGCAGTCTCCAGAAGGAGGAAAAGACGAGTGAGTGAGATTTGCCAGCGATTGCACAGTCTATTTAATAGTCTCCCTCGTCAAAGGTTCCCGTTTGGCGAGAAAACTATTCCTCAAAATGGCATTTACATTCTTTTTGAAAATGGGGAACATGCCCATGGCGCTGATCGAATCGTGAGAGTGGGTACGCATACCGGAGCCAAACAATTGCGTTCTCGGCTGAAGCAGCATTTTGTCAACGAAAACAAGGATCGTAGTATCTTTCGTAAGAATATTGGACGAGCCCTATTGCAAAAGGTAAACGATCCGTTTTTGGAGCAGTGGGAATGGGATTTGACGACGCGAGAAGCAAAAGAACGCCTTTTTCCACTGCTTGATATAGAAAAACAACACTCCATTGAGCTGGCGGTATCTGAGTATATTCAGCAGAACCTTTCGTTTGTGGCGTTTCGTGTTGATAGCAAGGAAGAACGCTTGGAATGGGAACGGAAAATTATCTCCACGTTATCATTGTGTGAAGAATGCCGCTCATCCCAGAATTGGTTGGGGATGCACTCGCCAAAGCGAAAAATACGTAGGAGTGGGCTCTGGCTTGTGAATGAGCTATATAAGGAACCCTTATCTAGAAAAGAACTGGAAAGCCTGGAATCTATTGTTGGTGCAGACTGATAACATGGGGAATTGCATCTTATTTGCAGAAAATTTCCTAACAAGATACTTGGCCATTGAAAGGCTCTGGAGGGAGATTAGAAAAAACAAAAAGAGGCTGGGAATGATATTCCTGGGCTTTTTTGTCGGTGATGAAGATTAGGATTGAGATAAGGTAGGGGGTGTGCTACGGGGCTTTTTCGCCATTTTTTTCAATTTTGAAAAATATATGAGGGATTTTTACACGAGAAATTGTATAATGAATGTGAAATGGAGAAAAAGAGGAATTTCTGAAAAGCCTGATTTTTGACCGGCGTAGTAACGGGCATAATAAACACTGGGGAAAAAGATAAAAACAAGTAGCAAGGACAAGTAATAAGGAGGAAATCATGAGCACCTTCGACAGCACTAAGACACCCCTCCAATCCATGTTGAAAGACATCTGCGAAGGAAAGATTCAGCTTCCCGATTTTCAACGCGGTTGGGTGTGGGATGACGATCATATCCGTGATCTGTTGGTTAGCATTGCCCGCTCTTTTCCCGTAGGGGCGGTGATGCTCCTTGAAACTGGTGGTCCCGTTCGTTTTCAGACCCGTCCTGTTGAAGGGCTGGAAACAACGCAAGCCAAAGATACTTTCCCGGAAAAGCTGATTCTCGACGGTCAGCAGCGGCTGACCACGTTAACCCAAGCGTTGGCTGTTACCTCTCCGGTTTATACACGCACGAGCAAGGGGAAGAAGATCAAGCGGCATTATTATTTCAATATACGGCAGGCCTTGGATAGCCCCCACGATCTGGATTCGGCTGTGATCGCGGTGGATGAGAACCGAGAAATCCGCACCAACTTTGGGCGGGATGTGGAACTGGATTTATCCACCCGTCAAAAAGAGTGTACACAACTTTACTTCCCCTGCGACCAGACGATGAACTCGGACGAGTGGGAGGAGATTCTGCACAGTGTGGCGCCGGAACACTTCTCACTTTATATGAAGTTTCGCGGCACAATACTGAAATCCTTCCGCGACTATCAAATACCTGTAATACAGTTACACAAGGAAACCACCAAAGAAGCGGTTTGCCTGGTGTTCGAAAAGGTCAACACTGGTGGAGTGCAACTCTCCGTGTTCGAATTGATCACTGCTAGCTATGCCGCCGAAGGTTATAACCTCCGGGATGACTGGTTTGGATCAACCCTCCGCAACGTAGATTCACGCCGAAAACGCCTCGCCGAAGATCCCTTATTGAGTGAGATTGAAGCAACAGAATTCCTTCAGGCAGTAACGCTCCTTCATACTCAGTGGCGAAAAAAATCGGACATCGAGCAGGGTAAGATGGGCAAGGAGGTTCGTCCAGTAAGCGCCAAACGTGCAGACGTTCTGGAACTACCCTTAAGTGCATGGCAGGAATGGGCAGATGCTTTGGAGTATGGTTTCCGATTGGCGGCCAAGTTTCTGCGGAAGGAATCCTTTTATGCTCGCCGGGAACTGCCCTACAGTACGCAAATTGTTCCGTTGGCCGCTGTATTGACACAGTTGCGAGAGAAATGGCTCGAACCCCGTGTTTATGATAAACTCGCCCGCTGGTTCTGGTGCGGTGTTTTAGGCGAGCTGTACGGCGGCGCAGTTGAAACCCGTATCGCAAACGATTATGAGCAACTACTCGAATGGTTTGAGAAAGACGATTCTGTTCCGCGTACGGTATTTGATGCGAACTTCCAGCCGGATCGCTTCGATACATTGCGCTCTCGCCTTAGTGCAGCATACAAAGGCATCAATGTTTTAGTCTTGCGGGAAGGCGCTCAGGACTGGTTTTGGAAAGCAGGCATCCAAGAACTGGACGCAGATGAAGTGATATTGGATATCCATCACATTTTTCCTCAGGATTGGTGTAAGAAGAATGGCATTCTCAAGGAGTCTTACGATTCTATATTGAACAAGACGCCGCTTTCGTATGTAGCAAATCGTAAGATTGGCGGGGATGCTCCATCCGCTTATTTGCCACGTATCCAAGCTGAGAAACAAGTACAACTCCGAGATCCGGAAATGGACAAACTACTGTCCAGCCATGCCTTAGATCCTTCCCTGCTGCGAGCCGATGATTTCGATGGATTTATTGCGGACCGTCGCCGTAAACTAAGTAAGCTGATTTCCGATG
>CAZJHH010000018.1:0-39269 GCA_964545875.1 uncultured Synergistaceae bacterium
GGTGGCGAGATCGTGCCAAGTTCCCTTTTCATAATTGATCGAAAAGGAGGGGCTTCTATCTTCCCGCAAGGGGGAATGCGTAAGTGCATCGGCTCCGTTCCATCGAATCGGCTTGCCATTGTTGGGGACGTTGGACTCAAACCACGCTTTGACTTGCTCGGGGTTGATCTGCCAGACGGTCATTACAGCTCACCGCCTTCGGGGAACAGGCCCTTGGTGCTCCTGGGGGTTGCACTTATCAGCCAATAGCGCCCCCAAGATTTCCCGCCACCATGCACCATTTCGGTCAGGATGTTCCAGCCCTGATAGCGCAAATCCTTTATGCGGGCCCCGAGTCGCCAGCATTGGTAAAGCTGCGCGGCTTCCTGTTGCGTGAGAGGGCCTTTGTCTCTGAGATGGCGCAGCACAAGAGCCGTCTGGGGTTCGAAGACGGAAGAACGTTTCATTAGAGCCACCCCCTGACGGGAGAGGCCGCAATGGTGCGGTTGCTGTGAAAGGAAAAATCAGTAACTGGAAGGATTGCCGCTAGAATAAGTGTACGCTTTATGGTACAATTGGCGGTAGAAAAAAGCATCGAAAACTCTCTTTCCCGCCGTCATCGGAGGCTCCCCGAGACGGCGTTTCTCGTCTCGGGTCAGCTCATAAGCTCACCCCCTTTGCGGGACACATTACTGTCAAAAACCTGAGAAGCAAAAGTCGATGGTGGATCTGCGAAATGAAACATTGGCTGAAACGTCAATTCGTTCATAGCCTATAAGCCCCTCGCCTTCATTTTGAGATTAGATGCAGTTACTTCAATCTGCCGGGATTATGCCCCGGCTTTTTCCATGCCCTGATTCTGGGCCTCTCTCACGCCTGTAAAACTGCCTCGATGGGTAACTCTCGGGCTCTTCCTTCGGCATCCCATAGAACGGTCTCCGGGGCCTCATACAACCCACACAACAAGCTCCGCACATCCTCCGGGGCCTTTCGGGCTCCAGACTCCCAAGAACTCAAGCTTGCATAGCACTTTCCCGTTCTCCTCTCCACGTCTGCCAATGTGTAGCCTCGCAGACTCCGAAGCACGCTAACTCTCGTCATCCTCATGGATCGCCACCTCCCTTTCGTGCTAAAATGTTTTGAGCCAATGTTATTGTGCCTCGCTCTTAATTAAACCGCAAGAGACTTTAGCACTATATATGTTATGTTTTTTTGAGGGAACACAATATCTGTGGATATCTTGTGGATATCTTGGTAGGTATTTTTCGGAAAGTTCGAATGAAAGGAGATGGTTCTATGGAAGGAAAAACACAAAAAAACCGCCTATCTGACCAGAGATAGACGGCTGAATTAAAACTGTTTTCGTTTTTGAGATGATGCTTTTTTTCTCTCTTGGAAGATTATACCATCTTCAAAGAGCTTGACCAAAGGATTTTCGGCTTAACACTACCCGCTGCTTTTAAGGGTTTTGCTTTCGTTCTGTAGTGCGTCTTGCCAACCCTTGGTATTACTTGAAAAGTGGTGCCGGGGACGAGACTTGAACTCGTACGGGTCACCCCACACGCCCCTCAAACGTGCGTGTCTACCTATTCCACCACCCCGGCGACTGCAACGGCGCTAATTATACTTATCCATCCGGTTGCCGTCAATACCTTTTTTGAGAAATACCCCAAAAAATTCTCTTCTTCCTTCAAGAAATTCCTCTTCTGCAGAAGCAGAGGAGGAATTTCTTGAAGTCACTCGTGACGATTCCGGGTAAAAAGCGCTAGATGCGGCGCTCCTTGATACGGGCGGCCTTGCCGCTCCGATCCCGAAGATAGTACAGCTTGGCCCGACGGACTTTCCCGAGCCGGACGACTTCGATCTTATCCACGCTGGGACAATGAAGAGGGAACACACGCTCCACTCCCACTCCGTTGGAAATCTTGCGCACCGTGAAGGTTTCCCGAAGGCTCCCGTGCTGCCGGGCGATGACAACCCCTTCGAAAATCTGAATACGCTGCCGGGTTCCTTCCACAACCTTTACGTGCACCTTTACGGTATCTCCCGCGCGAAACTCCGGAACATCCTGTTTAAGGTACTTTTTCTCAACCAAAGCTACTTTGGGATTCATAGCTCTACCCCCTATCTGTCTGGCGGAAAGGTGGAGAAGATTCTCCGTCTCCGTTCCGCCCTGTAGTGTTGTTTCCGTGCCGCCTAGCGACACCCGAAAAACCTGTCCAGAATGATGGCCAGGCGGTCTTCCGGGGCAAAGTCCCCGGGTTTCCCATCTCCCCCCCGAAGAGGAAAGAGGGAATAATCGCATTGTTGATGCTGCGGTTCCGAGGCTCCTCCTGAAAGAACGAGGAGAAGCGGGAGTTGCCGTTCCAGGAGGGTCCGTTTTATCTCCAGGAGATGCGCCCTTGGGGCGGACGAGGAAGAGATTTTTTCTTCCATGGCCACCACCAGGGGAGAACGTTTTTCCCTGTGAGCAATCCATTCCCGGCACCGAGAAAGGCTTCCGAAAACTTTGAAAGATCCGGAGCCTCCGAAACTTCCCGCACGAGTTCGAAGATCCCTGTGAGGAGAGATACAGCAGATTCTGGCAATACCATAAGCATGAGCCAGCTTCAGGCTTCGCTCCAGAAGATTTGCAGGAAAGGAGGCTTCCATGGAATCTTCCAGCACGAGAGCCACATAGGCCTCTTTGGACATGTAGGGAAGAATTCCCGCACGACCGAGCACTTCGGGACGTCGGGAAAGGGTGCGGCGCACCGCCTCCTGGCGTCGCCAGGCAAGAATTTTTCCGTGATCTCCCGAGAGAAGTTCCTCGGGAACCGGCATATCCTCCCATACTCCGGGACGGGTGTAGTGAGGATGATCCAAAAAGCCCTTTGCGAAGGAATCCTCCTCCACGGCGCTCTCCTTGCCCACCACCCCGGGAATTCTGCGGGAAACGCTGTCCGCGATAACCATGGCAGCAAGCTCTCCCCCGGTAAGAACATAGTCTCCCAGGGAGACTTCCATATCCACGTATTTCTGCACGAACCGTTCGTCCATGCCCTCATAATGGCCGCAGACAATAAGCAGATGCTCCTTCTCCGCCAGGGTTTCCACCATGTCCTGCTGAAGCACCGCCCCCTGAGGGCTGGTACCCAGCACGCAGGCCTTGCCCCGCCGGGCTTGTACATCTTCCAGAGCATCCCGAAGAGGGTCCGCCATGAGAAGCATTCCTCCGCCTCCGAAGGCATAATCGTCAATCTGGCGGTAGGCCCCCCGGGCATAGTCCCGGATGTCCACCACCTCTACCGAAAGAAGCCCTCTTTCTACCCCCTTGCCCACAATACTTGTGGCAAAAAAGGTGTTGAGGAAATCCGGGAATGCGGTGATTACGGTGATGTGCATCAATCCCAAAGCCCTTCGGGAGGGCGAATGGACATGATTCTCCGATCAAGATCCACTTCCAGAATGACGGACCGTACTGCAGGAAACATGCGTTCTTCCCCTTGGGGTGTTCGCAGAACGTAAACATCCGACGCCCCGGTGGGAAGAACGTCGCAGAGCATCCCCAGAGATTCCCGGGTATCTCCATGAATGACCTCGAGGCCGAGAAGATCCTCTACCCAGAACTCCCCCTCTTCGAGAGGAGGACGATCTTCCTTGGAAACCCGAACCTCAAGTCCCTGAAGGGTCTTGGCCTCTTCGGGGGTGGTAACGAGGGAAGAGAAAGCCAAAAGATGAGGTTTTCCCGGAAGCATGCGCACCGAAGAGAGTGGGAGCTGGCGCACAAACTCTCCGCTTTTCCTGTAAAGGTTCAGGGATTTCATGGAGGAAAACCGCTCGGGCACGTCCGTGAGAGCGAGAAGACGCATGCCTCCCCGGATGCCGTGAGGCCCGAGGATAACTCCTACGACCACAGAGTGCATGGGAGGCTATTCTTCCTCCACGTCCACGTCTACCCGGAGACCTTCCTTGGTTGCCGCGGCACGAGCCACCTGACGCATGGCATTGATAGTGGCTCCGCGCTTGCCGATAACCCGACCTACATCTTCAGGTGCCACGCGAATCCGAACTACCTGGTGTCCCTCTTCCTTTTCCGTGCAGGAAACTTCCACGGCGTCGGGAGACGTGACAAGACGCTTGGCGATAAATTCGATGAGTCCCTTGTAATCGGTCATGATTGCTTACTCCCCTTCCTGGAGTTTATCCAATACGCCGGCTTTTTTGAGAATAGCCCGGGCCGTATCGGAAGGCTGAGCACCGTTCCGAAGCCATTGTACCGCTTTTTCCGCATCCACCGTAATTTCCGAAGGACTCTTGAGAGGATTGTACGTTCCAATCATCTCGATGAATCGTCCGTCCCGGGGAGAGCGGGAATCCGCCACCACAAGCCGGTAGTAGGGAGCCTTTTTCCGGCCATGACGCGCTAAACGAATACGAACCGCCATTTACGCAACACCTCCAATAATACAATATGGTTTCCTGTCTTTTCTTCGCTCTATGAACAGGTTTCAAGCCTTCTTCCGAAAAAGGAGATCCATATATCCTATCCGAAGGGAAGAAAATCCTTCATCCCCCGCATTCCTTTGCGAGGGCCACCTTTGCCGAACTTTTTCCACAGGGCCTGCATCTCCTTGTGCTGTTTGAGCACCTGATTGACCATCTGCACCGTGGTTCCCGAACCCTGGGCGATCCGCCTGCGGCGGCTCCCTTTGATGATTTCGGGATGAAGCCGCTCCTTTTTTGTCATGGACTGAATGATGGCCTTGATGTGAGTGATCCGTCGAGGATCCATCTCTGCATTTCCCATCTGCTGCTTCATCTTCCCCATGCCGGGGATCATGTCCATAACCTTTTCGAGGGGGCCAAGCTTCTGAATCTGTTCTATCTGAAGAAGGAGATCCTCCATGGAGAACTGTTTTTTCTGAAGGCTCTCCACGATGCGATCCGTATCTTTGCTGTCCGTGGCCTGCTGAACCTTCTCCACCAGGCCCATGATGTCTCCCATGCCCATGATGCGCTGCACCATACGGCCTGCATCGAAGATTTCGAGATCTTCAATGCCTTCGCCTACTCCGGCGAGTTTCACGGGAACTCCCGTGGCGGCTCGCACCGCCAGGGCAGCTCCTCCCCGAGAATCTCCGTCCAGCTTGGAGAGCACCAGCCCCGAGAGAGGAACCTTGGCATGAAAGGCTTCGGCTACGTTTACCGACTCCTGCCCCGCCATGGAATCCACCACAAGCAGAACTTCGTGAGGCTCCACGGCTTCCCGGATTTCCCCGAGCTGATCCATGAGCTCCTGATCCACATGAAGGCGTCCGGCGGTATCGAAAATGAGCACGTCATAAAGATGTTCCGCCGCATAGGCCAGGGCCTTTTTCGCCAGGATTACCGGATTTTTCTCGCCTTCCGAGGGGCCGAAAAACCCCGCGCCGGTATTTTTTGCAAGCACCCGAAGCTGTTCCACCGCAGCGGGACGCTGAAGGTCGCAGGCCACGAGGAGCGGCTTATGTCCCTTGCCGAGACGCTTGGCAAGTTTGCCGCAGCTGGTGGTTTTACCGGATCCCTGAAGCCCCACCATCATGTACCGGGTAGGAGGTTTGGAAGCGATGACAAGGGGTTCCGATTTTTTTCCCATGAGGGAAACGAGCTCTTCGAAAACCACCGTGGACACCTGCTGTCCCGGAGTGATGGAATCCAGTACCTCCCGGCCCACCGCCCGCTCCTTGATACGCTCCATGAGATCTTTGACGATCTTGAAGTTCACGTCCGCCTCAAGGAGGGCTCTGCGAATTTCCCGCAACGCCTCGGCGACATCGTCCTCGGTAAGTTTTCCCTTGCTCTTCAAGCCTTTAAAGATATTTTCGAGCCGTTCCTTGAGGGAATCAAACATGGGATACCCCACCTCTCTCTAAAAGCAGATCCAGAGCCTGCAGAAAACCCTGGGGAAGATTCTTTTCATGCACCTCGAGAAGAGTGCGAAGCTCCCCGAGAAAGGTTTCCTGAAGCAGAAATTTTTTATCCATTCCCAGGAGATTTTCAAAGGAGCAGAGCTTTTCCTTCGCCCGGGAAAGAAGATCATGCACACCCTGCCGTGAGACCTGAAGATGTTCGCTGATCTCCTGAAGAGACCAGTCTTCCCACTCGTGCATCTCGTAAGCCTGGCGCTGTTTCTCCGTAAGCAGAGCCCCGTAGAGGTCATAAAGCCGGTTGAGGCGCATCCGCTCTTCAAGGGAGTCGGGTTTCTTCATCAATACCACCTCCCGAAGCGCAAGCATTATAAACGGTGCAGAAAAGGCTGTCAAGGAAAAATACTTTACGGCAGAATCCTGGGGCCGTCAACTTCTTGAAACCCCTTTTCTCCATCCTGTGGTATTTTGGAGGTTCAGTTTTTCCCGGCATTCGGGCAATTATCAAAGAAAAAAGGAGGCGCCTCCTTGCCTGATTACACGGTACATCTTAAAAACCTTCGGCATGCCACGGTACTGGGGATAAACCCCCCGGTACAGGATTTCGCTTTTTTCGATTTCTGGGCCAAGCCCCTGGGTCTTCTCTATCTTCTTCAGGCTCTCCGGGAGCGGGGAAACCGGGTTTTTCTCCTGGATTGCGTTCAGGAAGCCAAGGAAAAAGATCTCTCCTGGGGAAGAATACGTCCCCGTCGCCGGAAGATAGAGAAACCTTTCCGCTACCGGGAGATTCCTCGCAATTATTACCACTTCGGCCTTTCTGAAGAAGAGTACATGGAGGCTCTGAAAAAACACCCTCGACCAGACCTGATATGCCTTACCTCGGGAATGACCTACTGGTATCCCGGGGTTGCCTGGTGCATCTCCCTGACGAGACAAATCTTCCCGGATACTCCCATTCTTCTCGGGGGAATCTACCCTCGTCTCTGCCCGGAGCATGCCGCATCCCTGGGCGCGGATCTGGTGCAAACCCTTTCCTGTTCCCTCCAGGGAAACTATCCCGCCATGGATCTTTACGATTCCATAGGATATGCGGTTTCCCGAAGTACTCTGGGATGCCCCATGCGTTGCGAATACTGTGCCTCCCGAATTCTCGACCCGGAATTTCACCTCCGGGAGATCTCCCTGACGGAGGAGGAAATCCGACATCAGAGGGAGGTAACCCCCGTGGAAGACGTGGCCTTCTACGACGACGCCCTTCTGGCGGCAAAGGAACGGCACTTCTACCCCCTCTGCGAAAGGCTCCGATCCGTCTTTCCCGGACTGCGGTATCATACCCCCAACGGACTTCACGTACGGCAAATCGACGCCCCCTGTGCCCGGGTTCTTTTCGACACTAACTTCCAGACTCTCCGGTTGAGCCTGGAGAGCGTGGATCCCCAGGTGCAGCGATCCGGCTCCTCCAAGGTGGCCCTCGAAGAATACCGCACCGCCGTGGCGGCCCTGAGACAGGCGGGTTTTTCAAGAGACCAGATCGAAACCTACGTGCTCATTGGCCTTCCGGAACAATCCGTGGAAAGTGTGCTCCATACGCTGGAGTTTATCCGGAACCAGGGAGGAAAGGCGAAAACCGCTCAGTTTTCTCCCATTCCGGGAACCTCCTCCTTCGAGAAGGCCGCCGAAAGGGTACCGGAAATCCGCCGAGAACCTCTGCTCCACAACAATTCGGTCTTCGCTCCCTATTTCGGAAAGTATCTCACTCCCTCGGAACTGCAGCAGATAAAGGACCGGGCGAAAGCTCCTTGAGGAACCTCCGCCCGGTAAACATCATGTCCGTGAAATCTTTCGTCATGTCACTCCGAATAAAGGAATAGAAAAACCTCCGCTATTTTTCCGTTCTTTTTTCGAAACAGGGGATGCAGTAGCTTTTTCCGTTCTTTCCCTGGCACAGCCGGGAGGCCATAACGAGCTCGCCGCAGCAGTCGCAGGGATGAGATGGTTCGATGGTCGCCTTGGGAGGAGGAGTTTCTTGAAGAAGCTCCCAGGAAAAAAGCTCCTCCAGAGGCGCCTCCATAAGATAACGACATTTTTCTTCCCGGCTTTCCCGAAGCCATACGGCTTCTGAAGAAGTAAGCGTGCCTTCTCGTTTTTTCCGGTTCCACTCACCCGCCCGAGGATCCTCGGGATGCGAGGAGGCTTTGCGGGATATGCGAATTCCCTTGCCGTCCCGGCGCCGCCAGAAGGAGAACACTCCCTTGCCGTAATCTCGGTAGAGGAGGTTCCCCTTGCCAAAGGTACAACTCACAAGAAATTGCACAGCATCCACGCCGCACATGTCACACTCCACCAGGGCCACGACTTCTTCGTCCGAGGAACGCCCCACTTCCCGGAGGGCCAGTTCCGCCACCCGGATTCCCAGAGCAAGTCCGGGGCACCAGTGGCCGTGAAAAGCTTTTGTTTTTTCGATGGCTTCCTGCGAAATAGTACAGGTCATATCAAGGGCCGCGTTCTTATTCCGGTTTGTCGGAAAAGAAGCGGCGTTTCACCTCCTCTATATTCATGGGCCGGGCATGAAGAAACCCCTGGATAGCCAGAGGAACCCCAAAGCCCAGGAGCACCTCTTTCTGCTCCGCCGTCTCCACTCCTTCCACCACGATGGAGAGCCCCAGGCTCCTTCCGAGGGAAATAATGGAGTGTATGAGTTCTCCCGAAAGTGAATCTCCCCCCAGGGGATCCACAAAAATCTTGTCGATCTTGAGCTCGCTCACGGGAATGTACCGCAGATACGCCAGGGAGGAGTATCCGGTGCCGAAATCATCCACCGAAAACCGTAATCCCAAACTTCGAAGGTTTCCTAAAAGGCTTTCCAGACTTTCTCTTCTTCCGAGCATGGCGTTTTCGGTAATCTCCAGCACGAGCCGCCTGGGATCCGCCCCGGTTTCCTGAAGGATCCGGGAGATCATGGAATAGAAATCCTTTCGGTAGAGTTGTTTGGCGGAGATGTTCACGGAAAAGTGTATGGCCGGAGCTCCGCTTTTATCCCAAGCCACCATATCCATACACGCTCGGCGGAAGACCCATTCTCCCAGGGGAACGATAAGCCCCGATTCCTCCGCCACGGGAATGAACTCTCCCGGAGAGACCACGTCCTTTCGCTCTCCGCAATGCCACCTGATCAAAGCTTCCACGCCCAGCACCTTCCGGGTATGGAGGTCTATCTGAGGCTGGTAGAGAAGAAAAAACTCCTCTTCTTCCAAGCCTCGCTGAAGTCCCAGTTCGAGAGAAGCCTTTCGCTGCACCGTCTGGTACATATCCCGGGAAAAGAAGGCGTACTGGTTACCGCCGCTCTTTTTCGCCCTATACATGGCGATTTCCGCATGCTGCAGGAGCTCTTCGGAAGATTCGCCGTCCTCGGGAAAAACGCTCACGCCCATGCTTCCGGAAAGCTGCACGGTGGTTCCGTTTTCGAGAACAAGAGGAGACCGGAGAAGCTCCAGAATAGTGTTCAGCCGTGGAATAAGGGCGGTTTTTACGGGAGTGTCCACAAAGAAAAAGGCGTATTCATCGCCCCCCATGTACCCCAGAGTCTCCTCTTCCAGGCCGGTCTCCTTGAAAAGCTGGGCTACCCGGGCGAGAACCTTGTCTCCCAGCACATGGCCGTAACTGTCGTTAATTTTCTTGAACCTGTCCAGATCCGCATAGAGTACCGCAATGGTGCTTTTCGGCGAGGCTTGGCGTTCTTTCTGCTTGATGGCCACGGAAAGACGATCCGAGAAAAGAAGGCGGTTCGGCAGAGACGTGAGGTTGCTGTGGTATTTGTGATGCGTGGCCTGGGCCTGCATTTCCTTGAGTTCCGAGAGATCGTAGAAAACCGACACGTACCGCTGCACATGACCGTTTTCATCGTATACCGCGGCGATTCGCAGATGTTCCGGATAGGCTTCGCCGCTTTTTTTGCGGTTCCAGATCTCTCCTTCCCAGAATCCTTCGAGGAGAAGGCGGTTCCACATGTCTTCGTAAAAATCCGGAGTGTGGTGTTCGGATTTAAGAATACGGGGGTTTTTCCCCAGAACCTCTTCGGCAGTATATCCCGTAACGGCGGTAAAGGCAGGGTTCACCGAAAGAATGGTCCCTTCCGGATCCGTCACCGCCACGCCCCCCCGGGCAACCTGAAGAATCCGGGCCAATACTCCCAGGCTCTGATCCGCCCAAAAAGCCTCGGTGATATCCCGGAAAAAAAGCGCTCCCCCGGATTCGTCCAGAAAGCACCAGCGCACCCAATATTTACGGATATGTGCATCCCGGCACCAGGCAAAGGGATAGGATTCTATCTTGGTGCGCTCCAGCCGGGAAAGGACGTCCCGAGCACGCTGCCGAAGAGCCTCGGTGGGAAAAATCTCCGTCACCTCTTGAGGCTCCCGGGATGTTTCAATCCATGGCAGAAAAACCCCCTGATCATTAAGAGATCGGCGGATATCTCCGGAAAAACCGAAAAGAAAAATCCGTTCTCGACAGGCCTCGCAGAGCGGCTGCGGAACCTTGCCGGAAGAAAAAAAGGCATGCATATTCCTGGACATGTCGTTGCAAACCGCCCTTCAACAAAGTATTATTGCCGTGACACGCCTTTATTGTACACGAAAACCGGATTCACATTCCACTTTTCGGAGGAATTTTCCATGGGCTTGAAAAAATCCGAAACCCATTTCCCGCACCCGTACCTGGTGCTCTGCATAGGCGCCCTGGCGGTTTCCACCGGAGCCATTTTCGCCCGGCTCGCGGAAGCTCCTTCCCTCGCCATAGCCGCCTACCGGGTAGGGTTCGCCACGCTTTTTCTGGCTCCCCCCACTCTCTGGGCGAAGAGGGAAGAACTTCGGAGCATTTCTCCTCGAACGCTTTTCTACAGCTTGGGGGCGGGATTTTTTCTGGCTCTGCACTTCGCCACATGGATAGCCTCTCTCTCCTACACCTCCGTGGCGAGCAGCGTGGTACTGGTGAACACCATTCCCCTCTGGACAGCCCTTATGGCCCCCTGGGTTACGGGAGAACGCCCTTCCAGGGAAACCATGATAGGTATCCTCATCAGCATCGCCGGAGGAGCCGTGGTAGGAGCAGGAGATTTCTCTCTGGGGCCTCGAGCTCTCTGGGGAGATTTCCTCGCCCTCCTGGGAGGACTGACTGCCGCTTGCTACATCATGCTTGGGCGCAAGGCCCGCCCCTCCCTCTCTCTTCGATCCTACACCTTTCTCTGTTATGGAAGCGCCGCATGCTGCCTCTGGGGAGCCCTTCTTCTTACGAAACTCCCTCTGGGGCCCTATACCCCTCAAACCTGGCTCATGTTTCTCGGCATGGCGCTCATCTCTCAAATGGTGGGACACAGCGCCTACAACTGGGCTCTTCGGTGGCTCTCTTCAAGCTTCGTGGCGGTGAGCCTGCTGGGGGAGCCCATCGGTGGAACGCTTTTAGCCTATTTCATTTTAGGAGAGTCCGTTTCTCTTCAGAAGCTCCTCGGAGGAGCCTGCATTTTAACGGGGATCTATCTCGCTGCCCGGGGCGAGAAAGCGTAATCCCATGGCTTACACCACCATATCCGTACCGGCCCTCAAGGCCCTGACGGCGGTGATCATCTGGGGCGGCTCCTTCGTGGCCACCAAGGCCGCCCTGCGTGAACTGGATCCTCTGACCCTTATCTGGGGACGCTTCGCCCTGGGAGCCGCCATGCTGATAGGAATACAGCTTTTCCGGGGGCGGCTCGCCCTCCCCCGGAGCAAGGAAATGCTCCTCTTTCCTCTTCTTGCCCTGCAGGGAGTTACCTTCCATCAATGGCTCCAATGCGTGGCTCTCCAAACCGCCAAGGCATCCACTTCCGGATGGATTATCGCCACCTCCGCCATCTTCATGGCCCTCCTGGGATGGGCCTTTCTGGGGGAAAAGATTTCCGCCAAACAGCTTGGAGGCATGGGGATTGCCACGGCAGGGCTTCTTCTCGTTCTCTGCGAAGGAACCCCCTCGAACCTTCTTCAGGGGCAATTCGGCTCCTTCGGAGATTTTCTCATGCTCATCAGTGCGGGAAACTGGGCGCTCTTTTCCGTACTTTCCCGAAAACTTCTGCACCACTCTTCTCCGGGAAATATGATGGCCTGGGTAATGTTTTTCGGGTGGCTCTTTTCGGCTTTTCTTTTCGCTCCCCGGGTGGAGCTTTCTCTCCTCTTCCACCTGAGCTCCGGAGGATTATGGGCTCTTCTCATTCTCGGGATTTTCTGCACAGGCATGGCCTACACCTTTTGGTACGACGCCCTGGAAGCCATGGAGGCATCCCGGGCGGGAGCCTTCATGTATCTGGAACCCCCTGCGGCGGTGATCATCGCCTTCCTTTTCCTCGGGGAACCTCTTCTTCTTCCGGCTCTCGCAGGAGGAGGCCTGATTCTTCTGGGAGTATGGCTTGTGAACCAAAACTAACGAAATTATTACTAAAAACAGCTTCATGTTTACATCAAATCACGTTAAAGGAGAGATGAAAATGGCCTCCCCCGTAATAGAGCGTTTTCTTCGCTACGTCGCCATTCCAAGCACTTCGAACCCAAAGGCGAATTCCGCCGTATCTCCCAGCACCCCCGAGCAAATGCGTTTCGCCACAATTCTCAAGGAGGAACTTACCTCCCTGGGCCTTGAAGAGATACACCTCTCTCCCGAGGGATATCTTACCGCCACCCTCCCCGCCAGAACGGAGGGATTTCCGGTAATCGGATTCATAGCTCACCTGGACACCTCCCCGGAGGTTTCCGGAGAAAACGTGCAGCCCCGGATTATCGAAGCATACGACGGAAAGGAAATTTCGCTGAACTCCCGAGAGTGTCTCACCCTGGATCCTCGGGAATTTCCCGAGCTTCTCGACTATCTTGGAGAAGACCTTGTCGTCACCGACGGAACCACTCTTCTCGGAGCGGACGATAAGGCGGGAATCGCCGCCATCGTCACTCTTTTGGAGGAGCTCGTCTCCCGGCCCGAACTTCCCCACGGAAAAATCCGCATAGCCTTTACTCCGGACGAAGAGATCGGCCGGGGAACGGATCACTTCGACGTGCCCGGTTTCGGAGCGGATTTCGCCTATACCGTGGATGGAGGCCCCTTGGGAGAGCTTCAATACGAGAATTTCAACGCCGCCTCTCTGGAGGTGTGTATTGCCGGGCGAAATACCCATCCCGGTACCGCCCGGGGAAGAATGATAAACGCCCTTACTCTGGCACGAAAGTACGCATCTTTTCTTCCCGAAGGGGAGGTACCGGAACTCACGGAAAACTATGAAGGCTTCTTTCACCTCCTCTCCTTCCGGGGTACCGTGGAAAAGGCGGAGCTTTCCTACATCATCCGAGATTTTTCCGACGAGGGCCTCGGAAGAAGAAAAAGCATCGCCCGGGAGGCGGCGGCACTTATCAACCGAACCTACGGAGACCGCATATCCCTGCAAATCACCGACAGCTACAAAAATATGCGGGAACCCCTGGAAAAACGCTTCGAAGTGGTGGAACTCGCCATTCAAGCTATGAAAGCATGCGGCATCACCCCCCAAATCGTTCCCATTCGAGGCGGCACCGACGGTGCCCGGCTTTCCTGGCACGGCCTCCCCACGCCGAATCTCTTCACGGGGGGACACAACTTCCACAGCCGCTACGAATTTCTTCCGGCCTCCTCCCTGGAAAAGTGCGTACAGGTGCTTTCTCAAATCGCCACTCTTACAGCATCCATGGACACCCTCGAGGATAAATCCTGATGCCTTCAATCTCCGGAGAACGCACCCTTTCGGTGGTTCTCTCTCCCGCGGAACCTCTTCCTGAAGCGGACGCATGGCTTGTCATGGATCTTCTCCGGGCAACCACCACCATGGTGACCTTCTTTTCCCTGGGAGGAGAACGGCTCTATTCCGTAGAAACCTTGGAAGAGGCCCGGGAACTTCGAAAAAAATTGGGGGAAAAGGCCCTGCTCTTAGGAGAACGCCACGGCCTTCCTCCGGAGGGCTTCGACCTGGGAAATTCTCCGAGAGATCTCACCGAAGAGATCTGCCGAAGCCATCCTCTGGCCATAATGACCACCACCAACGGCACGAAAGCGGTTCTCAAGGCCTCCTCTTCGGGAAAACCCGTTTTCGCCGCCTCGATCAGAAACGCTTCGGCGGCGATACGGGCCTGTACTCCCTTTTCCAGAGTGGGAATTCTCTGTGCGGGAACATACGGCAAAACCGCCCTGGATGACACTCTTGGAGCGGGATACCTGGCAGACATCTTTCTCCGGACCTTTCCGGGAATAACCCTCCGGGACGGCGCTGCAATCGCTCTCTGGACCTGGCAGCGTCAGGCCCCGGAAATTGAAAGGGCGGTGCGCCTCTCGGACCACGCCCGAACGCTTGAAAGCCTGGGATTCGCAGAAGATCTCTTCTTCTGCTGTACCCCGGATAGCTCCCGGGAGGTTCCCCGGTGGCGGCACCAACAACAACACTCCTATTTCGAACGCAATCTGGAATAATACACTCGTGACATACTCCCACCACCTTAGAGGTGGAGGATTTCTTGCCACTTTAAGGTTAAAGCCATGTCGCCGAAAGCTCCGGAATTCCCAGTTATCAAGGGAACTCCGGAGCTTTTTTCATGCTTCGGAAAGAGGTACTCAGAAATCAAAAAAGCGTTTTTTGTTTGACAATTTCCATCTTCAAGGGATACAATGGTTCTATGCAAGAAATACTTTTTCCATATAGGAAACAAGGAGGAGCGCATGTCGAGCATCGAAAAGGCTCTTACCATTCTTCGTCTTCTTGGAGATCCTCCCTATGAAATGGGACTCTCGGAAATCGCCCGGGAACTGGATCTGCCCAGAAGCGGCATACATAAGATTCTGGCTACTCTGAAGGAACAACATTTCGTTACCCAAAACCCGGAATCCAAGAAGTATCATCTCGGAGCTATCGTGCTCCGCCTCGGCAAGGTCTATAGCCGCCTTATCGGTATCGAGGAAATTACTCTTCCGGTGCTCGAGGAGCTTTGCAGCCTTACGGGAGAAAGCGTGTATATCAGCGTCTGGGAAGGAGACCGGGCCTATCCGGCGGTAAAGCGCTCCCGTCAGGGTGGAGTCTACGATTATCAGGATTTCATCGGCAAGTCCCTCCCCGTAAATTCCGGAGCTTCGGCAAAGCTGCTTTTCGCCTTTCAGGGAAAGGAAACGGTGGAACGCATGATTGCCGCCATGCCCTTCGAAAAGCGCACCCCCCACACCGAAATGAATCCTCAACGCCTCCTGGAAGAATACGAAAATATCCGCCGTCAGGGATACGCCGAAGAATGGGAAACCTTCAATCTTGGAGAGGTAAGTTTTTCCGTTCCCATTTTCGGAAAGAACAAGCGGGTCTGGTGCTGCCTTTCTCTGGCGGCACCCAAGGAAACCGTAACGGAAGAAAAAGCGGCCCTCTGGCTTCGGCATCTCCGCTCGGGGGCGGAGGACATCTCGTACAAGCTCCAGTTTCGTCGCTGAAAATTTTTAATTCTTATGAAAGGCAGGTGGTGCTCTCTTCGGCATGGAAAGTTCTTCACGCGGCAAGCGGAATGCGGAATAGTTCTATTATCTGGGAGAAATCGAAAGGAGAGTTCGGTATGGCACGAAACAAAAAGTTGATAGCGGTATTGCTTGGGGTAGCGTTTCTTTTGGGGGCATTCAGCGTTTCCGGAGCTTTTGCAAAAACTTTGAAGATCAAGGTAGCGGGCATATCTCCCCTGGAATACCGGGGCACCAAGAGCATTATGGCGGTAAAGGAATATGTGGAAGCCAAAACCGAAGGGCGCATCGAACTTGACGTTTTTCCCATGAACCAGCTTGGGGACTACACCCAGGTTTTCGAGGAAATTCGCCGGGGTACCATCGAAATGGGATTGATTTTCCTCCCCAGCCAGTTCGACAAGCTTCTCGAACTGGGATCCCTCCCCTATCTCGGATCGAGCTACGAACAGATCGCACAGCAACTTTCCCCGGGCTCCTATCTCTACGAGACCGTGGACTCTTCTTTGGATAAACTCGGGGTGAAACTTCTTCGCCTGTACGGAGACGGATTCATCGGTATCGGGGCCCGCAAAATGCCCAAGGATCCCGCCAATCCCGAGGTGGATAAGGATATGCTCATTCGCGTAGCCCCCGTGGCGGCTTACAAGCTCTGCGGCGAAGGCATGGGCTTCCGCACCACCACCATTCCCTATGCGGATACCTACAGCGCCATTCAGACGGGAGTCTGCGACGGATGGCTCGGAGGATCTTCGGTAATCAACTATCAGGTTTTCGGAGATGTCATCAAATACTATCTCCCCTATAACTGTCTTTTCGACCAGACCGCCTTCATGATGAACAAAAAACTCTGGGAATCCATCTCGGAGGAGGATCGGGCCGTTCTCATGGAAGCTGTCAATCAGGAAGCGGACAAGAGCTTCGTGGACTGCCAGGCTGAGGATGAAGACTATATCGGAAAGATGCGCGAAAAGGGCATCGAGATCGTGGAGTTCACCCCCGAGGAGCTTTCCAAAATCGCGGAACACGTGCGGAACGCCGCTTGGCCGGAACTCGCTGAAATCTACGGACAAGAGGTTATGCAGAAAATAGAAGAGTCTCTCCAGTAATCGCCTCTTTTCGATTTTCATTTTGTAAAGCACACCACTCGCGCCGGGCAGGCCTTTTTTCGGCCTGCCCGGCCTCCCGTAGCGGCAAAGGAGGAAGATTTATGGAAAGGCTTGAAGCTCTCAAGGCATCCCTCTTTTGGAGGATTCTGGTAAAACTCCAGCGTATCGTTCTGGTTGTGAGCAGCATTTTCGTGGTTCTTATCATGTGTGCCGTGGTCCTTCTACGTTACGTTTTCAAATCCGATCTTTTCGGCATCGAGGAAATCGTGGTAATTGCAGCCTTCTGGCTCTATCTGATCGGAAGCTCCTACGGAGTCTACGAGAAAAGTCACGTTACCGCAGACATTATCCCCCAGCTTCTGAGCCCGAAAGTTCAGAAGGTTCTTACCCTGGTCATTCACATTACCATGTTCGTCCTCTGCATCATCTTCTCCTGGTGGGCAGTGGAGATGGTAGGCTACAGCATTCGGGAGATGCCCCGCACCACGGGGTTGCGGATTCCCATTTTCATCTCCCAGTCTTCGGTGCTCGTGGGCTATCTGCTCATGACATTCTATTCGGGAGTCCACGTTCTCGAAGATCTGGCAGACCTGGGGTCCACAGAAGAACCCCGGCGGGCTTCCTAAGGAGGTTTCAGGATGGCCATTATCATTGCACTTCTCCTTATCATCGTTACCCTGCTTTTCGGACTTCCCGTACCTTTTTGCTTTATGCTTTCCACCCTTTTCATGGTAATTACTCAGGGGTACGACCCTTCCTTTCTCCTTCCCTACGGATTCAGTCAGATGAGTTCCATCGTGCTTTTGGCGATTCCTCTTTTCATCATGGTGGGAGGAATGATGGATAAAGGCGGAATCGGCACATCCCTGGTAAATTTGGTGGATGTCTTCGTGGGACGCGTCAAGGGAGGACTCGGAGCGGTGGCGGTGGTATCCTGCGCCGTTTTCGGCTCTATTTCCGGAAGCTGTGCCGCCACTCTTTCCTGCATCGGATCCATCATGTTTCCCCGGCTCCGGGAGAGCGGCTACCCCATGGGGCACAGCGCCGCCCTGGTTTCCTGTGCCGCCCCCCTGGGACTGCTGATTCCCCCGAGTTCTCAGATGATCCTCTACGCCTGGGTAGGACAGCAGTCGGTACTTGCATGTTTTCTTGCTACCGTGGGACCGGGAATTCTTCTTACGATACTATTAAGCGTACTCAATATTTTTATACTTCGCAACGATCCCAATATCCACGTCGCTCCGCCTCTTCCGGCGGGAGAAACCCTGAAGGTTCTGGGAAAACGTTCCAAAAGTGCTTTTCCTGCCCTTCTCATGCCCTTCATCGTATTGGGAGGCATCTACGGCGGGATTATGACCCCCACCGAAGCAGCGGCGGTGGCGGTACTCTACTCCATTCCCGTAGGATTTTTCATCTATCGAGGATTGAATAAGGACAACTTCATGGAAGTAGTGGTGGATACCGCCACTACCACGGGAGTGGTAATGCTTATGATGTTCTGCATCATGATGCTGAGTCGCATTTACGTGATGGAACGGCTCCCCTCCATGATCATGAACTTTCTGGGCTCCATATCCACCAATAAAAACGTGATCCTCCTGATGCTCAACATTTTCATGATCATCATCGGCATGATCATGGATGACGTGAGCGCCATGCTCCTCTGCACCCCCATCCTCCTCCCCGTGGTAACGAGCCTGGGAGTCCATCCCATCCATTTCGCCGCCATTATCGGAGTCAACCTGGGGCTCGGGAACGTTACGCCCCCCACGGCTCCCACTCTCTACTTTGGAGGGCGTATTGCGAAAACCCCGGTCTCTCAAATGCTGAAACCAGCCATGACGTTTATTATTTTCGCTTGGCTTCCCACACTTCTTGCGGTAACCTACTTTCCGGATCTGGCGTTATGGCTTCCGAAACTCGTTCTGGGAGGCCGATTCTAAGAACTCCAGGCTTTTCGCAAGACCAGTTTTTGTTTAAGGAGGATTTTTATGGTCTATTCTTCAAAATCTCATCCCCTTTACGATCTTCTTGTACAACTCGTGGCCATACCCAGCGTCAGTCCCGCAGCTTCGGAAGAAAACCGTATTGCCCGATTTCTCCATGATTGGTTTGGCCAGCTTCCCTACTTCCGGGAACATCCCGAGGATCTGCAGCTCCTTTCCGTGGAGGGAGACCCCCTGAAGCGGCACATTCCCCTGGCTCTTGTGCGGGCCGGAAAAAGGACGTCGAAAACGGTGCTTCTCACGGGGCATATGGATGTGGTAAATGCAGATGTCTACGGCCCTCTTAAAGATCTCGCCTTTTCCCCTGAAGAATGCACCAAAGCCATGGCCACACAACCTCTTTCCGAGGAGGCTCGAAGGGATTTGGAATCGGGAGAATGGCTCTTCGGCCGGGGCGTTTCGGATATGAAATCCGGCGTGGCCTCCGCCTCGATACTTCTTGCCAAGGCTTCGGAACATCCGGAAAAACTTGAGGCAAATGTGGGAGTTTTTTTTGTCCCCGACGAGGAGAATAATTCTTTGGGCATGCTCGGGGCAGTGCGGCATCTCGCCCGTTTGCAGGAGGAAGAGGGGCTGGAGTTTCTCGGATGCATCAATACGGAGCCCGTTTTCTCCCGTACTTTGGAAACTCTCCCCACCCTCTACACGGGAACCATCGGCAAGATCAACCCTTTTTTCTTCTGCCTCGGCCGGGAGACCCATGTGGGAGAATACTACGAAGGCGTGAGTGCGGGAGCCCTCATATCTTCCATCAACATACTTCTGGACGGAAATGCCGCCTTTTCTGACATCCATAAGGAACAGCGCTATTCTCCCTATGGATGCCACAAAATTCGGGATATCCGGAACGATTACTCCTCCACCATCGCCGCCAAGGCCATGGCCTACTACGGTTATCTCCCCATATACAAAAAACCCGGAGAAATTCTTGAAGAGCTCCGTAGCTGCGCCCGACAGGGCCTGGATGATGCCATGGAACGCCTTCAATCCTGGCGGGGTATGTTCTGGGAGAGCCGAAACGCTCCCCTTCCTTCCCGGGAAAAGGATCGGGTGCTCTCTTTCGACGAATTGAAACGGGAATATATCCGGGAGCGGGGAGAATCGGGGTACCGGGATATGGAGGGCTTTCTCGGCTCCTGCCCTCCCGAATGGGATGAGCGAGACCGGGCTCTGGGGCTTACGGAATATATGCTCGAAGAATGTTCTTTCGAGGGCCCCCTGGTGGTGTTTGGATTTCTCCCCCCCTTCTACCCCCCCCGGATCAACGAAGGAACTACTTCCGGAGACAGGGCAATTCTCGAAATGGCCAAGGCCGTGCAGGCCAAAGCCCGGGAGCTCGGCACGGAAGTCCTTCAGGCGGATCTTTTTGAAGGAGTCTGCGATCTTTCCTACTGTGGCTTTTCTCAGGGCCGAAAAGAACTCGACATCCTGGAACGAAACACTCCGGGATGGGGGTCTCCCTATCGGCTTCCTTCGGAGGATCTCATAAAACTGGACATTCCCATCTGCAACCTGGGCCCCGTGGGCAAGGATGCTCACAAGCGTACCGAACGGGTGCACCTTCCCTTTCTTCTCGATGTTCTCCCTCATCTGCTTCAGGAGGCAGTGGAGTGCCTGAGCCGCTCCAAAGAGTAAACTCAAAAACATATTCCCTGACGCCTCCTTTGCAGACACGCATAAAAAAGCCCTCCCCAGGGATCTCTCTTGAGGGAATCCCGGGGAGGGCTTTCTGCATGCATTTTTTGTTCAAAAGCAGATGATGGATTATTTCAGAGTCGAAATATTTCCCGCCTTGGCGTAGCTTCGATAGGCGGCCTTGCCTTTCTGCACCTGGAGCATTTTTTTTCGCAACTCTCCCAGGTGAAGTTCCACCTGATCCCGGAGCTTTTCCTCTCTCGCTACGATTTCGAGCACCGCACTGCGGAGGTCTTCCACGAGATCCGTAAGATAGGTGTAGGAGCTCTCCCCCACTTTCTCCTTCACGGCATCCCAGAAGGCAGCGCTCTCTCGCCCCTCGTGAACATCCAGAAAAGAAGAAAAGGACACCCAAGAATTCTGAAGCACTTCCTGCTCCGCAATGATGGACTGTTTATTCTGAAGGAGTTCCAAAAGCCCCTCCCAGTTCTCATCCTGCACGAGGACTTCCTCTTCATTCACCATCTTTTCGAGACGGGAATAGACTTCCCGTTCTTTCTGAAGAAGTTCTTCCAGATCCTGAAAAAGTTCAACCGGCAACGGTAAACCCCCCCTTGTTCGGAGGAGTCTGATACGAGCTCCCCACGGCAACTTCCACCATGGAGGTATCTCCAAGCCGAGGGGCACGTTCCTCTTCATCAGCAAGAAGTTTTTCCATGGCATTCACCCAAGTATTTCGAAGTTCCATAAGCATTTCCCGAACTTCCTGAACGAGTTCGGCCTTGCTCGAAACATTGGCCTGTACAAGTTGATAGAAGAGAAACTCGTACAAGTTCGTAAGGTTTTCCGCAAGCTCCCTATCCCGTTCGGGGTTCAGGCTTACCATGAGTTCCCGCAGAACCCTCTGAGCACGCTGAAGGGATATATTCTTGGTTTCCACGTCGTTTCTTGCAATGGCCTCTTCCGCAGTTTGGCATGCGCTGATGCCAATATCGTACGTGATGACGAGAAGCTGCTCCCGAGATGCCGTACGGATCTGGTTTTCCCTGTACGTATCCTGGGCATGCTGAAGTTTTTTCTGTTCCATCAGGCATCCCTCCTAGCATAAGTATCGGCAGAAAGAAAAAAAACCTTATGCTTCTTCTCGGAAATCGAGAAAGTTTTTCCAGAGCCCCAAGGAGGAAGAGCCTTTCTTATTACCGGGCACCAAGGCTCAGGAACCTTCAGTTTCCGTGAGAATTCTTTCCAGAAGAGCGCTTCGATTGGCCATGCCCACGAGAATTCCATCCTTCACCACGGGCCCCCGGATGTAGCCGTGCTGCACCAGGGTCATGGCTACGGTAAAATCGCTGTCATCCTCTTCGAAAAGGTCCACATCATCGGTCATATACTCCGAGACTTTGTGACGGCTTATTTGATGAAGTCTGGCCTGAAACTGCCCGAAATCGGGGATGAAAGAAGCGTCTTGAAGATAGTCAAAGTATCCCGGAAGGGCAGCCCGAACAATATCTTTTTCGCTGATAAACCCCACCACCCGGAGATCACCGTCCACCACGGGGATGCCCGTCAAACGATGTCGGGCAAGAATTTCGATAACTTCTCCTATGGTACGCTCGGGAGTTACCGAGGTAAGATCCCGATCCATAACGTCTCCTATACGCATGATTATATTCCTCCAGCTACTCCAGGCGCTCCACTCGAACGGTGGGCATGAGATCCTCCACGGCCCGGCGGTTTCGCACACCATGCTCCACATGAGAAGAATCTTCATAGGCGCAGGCCATGGCAAAGCGGATAGCCTCCTCTTCGGACATGTTTTCCTTTTTGCCCACGATAAATCCAGCCAGAAGAGCCTCTCCCGCTCCCAGCATGGAAACCACTCTTTCTCGCTCGATTTCCGCAAGGTAGACTCCTCCGGGAAGAGAGAAGACTTCGCCGTAGGAGCGATACGAAGTAAGACAGCAGTTCGCACCCTGGGCATGGGCTTTGTTAAAAAGTTCAATAATACCGTCCAGAGAGATGAAGGGAGTTCCGGAAGCTTGGGAAACATAACGACGATCGATTTTCGCAAAGGCAGGGCCAGCATCGAGAGCCGCCGCAAGGCTTACCCCCGCAGCATCCACGAAAACTTCGTTTCCCCCTTCCTTGGCGAGAGTTACGAGCTCCCGATAGATGTCCTGGGGAACCCCGGGAGGAAGAGAGCCGCCGATAAAGACGAAGTTTGCCCGGCCAAGCATACGTTTGTAATTGATGAGAAACCGTTCCAGAGCCTCTTCGGAAACGTAGGGGCCCGGTTCGGCGATTCCCGTTTCGAGATTACCCGTTTGATCCACGATGAAAACGTTGGTCCGGGTTTCTCCGGAAACGTGCACGAAGTTTGTGGTAATCTGATGTTTTCGGAGTTCATCCCGAACATATTCGCCGTTGTATCCCGCAAGAAATCCCATGGCGGCATTTTCGTATCCCAACTGGGCGAGAATGACCGAAACGTTGACTCCTTTTCCTCCGGCGGAACGCACTACTTTATTGGCCCGGAACCAGTTCCCCGCATGGAATTCCGAAAGAAAATATTCTTCGTCCACCGCAGGGTTCAAGGTTACTGTAAGAATCATTGTTTTCCCCCTTCCACAAGGAAAACCTTTGCCTGCCCTGAGAGGAGAAACGGTACTCTCCGCTCAATGGAAAGGTTTTCAGGGATTCCGACGGTTCCGTACAAACCACACTACCGGGAATTTCATCCGATCTGGGTGGTCACATCTTCCAGGGATTGGCATTTCTTCCGGGCCACTTCGGAGCCCTTACGGAGATGCAACAATGCAGGAAGTTCCGAAACCCCCATCTTCTGAGCCACCCCGGCATTTTTATAGGCGTCAATCAAAACTATATGAGCATCCTTGCCTTCCATCCAGTTCTCTACCTCTCCCGCAAGATGGGCATGCTTTTCGTCGATACTGGAATAGAAAAGGGCAAAGACTTCCTGGGGCTCCAGAAGTTTATGCCGAAGATGCTGCTGCTGGGAGATATAGCCGTAGGCGCTCATGGCAGCCACCGCACCGTCCCCTGCAGCGGTCACCACCTGGCGGAGAAACTTCTCCCGCACGTCTCCCGCCGCAAAGACTCCCTCCACGGAGGTTTCCATGCGATGGTTCGTGTCGATCCATCCTCCCCTGGTGGTTTTCACGAAACCCTTGAAGGCATCGTCGTTGGGAACGGTGCCCACGAAAACGAAAACCCCCGCTACGTCAAGATCCGAGGTCTCTCCGGACTTGACATTTTTAAGGACCAGTTTCTCCACAAGACCGTCCCCTTCGATGGATTCCACCACAGAGTTGTAGATAGGTTCGATCTTAGGGTTGCTCAAGGCATGATCTATGGCGGCCCGATCCGCCCGGAACTCGTCCCGACGATGTATGATATACACCTTGGAGGCAAACTGGGTGAGATAGACCGCCTCTTCCACCGCAGTGTTCCCGCCTCCGATAACCGCCACCACTTCGTCTTCGAAAAAGGCTCCGTCACAGACAGCGCAGTAGCTGACGCCTTTGCCGGTGAGCTCCGCCTCGCCGGGGCAGCCCAGCTTGCGGAAGGAAGCTCCCGTGGCAAGAAGAATGGCTTCCGCCTCGATTTCTCCCTGATCGGTGACCACTACTTTGGTACCCTCTCGCAATTCAAGACGCTCCACCGAGGTGGATCGGAATTCGGTGTTGAATTTCTCCGCATGCTTTCGAAAGGCTTCTCCCAATTCGGGCCCCGTAGCCATGAGAACTCCAGGCCAATTTTCAATTTCATCGGTAGTGTTGATCTGTCCTCCGGGAATTCCTTTTTCAAGCACCAATACATCCAGTCCGGCCCGCCTGCCGTAAATGGCAGCGGTCATTCCCGCAGGGCCCGCTCCGATAATGACAAGCTCTCTTTTTTCCACGTGCGTTCTCCTCCTCGTTCGATATCTCTTCTCAAAACACCCACAGGAAGCTGCGAAAAACGATCTTTCCGGAACTCCCGTCACCCTTAGGACTCTGGACTATCCGGATTTTTTCCAGAGAATAATCCTATCCAGTCCATTATAATCTTTTCGGACTTTTAGAGGAACCAGGTCTTTGCCTCCCATGCAAAGCAAGGGAGAAATCTGAGAGGAATCTCCGATCTCCACCGCCAAAACTCCTTCGGCAGAGAGGATTTCCTTTGCCCAGGGAAGGAGAATTCGGTAGGGCTCCAGCCCATCCTTCCCTCCGTCGAGGGCGAGAGAAGGCTCCTGGCGGACCTCCGGCATAAGTCCGGAAAGCATTTTTGTAGGAATATACGGAGGATTGCTTATCACCAGATCCACCCGCTCTTTCCAGGGTATGCTCCGGGGATCTTTTCCATGCCAGAGCAGCACTCTCGAAAGAAGACCATGCTTGCGGAGGTTCTTCCAGGCCCACCGCAATGCTCTGGGAGAGGCATCCGCTCCCAGGCAAACCGCAGAAGGAGATTCCAGCGCAAGTGATGCGGCAATGCAACCGCTACCGGTACCCCAGTCTATGATTTTCCCATGTTCCGGAAGATATGCAAGGGCCTCTTCCACAAGGAGTTCCGTCTCCGGCCGGGGGATGAGGCATCCCGGTCCCACGGAAAAAGATCGCCCGTAAAAAAAAGCCTCTCCAAGGACGTATTCCAGAGGGATCCGCCGAAGCCTCTGTTCCAGAAGGAGAGCAAGCCGCTCCTCCGCTTCTCGGGGCATGGGCTCCGGGGCATGCAAAAGAAGAGCCGCACCGGAATATTCCAGGGCGGCACAGAGCAGTATTTCCGCATTGCCTTCGGGGTTTTCTATTCCCTCTCGGCGAAAAAGGGCGATGAGCTCCCTCTTTCGTTCCCCCATGGATAAAGGGGACATTAGTCCTCCAGGCCTTGAAGCTTGGCGGTCTGATCAGCCATGGTAAGGCCATCCACCATTTCGTAAAGATCCCCTTCGAGCATCTGATCAAGCTTGTAGAGGGTAAGGCCTATGCGGTGATCCGTAACTCTGTTCTGCGGGAAATTATAGGTTCGAATGCGCTCGGATCGATCTCCGGTTCCCACCTGTCCCTTCCGTTCCGCCGCCTGTTCTTCCTGAGCTCTGCGGAGTTCCGCATCGTAAAGCTTGGCTCGGAGGAATTTCATGGCCTTGGCCCTGTTTTTGATCTGAGAACGCTCGTCCTGACAGGAGACCACGATACCCGAGGGGATATGGGTAATACGCACCGCAGAATCCGTCATATTCACATGTTGCCCTCCCGCTCCGCTGGATCGGTAGGTGTCGATTCGCAGATCCTCCGTACGAACCTCCACGTCTACATCCTCCGCTTCGGGAAGCACCGCCACCGTGGCAGTGGAGGTGTGGATGCGACCGGAGGATTCCGTTACGGGCACCCGCTGTACCCTATGAACGCCGCTCTCGTATTTGAGACGGCTGTAGACTCCCTTGCCGTCGATACGGAAAACGACCTCTTTGATGCCTCCGATTTCAGTTTCGTGAATATCCATGAGCTCTACCTTCCACCGCTCTCGCTCGGCATAACGGCTGTACATGCGATAGAGAGTACCCGCAAAGAGAGCCGCTTCATCTCCCCCCGCTCCGCCCCGAATCTCCACGATAACGCTTTTTTCGTCGTTGGGATCCTTGGGAAGAAGGAGAAAATGGATACGTTCCTCCTTGGATTCCAGCAGAGGTTCCAGTTCTTCCAGCTCTTCCCTGGCGAGAGCGTCCATTTCCGGATCCCCCGATGAGGCGAGCTCCCGGGCATCCTCCCGGCGCTTCGCAAGATCCTGGTATTCCCGCCAGGCCACCATAAGGTCTTCCAGATCTGCATGCCGTTTCGCAAGCTGCTGAAGTTCCTGGGGTCTGGATACCACTTCGGGATCCCCGAGCTTCGCCTCCAGAGCCTGATAGGTACGCTCGATTTCCTCAAGTTTTTTTGCTAGGTTCATAGTTTTCAGTTTCTACCCTTCTACCGTTTCGTTATGCGTCTTTTGTTCCGGATCCTTTCCAAGGGCAACCTCAAGGGAGGCTATACCCACTTCGAGCTGGGCCATGTCGGGCTCCCGGGTGGTAAGATACTGGAGATAGAGAGCCGGGGCGATGAGGCTTTTGCCCAGCCCGGAACTCTTGTCCGCCCACCGTATGAACTCGTAAGAAACTCCGATAACCACGGGAAGGAAGAGAATCCGAGAGAGAGCCTTCCACCAGAGAGGGCCGTTTCCCACCAGAGCGAAGACCACAATACTTACCATGACTACTACGAGAAGAAAGGAGGTGCCGCACCGGGGATGAATTCGGGAAAAGGTTTGTACCGATTCCAGGGTGAGAGGAGCTTCTTCCTCGTATGCGTTGATGGTTTTATGCTCCGCTCCGTGGTAGGCGAAAAAACGCCTCGTCTCTCCCCAAAGCCCGAGAACTCCCACGTAGCCGATAAAGACTCCCGCCCGGGCACAGCCTTCCACCACGTGGCGGATCACAAGTCCTCCTCCAACGTGGGCAAGCCAGAGATCCCCGAGCCACATGGGCAGCAGAAGAAAGAGCCCTATCACGCCTCCTATGGCGAGAGAAATGGAAAGGGCCATATCCTTCCACGTAAGGGATTCTTCCTCTCCCAAGGCGATTTCTGCCGACTGAGAGATGGCTTTCATTCCCACGGTAAGCATCTCCGCCATGGTGGCCATTCCCCGAAAGATGGGAAGTTTCCAAAAACCTCGTTTAGACCAGGGGTTGCCTCCCCAAAAGGTGCTCCATATATCCCCTTCGGGCTTGCGCACGCAAAGTCCCCATCGATTCTGACCCCGCATGAGAACGCCTTCGATGACCGCCTGACCTCCCACGGGCATCCGTTTTGATTCGGCTCCGAAAGCCTGAAGCCCCATAAGAATCAGGCCCCCCGCAACGGAGGTTACTCTCCGAGCAACTCTTCCATACTCCCATAGGGTTTTCCACATGGTCTCTCCTCCTCACAGGATCCTTTGAACACACAGGGAGGCCCCGCCAGAGCAAAAATGTGGGGAGCCCTTTCTCTCGCCTGGCGGAGCATTTCCTTCGCCAGATTTTGTATTTCCCATTGGGCGCGGCGGCAGAGTCGGAGGGAAAAGAAGTGCATCATTTCCCGAGCATTCATGGTAAGCACCAGGGATGTCTCGAAACCATGAGGCAGAAGGTATCGGGCATCTTCCTTGGGAATACCGAGAGAGCAGAGAGCGGTATAGGCTTCATGGGCGTTGCGCTGGGTCTTCTCGAAAATCTCCCGGGCTTCCTCCCGAGCTTCTATCGAAGGAGGGCAAATTACCGAAGGGACATCCATGGGCACATAACGTTGACTTTGCTGGCTGTAGCTTGCCAGACGGTGCCGTACGAGCTGATGTGAACAGACTCGGCTGATATGGTCCACTGCAAAGGAAAAGGTGACATGCTCGAAGGGAGAGAAATGTCCGCTTCGGGAAAGCTTTTCCAGAAAAGAATGAATTTGAGATTCCGTCATCTCCCCGGCACAGCATTCCGCCGCAGTTCCCTTGCTGTAACAGAGCCGGGCAGCCTGGGCTACGCAGCGATCGGGAAAAGGTGTATGGGCGATCAAACGGACAGAACTTTTCAATATCCCGCTCCTTTTAAACGAAAAAATTATAAAAAATCTCCCGAATGCAAAAAATGGGGAGCAAAGGCCCCCCATTTTCACAACAAAATGTTTTTCCTCTACTTTTCTTCTTGCTTGCCATATCCCGCAGCGGCATATCTCTGGCGGAACTTCTCCACCTGCCCCGCCTGCTGGGCTCTGCCGCCCCGCTCACCGGTATAGAAGGGATGGCACTGGGAACAAACACCCATTTTGATCTCCGACTGAGTGGAGCGAGTTTCAAAGGTATTGCCGCAAGAACATTTCACGGTACACGTTTCATAATTAGGGTGAATTTTATCTTTCACAAGGAACACCTCCATAGATTATCTGCACTATACAACAAGCAAGGATAATAACACCGAATTGGAGAGAATTCAAGGAGATTTTTCGGATATCCGGGATAAAACGCCAAGCAGAAGACATGGAGTTTCTTTCGCGGAAAGAAACGTTTTTGTCCTGATCAAGAAACCATAACGCATCCTTTCTTTAATAGAAAGGGGGCGAAAGAACGGGAAGCATGCCAAGAACAGGGAATTGTTAAATATGCATGACTCCAAGGCCGCAACGCTCATGGTGGGCCACCGCATGATATGCGGTATCTCCCACGATGGCTACGGCTATCCAGGCATCGTTGCGAACTATGGCAATCTTTGCTCCCACGCTGGCTTCGAGCATGCTGGGGCTCATAAACCCTCCGGTAGCCTCCAGGGCGGCGTGCATGAGAGCGTGCATTTCGTTGCTGCGCTTTTCCACCACTCCCGAATTGAGAGCCGCTCCCACCACTGCCCGGGTAACTTTCTGAGGAAGTCCTCCGGCAAGGCCTCCGACTTCCGTGGCTACCGCCTTCCATCCGGCTCCGAAAATATTTTCCCGTATGTGGCTTTCTTCACCGTCATCGGTGGTAGCCGCCAGAATAAGGGCCACTCTGCCTATCTGGCTCCGATCCTTTATGGTAAAGTGCACCCGCATTTCAAGGAGTGTTGCGGGCTCTCGTTCTTCTCTCGTTTCCGCATGCTCTTCTCGAGCCTTATCAGGTGAGAATTCCATATCCTGATCCTCTCGTTCCGTAGATTTCTCTTCGAAATTCCCCTTGTTTTTCCAAAACATAACAGGCTCCCCTCCCAAATTGGCCTCGGCCACTCGTTTCTGTGGTACTATAGTATCGCCTATGAGCCGCTACGCCAATATAATACACGAAGAGAAAGAGCCAGATTGCGTAATTAACGAAACGACTACGTTCGGATGGATGACGCGCTTTTACTCTTGATGATACCAGCGACTGATAATATACTGTAATGGAACTTTTGTGAAGGGGGTGGGGAAAAAGAGTTTTCGTATGCGTGCAATTTTTTTGTTTAAAGGTTAGGTTTTTCGGTTTTTTCGGGAGAGCTCTTTTTTGATGGTTCTCCATAATTGAGGGGAGGATGTATCGTATGAAGAAAGCAACTATTTTTGTTCTTGCCGTATTCGTTCTTGCCGCGACCTTCTGCGGCGCCGCTTTTGCCAAGGAGTTTCTTTCCATCGCCACCGGAGGCACCGGGGGCACCTACTACCCCCTGGGCGGAGGCATGGCGGAAATCCTGAACAGCAACGTTCCGGATGTCCAGGTCACTTCCGAGACCGGCAACGCCTCGGTGGCCAACATGAACCTCATCGGCACGGGACAGATCGAAATGGCCTTCGTCCAGAACGACGTGGCCTTCTGGGCCTGGAAGGGCGAAGAGATGTTCAAGAAAGCCTTCCCCAACATCCGGGGCGTGGCGGTGCTCTACCCCGAACACGTGCAGATGATCACCCTGAAAGAAACGGGAATTAAAGCTTTCGAAGACATCAAGGAACAGCGCATCTCCGCAGGGGCCCCGGGCTCCGGCGTGGAGGCCGATGTTCGTGCCCTTTTCGACGTGGCAGGACTGACCTACAAAGATGCCAAGGTGGACTTCCTGGACTTTAACAACACCACCTCCCGCTTCAAGGATGGCCAGATCGATGCAGGCTTCGTGGTAGCCGGCTTCCCCACCGCTTCCATTATGGATTTGGCAACCCTGAAGGATATCGACCTGGTAAGCTTCAGCGACGAGTTCCTCGCTGCGCTCTCCGCGAAATATCCCTACTTTGCCAAGAGCATGATTCCTGCAGGAACCTACACCGGAGTGGATCACGACGTACAGACCCCCGCAGTTATGGCTATGCTCGTCTGCCGGGAAGATCTTCCCGAAGATCTTATCTACAAGCTTACCAAGGCTTTCTGGGAGAACGTCCGCGACCTGGACAAAGTGCATGCCAAGGCCAAGCTCATCACCCTGGAGACCGCTCTCGAAGGGCTTTCCGTGCCTCTCCATCCCGGTGCAGCGAAGTACTACACCGAAGTGGGAATGGAGATTCCCGAAATCAAGTAGCCACGTAACGACATCTCCGTTTCTTATTCTGGAACAAGAAACACAAGGGGGGGAATTCCCCCCCTTTTTTCGTTGACATCTCCATGCCATGGTTAGGGAAAACCAGTGAACTCCCTTAAAGAGTTCCTTTCCGGTCTTTCCGCCTCCGGGCGTTCTGAAGGTTCTGCTCCTCCCTGGCAGCTTCCCGGGCCGCCACTCTTCCACGCTCCCTTGCCGTAAGAGCCAGAGAATGGTCGTCTTCCTCAAGGGCCCGCTTTTCCATAAGAAGAGCTTTTTCTCCAAGAGATTTCGATTCTCTTCCCAGAAGGAGCGAGGCAAGTTCTCGTTCTTTTTCCGCCGCCTCCCGGGAACGATCCTCGAAATATCGTTCTCTCTCTTGGTTGATTTTGTCCAAAGCCTTCTCTCGACTCCGTTTTTCCCAGATTTTCTTGTTTTCTTCAAGTCCTTTTTTCACTATCTCCTCATGCCGCTCCATCATGTCATCCTGAGCAGTGTAGAGATTCTTTGTGGCGTTTCGGAGAGCCTCCGCAAGATCCTCTTCCCGAGAAGGCTTCTTTTCCGATGGATTTATGATAAGAAATGCCTTAGCTCCGATACGATTTACGGGATCCACAGCATCTCCCCCTTTCGGGCGATTTTTCTATCTACTGTTTATATCGGATCCAAGGGTTGAAAAATAAAGGAAGGAAGCCCCGCCTTTTCCGGAGCTCCCTTCCTTATAGCATCTATTGTCTCTCCCAGGCACGAGCTACATGCCGAGATAGGCCTTCTGCACTTCTTCGCTGGCAAGAAGTTCCTGGGCAGATCCGCTGAGAACGATCTTTCCCGATTGCAGTACATATCCCCGGTCGGCAATTTCCAGGGCATCCTGCACCATCTGCTCCACCAGGAATACGGTGATTCCCGCCTTTTTGATATCCCGGATGGTTTCCATTACCTTTTCCACCAGGGAAGGCATGAGTCCCAGGCTCATTTCATCGATCATCACGAGTTTCGGCATGCTCATGAGCCCCCGGGCGATGGCAAGCATCTGCTGTTCTCCCCCGCTCATGGTTTCCGCCGTCTGGGGAAGCCGCTCCTTTACCCGGGGGAAAAGGGAGAGCACAAACTCCAGACGATCTTCCACCTCTTTTTCATTTTTTTGGAGATAGGCTCCGAGAAGAAGGTTTTCCCGCACCGAGAGCTTGCCGAAAAGACGCCGCCCCTCGGGGACATAACAGAGGCCTTTCGCCACCATGGATGCCGCGGGAAACCCCGTCACGTCTTCATCACAAAAGGAGATCGAACCTTCCCAGGGTCGCATGAGCCCCGAAAGACAACGCATGGTGGTGCTTTTCCCCGCTCCGTTAGCTCCTACCAGGGCTACCACTTCTCCCGGCCGCACCTGGAGAGAAATGTGGTGAAGCACCGCCACATCATCGTATCCTGCGCGAAGATTGCTCACCTTAAGCATGGGAAGATTCCTCCTTCCGCTGCTCCATCTTTTTCTGGCGCTCCGCATATTTTTTGCCCAGATAGGCTTCGATAACCCGTTCGTCTTTGACCACCTTGTCCGGAGAATCTTCGGCGATTTTTTTCCCTCCGTCGAGCACCACCAGTCGATCCGCAATAGGCATGATGGCCTCCATGATATGTTCCACCATGAGAAGGGTTATTCCCTGATCCCGAAGCTTGAGCATGAGCTGCACCGCAAGGCGTACCTCACTGCTGGTAAGCCCCGCCATAACCTCATCCAGAAGAAGGATTGCAGGCTTCGTGGCCAGGGCTCGGGCAACTTCCAGGCGTTTTTTATCCCCGATGGTAAGGGACGAAGCATTGGCCTCCTTGCGCCTATCGAGTTCGCAAAGGGAAAGCACTTCCTCTGCCACCTTGCGGGCCTCCCGGGTATCCCCGGTACGGCAAAAGGCTCCTACCATGACGTTCTCCAGGACCGTCATTCCTCGAAGGGGCTTGACCACCTGAAAGGTTCGTACGAGGCCCATCTGGCATATCCGATGCGGAGAAAGCCCCGCCACGTTGGTTCCCTCGAAAAGTATCCGCCCTTCCGAAGGAGCGTAGGTGCCGCTTACGCAGTTGAAAAGGGTGGTTTTTCCGGCTCCGTTAGGCCCGATAAGCCCCACGATGGAGCCCTTCTCCACGCAAAAGGAAACGTCATCGTTTGCGAGAAGTGCTCCGAAACGCATGGTGACATTTTTTACTTCCAGAAGAGCCATATCACTTCACCTCCCCGGAGTCGTCCGCATCTTCCGCAATCCTAGGCTCCCGGGACTTTGTAAAACGGCGCGCTATGCCGTAGAGAATTCCCATCACTCCCGTGGGTTGCTTAACCACCACCAGGACAATAAGAAGTCCGAATATGATGAGATCCACTCCGCCGCCGGTCCCTCCCAGCCAAATGCGGCTGTATTCCTGAAGAGGAATGAGGATGGCCGCCCCGAGAAGAGGGCCCCAGAAGAAGCCGCATCCTCCGAGAATGGTAATGAGCACGAATTTCATGGACATATCCAGAGACATTACCATGGGGGGATCCACCCGGAAGTTGTATTGGGCATAGAAGGCACCGCAAAGGGCGGCGAGAAACGCGGAAATACCCATGGCCACGAGTTTCACCATGGTGCTGTTCACTCCGAGGGACTCCGCCGCCTCCTGCCCCTCCCGGACAGCCCGGAGATAGTACCCCAGCCGATGCTCTTCGATCCACCGAACCACTCCGAAGACGATTGCCAGGAGAATGAGAGCTCCGTAGAAGTAATATCGTTTGCTGTCATACCAGACGAAGGTGAGCCATCCCTCATCGGTGAGGCCGTAATCGAGCCCCAGGGCTCCGCCGATCCAGTCCCACACCATGAATAGGCGGTTGAAAATTTCCACGATGGCAAAGGTGGCGATGGCAAAGTAATGGCCGCTGAGCTTGAAGCACGGGTAGCTTATGATCATGGCCACCAAGGCTGCCGCAAGGGCTCCCAGAAGAATTCCCGGCCAGGGAAGAAGGCCGTATTTCACCACTGCCATTCCCGCACCGTAGGCCCCGATACCGAAGAAAACCGAATGCCCGAAAGAAACCTGACCGCAGTATCCCCCTATAATGTTCCAGGATTGGGCCATGCTGGCATACAGAAGAATAAGAATCAGTACGTGGTAGGTAAATCCGCTCGTGATTAGATCCGGCACCAGAGGAAGAGCTGCGAGAATGCCGAGAAAGAGGAGAAAGAGCGCGGTTCGTCCTTTATTTCGCATAATCGTCACCACCCGAAAAGTCCCTTGGGACGGACGAAAACCACCACGAGATAGAGACCGAAAACCGCCACGTACTTAAAGACCGGGGCGATGTAAAAACCGCTGAAGGCCTCTACCAAGCCGATGAGAAGGGAGGCGAGAAGGGCTCCGGGGATGCTGCCGAATCCACCCATGGCCACGCAGACGAAGGCCAGAAGGCTGAAGAGCCCTCCCACTTCGGGGTGCACCGCCAAATAGGAAGGCATGAGCCCCCCCGCCACTCCCACGCAGGCACCTCCCAAACCGAAGACGAGGGTATAGATCCACTCGGTACGAATTCCCATGAGCTCCGCCGCTTCCTTGTCCATAGCGGTGGCTTGAATCGCCCAGCCCAGACGGGTGCGCTTCATGAGGTAGTACAGAATGAAGATCATTCCCAGAGCGAAAAGCCCCGTTATGAGCTGGGGAACGGGGAAAATGATGTCTCCCAGAAGAAAGGTCTTGCCTCCGAGAATCGAATCGTGAAGGATGCGAAAGTTCGGAGAGAACCGGTTAAGGCAGATGTTCTTGAGGAGCATGGAAAGACCAAAGGTGGCCAGAAGGGCGGACATGGCGGACTTTCCGATGGTGTGCTTGATAATCAGGCGATAGGTGAGAGCCCCGAGAATAAAGACGAATACTCCCGAAGCCACCCAGGAAAAGAGAGGGCTCACGTGCATGATGAATCCTATCCAGTAGGAGACATACATGGCCACCATGAGAAACTCTCCGTGAGCGAAGTTGATGACATCCATAACCCCCCAGATCAGGCTCAGTCCGGCAGCCACAAGGGCGTAGATCATGCCGTTCAGAAGCCCGTCCAGGGCGATCTGCAAAAAGAGTGTCATGCCTTTCGGGTTCCTCCTTTCGATACCGTGCCAAAAAACAGGGGCTTTCACTCCGGCAAAACCGGAATAAAGAGCGCGCTGAAGACAGTATAAGGGGGGCTTCGGAAGCCCGGGCTTTCCTCTGGGTTTTCCTCCGCCCCCATGCATTGGTGATGGTCACTCTCCGACGGTGCCATATACTCGTCGAAGGTTTTCGCCTATACCTTCAGGCTAGCGATCGCTCCAGGGAGTCATGGGTAGCACGGGCTCCACATCCGCGAGATCCTTGGGGAAGATTCGCTTGTAACTTCCTTCCTGCAGCTGAGTGATCATGCTCATGGCCTTGGAGTTCTGCCCTCCCGGGATAAAGGCTACCTTGCCGCCCATGGAGAGCGGAGAATCCCAGGTGTTGGCATACAGGGTTTCGATAACTTTATCATAATCCAAAGTTCCCGCCTTTTCGATGGCCTGAGCCATGACGAAAACCGCAACAGCTTCCTGAATGGAGTCACTGTCGAAGGGAACGCTGGGGTTCGTTTTTTCCATGTAGATTTTTTCTACCGCCGCCACCGCAGGCATGAGTTCCGCAAACTCCGGAGAATACCCCGTACCGCCCATAAAATAGTTGGCGTCGTCTTCGAGCTGCTTGGCGATCATGGGATCCTGATACCCTGTGCAGTAGTTCAGGGCAGCCTTGGGAAGCCAGTTGACCTTCTTCATGGTGCGTACCCAAAGAGTATAGTCTCCGCCAAGGCACGCGCCAAAAACCACGTCGGGATCCGCAGCCTTGAGAGTGGCCACTTCGCTGTCCAGGTTGGTAGCTCCGGGGTTAAAAGCCACGTCAGCGGTAATTTTATATCCCGCATCTTCAGCAGCCTTCCGGCCCTCTTCCGCAGCATGTTTTCCGAATTCGGTATTCTCATAAATCAGGCCCACCGTCTTCAGCCCTGCATTTCGGTCTTCGTTAAGCCAGTTCATGACCTCTACAAATTCGAGAGATTCCGTCTCATCCGTGGGGGCCATACGGAAAAAGCGTCCGAAATCTCTCTTAGTGAGAGCCGCAGAACTGGAGCATCCGCACATAAAGAGTTTTTTCTTGCGCTCCGCCACGAAGCTTGCGGGTTTGGTAACGGCGCTGTTATAGCTTCCGATGATGGCATAAACGCCTTCCTGGTCGAAAAGGCGTTCTGCCTCGGATTTGCCCACATCAGGCTTTCCCTGGCTATCTGCGTGGATCAATTCGATTTTGTATCCGTCGAGAAGCCCTTCCTGGCTTGCCAGAGGAACCTGAAGCTCCGGATGGCTATTGTTGATAACTTCCACCGCAGTCTCCACTGCCGCCTGGCAACGCTGCCCTGCAAGAGCGCAGGGGCCGGTGAGAGGGAAAAGGGTTCCGATCTTGATGACCTTATCTGCCGCGAGAGCTCCCCCGGAAAACACCATTACCGCACAAAGCCCTAAAAGTACAACCTTGCTCCATGATTTCTTCATTGCGAAACTCGTCCTCCTTCCAAGAATAAAAAATACACCCAAATGCTCCGCAGGATACATTACATGTTCCGCACATTGTATCCCATTAAAGACACCATACCATACTACTATACCGCATACGGGAGGTCAAGAAAGAAGCGTCTCTCTTCACATGGGCATGTTTTCGAAAAGCTTTCCTCAAAAGAATATTCCTGTCACATTTCTCCAAAGTACAGATTCCGTGGTACTATAGTGGGATGGCATTGGGGGTTCTAAAGGACTATTCACTTGCTCATATGCGAAAAACCGCAAAGGTTTGGGCAAAGCACACTTGAATAGGGTATTCCTCACTCAAGCGCGCCTTGCCCAGAGTTTCGGTCATACAACACAAAATCACCGGATTATTCCGGTTGCCCTGGTGCGCATTTTTTGCACTTATATGGAAACATATTCCGGCTCTGCCCATTCTGTCACATTCTGAAAAGAGGTGCTTTTTCGTGCGTTCTCTCGTTATGTATTATTCTCTTCAAGGCAACACCAGGTTTATAGCAGAAAACATAGCCCGGGCTACGGATTCGGAGATTCTGGAACTTCTTCCCCTCAAGGACATACCTTCCAAAGGATTTTTCAAATATTTCCTCGGCGGCAAGGTAGCTCTCACCAAACAGCAGCCTCCACTGCACCCCCTTGCTCTCAATCCTCAGGAATTCGATCTTCTCTTTATCGGAACTCCCGTGTGGGGAGGCACCCATGCCCCGGCGCTGAATACGCTTTTTGCAGAGCATCCCTTTTTCGGAAAAGAGCTGGCCCTTTTCTGCTGTCACGGAGGAGGAAAGGGAAAAATCTTTTCGAAGATCGAGACAGCCCTACCCAAGGGAAATCACCTTTTGGGATGCAAAGATTTTTGCAATCCCTTGAAAAAAGACTCCTCCCAGATCATTTCAGAAAGTGGGGCCTGGGGACGGGAGATGCTGCAAAAAGCCGAGGAGAGCCGAAAGGAATAACTTTTTTCTCACTCCTTGAGAGGAAGCATGCCGTATATGTTTCCAAAAAATTCCCGAGATTTTTCAAGAAGCTGTTCCTTTTGGAGCGAAAAGCATATAATGGCCCCTTGCAAGACTTTCATACAATGCTTTCTATACGGAGATGAGTCATCGTGTATCACGGACATTACAGGGTTTTCGGCGTCGTTCAGGGCGTGGGGTTTCGTCCCTTTTGCAAAAACCTCGCGGATGCCCTGAATCTCAGAGGAAGCGTCCGTAACACCGGAAGGGGCGTGGAACTTCATCTTTTCGGTTCCCGAGAGGAAATCAAGCACTATATGGCCCAGCTTTCCCAAAAAGCTCCTCCCTTGGCAGAGGTCGCACAAATCGAACTGCTCCTGGAGGAGAAGGCTCCCTTCGCTTCCGTTCCCGGAGATTTTTCCATCATTTCCAGCGAATCTCGAAACAAGGGAGAAAGTTTTATCCCTCCGGATATAGCCACCTGCAAGGATTGTATACGAGACATGGAATCTCCGGAAAATCCTCGACATGCCTATCCCTTTACAAATTGTACCAACTGCGGTCCTAGGTTTACAATCATCCGGAATCTCCCCTATGATCGACCCAACACGTGCATGGAGGCCTTTTCCCTTTGTTCACTCTGTGCCGAGGAATACGCCAATCCGGAAAACCGGCGTTATCACGCTCAGCCCGTGGCATGCCGGGAATGCGGTCCCGTTCTCTACGGATCCCATAGGCGAGGCTTCACCTTTATGGAAGAGTCGGCCCTGGAAGCTACCGTAGAAACTTTGCGGGCAGGAGGGCTTGCCGCCATTAAAGGGCTTGGAGGTTTTCATCTTGCCTGCGATCCTCGAAACACTCCTGTCTTGGAAAGACTCCGGCATCATAAGAGACGGAAGGACAAGCCCTTTGCTCTCATGGCAGCCACTCTTGAGGAAGCGGAAAAACTGGTTCTTCTTGAGGAAAGAGAGAGAGAGCTTCTCGCGTCTCCCCAGGCTCCCATTCTGCTCTGTTCCGTGCGAAAAAATGCACAAATATCTCCCCTGGTGGCCCCTAGACAATCTCGGTTGGGAATTATGCTTCCCTACACGCCTCTCCACATATTGCTTTTCAAACACTTTTCATCCCTGGTGATGACAAGTGCAAATCACAGCGGGGATCCACTCATTACACAAAACGAAGAGGCTCTGAACCTCCTTCTGAAAAAGGAGGTAGATCTCGTCCTCTGGCACCATCGAGAGATCGTACATCCTCTGGATGACAGCGTCCTCGCCTCCTGGAAGAAGGGATTCTTCTTTCTTCGACGTGCCCGGGGGTACGTGCCAAGCCCCTTCTTTCTCCACGAACAAGCTCCCTCCATCTGCGCTGCGGGGGCAGAAATGAAAGCCACCTTTGCCCTATCTCAGAAGACCACCCTTCTTCCGGGGCCCTATCTGGGAGATCTTAAAAATCTCGGAACCCATAGCCTTTATAAGCGCTCGCTTCGCCACTTTCTCGACCTTTTCCGCTATCGTCCGGAGTACCTCGCCTACGACCTCCACCCTCAGTATCTCTCCACAAGAGCCGCTTCGGAGGTGCTTGAAATATCTCCCGAAGATGCCCGACGGGCAATTCCGGTGCAGCATCATCATGCTCACCTGGCAAGCTGCCTTTTCGAACACTCCGTGCAAGAACCTGCTCTGGGAATTATCCTGGACGGTACGGGATATGGCACGGACGGCACCATATGGGGAGGAGAATTTCTCCTGGGAGACTACTCCCATTTTTCCCGCCGAGGATCTCTGCATCCCTTCCCTCTTCTCGGGGGAGACCGGGCGATCCTTGAGCCTTGGCGTTCTGCGGCATCTCTCCTTCTGGAAAGTTTTTCCCTCTCCGAGGTTCGGGAGCTGGTGCTCCGCCTTTGGCCTCAACGAAGCCTCCTTATCGAACAGATCCCCCGAATATCTTCCGCAAGCATTCTTACCAGCTCCACGGGACGCTTTCTCGACGGCATAAGCAGCCTTCTTACGAAGAAGGCGGAAAGCAGCTATGACGGGCAAGCTCCCATGGAACTTGAAGCTCTTGCCCTGGACACGAGAGCTCCCGAAGCTCCCTTTGGTTTTTATCAAAAAAATGACATGTATATCATCGACTGGCGTCCCGCCGTACGATGGCTCGTGGAAAAGATCCATCATCTTCCTCTGGAAAGCCTCGCTTCGGGAATACACAAAGGTTTTGCTTCCGCCCTGGCTCATGCTGCCGGAAACATTTGTGCAGCCCAAGGAATTGCCAAAGTGGCTCTCTCGGGAGGAGTATGGCAAAACCGCCTTCTTTTGGACGCAACCTGGGAAAGATTGGAGCAACAAGGACTTCTTCCTCTGGCACACCGGCGTATAGCTCCCAACGACGAGGGAATTTCAGTGGGGCAAATTCTGGTGGCCTCGAAAGTTTTGGAGAAAAGAGAACACTAAGCCCTCTCATGTGGGGAAATAATCGATTATACCGACCCACCGTTTCTCCCTGGCAGCTAACAGGAAACGTGCCGTAAAAAGCCCCGGGGACATGGAG
>CAZJHH010000019.1:0-29236 GCA_964545875.1 uncultured Synergistaceae bacterium
TTGCCCCCATTGCCCAATATTCCCCACTGCTGCCTCCCGTAGGAGTCTGGACCGTGTCTCAGTTCCAGTGTGGCCGGTCGCCCTCTCAGGCCGGCTACCCGTCTTCGGCTTGGTGAGCCATTACCTCACCAACTACCTGATAGGACGCGAGTTCCTCCTCCGGTGGATTACTCCTTTTACCTCTCGGCTTATGGGGTATTAGCAGCCGTTTCCAACTGTTGTCCCCCGCCAAAGGATAGATCCTCACGCGTTACTCACCCGTGCGCCACTAAAGATATACTTCATTCTCCGCAAGCAGATCATTCCATATATCTTCCGTTCGACTTGCATGTGTTAAGCACGCCGCCAGCGTTCGTCCTGAGCCAGGATCAAACTCTCCATAGAATTCTTCTCTATCTGACAAAGATTCCACAGACGAATCTGCCTGATTCTTTGAGTACTGCTGTTCAAGATCGTTATGCTTGATGCACGCTGTATTCTGTTAACAAGGTGCTTGGTGCCGCCGCTTCGTGGCGGCGAGAGGTACTATATCACGCTTCCTTCGGCTTTGCAACCCCTTTTTTTTCGATTGTGCTATAATCCCGAATGATCCCTCGGGAAATCTTCTCCGACCTCAGATGCGGGAGGCATCTTTTCCCCCGAAGGATACCGCTCCGGCTCCCTCAGAACTCCAAATAGAGATGGAGAACTTTACTATACGAAAAGGAGATTGATATCTGCCCATGAGAAGAGCTGACAGAAACTCCAGGAAACCCTATGCTGACGCTTCGGACTCTCCCTCCTCGGGGAGACGCCGGGAGGTGGATCCCGAAAAGTCCCCCCGAAAGGAACGGGGGTGTCTTTTTTTCTGCCTTACCGCCCTGCTCTTCCTTTTCCTTCTTGGTGTGGCCGCTGCCTCTCTCTGGGGAGCTTTCTACGTGCGCAAGCTAAGCGCAGATCTTCCCAGCACGGAAGAGATTATCCACCATAAACCCAGCCTGACCACTACGCTGTACGATCGCCATGGAGAGGTAATTACCCAGCTGTATGAGGAAAATCGCAAGTGGGTTCCTTTGGCAGAAATCTCCCCCTGGATGGTTCAGGCGGTGATCGCCGCAGAGGATGCAAATTTTTATCAACACCGGGGTCTTGATTTTCGAGGCATCACACGAGCTCTCCTTGTGACCATAGCACATAAGGAAATAAAACAAGGCGGGAGCACCATTACCCAGCAGGTAGCTCGAACTCTTTTTCTTACCCATGAACAGACCTTGGAACGCAAGGCAAAGGAGGCCATCCTTGCCTTCCGGCTGGAAAAGCTCTTTTCCAAGGAGCAACTACTCGAAATGTATCTCAATTCCGTCCACGTAGGACACGGCGCCTGGGGAATCGGCGCGGCATCACAGATTTATTTCGGAAAAGTTCCGAATCAACTTTCTCTTGGAGAGGCTTCCATTATTGCGGGAATCCTCCCCGCTCCGGGAAAATACAGCCCCTATCGTTCGGAATCCGCTGCCAGAAACCGGCAGCAGTACGTTCTGCGACGCATGACCGAACTTGGTATGATTTCACCTGAAGAGGCCAAAGAAGCAGGCGAAGAGGAACTTCACCTTGTGGGGCTCAAGCAAAAAACCCTTGAGTCTTCACGGGCCCCCCATTTCGTCTCCTACATCCTTTTCAACGATCTTCTCCCCAAATACGGAAAGGATCAGGTGTACCGAGGAGGATTGAAGGTCTACACCACTATCGATATCAAGCTTCAGGAAATTGCGGAAAAAAGCCTTCAGGAACTCCGCACCGAGGGAGCCATTGTCGCTATGGACGCTGCTACGGGAGAAATTCTCGCCCTGGTGGGAGGAAAAGACTTCGAAACCTCCAAGTTCAATCGCGCCACTCAGGCGTATCGCCAGCCCGGCTCTTCCTTTAAGCCCTTTACCTATCTGGCGGCCTTCGATTCCGAAGTGCGCCCCGTGGATCGCCTTCTCGATGCTCCCATCTCCTTCGATAACGGATGGAACCCGGGAAATTATGACGGCAAGTATAACGGAGAAACCACCATCGCCAACGCTCTTATCCACTCCTACAATACCGTGGCTGTTCGGGCAGCGGAACTCGTAGGGCCCGACAAGATCATAGGCATGGCCCGTCATGCGGGAATCACCTCGCCGCATCTTCCCTACGACCTTTCCGTATCCCTAGGCTCCGCCAGCGTAACCCCCCTGGAGATGACCGCTGCCTACGCTACATTTGCTAACGGAGGCTATCGCATAACGCCTTTTGCTATCCGGGAGATTCGTTCGGATACGAACCTGATTTTAGAGGAAAACGGCCCTCAGATTGTTTCGGGAATTTCCGAGGAGCTGGCGGTAATGATGCGTTCCCTCCTGGAATTAGTGGTACAGTACGGTACCGGTCAGAGGTGTCGCATCAAAGGATATGAGGTTTTCGGAAAGACCGGTACCGCCAACGAATTCAGAGATGCCTGGTTCGTGGGAGGCGTTCCCGGGTTGGTGACTGGAGTCTACGCGGGAAACGACGACCATAGCCCCATTGGCAACAAGGCCACCGGCGGCGTGGTGGCGGCACCGGTGTGGAGGGATTTCATGGGCCAGGCAGTGGAAATTCTGAATCTACAGAAGACCTTTCCTGCTCCTCCTCCTGGCATGGAAGAGGTTACCATTTGTCGCACCACGGGATACCGGGCTACGGAAATGTGCCCCAAGGTGAAGCTTCTCATGCCCTCGTTCATGACCCCCACCGCTCTTTGTCCCCTTCATGGAGGAAGCTTGGCGGAAGCGGAAAACGATCTTCACGCACCGAAGCTCTTCCTTGCCAGAGGAGATGAACTCCTCACGGGAAAGTATTCTCTTGCGGGAACACTTCCTTCCGCTCCCGAGGAGGGGCGGGAGATTCCGGCCTTTTTCACACAGCCCGTTCAAATTCCTCAGAGCGATCCCATGCTTCTTCCCGGCAACGCTCCCCCGACATACATACCGCCGCACCAAAGCCCGGGACCAAGCTACGAAGAATGGTACAACGATCTTCTCAAGCAATACGGTCTTTCGGATTAAAAAGAGGAGGGGCTTTTCCCGAGCGGAAAAGCCCCTCCTCTTTTATGTGTGATGTCAAAGCACCAGGTGAAACGTTTAACGCTTACGCTTACTCTTTTTGCAATTTCGCATGGGCCGCTGCAAGGCGTGCCACAGGAATGCGGTAGGGAGAACAGCTTACATAGGCAAGGGCGAGGTCGTGACAGAATTGGATGCTCTCGGGATCGCCTCCGTGTTCTCCGCAGATTCCCATTTTTATCTCTTTTCGGGTTTGCCGGCTCTCTTGAGTGGCGATCTTCATAAGCCTTCCCACGCCGACCGTATCCAGGGAATGGAAGGGATTGGCGCGAAGAACCTGCTTTTGCACATATTCCGCAAGAAATTTACCCTCCGCATCGTCCCTGGAATATCCGAAGGTCGTCTGGGTAAGGTCGTTGGTGCCGAAACTGAAGAACTGAGCGATGGCAGCCACTTCGCCCGCCACAAGAGCCGCCCGGGGAACTTCGATCATGGAACCGATATGATAGTTTACGGTACATTTCCGGCTTTCGAAAACTTCCCGGGCTATCTTTTCCGTGAGATCCCTCATGAGCTCCATTTCTTCAAGGGTTCCCACCAGAGGAAACATGATGTGCGGATCCACGGGAGTCTTTTCCTCCGAAAGAGTACAGGCAGCCCCGAGAATTGCCCGAACCTGCATTTCGTAAATCTCCGGATAGATGATGCCGAGCCGGCATCCCCTGAATCCCAGCATGGGATTGTTTTCATGCAGGCTTCGGGCCTTGTTGCGTATCTTGAGCAGCTTCGCCTTCTCCTGTTGATCTCCTCTTCCCTCCGCTTCCTCAAGCTGCTCCATGATGTCGCCCTCGTGAGGCAAAAATTCGTGCAACGGAGGATCGAGAAGACGAATCGTTACGGGATACCCCTTCATAGCCCGGAAGATGCCGATAAAGTCTTCCTCCTGCATGACCTGAAGCTTCTCCAGAGCCTCCAGGCGTTCTTCCAGCTCCTGGGCAAGAATCATTTCCTGCATAATTTTGAGACGTTCTTGCTGCATAAACATATGCTCCGTCCGGCAGAGCCCGATGCCCCTGGCTCCGAACTCCATGGCCTTCTGAGCGTCTCCGGGGGTATCCGCATTGGCCCACACTTCGAGCTGCGCCTCTTGGTCCGCCATGGAAAGAAGTTTTTGAAAGCTTTCGTCAAAGGATGGACGAATGAGAGGAGCTTCTCCGAGGAAGACGAGCCCCCGGGTTCCGTCCAGAGTAATGAGGTCTCCCTTTTTTACCTTATTTCCCCGGGCGATGAATTCTTCGGACTCCATGGATATGGAGATCTCCTCGCATCCGGAAACACAGGGTTTGCCCATTCCCCGGGCTACCACCGCAGCGTGACTTGTCATGCCCCCTCGGCTCGTGAGGGCTCCCTGGGCCGCAAAGAGGCCATGCACGTCATCCGGGGTGGTTTCGGGACGAACGAGAATTACTTTTTCTCCCTTTTTGGCAGCTTCTTCAGCCTCGTCGGGATCGAAAAGAACCTTGCCGATGGCAGCTCCGGGAGAGGCGGGCAACCCTTTGGCGATGGGGGAAAGCTGGGCTTCCGGATCAATCTGATTATGAAGGAGCTGTTCCGCCTGTTCGGGAGTCACTCTAAGAAGGGCGGTTCTCGGAGAGATGAGCCCCTCCCCCACCATGTCTACCGCCACGGTTACCGCCGCCCGGGCGGTACGTTTGGCGTTCCGGGTCTGCAGGATATAGAGCACTCCCCGTTCCACGGTGAATTCGATATCCTGCATATCCTGATAGAATCGTTCCAGCTTCTCCCCGGTGCTCACAAGCTCTTCGTAGAGGGAGGGCATGCGATCCTTCATGGATTCGATGTCCTCGGGAGTCCGGATTCCCGCTACCACATCCTCCCCCTGGGCGTTCATAAGATACTCTCCGTTGAGCCCCTTTTCCCCGTTCGAAGGACTCCGGGTAAAGCAAACTCCGGTACCGCAGTCTTCTCCAAGGTTTCCATAGACCATGCTCACCACGTTTACCGCGGTTCCCAAGTGATGAGGAATTTTGTTAATTTTTCGATACGCCTTGGCCCGGGGAGTGTCCCAGCTCCGAAAAACCGCTTCCACGGCAGAGCGAAGCTGTTCCCAAGGATCGTTGGGGAAGGGATGTCCCGTACGTTTTTCGTAAATGCCGAGATACTCTGCTACAAGCTTTTCCAAAGAAACTTCGTCGATTTCATAATCATAGGTAATCCCTAGGCGAGCTTTAAGATCGAAGAGGGGGTGCTCGAAAAGCTCGTCATCCAACCCTTCCACCACCGTGGCGTACATGGAAATGAACCGGCGATAGCTATCCCAGGCAAAACGGGGATTTCCCGAAATTTTTCCAAGGTGTTCCACCACATTCCGATTGATGCCAAGGTTGAGAATGGTATCCATCATGCCGGGCATGGAAACAGGAGCTCCCGAACGAACCGAAACGAGAAGAGGCATTTCTCGGGTTCCCCCAAAAACCTTCTCCGTTTTTCTTTCCAGCTCCTGCACGGCTTTTCGTACATCCGGCCAGATGGTATCCATGAGATTTCCCGGATCCTCCCAGTATTTGCGGCACGCTTCAGTGCTAATGATAAAACCCGGAGGAACGGGAAAACCCTGTTGGATCATGGAAGCGAGATTAGCTCCCTTTCCGCCGAAAAGATCCTTCCGTTTTCCATCAGCCTCAGAAAAATCAACTACCATGGGGATCGCGCAAACATCCATAATCGGAACACCTCCTTAGGCTCGCAGATAATCCAGAATTTCCTGGGCCGTCTCTTCAATGGCTCGATTCGTGACGTTAAAAGATTTGCAGCGAAGTCTGTTGAAAACACTCCGGGCGTAGGAAAGCTCCTCTTCCACCCGTTCCCACTGAACGTAACTGGATTCTTCCGCATCAAGACCGAGAACGCGAAGTCTCTCCCGACGTATCTGAATAAGTTTTTCCGGTTGGATGGTAAGCCCCACGGTTCGTTCCGGAGGAAGGTTGAAAAGCTGATCAGGAAGGCTCGCTTCCGGAATGAGAGGGATATTGGCCACCATGACTCCATAATGAGCAAGATACATGGAAAGAGGGGTTTTACTGGTTCTCGAAACACCTACCACCACAAGCTCCGCCTCCTCAAGAAGCTCCGGGCTTCGTCCATCGTCACACTTGATGGCAAATTCGATGGCTTTTACTCTCCGGAAGTACTCCTCATCCATCTTGCGAAGAAGCCCCGGCGTTTCCAGGGGAGGCTTTCCCAGCTTTTTTTCCAGCACAAAGAGAATGGGGCCGAGGATATCGATAAGGAGGATTTCCTCTTTCTTAGCGGCTTCTACCAACATCTTCCGGAGATAATGATCCACCAGGGTACAAATGATGATGGCCTGTTTTTCTTTAGCCTCCCGAAGAACCTCCAGGGTTTTCTCTTCGGTATTCACGTAGCGATATCGGCTGAAGTTCACCGCCTCGGGACCAAACTGGCTTGCCGCAGCCCGGGCCACATGCTCCGCCGTTTCCCCGGTAAAGTCGGAAACCACGAACAGTTCTTGGGGCACAACAATCTCCTCCATTCTGTATCTCTGGTTTTTGTCAAATCTAACTCTAACATAAAAAGAAAAAGAAGGGAGAGGAGAACCTCTCCTCTTCCTTCAAAAAATGCTCCCCCGAAAAGTTACTGTTTGAGGGAGGCGATATTGCCCACCCGGGCGAAAAGACGCCGGCAATCCTCCAGAAGGCCTAAGCGGTTTACACGAATTTCCTCGTTTTCCGCCATGACCATGACGTTGTCGAAAAAGGCGGTAACAGGAGCTTCAAGCTCCGCCAGAATTCCCGCCACTTTCTTCCACTGGAAATCCTTCATGGCATCTTCGATGGCCTTTCTCTGGCTCGAAAGAGCGTCTCCCAGGGTCTTTTCCCAAGAGTTTTCGAAAAGACCTTCTCTCCAGACAGCTTCCACGCTCTCGGTTTTCTGAAGAATATTGTTTACTCGGCCCACTGCGGTGGCAAGTTTTTGGAACCACTCTTCCGAGGAAATCTCCATGAGAGTTTCCAAAAATTCCCATAGCCGAAGCGGACGCCACCAGATGACATCCATGGCCATGGTCACCATTTCATGGGAGCAACCCCGTTCTTTAAGCTGCATGAGAAGACGCTGCCTGAGAAATGCAAGCACCGCATCGACCACAGATTCCTCCGCCTCCACCCGCTTGGCAGCATAGCGTACGAAGTCTTCGAGATCCACATCCATGGGCATGCCCCAAATAAGCTCGTTCATGCATCGTGCGGCCCGGCGAAGCCCGTAGGGATCCTGAGAACCTGTAGGCTCAAGTCCCACCTTGTGACAAGCCACTACGGTATCCATGCGATCCGCAAAACCCACCACCGCACCTACCGTGTCCGAGGGAAGGGTGCCTCCGGCACTTTCCGGAAGGTACTGCTCGTAAATGCCCAGAGCCACTCGGGAAGGCTCGCTGTTCCGCTTGGCGTACTCCCGTCCCATGACTCCCCGAAGCTCGGGAAATTCGTAGACCATGTGTGTAAGAAGATCCGCCTTGGCAAGAAAGGCCGTACGGTCCACATGCGCTATGGTTTCCTCGTCAAGATGGAGCATGGCGGCAAGATGTCCCGCCAGATCCCGGGAACGTTCGCACTTTTCGTAGAGACTTCCAAGCTGTTCCTGATACACCACGGAACCCAGTTTTTTCACGATTCCCGCAAGGGGTTTTTTCTGATCTTCCTTCCAGAAAAAGTTGGCATCCGCCAAGCGGGCCCGGAGCACCCGTTCGTTTCCTTCCCGAACGACTCCCATATTGGTAGCCCGATTGTTGCTCACTCCGACGAAGAGAGCCTTGAGTTTGTCGTTGCCGTCCCGCACGGGGAAATAGCGCTGATGAGAGGCCATGGTAGTGGTGAGCACCTCTTCGGGCATTTCGAGATAGGCCTCGTCGAAGCTGCCGTAAAAGGGAACGGGATATTCCACAAGATGGAGATTTTCATCCGCCAGATCCGGGCTGATGTCCGCATGCCCCTCAATTTCCTTTTCCAGGGCCGCTATGCCCGCAAGCATCTTTTCCCGTCGTTTTTCCGGATCCGCAATGACATAGTTGTCGTACAGAAGATCCAAATAGGCCCCTGTATGGGGTACGGAGATTTCTTTTTTCCCCATGAAACGATGTCCTCGGGTGGTACGCCCGGATGTCAGTCCCGCATACTGGAAGGGGATAACCTCGTCTTCCCAGAGGCAGAGAAGCCAGCGGATGGGCCGGGCGAACCGCACCATGCTTTCGTTCCAATACATATTCTTGGGAAAAACGATACTCTTGATAATGCGCAGCATTACCTCGGGGAGCATCTCCTTCGCCGGAAGCCCCTCGGTACGGGAGATGGCAAAGGAATACTGCACTCCTCCCACTTCACGCATTTCAAGATCCGAAACATCGATCCCCCGGCTCCGGGCAAAACCGTGGGCCGCCTTGGTGGGGTTTCCGTTGGCATCAAAGGCGCTTTTCCATGCTGGCCCCTTGGCTTCCTGCACCGCGTCTTCCTGCCGCTCCGCCACGCCCTTAATAAGGAGCGCTATTCTTCGGGGAGTGGCATAGCTTTCCATCCCCGAGAAGGGAATGCGGAAAGACTCCATTTCCTTCCGGGCTATGGCAAGAATCTCCTTGTGTACCCACAGGAGAAACCCTGCGGGAATCTCCTCGGTTCCGATTTCCAGCAACAGATCCCTATAGTTCATAAGAGCCTCTCCTCCCTACTTGCCGAACTTCCCCAGAAGGGGATACCCCATCTCCCGGCGCTGTTCCGCATAGGCGGCACAGCAGGCACTGGCGAGAGCCCGCACCCTTCCGATGTATCCGGTGCGCTCGGTGACACTGATGGCGTTTCTCGCATCCAGGAGGTTGAAGGTGTGAGAACACTTGAGCACGTAGTCGTATGCAGGAAGCACGAGGCCTTTTTCGGCCATCTTGCGGGCTTCTTCTTCGTACATGGCGAACATCTGGAAGAGCATCTCCGCATTCGAGGCATCAAAATTGTAGGTGGAGTGTTCCACCTCCCCCTGATGGTGCACGTCTCCGTAGGAGACATCTCCCACCCAGGTGAGGTCGTAGATGCTGTCCACCTTCTGGACGAACATGGCGATCCGCTCGATTCCGTAGGTAAGCTCCGCGGGAACCGCCTCCATGTCGATGCCTCCCACCTGCTGGAAATAGGTGAACTGCGTCACTTCCATGCCGTCGAGCCAGACTTCCCAGCCCAGCCCCCAAGCGCCGATGGTAGGGGACTCCCAGTCATCCTCCACGAAACGGATATCGTGTTCCGCCGGATCGATTCCCAGAGCCCGGAGGCTGTCGAGGTAGATTTCCTGAATGTCCTCCGGAGTGGGTTGGAGGATAACCTGATACTGATAGTAGTGCTGCAGCCGGTTGGGGTTCTCCCCATAGCGGCCGTCCGTAGGACGCCTGGAGGGCTCCACGTAGGCCACTCTCCAAGGCTCGGGACCGAGAACCCGCAAGGTTGTGGCAGGATTCATGGTTCCCGCCCCCACTTCTATGTCGTAGGGCTGTTGGAGAATGCACCCCCGATCGGCCCAAAAACGCTCCAATCTCATAACGATATCCTGCAGGTTCATATCCGACCATCTCCCTCGTTCATACATTCATTCTTTTGGAAATATCCGTCTCCGGTTCCAAAGGCCCCCCACCGCAAGAACCGAAAATTCACCGTCAAAACAGCCTGGGTGGAAATTTGCATCCTATTCCCGAAAGCCCTCTTTCAGGATTTTAAAAAACAGGCTATCCCGTTCCTGGAGAAACTCACCTCCATGCATGCCCTCCAAAAACTGTATTTCCGGGGCCTTTCACAGGGCGCTAGCACCGATCTCCGAGGAGTTCTTCCAGAAGACGAGTACGTTGCTCCCACTGCCATGATTCAAGATCAAAGGAAGAACCCGAAAAATCACTCCGGGAGAGCATAACAGCCCGGCGCAGTTCCCGCAATACGGATTCCGCTTTTTGAAACTCTCCGGGAAGGGGGGTACAGGCGGAACAGAAGAGCCCTCCCTTTTGTGGGTGCAGGTATACGTCTTCCCCCTCCAGAGGTCTGCCGCAATTCTCGCACCTCCAAAGATCCGGCGCCTGACCCCAAAGAGAAAGCCATTTCCAGAAAAAGCGCCAGCGAAGCGGGAGTATGGGGGCTCCTTCTCGAAGAAGCACCAGAGACCAGTAAAAGACCCTGAGGAGCTCATCCTCAGGGTGCTCCGGCAGAAGGTTCTTTTTCAGAAGTCCTCCCCATTGAAGAGCCTCACGTACCCGAAGAGGGCTCCTCCGGAGCTCCCAAAAATCCTCTCGCAAATCCATGGCCTTAAGATACGTTCCGCGGGTACTCCTGTAAAGATGAAACGTACCCCAAACCAGGGGCTCCGTAAAGGCTCTTCCGATTTTTCCTCGTCCCGATCCGGGAGAAAAAACCCAAAAAGCTCCCTTCTCTCGGCACCAAACATAAAGAGTTCGGAGGGTAGGAGAGAGATCCTTTCGATAGAGCACCACTCCGGTAACCCGAAATTGTCCCTGATGTTCCATGAAATCGAAATCTGCCTTTCTCCGAAGAATCAGCGCTCCTTGTCGTAGCCGAAACGCCGGAGTTCCACCGGGGATTTGCGCCAGTTTTTGCGAACCTTTACCCAGAGTTCCAGATATACCGGATATCCCAGGAGCTTTTCCAGCTCTTTCCGGGCCTGGACACCCACATCCCGGATAAAGCCTCCCTTGTCACCGATAATAATGGCCTTCTGCCCCGGTCGCTCCACGTAAACCGTAGCCCGAATATAGACATTGTCTCGATGAGGATATTCTTCGGGATGCTGGAATTCCTCCACCATCACCGCAGTACTGTGAGGTACCTCATCCCGGGCAAGGAGAAAAATCTTCTCCCGAATACATTCCTCGGTCATAAAGCGCTCGGTCTGATCGGTGAACATGTCCTCGGGATAGAGAGGAGGCCCCTCGGGAAGGTGAGAGATGAGAGCTTCCAGGAGAGCCTCCACATCCGTTCCCTCCTTGGCGGAAACAGGAAAGATCTCTCCGGAGCTGATTTCCTGCCAATGCTGCAATTTCCGGAGAACTTCGGGAAGACTTTCTTCGAGAAGGTCTATCTTATTGAGTGCCACCACGAGAGGTACCGTAACACCTTCGAGGATTTTTCGAAGGAGCTCCTCCTCCGCTCCTCCCTCGAGGCGGGTAGCGTCCAAAACCAGGCATATGCAGTCCACATCCTCCAGAGAGCTGCGGACCTTTTCCATCATGTACTCCCCCAAAGCATGTTTCGGCTGATGCAGACCCGGAGTATCCACGAAGACAATTTGGGCATCCCGGGTGGTGAGAATTCCCCGTACGGGCTTCCGGGTGGTCTGGGGGGTGGGAGAGACCACAGTCACCTTATCTCCCAAGGCTTTATTCAAAAGGGAAGACTTGCCCACATTGGGTCTTCCCACAAGGGTCACGAAACCTGAACGAAACGTTTTCTCCCGCATGATGCTCCTTTCTTTAACTCTCTGGCCAAGAAGCTTTTTCGAGACACATCAGGCATAGTCCTCCAGTGGATTCTCGTCTCCGCAAGGCTTAAGAGCCACCTGCATAATACGATGCCCCAGGATCTCCTTCACTTCGATACTCCAGTTGCCGTAACGCACAGAACTTCCCTTCTCGGGGAAACCCCCCGCCAGGGAGAGCACCAACCCCGCAATGGAGTCCACATCCTCCGCCTCGAAAATATCTCCGAGGATCTCCCCAAGATCGCCGAGATTGACATTTCCGTCCACCAGGTAGGCCCCATCCTCGGTCTGTTGAATGGAGGGAAGCTCCTGGTCGTATTCGTCCTGAATTTCTCCCACGATCTCCTCGAGAAGATCTTCCAGGGTGACCAGACCTGCGGTACCGCCGTATTCATCCACCACGATGGCCATGTGTACCCGATCGCCCTTCATGATATTGAAAAGCTCAGCGATCTTCATCACCTCGGGAACAAAAAGGGATTCCCTTGCCAATTCCTGCACGGAAATCTGGGTTTCGCCGCTGCTGAGCGATTTGATAAGATCTTTGATGTGCAGCGTACCAATGACGTTATCCAGACTGCCGTCGAAAACGGGAATCCGGGAGTGTCCGTTCTCTTCGAAGGTAGATATGGCTTCCGCCACGGTGGTCTCCTTGGGAAGAGCCACCATGTCCGTACGAGGGATCATGATTTCGAAGGCCCGGGTTTCCTCGAAGGTAATAATGCTGTGGATCATTTTCCGCTCATCTTCTTCGAGGGCTCCCGAAACGCCTCCCATCTGTACTACCTGCTCAATTTCCTTTCGGGTAACAAAGGCAAGCCCCGGGGAAAGATCTATCTTGAAAAGGCTTCCGAAAAACCGTACTGCCCGATGAAAAATCCAGATGAGGGGGGCAAGAAGAAACCGAAGTGTCCATATAAGGGGAAGTGAGAGGAGCACCATGTTTTCCGGATAAACTATGGCCATGCTCTTGGGGAAGATTTCTCCGAAAAGGATGATGAGCACCGTCATAATACCCGTGGCCCAGAAGGCCCCTTCGGGGCCTATAATCGAAATGGCCATGGCGGTGGTAAAAACGCTGGCCCCGATATTGACGATGTTGTTCGCGATGAGCACCACCGTGAGAACCGACTGGGGATCATGCACCACCCATTGAAAAAGTTTCTTGAAGTGCGGATGTTTTTCCTGAAGTGCCAGAATCCGCATCCGGCCCGTGGTGGTTATAGCGGTTTCGGCGCTGCTGAAAAAAGCGGACAAGCAGAGAAGTATCACAAGGATCAGGCAACTTTGAGCTATATCTGCACTCACGCCCTCATCACATCTCCTTTTTCTTTTTCATGCTTATGATGTTTTCCAAAAAACCTTTACAGTATTCCTCTTGGAGAGCGAACATTTGCCGCTCCGAATCAGGATCTCCATGATCATATCCCAGGAGATGGAGAAAGCCGTGGGTAAGAACCAGCAGCAGTTCCTCGTAAAAGGAATGTCCCTCCTCCCGGGCATGGGCATCCACTTCCCGAGGAGAGATCACCAGATCTCCCAAAGGAATACATTCCCACCCGGCCTCGGAGGAAAAGGAAAGGTTCTCTTCCTGGAAATCCCACTGGGGAAAGGAGAGGATATCCGTGGTTCCCTCCTTCCCCCGGTACTGTTCGTTGAGAGATGCCATCTCCGAATCTTCGAGAAAGGTAATGCTTACCTCCGCCAAAGGCCCTTTCTGAAGAGGAGGAAGAGCCTCCTTTTCAAGAATTCCCCCGAAATACAATTCCAGCCGAGCCTCTTCCAGGTTTTCGGAGGAATCCAGAAACCCCCGAAGCTCTGCCTCGCCGGTTATGTCCACACGGATATTCATAATGTGCGCCCTAGGCTTTCTCCTTTCCCTGAACGGCGGGGAGATCTTCTTTTTTGACGGTCTCCCTGGAATGGTACATGGAACGCATAACTTCTCCAAAGGATTTCTTTATGCGCTCCAGTTCTCGAAAGGTAAAATCCACGTTTTCCAATTGTTTTTCTTTCATCTTGTTCTCTATCACTCCGTGGATGGTGTCTTCCAGTTCCGTTATGCGGGACATGCCCTTGGTGTCCGCCCGAATAGCGGCCTCCACGGAATCCGCCAGCATCACCAGAGCGGTTTCTTTGGAACGAGGAGGTGGTCCGGGATAGGAAAACTGTTCCCGAGAGACCTTTTCGCCCAGGGATTCCGCCTTTTTCTGGAAGTATTGGAGGCACGTGGTGCCGTGATGCTCCAGAATAAACTGACGAAGCTTCCGGGGGACTCCATATTCCATGCTCAATTCGTATCCGTCCCGCACGTGAGAAATAATAATGAGTGCAGAAAGGGTCGGAGAAAGCTCGTCATGAGCATTTTCCGCTCCATACTGCTGATTCTCGATAAAAAACTGGGGGCGCCGTAATTTCCCCACATCGTGATAGAGAGCTCCCGCCTTGACAAAGGCCCCATCCATACCGATGTTCTCCGCTGCCATCTCCGCAAGGGTTCCCACCATAAGAGAGTGATGATACGTTCCGGGAGCTTCTATTTGAAGCCGCTTGAGAAGCGGACTCGATGGGTGACTCAGCTCGGTAAGACGCAGAGGGGAAAGGACGTCGAAAAACCGCTCTCCCAGAGGAAGACCGAGAAGCACCAAAACGCCGCAGGCAAGGATGCCCACGAGGAAACGCAGAGCCAGCAGAAGATCCGGGATCCCTCCCTCTCCCCATTGAACTCCCGCCGCCACGAGAATTGCCGCGACTCCCGCCGCAAAGAAACGGAGCCAGAACTTCTTTTTAACCTGCACATTCCGCAGCATAAGCCCCGATGCGTAGGCAAGAGCCACCACCACGAGAACAGGAGCCGCTTCCATACCGATAAAGGGCGTTCCGGCCACGAGCACCCCCAAGATGCCTCCTCCGAGAACGAAAGGGAAGGCGAGGACGGAGGAGAAGGAGAGAAAGCTCCATCCACCGAGCAGAAGCGTTCCTATGCCGGTTATGTCAAACCACCGGGCGGGAATTTCCACAATCCAGGCCCCCAGAAGAAGGCACCCCAGAAAAAGCGGAGAGAATTGCTGCTCCCCCTTCTTTCGGGAGATTTCCGCCAGGTGTTCTTGGATCCAGAATCCCCAGAAAAACCCGAGGCAACCGAGCAGGAAGAGATATTTCCAGGGAAAGAGGGCCTCTCGATAGCCCTGAAGTCTGAGAAGGCGGGCGTGAAGAGGCGTTATGATTTCTCCCTTTTCCACAATAACGTCTCCCCGATAAATGGCACGGATTACGGGTTCCACACTCTCCCGCAGGCTTTCCCGCAATCTCTGAGTGAGATGAGGATCCGTATTCTGAGACCTTAAAAAGAGTCCGTAGAGAAGCTCCACCACAAGATTCTGGTCGCTCCAGGAAAGTGAAGAACGATGCAGCTCCTCCCAGAGGAAGCTTTCCACCGCATCTCTTTCGAAGATCCCTGTTTCGAGCATACGCAACCCCAGAGAACGGGTCTCTTCCAGCAGGGCCTCCCGTTTCTCCAGAGGAAGAATGCTCACCATGCGGAGAATTTCAGGATCCAGACTACTGAAAAAAAGAGCGTGTCCCTCCAGGGAAGAGCCTCCAAGATCCCGAAGAAAACTCTTGATTTTGCCGGGATCGTGCACCACCACTCCTGCGACTTTTTCTTCCACCGAACGTTTGAGTGTTTCCGTGGTAATGGGATCTACATAACGCATGTTCTCCACCACCACGAAGGTGGCCGAAGCCTTGTCCCCTTCGGAAAAACCGTAGCGGTTCTGAAGAATGTACCAGCCAAGCACAAAAACCCCTGCGGCGCAAAGGGCCGTTCCCAAGGGGAAAAACCACCAGCGCAAGGGGCGGTTTACAAAAAAGCCCTTTTTAGGGGCTAATTTGTTCCATTTATTGTTTTTTTTCGAACTCTTCGTAAGCCTGAACAATTTTTTGAACAATTTCATGGCGCACCACATCATTTCTGGTAAGGGAGACGAAGTCGATTCCCTCCACTCCCTGGAGAATCTCCTGAATGGAGCGCAATCCCGAAAGCTTGCCGTTGGGAAGATCCACCTGAGTGACATCACCGGTGATAACTACCCGGGATCCAAATCCCATGCGGGTAAGAAACATCTTCATCTGTTCCGGAGTAGTGTTTTGAGCCTCATCAAGAATAATAAAACTGTCGTTCAGCGTTCTTCCCCGCATATAGGCCAGGGGAGCGATTTCGATGACGTTCTTTTCCACGTAACGCATGAAACGTTCCGGTGAGAGAAGGTCGAAAAAGGCATCGTAGAGAGGCCTCAGATAGGGTTCGATTTTTTCCTTGAGATCCCCCGGGAGGTATCCCAGGCTTTCTCCCGCTTCCACTGCGGGACGCACGAGAATTACTCGGGAAACCATCTGAGATTTCAACATGGCCACCGCCTGAGCTACCGCCAGATAGGTTTTTCCCGTTCCTGCGGGGCCGATGCAGAAAACAACGGGGTTCTTCTGTACCGCCTCCATATAGCGTTTCTGCCCCAGAGTCCGGGTACGCACGGGCTTGCCCCGGCCGGTAAAACAGATGGTATTTTCGTGAAGTCCCGCGAGATCTACGGAGCCGTTTTCCGCCAAGGTGTCCATACCGTAACGGATCTCTTCCCGGGTAACACGAATTCCCTTTTCTGCAAGTTTTGCAAGTTCCTGAAGGAGTTTTGCCACGGTGCGAACCGGCTCCGCGTCAGGGCTTCGAAGGAGAAGAGCCTCTCCTCGGAGCATCATTCGTACGGTATAACGCTCCTCCACCATCTGAATAGTAAGATCATGCTGTCCCAGGAGCCTTTCCTGAAGATCTCCCGAAACGACAGCGGACCACAAATACTCTCCCGCCTCTTCGCTAAAGGTTCCTTTCAGAGACACTCAGATTCCTCACTCCTGGCGGGTTACACTTTTAACTTCGGGAATCTCCTGGCAGAGAACCCCTTCCACCTGGCTCCGCAAGGTTTCCTGAGCATACGGACACATGCCGCAGGCTCCTTTCAGAGTTACGGTAACTCCACCGGAAACCTCGTCAAAACTGATGAATTCAATGTCTCCGCCGTGGCTCTGGAGAGCCGGACGGATTCTTTCTTCGATGAGATCCTGAATTTTCTGCTGCACCATCAATAATTCCTCCCTGTTAGCTTCTTGCGATAGTTTCAGAGGTTCTCTCCCGTTCCTTGGCACGCTCCCAAAGGCGGTCAAGCTCCTCCAGGGAATACTCTTCCCACGGACGATCCTCCCGAGCGACTTGCCGCTCTATGGCGGCAAAGCGACGGAGGAACTTGGAACACCCCTTCTGAAGAGCAAGTTCGCTGTTCACTCCGAGATGTCTCCCCAAGTTTACCACGGCGAAAAGGAGATCGCCCACTTCATTTTCCAGCTCCTCGGAGTTTCCCGGGGTCATGGCCAGAACCTGCTCTATTTCCCGGATCTCCTCCTTCACCTTCGCCAGCACCGGCGAAACATCTCCCTGGGGCCAGTCGAAACCGACTTTGGCAGCCCGGCGCTGCATTTCGAAAGATCGAAGAAGCGAGGGCATGCTCCGGGGAATTCCCGAAAGCATGGAAACCGGTTCCCTATCCTGAGGAGCTCCCTTTTCGGCTCGCTCTTCCGCCTTGATGCGCTCCCAGTTGCGCGTCACTTCTTCGCTGGAATCCACCCGGATTTCTCCAAAAACATGCGGGTGCCGCCGTTCAAGCTTCTCGGAAATCCGCTGTAAAACATCCCCCATGTCGAAAGCTCCCGCTTCCCGGGCTATCTGGGCGATAAAAAAAACCTGAAGAAGCAGATCTCCAGACTCCTCCACTATACCCTTTTCCTCTTGCTTTTCAATGGCCTCTACAAGTTCGTAGGCCTCCTCGATGATATAGGGGCGGAGGCTTTCCAGAGTCTGTTCCCGATCCCAGGGGCATCCCCCGGGAGCTCGGAGACGTTCCATAATCGTTTCAAGCCGTTCGAAGGCCGCGTTTTTTTTCTCTCTGCTGTTTTCTGCCATCTGATCTCCCTATCCTTATATGATTCACTTCCGTCCTTCATACCGCCCGGGATTCCCTCGAAATTTCTTCCTCGGGAGAACGGAGGAGGTGGAGAAGATCCAAAAGTCCCTTATGTCCTCCGGGGCCCTCGGCAAAACTACCCTCTCTCCGGACAATCCATCCGGGTCTGAAGGAGAAGAGTTTTTCAAGGTCTGTCCCCTCCACTTCGGTACGGGATGCCTCACAGTAAATTTTCGCCACCCCTTTGGAGGGAGCCAGGATCCGGAACTCCAGCGAGAAGAGAAAACGCTGAACCTCCTCGGGAAGAGGGCCAAAGCGATCCCGGAGTTCTCCGGCAAAGCTCCGGAGAGCTTTCATATCCTCTATGCGGCTCCCCCTGCGGTAAAGAGCCACCCGAAGGGCGCTCTGGGGAACGTAATGCCCCGGAATACCCAAGGGAAGGCGGATGGTACAGAGAAGCTCCCGTTCCTTTTCCGGAGAACGAAGGGCGAGAACCTCTTTTTCGAGAAAGGTGCAATACATCTGAAAACCTATTTTTTTGATGTGCCCATGTTGGGCTATGCCGAGAAGCTCTCCGCTTCCCCGAATTTCGAGATCCCTCCGGGCAAGCCGGGCACCGCCTCCGAAAACGTTGTACTCCCCCAAAGCTTCGAGCCGGTCCAGGGCCTCCTTGGAAAGAGGGATCTCTCCGGGATAAAAGAAGTAGGCAAAGGCCTGTTCGGATCGTCTTCCCACGCGCCCTTTAAGCTGGTAAAGCTGCGCAAGTCCCATGGCCTGGGCTTGATCCACCATGAGCGTATTCGCTCCGGGTATATCCAGACCACTTTCCACGATGGAGGTGCAGACGAGAACATCCACCTTTCCGGAGGAGAAGTTCTCCATCTTCGTCTCCAGCACTCTTTCGGGAAGACGCCCGTGAGCCACGTCTATGGAAGCCTCGGGAACGAGCCTCCGGATTTCGGCCGCCCGCTTCAGAATGCTTCGTACTCGGTTATGCACGAAGAAAACCTGCCCTCCCCGGGAAATCTCCTTCCGGATAGCCCGGGCCACGAGATCGTCCCGCCAGGGAGAAACCACGTGAATCACGGGGCTTCGGTTTCGCGGGGGAGTATTCATTTCACTGATGTCCCGAAGCCCCCCCAGGGAAAGATGCAACGTTCGGGGTATGGGAGTGGCGGAGAGAGAGAGAATGTCCACTTGAGGAAGAAGCCAGCGGAAATGTTCCTTCTGGGCCACTCCGAAGCGGTGTTCCTCGTCCACCACCAGAAGCCCGAGATCCTTGAACTGCACATCCCGGGAAAGCATCTTGTGAGTTCCGATAAGTACATCCAGGGAACCCTCCCGGAGATCCTCCAGAATAGATCTTTTTTCGGCAGGGGTAACGAATCGCGAGAGAGCCGCCACCCGAAGCGGAAGATCTCCCAGGCGTTCCCGGAAGCTTTCCAAATGTTGCTGAGCGAGAAGCGTGGTAGGCACCAGAAGGGCCACCTGCTTTCCCGATTCCACGGCCTTAACCGCCGCCCGAAAGGCCACTTCGGTCTTTCCAAATCCCACATCTCCCACGAGAAGACGATCCATGGGAACCGGGCGCTCCATGTCCCGCCGAATTTCCTCCAGAGCCCGAAGCTGGTCTTCGGTCTCCCGGTAGGGAAAGGTAGCGGCAAAGCGTCGAAGAATATCCCCGTCGGGAAAAAAGGCATGCCCTCCGGTACGTTCCCGGGTTACATAGGCTTTCAGAAGCTCCTGAGCAACTTCCTTCGCCTTCTCCCGGGCCTCTCGAAGGCTCTTTTTCCACCGCCGTCCTCCGAGAGAGTCGAGCGCTATCTTTTCATCCGCATATCCCGAATAGGAAGTGATCTTATAGATCTGGGTAAAGGGGACGTAGAGACGCTTCTCCCCGGCAAATTCAAGAACCAGATACTCCTGGGGCCCGAAATCCCCGGGCAGTTCCTCCACTCCTCGATAGCAGCCAACACCATAATCTTCGTGAATGACATATTCTCCCGCCACGAACCCCGCCTCTCCTTCCGAGGGAGAAGCGGCAAGACGAGGGGATTCCTCCAGCCCCATGCCGGTAATACCCACCATCTCCGCATCCGAAAGAAAAACTCTCCGGGCCTGACGGTCCACAAATCCTCCCGTAAGGGGCTTTTCGAGAATGTCGAGATTCATCCTCTTGCCCCAAGAAAGAATTTCCGGATGAACGGAGCAGAGAGTGATCTCATAGGACTCTTTTTTCAGGGCTCCCACGTAGGTTTGAGCTTTCTCGAAACGACCTCCAAAGGAGGGTACGTGGTATATGCCGCTTTCCCGGGCATCCGGAAAGTGCGTGGTCCGCACATAAAGAGGCGTCATTCCATGAAGCGATCCGAGAAGCTCCTCCCAGGAGAGAAGAGGGGGAAGACGCTTGGTTTCCTCAAAGGATTCCCAAAGCCAGCGGTACGTTTGCGCCTGTTTTTCAAGAGCCCGGGGATCGAAGAAGACCAGAGGAGTTCCTTCCGGAAGAGAATCGAAAAGGAAGGACGCTCCCTCTGCAAAGGTGAGATCTCTCTCCCGGGGACATCCCGAAAGGAGCACATCCTCCACTTCGGAAAGGCTGCACTGATCCCGGGGAGAGAAGAGCCGCAGGCTCTCCACAAGATCATCGAAATACTCCACCCGTACGGGCAAGGACTGGGAAGACGTGTAGAGATCCACCACACACCCCCGAAGGGCATGTTCTCCTGGAGCTGCCACATAATCCACCCGGGAGCTTCCCACCGACTGGAGCCATGCCAGAAGCTCCGGCATGGGAAAAATCTCGCCTTTGCGAAGCCTCCGGTACGAGTCGGGAATGCGGTAAGGAGCCATAAAACTCCCCGGCGTGAGGAGCAAAGCCCCTCCCCGCTCCTTCCACTCCCGGAAAATCTCCCCCCGGGCAAGCCAGAAGGCATGGCGTCCCGCCTCCTCTCCCAGGGGAAGTTCGGGAAGCACCCTCAAGGAAAGCCCGGGGAAAAGGGCTTTCCAATTTTGCTCGAAAGCCCCAAGGCGCTGTTGGTCCGGCACGAGAAAAATTGGAGGCTTGACAGGCCCAGCGCCCACCCAGGCCCATGCGGCGCCTTCTCCCTGAAGGTGTATGTGAAGGGGCCTGGATAACCTTTCTTTTCCAAGCAACTGCCAGAGTCGCCCGGCCCCGGAATTTTGCTGGATACTCAAAAAGCTTTGCCTCCTCGTTGAAAGAAAAATCATAGAGCATCGGGTGAAATCTCCGCATCATTATCGGCGAAAACCTCGAAAAAATCCGATTTCCCGGAGAGGTAGCACGTTTCCCCTGTTTTTTCAACAGGATATGGAATACCCGCACTCCTCAACTTCTCCCGGCTTCCCTGGAAATTTCGCAGAAGATTTATCATGAAAACGAAAGAGGGGGATATCACAAAAAAAAGGCCCCACCGTGGAAAAACACGGGGAACCTCTCTAATTTACCGCGTTCATGGCATTCTGAATACCTTCGGTAACCCATAGAGAAACGCCTCGGGCAGCGCTTTCGAGGATCTCGGGCAACTCTTTCTGTTCCTCCCGGGAAAAGGGAGACGTAACGAAACGCCGGAGGGGGATCTTCTCCGGCAGGGGCCCGATGCCTATGCGAAGCCGGGGAATTTCAAGACTTCCCAAAGAGGAGATTACCGAAGCCATTCCGTTATGAGCCCCCGCAGAGCCCTTGGGACGAATCCGCAAGGATCCCAGGGAAAGGGCCCGGTCATCGTAAAGCACGAGAATGCGGGAACACTCGATCTGGTAGTAATGCACCGCTTCCCAGACCGCTTTTCCGCTGAGGTTCATATACGTCATGGGCTTGAGGCAAAGAAGCCTCTCCCCTTCCAGAAAGCCATCCCAAAGAGCGCCGGAGAATTTCATTCCCGGCCCCTTCAAGGAGCTCATACGCTCCAAAACGGAATCAAGGGCCATCCATCCCACGTTATGCCGCGTATGGGCGTAGGAAAGCCCCGGATTTCCAAGACCGACACAGAGGAACAACGGAAGCTATTCCTCGGTTTTCTTGCTCGAGAGAACCTCCACTTCCATGCTGGACTCCTCTTCGCCTTCCTCGGCTTCCTCGTCCAGGGCGACCCGAGGCTCCGACACCATCACAAGGATCTCCTCAGGAGAGATGGTAAGTTCAGCGCTTTCGGGAAGGGGACAATCCGCCGCAGTGACGTGTGCTCCCCGAGCAAGGCTTGCCACATCGATAACGATCTCCTCGGGAATTTCCCGGGGAAGCACTTCGATTTCAACGTTATGGTGTACCTGCTCGAAAACTCCGCCCTCCTTGACGCCGATGCAACGATCCTTGCCGGTCACCTTCACCGGCACCAGAACACGTACCTTATGCCCCGCCACAAGCTGGTAGGCATCCATATGTAGCACCTCGTCGGTAACCACATTTCGCTGAAGATCCCGAAGGATGGCCATCTCTTCCTTGCCTCCGGGAAGGGATACATTCAGTCGCACGGATTCCCAATGGGAATAGCGGATAAGGGGAAGAAAATCCTTCGCCGCCACCTTGTAGGTTCCCGCCTCGGGGTATTCAGGACCATAGAAGGTTACGGGAATGTACCCTTCCTTCCGGAGCTTCTTGCACTGCTCCTTTCCCACCTTTTCTCTTTTTTCAAACGTAATGGGGACAAACTTGGACATACCTACTCCTCCTTGTACTTTGTGACAAGCTTTAGATGTTTCTAAAAATTTCCTGCTGTAACGTAGAGCTTATGAACCAAACAGAATGCTCACGGAGTGATCCGAGTGAATCCTGTCAATGGCTTCCGCAAAAAGAGGCGCTATGGAAAGCTGGGTTATGATATCGAGGTTTTTTTCCTCCGGCAGAGGAATGGTGTTCGTGAGAACGATCTCGGAAATACACGAATCACGAAGTCTTTCCACCGCAGGCCCCGAAAGCACTCCGTGGGTGGCACAGGCATAAACCGAACGGGCTCCGCGCTCCCGAAGTGCCTGGGCGGCATTTACCATGGTTCCCGCAGTGTCGATGATATCATCCACGAGAATTACATCTTTTCCGTTTACATCTCCGATAATTTCCATAACTTCGCAGTAGTTCGCCTTATCGTGAGCCCGCCGCTTATCCACGATGGCAAGATCCGCCCGAAGCTGCACCGCAAACTTTCGTGCCCGAACCACCCCTCCGATATCCGGAGAAACCACCGCCACCCGGCCTTCCCGGGAAGCCTCTTTAAGCTTGTTCTGGAAATGCGAGGCCAGGAGGTTCATCCCCGTAAGATGATCCACGGGGATATCGAAAAATCCCTGAATCTGTCCGGCATGGAGATCCGCAGTAATCACCCGGTGAGCCCCGGTATGTTCGATGATGTTCGCCACCACTTTCGACGTGATGGGTTCTCTTCCCCGGGTTTTACGATCCTGCCGGGCATATCCGAAATAAGGCAACACCACATTGATACGGTATGCGGAAGCACGCTTCAGGGCATCCACCATGATCAGGAGCTCCATGAGGTTGGAATTCACCGGAGCGCAGGTAGGCTGTACCACGTAAACATCCGCTCCCCGGACGCTCTCTTCGATGGAAATGCCGATCTCTCCATCGGAAAAGCGAAACCGTTTCGAAGCCGCCACGGGAATCTGAAGATGCCTCGCCACTTCTTCAGCAAACTGTGGATTTGCCGAGCCGGAAAAGACTTTCATCTCTCGCAAACGCGCAACCATGGTAATCAGCTCTCCTCCTTCGGCTTTTGCAACGCCTTTCGTTGGTGCCATCCCTCTATGTTCCTCTGTCGGGCCCTGGCAACACCAAGAGATCCTTCAGGGACATCCGCGGTAATTACCGATCCCGCAGCGGTAACTCCATTATCTCCCACTCTCACGGGAGCTACAAGCATGGTATCGCTCCCGATAAAACAATTCGCCCCGATGGAAGTGGAATGTTTGTTCTGTCCGTCGTAATTGCAGGTTATACATCCCGCCCCGATATTGGTATTCTCTCCTATGGAGGCATCGCCCACGTAAGAGAGATGGGGCACCTTGCTTCTGGTTCCGATGGAACTTTTCTTGATTTCCACAAACTTCCCCACAAAGGCCTCTTCTCCCACGCGAGCCCCCCCCCGAACATAGGCGAAGGGGCCGAGAACCGCTCTTTTTTCAAGAACGCTCTCTTCGAGCACCACATAAGGATTCAAGCGGCACTCCTCTCCTATGCGACTGTCCGAGATAACACAGCCCGTACCTACGGAGCACCCCCTGTGAAGGGTACTTTCCCCGAAAATGCGGATATTTCCTTCCAGGAAAACATCCTCATCGAAGGACACCCGGGGCCCCACCCAGAGAGAGTGCATATCCATACACTTCAGGCCCTTTTCAAGCATCCACCCCTCGAGAATACGCCTGCGCATAATCTCCGTGGCTTCTGCAAGCTGGAGGGGGTCGTTAATACCAAGCAAATCTTCCTCGGAATGCCAGGGAAAGGCCAGAGCTCCCAGCCCCTTTCGGGCACACCATCCTACCACGTCCGGGAGATAATATTCTCCTTGGGCGTTAGCGGTGGTAAGGCTGCCCAGGGCTTCCTCCAGGCAGGAGCTTCGGAATAGATAGATGCCGCTATTTACCTCGGAACAGCGCCGCTGTTCCGAGGTGGCATCCTTATGCTCCACCACGAAGACTTCGTTCGCCGAAGAAAAAACACGTCCGTACCCCGAAGGATCTTCAGCGGTAAAACTTACCAGACCACATGCGGCGGATTCTGCAGCCACCTTCTCGGCAAAAGTTTCGATAAGGTGGGGATCCAGCAGAGGAGTATCTCCGCAAAGTACGAGAAGAGAATCAAGAGAAGACCACCAAGAGCGGGCCATCTGTACCGCATGCCCCGTTCCGAGTTGCTCCTTCTGCCATATAACGGAAACATCTTTATAATGCTCCTTCAGATACGAGGCGACCTCGTCCCCTCCGTGTCCGACCACCACGGCAACATGTTCTATGCCGGCTTTCCGAACCGCCTCCACCACGTAGAAAAGCATCGGTTCCCCGAGAACCGGCTGGAGCACTTTCGGGATTCGTCCCTTCATACGGGTTCCCTTTCCTGCCGCCAGGATAAGCGCTCCGGTTCCGCACATTTTCATAAAACAGCCCTCCCAGAGAGTAGCCCCTGTTTCTTCCTGCACGATAATACTTGATAACCGAGAAAGTACAAACACAAAAAAAGCTCCTCTTCCGATGGAGGAGCGCGCTTTTTCAAATGCGCATATCCTTGTGTTGCAGGGGAACTGGCTGGGGTGGCTGGATTCGAACCAGCGATCGAGGATCCAAAGTCCCCTGCCTTGCCGCTTGGCTACACCCCAATACAGCGCATGTCATTATAGACGGGAAAATGGGGTTTTGCAAGAGCGGGTTCGGGTTTATGGTAATGCAATAAACGGAGAGAATGACGGGGAAATAAGTATTAGTCCTCTGCCCCTGGGAAAAACACTACTTCTCGGAATGTCAACCAATAGGAGGGGTACATTCCATGAACGCCATACCGATTTGTAAGGGAAACCGAGAAGCACAACCGGAAGATATCGTTCCGTCATTCTTGCTCTTCAAGAAGGCCACTGGCATCTCTCCGAACACCTTGAAGGATTATCAAAGGACTCTAAAGCTCTTCTTCTCCCGACAACCTGACGGCCTTGACAAGCCAAGGGAACGAACTCTTGAGTTCCTGGGCCAATACGAGAACGCCTATACCTACAATCAATGCCACGCCTATTTGAAAGTGTTCTGGGACTGGACACTCTCGGAGGGATATTTCCGCGGCGGTATTCATCCTCTGCATGGGCTCAAGAAGAGAAAAACCCAGGGCCGCATTGTTCAACTTGAGGAGAAGGATGTGGCCGCCCTGCTCCGAACTCCTGACCAGAAAACATACTGCGGGCTCCGGGATTATGCGCTGCTCCTGCTCTCCCTGGATACCGGCATAAGGCCCGGTGAAGCTCTCCAGCTTTTGCCGGATGATATCCACCCCGAGAAGGAAGAGCTTGCCGTCCGTGCCGAAGTTGCCAAGACAAGAACGCCCCGAACCTTACCATTATCCGGCCCCACTCTGGAAGTGATTCAAAGAATCCTCAAGGTACGCCCCTGGGACTGGAGAGAAGCCCCGATATTCTGCACCGAGACGGGAGAGCCCTGGAATGTAACTTCCTGGAGCCGCCGCGTGAAAGCCTACGGGAAAAGGTGCGGGCTCGATATAACAGCCTACGCCCTGCGCCATACCGCCGCCCTGCTCATGCTTCGGCATGGTATGGATGCTTTCAGCTTGCAACGGATCATGGGCCACTCCACCATGGATATGACACGGCATTATATCAACTTGACCAGCGAGGATACCCGGAGAGCTCACGGGCAAGCCGGGGTTGTGCTCGCCCTCGTGGAAGAGGAACCGGATAGGAAGAAGCCGAAAAAGAAAAGACTGCGGGGGATAGAGATATAGGGGCTCCGGTTGTTCGGAATTTCCGAAGAGCCGCACTCGAAGGAAGAGACTTTTCCGCCCTCGGATTGCTCCGGGGGCTTTCTGGTGTCTTCCGTGCCCTGAAACCCCCGCCGCTCAACACATTTCAACGACAAGGCCCCCGAGAGCCTCTGTACTGCAGTCCGGGCCAAAAGGGGAACATTTACACATCCAGCCAAAAGAACGGGGCTCTCCGTGGCTGTATCGGGCTGGTTTTTTGGCTGGGAGCTGTTCGAAGAGGGGGAAAGAGCCCTACCGCATCCACTCGCGAAAATCTCAACGTCCTTCGTGCTTTTCCGCTTTCCTTTACTTCTGCACTTGTCCTTCCTACACGCTATCCTTTGCTTGAAGCTATAAGATTTTAAGGGCTATTCGTGTCGTTTCAGCAAATTGATTTCTTCGAGCTGTGAAAGTCTTAACGTTACTATTTGCAAATGTTTCTCTGTTGCAGAAATAGACTTTTTCAGGGGTTCCGTTTCTGGGAATTCCTCCAAATATAGGAGGTTATACGCACCCTTTGCGGCAAGAATCTTGTTTTCCGCAGCCGCTATCTCGCAATATTCCTTGAGTGCCCTTGCCATGTCCAGGGAGATGCCCTCGGGCGTTTCGTTTTTAAGGGCTTCCAGCTCGGAACTTGCCTTTTCGAAAAAGGTTATTGCCTCCGGCAACCTCTCTTTTTCCAGGGAACGGATTTCTTCTGCGCTCATCTCCGGAATGTCCGGGACGAAAGATATTGTTTCGCGGTACGCTTCGCTTCCGGACTCGATTTCTACCACTTGAGCCAGAAAAGCATCTACCTTATCTTCCGCGCTTCCCCAAAAAGAAAAAACGCTCCCGCAACGACCAATATCCCCACCGCCAGCAGCACGCCGATAAGCTTCTTGCTCATGGCAACGCCCCCTTTCTGAGGCCATTCTATCGCAACCCCATCATCTGGGCCAATTTTCGGCGATTGGCGGAGTAGTATGTAAAAGATAGCGCCCACGTGTGAGCCAAAGGGAAAGCCCCTGGGGGATACCTAAGGGGCTGTTATTATTCGTCCCCGAAAGGTTCAAGCCCTTCTTCCCGCCGGATTTCATCAACGTCTTTGAAAACCACGTTGATAATTGGCGGCTCCAATTTCTCCACCTGAGCCGCAACACGTTCGAGAAAATCACCCTCCGATTTCCCCAACAACTCCGAAGCCCTCAAGCGGTCTGCGGTCTTTTCCTCGGGATCATTCATTATCTGGCTCCAAAAGACCTGACGCTTTTCCCGAGAAGCGATGAGAGCGTTTTTTCGTTCTTCCTCCCTGGAAGCAATCGCTTCTTGTATGTCAGGTTTTGTCAAGAGTTCTTGCCCTATGCCTCGGGCTGTTCGTTCGCTGTATCCCGCAGTTATCGCCGCCTGGGTTGCGTTGCCTTCGTAGCATTCAATGAATCGTTTCTGCTTCGGTGTCATCCTGTCCACATCCTTTCTGTCACCTGTCAACGTATTGCCACGCTCTAAGTCGTCTGACCTAAAATCGAAGGATACCCCCGCCAGGTACTGTCAATCTATGAAATTGATTTTTCATGTAAGCACTAACCGCGCCGGACTCGACCCTCAAGGGAAAAAGGCTGGTAAGTACCTTTTTGTTCTGGGGGGGGAATGCCTCTCGCCAAAAGATGATAGCTCCTGCGGGCTCTGTCGGGCTCCTAGGGGATGCTCTGCACCACGCCAAGGGGAATATGCCTAACCCCTCCACGCCTTGAACGCCGCGCGCAGTTCCTCCCACGGCACGCGGACCACCTCAAGCCCTGCGGAACGCATCCAGGCCCTGATTGCTCCGTGGAAGGCCACTTCCGTACCGCCTGGCAACGTTCGGAAGGTTTCCAGATCCCTTTTCCAGAGAGCGATGATTTTCTCCGGGGCTTGCTCAAGTTCTGGGGGAAGGAGAACGCTCCCCGGATCGTACCGGGGAACGCTCAACTTTGAGCTGTCCAGCGGGGGAACCTGGCGGCTCATGCTGCGCCCTCCGCCCTGACAAGAGTCTCCTTTTCCGCTCTGGTTCGGGCCTCATCCAGGGTTTTCCCGTCCCGCCGGTGATAGGCTTCTCTCTCAAGAAAATAGTTCCGGAGAGTGGGCCGCAACCCCCGGATGCTTGCGGGATAGTCCAGTTTTATGCGGGACTTTTCCTTTGGCGGTGGATCTTCGCCGGATATTTCCCGAAGCTCCCTGAGCTTGTCCAGCGCGTGCGGGTCGAACTCGGGCTCTTCGGTGTCGGAATAATCTTCTGGGTTCGAAGGAGGAGAGCCACCTTCCGGTTCATCCTCTTCGGGTTCCTCCTCGATGCTGGTCAGGATTTCCGAAGGCGGTGCTCCTGCTTCCTGGGAATCGAGATATGCCGCCTCAATGAGCTGGCGGGATATTCGCTCCCGATCTTCGGAGGACATGCCCGGAAAAGCCAGAAGCATTTCTTCTCGGCCCCGGATCGCCTCCCGGTCATTTTCGGGAAGCTCGGAATACCAGTTTCGGATTTCGGGATTGTCGGGGTTCGAAAGGGAAGATTCCCCAGATGATTCGGAACCTGATTCTCTTGGGGGGATGGAAAACTTCCGAATCATGCCTCTATCCCAGTCACCGCAAGGGTTCCGATTCGGAAGGTGGGGTTCCGAATCATTTCCGAATCCCTCCACGCTTCCGAATGATTCGGAATGATTCGGAAGGGGGGGTTCCGAATGGGAGCCGTTGGTATCACTGGGTTGGATTGATGATTCGGAAGTTTGTAAGCTCCCTATAGAGAACCCACCTTCCGAATCTTTTTCTTCCCAATCCCTTTCTTTCGAACCCGGCGCCCAATAGAGAGTATTTTTCGTGCTCCCCTGTTTCTTGAGCCTCCCCGATTCGATGAATTCCCCGAGATAGTTTTTCACGGTCTTGTCGCTTACCGAGACCCCAACCTCCCGAAGATATTTCAACACTTCCGCCGCGGCAAACTTCACGCCTGGAGCCTGGATTTCGAACACGAAAGCCTCTACCGCTCCTCTGGTGTCCTGTGCTGGCGGCACGGGGTTGTCGTTGACGGTCAACCCTATGATCTCGGATTTCCCGGTGTAGAGGTTCTCCCCTCCGTGGATGGTGAAGGAAAAGAGATCTCCCCGCTTGCCTGTCCA
>CAZJHH010000020.1:0-28194 GCA_964545875.1 uncultured Synergistaceae bacterium
TTCGATGGATTTATTGCGGACCGTCGCCGTAAACTAAGTAAGCTGATTTCCGATGCCATGGGTAAGCCCGTGAATCTCATTCCTGAAGGTGGGGAATATGAAGAAAACGGAGAGGCTGAGGCTGCCAATGATAGAGTATAGTGAACCCCGAAAACTGGACCACCTGCTACGTTAAAGCCGAAGCTTGGCTGCATCATAGGTCTCAAGAAAGAGAGGGACAATATGGCAAACGACGGAAACATTCACCCCAGCTTAAATGCAAGGTGACTTTGGTTGCGCTGAAATGAAAGAGGAGAAAACCCTTGCCCAGCAAGAAGCGCGAGCACGGGATTTCCCTCATCCAGATAAGCTGCTGGAAAAAGCACTTCGGGTATCCAGGGAGATTTTCGCTTTTACAACAGCGAGAGGCCTCATTCTTCCCTAGGGTATCGAACCTCCGAGGAAATTTACTTTGAAAACAGGAGCCCTATGGCAGTTTGACCTTAACTGTGTTTGTCAATCGAAAAGGGAACCACCCCCCGAGATTTTGCCGTCATCCTCGACGGCCCCGCAGGATGATGCCCCCGACCATATTGTGTACCTTCTAAAGACGTGTTTATTCCGGCAAGAGCCTCCTAAGCCTCGCCGGGAAAATCCCTTCCCAGCCGCCGCATTTCCCGAAAAAGAAATCCCCCGGAGAAGATCACCTGAACGAAATCCGCCAGAGGAAAAGACATCCATACCCCGTCCACTCCGAAGAAGCGGGGCAGAAAGAGCGCTGCGGGAATGATAAAGAAGAACTGTCGGCTCAGGCTGATCATGATGCTGAGTTTTGCCTTCCCCAGGGCTTGGAGGGTGAAGGTGGTGATGATTCCCACCGCCGCTCCGGGTGCTGCGGCGTAGCCGATGCGAAGGCTCCGGGCGGCAAGGGTTATGAGCTCCGGGCTGGAGTTGTTGAAGATCGCCGCCATTTGGGGGGCAAAGAACATTACCGCCAGAAAGTTGCAGGTAAAGAGGGCCACGCAGCCTCCCAGGGCGAGGGTTACCGCCCGGCGGACCCGGGCGTAATTCCTGGCACCGAAGTTGTAGCCGATGATGGGAAGAAGCCCCTCCCCGATGCCGATGGGCGGAAGATAGAGCAGGGCGTCCAGGCTGAAGAAGATACCCATGGAGGCAATGGCGAGATCCCCTCCGTATTTGCCGAGCAAGGTGTTGAAGATGCCCATGAGGAGCGTGAAGGTAAGTTCCAGGAGAAAGGGAGAGAGCCCCACCGAAAGAATCTGCCGCACGAAGATCCACCGGGGAAGAAGGTTGCGGAGATAAAGCCGGAAGACGCTGACCTTCCAGGGGCCGAGGTAGAAGAGAAAGACCCAGATAAAGGCGAGCCCCTGGGCGAGAACGGTGCCCAGGGCGGCTCCCCGGATTCCCAGGTTCATCTGCACGATGAAGATCCAATCCAGGAAGATGTTTCCTCCCGCTCCGATAAAGAGGGTTATCATGGCATACCGAGGAGCTCCTTCGGAGCGTATCAGGTGGTTCATCCCCATGCTGGTGACCCAGAAGGGAACTCCCCAGAGAATGACGGAAAAGTATTCCATTGCCAGTGGAAGAAGGCTTTCGGTGGAGCCCGAGAGACGCAGGATCTGTTCGGGGAAGAGCGTTCCTCCCAGGCAGAGAAGCCCGGACCCTGCGAGAAGAAGAAGCAGGGCGTTAGCGAGGCCGCGTTCCGCCCGGCGGCGGCGGTTTTCTCCCAGGAGCCGGGAGAGGAGCGATGCTCCTCCGGTACCCACCAGGGCGGTCACCGCACTGATGGCTACCATGAAAGGAAAGGCCACCGAAAGGGCCCCGATACCTTCGGGGCCTACGTAGTGTCCCACGAAAATACGATCCACGATGTTGTAAAGAGCGTTTGCCACGAGCCCCGCGATGGCGGGAAGCGAGAAGTGGAGAAGCAGCACCGGTATGGAACCCTTCCCCATGCGTTCCGGATTCGACATGTCTGTAATCACCCGTCCTTGTGGCGTCATTGTAGCAGAAAAGAGAAGCTGTTTCAGAACCCGAAAAGGGAGAAGCAGAAAAAAGAACGCTCTCCGGTATCCTGGCCCTGGTGCAGAGAGGTGTTTTTTCGCTATACTGTTTTCCGCAATCGAAGAAAAGGCGGTGGAGCAATCCATGAGCGAAAAAAAAGAAGGGCGCGGTATTTTCAAGAGCTTTCTCGTATTATGGGGCGTCATGGCATGTGTGCTCTGGAGTCCTGCGGGATATGGAGGAGAGCAGGTTCTCTCCTACGAGGATCGCATTGCGGAAAATCTTCAGGGACAGCTCGAAGCGGAAAAGGTTTCGGTGGTACTCAAGGGGCTTTCCTCGTCCGGAGGAATTCACCGGGCCAGGGAGATGTTTTGTTTCGTCCGGGGAGCTTCTCTCGGGGGGCTGCGGTATGACTCCATCACTATCTATGTGAAGGCGGTTTCCTTCCGGGTGGAGGAACATCGGGTAGTGCTCCGGCATTTCCGGGAAGGCAAGGTCTCCGGCTCCGTGCTTCTCCAGGATTTTGCGGAGGCCCTGCAGAGCGTCTATCCCGCTTTTCAGATAGGGGAAATTTCTTCGGATCACAATGCTTTGGATCTCAAGGGAGTGTATGTGAGGAATACCACCATACCTCTCAAGGCCACGGCTCATTTCCGAGGAGTCTACGTTCCCCGGGAGAATGGCAGTGCGACACTCCATTTCGTAGATTCTTCCAGCGACAACCCCTTCATTTCCACCCGGGATGTTGCCCATGCCATGGAAAAACTTGCTCCGGTGCTTTCGCTGCATTCGTTTTTTCCCTCCCAGAAAATCCGGGAAATCCGGGTTGCCGGAGAGAGCCTCTGGTTCTTTTCGGAACACCAGGGACTTTAGCAAAACCTATGATTTTGGGATTGGGCATTGATGCCTGTTCCATCGAGCGCATGGGGCAGTATGTGACATCTCTCCACTTCGAAAAGAGGGTTTTTCTCCCCCAGGAGCGGGAGTATGCCCGATCCCGGGGATGCCCGGCCCGGCACTTTGCCGGGGCCTTTGCCGCCCGAGAGGCCTTTGCCAAGGCTACGGGACTGGGGCTTGGCAGAGTGGGGCTCCACGGGTGCTGGGTGGAACGCACTCCCCAGGGGCCTCGGCTTCGGTTTTCCGAAGAAAACCGTGAGATTTTGCGGAGCCGGGGAGTCCGGCGGGTGTTTTTGAGCATTACCTATGAGGAAAATCTTTCGGTGGCGGTGGTGATCCTCGAAGGAGACGCTCCGCCGGGAGAGGAGGAGATATGATGATTCTTGAAGAACATCGGAAAAAAGAGCTCGCCCCCCTGGTGGAGATTTTTCGGAATGGGGGTGGGGTAGTCTTTTCCGGGGCCGGCATGAGCACCGCCTCGGGGCTCCCGGATTTTCGCTCCTCCCGAGGGCTCTGGACGCAGGCGGATCCTGCCCGGCTCGCTTCGGTGGAGGCTCTGCGGGGATCCTACGAGACGTGTATCGACTTCTACCGGGAGCGTATCCGGGGGTGCTTTCATGCGGCTCCCAACGAGGGGCACCGTATCCTGGGAGAGTGGGAGCGCCTGGGCCTGCTCCGGGGGATTATTACCCAGAACGTAGATGGCTTCCATGATCTGGGAGGTTCTTCGGAGATCGCGGAGCTCCACGGCACCCTTCGGCGCTGCCGCTGCATGGAGTGTGAAAGAGAGTTCCCCGGGGAGCGCCTTCTGGAAGATTTTCTGTGCCCCTCCTGCGGCGGCCGCCTTAGGCCGGGAGTGGTTCTCTTCGGAGAGTCTCTTCCCCCGGAGGCCATGGAAAAGGCGGAAACGCTGGCGCACGAAGCCTCGTTTTTTCTCGTTCTGGGGTCGTCCCTCCTGGTGTCTCCTGCGAACTGGTATCCTCAAATGGCCAAGGATTCCGGGGCGTGGCTGGGCATCGTCAACCGGGAGAGCACTCCCCTGGATGCTCTGGCGGATGGGGTTTTTTTGGAGGACATTCTCACCTTTCTTCAGGATCTCCATGCTCTTCTTCTCGAAAAATAAGGTGTTTCTCGCGACTTTCCCCGAAAGAAGCGAGGAAAAAGGGCGGAAATGTATCGCCGTATCTTTCTATGAAAATTACATGAAGTGCATGCCCTCCCGGAGAATCCGGAGATATTCCTAATATTCCGAAGGGTTTTCGAAAACCTCCAGAAAACGGATTTCTCTTTCCGGAGCGTAGAGGCCGAGAGTCTTTTCGATATTCCGAAGATGTGCCTCCACCCTGACGGGGGAGATCCCCCGGGGAGCGTAGACCGTAAAGAGCAGATCCTTCGTATCTTTCCCTATGGGGCTTTCCCGGTTCGGCCCCCGGAGAATGGACGAGAGGATGCCCCTTTCGTCCCGGATGCACATATCCCCCGGAGAGAGATGGGCCTCCTTTCCCGAGAGCATGGTATAGGAATCCCCCTCCCGGGTTGTGTCTACCGTTATTCTATCTCCCAGAGCGCGCACGTCGTGTCCCGCCGTAAGAAGCCCGGATTCGAGTTCCGCCATGAACATGGTGAGCACATGGCAGGAAGGAGCCGGAATGGTTCTTTTTCCCTGGGCTATGCTTTCGATCTGCTGGAGTACGTGATAGGTGCTTTTTCGTTCCTTGTAGTATGCTGCATAAGGAGCGAGAGCGGGAAGAGCCGCAAGATCCTTTCGGGAAAGAGAGCCGTAACGTTCTTTGAGGTTTTGCTCTTTTTCGAGCCGCAGACTTTCCATTTCCGAGGGGAGGGAAGATCTGTCGAGGGCGTTCTCCGCAAAAAGCATTCCCATGACGGCTCCCGGAAAGGCTGCCTTCCAGGAAGGACTGTAGCTGATGGATATGGAACGGGTCATGTAAAAGCCTCCTTGTGATAATGTCCCTGTATTGTGCGGGAAAAAGCAAGATGTTTCTTGAACGAAATTGCGGTGTTTTCCAAAAACGCAGTGCCTTGAAAATACTTGAAAAATCGGTGGGACGAGAGGAGCGCGGCATGGTTGTCACCTCTGATGCGGGTACGTCGGAACGGGTATCGCTGACGACCCTCGGAGGAATTTTCCGGGGGGAGGATGCGCAGGTGTTGCATGCTTCTTACCGTACCCAGAAATTTTCCAAGCACTTTCACGACGCCTATGCCTTGGGGATTATCGAAAGGGGCGCTCTGGAATGTCTCTATCGGGGACGGCGATGGGTCTTTCCCCGGGGGAGCATCAGTCATGCCATGCCCGGAGAGCCCCACACGGGGCAGGGGGCTCTCTCCGGGGAGGGATGGAGCTACCGCATGTTCTATCTGCCGATTCCCCTGGTCTGCCATGCCGCAGAGGAGGCGGGAATCCGGGGGGCGGGACTCCCCGCGCTGCCGGAAGAGCCCGTGGCAGATGCTGATCTTCTGGGGCTTCTTCGGAAGATTCACCAAAGATCTCTCGCGGAGGATGCTCTTCTTCTGGAAAAACAGGAAGGGCTTTTAACGTTCCTGGCAGAGCTTTTCCGTCGGTACGGAAAAAAACGGGAGATTCCCCGGTCCGCCCTGGGATCTTCCAAAATCGTACGGGTGGCGGAGTATCTTCGCTGTTGTTGTGACGAGGCTCCCTCTACGGAAGATCTCGCAGTCCTTGCGGATTTGAGCCCTTATCACATGATCCGGAGCTTTTCCCAAACCTTTGGCATGCCTCCCCATGCCTATCTTCTCCAGGCTCGGGTGGAGCGGGCCCGAAGGATGCTCGAAAAAGGAGCTTCTCCCGCCGAAGCCGCCCAGGCCACGGGATTTGCGGACCAGAGCCATCTTCACCGCTATTTTCGCAGAATTCTGGGCATTCCTCCGGGGGCCTACCAGAGAGCCTTCAGAAAATAAAAGCACCTCTTCCGGAGAAGTCCGGAGAGGCGCTTGAGTGGTCTTAGCGGTTTTTGCGGCACCCCGGGTTTAGAGGTGGGTACCGATGCCGAGAAGATCCGCCAGATTGGCCTTGGGATTTAAAACGGGTTCGATCTTCCGGGTTTCGCAGGTTAAAAGGGTGCTCACCCCGGGGCCGTGTCCCGCCCGGAGGCAGTCGCTGTGAACCACGATTCCGATACTGATGGAGCCCTTGCGGTAGGCCCGGCCATAGCGGTTGTCGTGGTCCAGAAGGGCTACGAAATCTCCGAAGCGGATCTTGTCGAGATTGTATTCCCGCACCGTTTCGGGATCGCTGGTCATGATGTCGTAATCCCCCTTGGCCACGTGGGCGGCTCCCACGCCGGAGCCCATACAGGCAGCGGGAACCAGGGTGGTTACCGGAACCTGAAGGGTGCCGTTTCCGGTTTTCCGGAGGTCCATCTTTTCGAGAAGATCCGGATCGAGGTTGAAGAGGCTGATCTCGGGATAATCCAGAAGCCGAAGTCCCTGCCCCCTGCCGTTGATCATGATGGTGTCTCCGTAGGTCATCTTCTCCTTGGCCTCCCGGGGGAAGTCCACGATCACGTGCTCCGAACCTCCATGGTGCCCTATGACCACGCCCTCCGCATCCTTGGCTTCTCCCGAGGTTACCCTGGCCCTGTTGCCCACGCAGGCGTAGATCTGCAGGGAGATGTTGGGATGCTCCATGTACTTCTTGGTGTCCGCCGTACAGCTTACTCCGGGCTCGATGTGGTCTCCCGCCCATCCGAAGGCGGGATCTCCCGCCTGGATGTTCAGGGTGATTCCCCCGATTCCCGGAAGGAGAAAGGGTTTTCCGTCCTTGTCCACCCCCCAGTTTCCCTGGGTTCGAGGTTGTCCGGGCTGGCATTGCAGGGCAAATTCCACGATGCGGTCACGGTTCGTGCGTATCATATGTTTATTCCCTCACTTTGTTAAGCGTTAAAATAACGGATCGGTCTCTCCGGTCAGGAGGCTTTTCAGAAGACCTTGCTTCCCAGCTTGGCCTCTGCCATGCAGGTAAGAGGAGTGGCTTCGCCGCTTTCGGCCTTGGGGTATTGTACACCTAGAACAAGAACCTCCGAAAGGGTTTCTCCCACCTTTCGGGGTTCGAAGTTGAGTACCCCCAGTACAAGAGCGCCTTGGAGATCTTCCGGAGAGTGCTGGGTAAAACGTCCCACGCTGGTTTTTATGCCGTATTTTCCAAAATCGATTCTCATCCGGTAGGCTTTTTTCGGAGAATCCGGATCGATTTCCAAAGCGAGCACTTTTCCGAGACGGATATCCAGGAGATCGAAAACCTCTTCCTTGGATACGGTGGATTTAAGCGGAGATTTTGCCACGTTGCATTCCTCCTTACGAAATGGGATGATTTTCTGATCTTGCGGATGTCACTATACCCGTTTCAAAGGATTTTTCGCAACCCGAGAGGGGCAGTCTTCGAGGATTGCCAAAAAGAAAGCTTCCTTTTTGCCCGAGGGCGTTCGCAAGGATGCCCGGGGAAATTCCGAAATTTGGAGAAGCTCCGGAACGTGCAGTACAATAGGCATTCCAGGATCTCTTCCATAGGTTTTGCGAAAAAGAGCGGTTTTGCCCGGAAATCTTTTCCTGGAGATTCTTGGGAAGCTTTCTTGTCATCCGGATTTGCTCGGATATGCGGCAGAAAGATCCGTTCTTTCGTGGTTTTTGAAAAGGCTGGTGAACATGATGCACTCTTTCAAGAAGGAAATCCTCCTGAGGAACACACGTTTTTTTTATGCCCTTTCACTCCTTCTCGTATTCTTTTTTTCAGGCACTCTTGGCGCTCTCGGCGAAGAGGCCTCCTCGGAGGCGGAGAAAGAAATCCGTCTCGGGAGGAAAGTGGGAGAGGAGATCGAAAAATCCCTTTCCCGGGGGCGGGATCTGCGGATTGAAGCCCGGCTCCAGATGATTCTGGACAGGCTGGTGCTGGAGCTTGATACGAAGTACGACTACGAGGTGCGTCTTCTGGAGGAAAAAACGCCCAACGCCTTTGCCCTTCCGGGAGGACTTCTTTACGTAAACCGGGGAATGATGGATTTTTTGCGTACCGATCACGAGATTGCCGGTATTATTGCCCACGAAATCATTCACGTGGAACAGAGTCACGGCATCAAGCAGGCTGCCCGGAATCAGCGGCTCAACCTCCTCTCTCTTGCGGTAATCGCCGCCACGGGGGGGCAGGGAGCCGCCATCATCCTCTCCAGCGTGGCCCAGGCGGCTATTTCGAGCGGCTACAGCCGGGAGTACGAAGAGCAGGCCGATCGGGAGGGGCTCATGCTTCTCCAGAAGGCAGGGTATGAGCCCACGGGATTGGTGACGGCCATGGAGCGGCTCCATGAGGAGGGCTGGAAGCGTCCCTATGTGGATCCCGGAGTATATATGGATCATCCCGAAACGGAGGACCGGGTGGCCTATCTTATCCAGACCATGCAGGATAGAGGATGGCCCCTGAGACGGAAAAAAACCCTGGCCCTTCTGCGTCCCTCCTGGGCGGAGGAGGGGGGAGAGGGAATCCTTTCCATCGATGGAGTTCCTCTTTGGCGTATACCCCGGGAAAACATCGAGGATGTTCAGATTCAGGAAATTCTTTCGGGAATTCAGGAATCTCTGGAAATGGAGATGCTCCCCCATGAAATTGTTCTTGAGGAAACCTCCTCGGTTTCGGTGCTTCGGGTGGGAAACCGGATTTTCTGCGTTGCCCGGACTCCGGAACTCCGGCAGGCTTTTCCCAATCTTAGACAGGCTCTGGTACGGGGCCTGGACGGAGCTCGGCGACAGCACCCCATGGGGGGATATCTCAGATAGGCGGCCGCTCTAGCTCGGAGCTCATAAGAGATAGTTACTTGAGAGTGCCCCGAAGGGGCCGGAGAACGGAGTTTCTCGAAAATCCGTGCCCCCTCTCTTGGGGAGCTCAAAGGCGCAGCCCTTATCCATCTGGACCCATCCTTGCTTTTCACTCTTTGCCCAGCACTGCCTTTGGAGGAGACCGGAATGAAAAAAAGCCTTTCCCTGTACCGAAAATACAGACCTCAGAATTTTTCCGAACTTCTGGGCCAACCAGGAGCGGTGAACATTATCCAGAGGGCTCTCCGAGAAGATCGGATCTCCCATGCGTATCTCTTTTCAGGCCCCCGGGGATGCGGCAAAACGAGCATGGCCCGCATTTTCGCCAAGGCCCTGAACTGTAAAAATCTTCAGAAAGGCCCCGAGCCCTGCGGCGTTTGCCCGAGTTGCGAGAGCATCCGCCGGGGAGACAATCTGGATGTGGTGGAAATAGATGCAGCCTCCAACCGGGGAATCGACGAAATTCGGGAGCTCAAGGAACAGGTGGCCTTGGCGCCCTACGGAGAGTCATGGAAGATTTATATTATCGATGAGGTGCACATGCTCACGGAACATGCTTTCAACGCTCTTCTGAAGACCCTGGAGGAGCCCCCGGAGTATGCCCTTTTCATTCTGGCTACCACGGAGCCTCACAAGGTGCCCGTCACTATCCGCTCCCGGTGTCAGCATCTTCCTTTTCACCGCATTCCGGGAGAAATCATGGTCTCTCTTCTGGAAGATGTGGCCCGCAAGGAAGCAAGCTCCCCCACGGCGGAGGCTCTCTGGGAGATTGCCCGTTCCGGGGACGGAGCTTTGCGCGATGCCCTGTCTCTTTTGGAACAGGCCCTGATTCTGGAAGAGGGAGCCCCTACTCTCCAGGGAGTACAGCGCCTCCTCGGAGGGAGCGGACGAAAGGAAATAGAGGGCCTGGTGGCCCTTTTGAGGGAGTCTCCCGGCGAAGCCTATGCGAAATTCCATGAGCTCCTGGGGCGGGGAGGGGCGGTGGTACGCCTTTACGAGGGCATGTTCCGGCTTTTTTCCGATCTCTGGACTGTGGGCAAATGGGGGGACGGGGTAATTGCATCTCTGGATCTTTCGGAAAAAGAGAAGGAATATCTCCTTCTTGAGGCTCCTTTGTGGCAAGAAGAGCGACTTTGGAGAGGCATGGATTTCCTGAGCCGTTGGCTTCCCCGGCTCCGTACGGGCATTGATGGAGAACTTCTGGGGGCCCTCCTCTGGGGAAAACTCGGAGAAATCCCGCCGGAGGAAGAACCTTCCGAATCCGAAAGGACGTTCTTGCAAAGTGCCCCCTCCGGAAGGAGAGAAAAACCATCCCCCGAGGGGGGAGAGCGTGTTTTCCGGGAAGAGGCGAAAGGTTGCTCAAACGTTTCCGATGAAAAACCCCGCACATCTCCGGAATCTCTTCCGGAGGATTTCTCCCGAAAGACATCCGAAAATTTACGAAAGCCGGATATTCCGGCAGGAAACGGAAACATTGCCTCTAAAGCGATACCGAAAGCTTCTTCTCCGAAAATCTCCTTTTCCGGGGATTCTCCTTGGGAAAAGCTACTGTGCCGTCTTTATGTCCAAGCTCCCTGGCTTTGTGCGGCCCTGGCGGAGCTGGTTCCCCTTTTCGGGGAAAATGAAATTCATCTCGATTTTTCCTCCCAGAAGGAGGGGCATCGCTTTTTTCTCGCCTCCTCTCCCGAGGGGAGGGAGATTCTGGCCCCGTTCTTTCGGGAGTTCTACGGTGAACTTCCAATAATTTTTCTCCGGGGAGATACAGAGAAATCGTGCTCTCTCTCCGGGAAGAATTCCGGGGAGGAGAATGCTCTATCCTCTTCCGGGGATTTTCGAAAGACCGAAGAAACTTCGGAATCTCTCTTCGAAGAGATCCCCTTTTTCGACGAACTGCCCCGGGATAGAAAGGGACCGGAAAGATCCAAAAATCCCGAAAAAACTTCCGGGGAAGAAGAGAGTTTTGTAGGAGCCCTTTTATCCTGCGTGGGGGGGGAAATCCTTTTGGAAAAGCGCGAAGGGGCGGAGCACGTTATGCTCGAAGAGATGGAGGGAGATCTTCGGGAGCACGAGGAATGAGTTTCTTTGGAGGTTTCTTTACGGAAAAGCTTCCGCAACCCCTTCCTCGAAGTTTCCCGATTTGTGAGGTTTGGGAAAAACAAACGAAGAGCCTTACCGAGCATGCGAAGAGAAAGGACGTATCATGAGCCAGGATTTTGTGCATCTTCACGTTCACAGCGAATATAGTCTTCTCGACGGCGCCATCCGCTGTTCGGATCTCGCCCGGCAGGTGGCGGAGTGGGGATCCCCTGCGGTGGCCCTTACGGATCACGGGGCCATGTACGGGGCGGTGGATTTTTACGAAAAGTGCAAGGCCCAGGGAGTGAAGCCCCTTCTCGGCTGTGAAGTCTACCTGGAACCCCGGGGGCATCAACTTCGGGACAAGCGGGGACAGAATTACCACCTCCTCCTTTTGGCGAAAAACAACCAGGGCTATAAAAATCTGGTGAAACTCGTCTCCAAGGCCAATACCGACGGCTTTTTCTACAAACCCCGGATCGATTACGATCTTCTGGGCACCTACGGAGAGGGGCTCATCGGTTCTTCCGCCTGTCTGGCGGGAGAGGTGGCCTCCCTGGTTCTTCAGGGGGAGGAAGAGGAAGCCGCTCGAAAGGCCCTTTTTTACGAGGAAATTTTAGGAAAAGACAATTTTTATCTTGAGGTAATGCATAACTCCCTTCCCGAGCAGGCCCGGGCGAACAAGGGCATTATCCGCATTGCCCGGGAGACCGGCCTTCCTCTCGTGGCTACAAACGACGCCCACTACCTCCGCAAGGAGGACGCGCTCTGGCACGAGGTGCTTCTCTGCGTGCAGACCCAGAAGACCGTGAACGATCCCAACCGGTTCAGCTTCGGAGCGCAGGATTTTTACCTCCGGTCTCCCGAGGAGATGTGGCGCCTCTTCGGAACCGAGCTTCCCGACGCCCTTACGAACACCCTGGAAATCGCGGAGCGCTGTGACGTGGAATTTACCTTTGGCAAGTATCTCCTTCCGGATTTCGACCTTCCCCCGGGGGAGACTCTGGAGTCCTATCTGGAGCGCCTTTCCTGGGAGGGACTTCGCTGGAGGCTGGGGAGCGAGGAGGTTCCTTCGGAGTATCGGGAGCGTTTGGAATACGAGATACGAATCATAACGCAGATGGGATTTCCCGGTTATTTTCTTATCGTGTCGGACTTCATCAAGGCCGCCAAGGAACGGGGCATCCCCGTGGGCCCCGGCCGCGGCTCCGCCGCAGGCTCTCTGGTTGCCTGGGCTCTTCGGATTACGGAGCTCGATCCCATATACCACAAGCTTCTCTTCGAGCGTTTTCTGAATCCCGAACGGATCAGCATGCCCGATATCGATACGGATATATCGGACAAGCGCCGGGACGAGGTAATCGATTACGTGGTAGAGAAATACGGCCGGGAGAACGTTTCGCAGATCATTACCTTCGGGCGCATGATGAGCAAGGGGGCGGTGCGGGATGTAGCCCGGGCTCTGGAGGTCTCCGTGGCGGAGGCGGACGTGCTTGCCAAGCTTGTGCCGGATAAGGTGAAAAATCTTCGGGAGGCTCTCGAATTGGCCCCGGATCTCAAACAGATCTACACTCGGGATCAGCGGGCCCGACAGGTGATCGACACAGCCTGCCATATCGAGGGACTCGCCCGGCATTGCTCCCAGCATGCGGCGGGGGTGGTCATCGCCCCCTGCCCCATTACGGATATTGTGCCGGTGCGGCGCATCGCGGATAACCAGGTGGTTACCCAGTTTGCCATGGAGCCCGTGGAAAAACTGGGGCTCGTGAAGATGGACTTTCTGGGGCTCCGTACCCTCTCGCTCATTGAAGATACCCTGAACAACATCGGGGGAGGAGGCCGGGAGGTTCCGGATCTCAACAAAATCCCCATGAATGATCAGGAGACCTTCCGGCTGCTTCAGGAAGGGGATACTCTGGGAGTCTTTCAGCTGGAATCCGAGGGCATGCGCCGGCTTCTCAAGAGAATGCGGCCGGATACCTTCGAAGATGTGGTGGCGGTGCTGGCCCTCTATCGGCCGGGGCCTTTGGAAAGCGGTATGGTGGACCAGTACGTGGAATGCAAGCACCACCGGCAGGAAGTCGCATGTCTGCATCCCCGGATTGCAGAATATCTCGCGGAAACCTACGGAGTGATTCTCTACCAGGAGCAGGTTATGCAGATTGCCTCGGCCCTGGCGGGGTATTCCCTGGGAGAGGCGGACCTTCTTCGCCGGGCCATGGGAAAGAAAAAAGTGGAGGTCATGGCGGAGCAGCGAGAAAAATTCGTTCAGGGCTGCGTAGCCAACGAGGTGGATGCCACCCGGGCGGAGGAAATATTCGATATCATCGAAAAGTTCGCAGGGTACGGCTTCAACAAATCTCATAGCGCCGCATACGCCCTTATCAGCTATCAAACCGCCTATCTCAAGGCTCATTATCGGGCGGAATTCCTCGCGGCCTTCCTGACCAGCCAGATCGGAAGTAAAATGGACGTGCTGGGGCGGTACGTCTATGCGGTGCGCAAATCAGGCGTTCAGGTGCTTCCTCCCCATATCAACGAATCGGGCCGGGAATTTTCAGTGGCCTCCGGGGATGTCCGCTTTGGCCTCAGTGCGGTAGCCAAGGCTGGAAATGCCGCGGTAGAGGCCATTCTCGAAGCGCGAAAGAGCGGTCCATTTCTCTCGTTCTGGGATTTTCTGCTTCGGGTGGATCTTCGGGTAATCAATAAGGGAGTGGTGGAAAATCTTCTCAGGGCAGGAGCCTTTGACGGCTTGGGAGCCCATCGCAGCCAGCTCCTGGAAGTGCTTCCCCGGTGGCTGGATTTGGCGGGGCGCTATTCCGAAGATACCCAGCAACTCGGGCTTTTCGAGGAAGATACGGCCAAGGAAGAAGGGCCGGAGCTTCCAGACCTTCCGGAGCCGGAAAAATGCGAGATCCTTGCCATGGAAAAGGATACTCTGGGGATTTATCTTTCCGGGCATCCAGTGGAGGAGGCTTCTTCAAGAATTCATAAATATGGCTACTGTGCGGTGGAGGATCTTGCCTTCTGGAAGGGTGGCGAGGAGACCCGGATTGTTCTCGCAGGCATGGTTTCGGGGCGCAAGGAAAAATACACCAAGAAGGGTGACCCCATGGGCATCTTCGACCTGGAGGATGAAACGGGCAAGGTGGAGGTAGTCTGTTTCCCCCGTACTTGGGAGGAGTGTAAATCCGCAGTGGCAAATGGGGCACTGCTCGTGGTGGAGGGAAAGGTGCAGGAGCGAATGGACCGGGTTATCCTGGCGGATCAGATACTCTCCCTCGAGAGTGCGGAGGAGCGGATGCCTCCTCTGGTAAAGATTGCCATCTCCGGAGACGGCCTTTCCCGGAAGAATCTTCTTACCTTTTTGCGAGAGCTCAAGGCGTATCGGGGAGAGAGCCCGGTTCTTTTCGAGTTGAAGGAGGGGGATCGGCAGGTACTTGTGCGGCTTCAGGATCTGCGCCTTCGGGCAGATCTCCAGGTTCTTCTTTCCCTTTGTGAAACCCACCTCGGCCAATCCGCCTCGGTGGAGGTAGCTTAGATTATGCGAGACGAGGAGGGATATTGTGACGTATAAAGATGGAGGGAAAGGAAGTTTCTCTACGGGGGACAGGGAGTTTCACGAAAAGAAATATCAGCAGAATCCCGCATGGGTGCTCAGCGATTTCTTTGCGGTGCTTGCCCTGGAGGACGGGGTTACCGTTATCGGCCTTACCCGGGGACAGGAGACTCGCTTTGCCCATACGGAAAAACTGGATGCGGGAGAGGTGTGGATGTCTCAATTCACCGAGCACTCCTCGGCGGTAAAAATCCGGGGCCGGGCGAGAATATATACGAAACACGGAGTTATAGAGAGCGGAGGAGAAGATTCATGCGAAAAGCAAAAATAGTGTGTACCCTCGGCCCCGCCTGCAGCTCCCTGGAAACCCTTCTCGCCATGGCGGAAGAGGGCATGGATGTGGCCCGGTTCAATTTCAGTCACGGAGAGTACGAGGGGCACGCAAAGAACCTCGAGCTTGTCCGGCAAGTGGAGAAGGAGCGGAAACGCCCTCTGGCGGCTCTTCTGGATACCAAGGGCCCCGAAATCCGTACGGGTCTTCTGAAAAATCATGAGCCGGTGCTCCTCGAAAACGGACAGACCTTTTGTCTTACCACCCGGCCTCTGGAAGGATCCTGCCGGGAAGTCTCCATTAGTTATGACGAACTTCCCCGGGAAGTGGCTCCGGGAATGGATATCTTTATCGACGACGGCACGTTGCAGCTTTTGGTGGAGGAAATCCGGGGAGAAGATATTCTCTGCAAGGTTCTCGTGGGAGGAGAGTTGGGAGAGCGCAAGGGAATCAACGTTCCCGACGCATCTCTCTCGGTGCCCACCCTTACCGAGAAGGACCGGGAGGACATCCGCTGGGGGCTGGAGCACGAGATGGAGTACATAGCGGTTTCCTTCGTGCGAAGCCGGGATGATGTGCTGGAGGTTCTCCGGGTTATGGAAGAGCTCGGAGGCCAGAACACCATGAAAATCATCGCCAAGATCGAAACCAAGCAGGCCGTGGAGGCCCTGGAAGAGATCGCCGAAGTAGTGGACGGCATGATGGTAGCCCGGGGAGATTTGGGCGTGGAGATCCCCACCGAAGATGTGCCGCTGCAGCAGAAGCGTATTATCGACGTTTGTCGCGCTCAGGGGAAACCCGTCATCGTGGCCACCCAGATGCTGGATTCCATGATCCGAAATCCCCGGCCCACCCGGGCGGAGGCGAATGATGTGGCCAACGCGGTGCTTGACGGGGCAGATGCGGTGATGCTCTCCGGAGAAACCGCCAAGGGAAAGTATCCTTTGGAGTCCGTACGGACCATGAAGAAAATCGTTCTTCGGGTGGAGCAGGAGCATGTGCGGTGGGGGCGGCAGACTTCTCTTCCGGTTTATGCTACCACGGTGCCCGACTCTGTAAGCCATGCGGCCACCCAAATCGCTCGGGAGCTTCACGCCAAGGCGATACTTTCGCTTACCAAGAGCGGTAGCACCAGTTCCATGGTAAGCAAATACCGTCCCGAATGTCCCATCATTGCCGCCACTCCCAGCCTCCGCACCTGGCGGCAGCTCTCCCTGGTGTGGGGACTTCATCCTCTCCTCAGCCGAGAGGCACCATCCATTGAACAGGCCTTGAATGCCGCTATCATGTCGGCCCTGGAGGAGGAGGCCCTGGAGGAGGGAGATCTGGTGGTTTCCACGGCAGGGCTTCCCGTAGGCATTCCGGGAACCACGAATATGGTGCAGGTGCACACCGTGGGAAGCATCCTCGTGAAGGGACTTTCACTCAGCCGCAAGGAGGCCACCGGTCGGGTATGCAAGGCCCTCGTGTCTCAAGATGCGGAGGGAAAGATCCGGGATGGGGATATCCTTGTGGTTCGGGAGACGGATAAGAGCTTTGTTCCCGCCATGAGAAAGGCCGGAGCGATTATCGCGGAAGAGGGAGGACTCACCAGCCACGCAGCCATCGTGGCGCTGAATCTTGGAATTCCCTGTATCGTAAGTGCCCGGGGAGCCATGAAAGAGCTGGAAGACGGGGCTCTGGTCACCGTGGATGGCTCTCGGGGAGTAGTCTATGGAGGCAAGGTGAAGCTTCATTAACGAAACACTAGAAATATAAAGAAAAGGAGAGCCCCATACATGTCGTTGATCGGTGTTCATGTTTCCGTTGCAGGGGGGCTCCACAGGGCTTTCGAAAGAGGAGAGGCCCTTGATTGTGAGGCTATTCAAATATTCACGAAAAACCAGCTTCAATGGAGAGCTGCTCCCCTTGGGATGGGAAAAGAGATGCGTTTTATCGAGGCCTGGGGAAAAAGCTCCATCCGAAAAGTGGTGGCCCACGCAGCCTACCTCATCAACCTCGCCGCTCCCGAAGAAGACCTGCGCCGTCGAAGTCGGGAGGCGTTAAAAGATGAACTTTTCCGGTGTGATGCCTTAGGAATTCAGGATCTTGTGCTTCATCCGGGGAGCCATCGGGAGAGCGGAGAAGCCCGGGGGTTGGAGAGAATCGTGGAAGGCCTGGAGGAAGGACTTGAGGAAACCCGGGGTACCGGAGTGCGGATTCTTCTGGAAACCATGCCCGGTCAGGGGAGCGTTCTCGGGTATAAACTGGAACATTTTTCTGATATATTGGAAGAGCTTCAATGGCATTCCCGGGTGGGGCTCTGTCTTGATACATGCCACCTTTTCGCGGCGGGGTACGACATAACCTCCTTCCGGGGATATTCCTCCTTTGTGCGTTCCTTGGATAAAAAAATCGGGGTCGAGCGGGTCTGGTGCTGGCACTGCAACGACAGTAAGGAACCTCTCGGAAGCGGTAAGGATCGCCACGCCCACTTGGGAGAGGGGGAGATGGGGCTCGGGATTTTCGGGCACATTCTGAACGATCCTTTGTGGGAAGATGTTCCCTGCATTTTGGAAACTCCTAAAACCCCTCCGGGAGATGCGGCGAACATGGCTCTTCTTCGAAAAAGCCGTGGTTAAAAGGGCGGGGAAATGTTTTTCGATAAAGACGGGAGCGTTTGCCTCCCGGGTAGCCGGAAGGAGAAGTCCAGGTATTTCTCCGAAATTGTTTCCGGCCTTCGGGGTTGCTGTGCCATACGGTGCCTTTCGTTGGTACCGAAGTGGTTTTCTTTCCGGAGAAAAAACGAGAAAGGTGGAGTGACGTGTATCCTCGTCTTGTATTTCATGCGGAAGCTCTTGCGGAAAATGTGCGGCATGTGGCCTCTCGATGTGCTCGGGATGGGATAACTCTTTGGGGGGTTACGAAGGGTGTTTGTGCTCATCCCAGGATAGCCGAAATTATGGTGCAAAATGGCTGCCGAGCCCTTATGGACAGCCGTATGAAGAATATCGAAGCCCTGAGAAAGCAGAATCTGGGCGTGCCTCTGTGGCTTCTCCGCATCCCCATGGCTTCGGAAGTGTCACGGCTCGTGCAGTATGCGGATGGAGCAGTGGTATCCATGGCGGAAACCGTGCATCTTCTTCATGATGCCTGTGCGGAGAGGCGTCACCCCTTTGAAGTGATGCTCATGGTGGATATCGGGGATCTTCGTGAAGGTATCTGGCCCGACGAAGTGGATTCTCTGGCAGAGGCATTCAGTGCCTGTTCCCGGGTTCGCTGTGTGGGGGTCGCGGCAAACTGGGGGTGTTACGGCGGAGTCCTTCCCACGGAGGAGAATGAAAAACATCTCATTTCGGTGGGACGCCTTCTTGAGGGGCGCCTGGGACAGCCTCTTACGTATTTCTCCGGAGGCAACTCATCGGCCCTTTCGCTTCTCGAAAAGGAAGGGCTTCCCTCCCGGATCAATCACCTTCGGGTGGGCGAGGCGGTTCTCCTGGGAACGGATGTAACCAACATGCGTTCTTTTCCCTGGCTTCGGCAGGATACCATGGAGTTTCAGGCGGAAATCGTGGAACTTCGCAGAAAACCCAGTGTCCCCCTGGGAGAACGGGGAGCGGATGCTTTCGGGAACATACCCCAATTCGAGGATAGGGGCCTTCGGCTTCGGGCCATCGTGGCCATGGGACGTCAGGATGTACGCCTTGAAGGGCTTACTCCTGCGGATCCCCGGATGACTATTCTTGGGGCTTCCAGTGATCACATGATTCTCGATGTAGAGGATGCGGGTTCTCTGAAAATGGGAGACGTGATTTCTTTTCGCCCGGATTACGGCGCCATGCTTCAGGGCGTTACGTCGGCCTATGTGGAGAAGTGCGTTCGGGAAGAGCGGTAAAAATTCAGTTTGGGCGGAGGTGCCGTTATCACTCTCTTTTCTTTTTCCCTAGGCTGGCAGGACACCATCGATATTCTGGTGGTAACCATTATCCTGTACAAGCTTTTTCTTCTCTTTGTGGATACCCGGGTTATGGGGCTTCTCAAATGGCTCCTGGCTCTCGGGGCAGTGGTGATGCTGTCTCGCATTTTTCAGCTTGCCACACTCTCCTGGCTTTTGGCGAAGATGGTGACCATCTCCATCTTTTCCATACCCATCATTTTTCAGCCCGAACTTCGGCGCCTCATGGAGAGCATGGGAAGGGAGAAAACTCTCAAGCGCGAGCGGGGAGTAGAGAGGGCGGAACTTTTCGCCGACCGGGTTTCCCGGGCTCTTATGGACCTTCGTTCCCGGGGCATCGGGGGACTTTTCGTCTTCCAGCGCCAGACGGGTCTGAAGAACGCCCTCCGTTCGGGAGTTCCCGTGTATGCCGAGGTGTCCCAGGAATTGCTGGTATCTCTTTTCTGGAAGGGAAATCCTCTGCACGACGGGGCGGTCATCCTGGATCGGGAGCGCATTCTTGCAGCGGCCTGCTATCTTCCTCTTACGGAAAACATCGAACTTTCCCGGTGGCTCGGAACCCGGCATAGGGCGGCTCTCGGAATAAGCGAGGAGTCCGATGCCATATGCCTGGTGGTGTCCGAGGAGACCCGGGAAATTTCCATGGCCGTAAACGGATATATATCTCGGGATCTCAACGATGGACAGGTGAAAAAACTGTTGCTTCACTACTTCCAGAGCGAGGACGAAAAATCTCTTACCGATCGGCTGCGGGAAGAGTTCCGCATGCTCTGGCCGGGAACCGAGGGGGAGGAAAAAGAAGATGAAAAAGCTTGATTCCAACTATTTTCGTTCACGTCCCTTCTTGTTTTTCATCTCCCTGGGAATTTCCGTACTTCTCTGGTTTTTTGTCTCCAGCAGCAAGGATCGCGGTATTTCCAGGGATCTTGCGGTCTCTCTGGAGCTGCATAATCTTCCTCGGGATCTCGTGATTCTCGGGGCTCCCGAGAGCGTGGAGGTTCGCATCGCGGGGTCCGCCTCCCAGTTGAGCCGGCTTGCTCCCAAGAATGTGCATGCCTTCGTGAACCTTCAGGGCCTTCATCCTGGAGTTTATACGCTGCCGGTTCGGGCGGAACTGCCCCCTACGTTCGAGCTTCGCGAGATCAGCCCTTCGGAGGTTTCGCTTCGACTGGTAGCCATGGAGACCCGGGTTTTTACCCCTCAGGTCCGGGTGTTGGGAGACTTTTCCGAAGGAGTTTCACTGGTTCGGGAAGAAGTGGAGCCCCGGGAAGTTACCGTCACCGCCCCGAAAGAAGTCTTTGAGATCCTCTCTGAGGTGGTGGCGGAAGTGCGTCCCCGGGATCTGGAAATGCGGGAGAACGACACTCTTTATCCGGTGCCTCTCAAGCCTCGGGGAGACTTCATCCGAACACCGGAGCTTGTCCAGATAACTCCTGGGGAGGTAAAAGTGCTCTTTTCCCTCTCCCGAAAGGTGGAAAAAAAGCTGCTTCCCGTTTCGCCGGTACTGGTTGGAGAGGTTTCCGGGGATTACCGGATAGGAGAGGTTCGGATTTCTCCCGAAAAAGTGCTTCTTTCGGGGCCCATGGGTTCCCTGGAAGGAATCCTTTCGCTGGATACGGAACCTCTGGATGTTTCTGGGATGATCCGAGATGGTTCCTACAAACTCCGGGTTCTTCTTCCTCCGGGGGAAAAAATCGGCGTGGATCCCCGAGAGGTAGAGGTGTCCCTTGAGATTGCCCCTGAGATGAAAGAAAAAACCTTGCGAAACGTACCTCTCAAGGTGCGGGGAAAGAGTGTTTATCCCTCCTGGGAAGTTTTGCCGCCTCATGTTACGGTCTATCTCGAGGGGCCCCAAGGGGCTCTGGATCTGGTTACTTCGGAAACCCTCGAAGCCTTTGTGGACGTGACGAACCTGGTTTCCCGTAAGATCAGCGTGCCCATCCGGGTAACTCCGGGAGCCGAAGGCGTGGTGGTACTGGGTACGGTTCCGGAAAATGCCACGGTATACGCAAAAATTGGCGATTGACGAAAGCCTCGAAGGAGTGCCGTGCCTCTTAATACGAAGGGATGAATGTGCATAATGAAAGAAATCTCCATGTCCGAAAAGAGGAGAAAACTTTTCGGAACCGACGGTGTCCGGGATGAGGCAAACCGGGGGAATATGACTCCGGAACTGGCCCTGAGGCTTGCCCAGGGATATGTGGCCTTTCTTCGCAAAAAAGATCCTTCCGCTGAAAAGCTTACCCTCTGTATAGGAAACGATACGAGGCGTTCCAGCGATATGATAGCTTCCGCCTGTGCCGCCGGAGCCATGTCCGCCGGAGCCGGAGTGATTTCCCTGGGGGTTATTCCCAGCCCCGGAGTGAGCCACACCATCCGTTCTCTGGAGGCTTCCGGAGGAATCATGGTGAGCGCTTCCCATAATTCTTGGGAATATAACGGAATCAAGCTTTTTTCCCGAACCGGCGAGAAACTGAGTGATGCGGATGAGTTAAGGGTGGAAGAAGAGATTCTTGGAGATGCCTCTCTTTTGGAATATCGAGAGAAAATAGGCACTCGAAAAGCCCTGGACATGCGCAATGGCTCGTACTTTGAAGCTTTTAAGGCCTGTCTGAGAGAATTGCCCTCCCTCGAAAAGCCCTTGGTGGTGGATTGTGCCCATGGAGCGGCAAGCTCTCTCTTGAAGGAATGTCTTGCAGTGACCGGACGGAAGGACATCCTTTGCATCGGTGGAGATCCTTTGGGAACGAACATTAATGAGAAGGCGGGAGTCATGGATATGACCCCTCTTGCCCAGGAAGTTCGAAGCCGGGGAGGCTCCTGCGGAATGGCCTTCGATGGAGATGCGGATCGTGTGCTTCTCGTGGATTCCCTGGGGCGCCAGATCAACGGAGACATTATGCTGTGGATCCTTGGACGCTGGATGAAAAAAAACAACCCCTCCGGAGCGGGGGTAGTGGCTACGGTGATGAGCAACCTCGCCCTGGAGGAACATCTGAAGGAGGCGGGAATTCCCTTTTACCGCTGTCCCGTGGGAGACCGGTATGTACTGGAAAAGATGAAGGAAATCGGAGCTTCTCTGGGAGGAGAGCAGTCGGGACACCTTATCGCCTTTCCTCACTTTGTTTCCGGAGACGGCCCCCGAGGAGGCTTCCTTTTTCTTCGGGCCTGTGCGGAGCTTGGAGAAAACCTGGATACTCTGGTGGATCGTTTCGGATCCTATCCCCAGCATCTCGAAAATATTCGGGTGTCAAATAAGGAGGAGGCTCTCCACTCTCCGGAGCTGGAAGAAAAAAGACGGCATTACGAAAAAAAGCTTGCCCCTCACGGAAGGGTTTTTATCCGGCCTTCGGGAACAGAACCGCTTATCCGGATTCTCGTGGAGAGTAAAGATCCGGATGCCATCTCTGAAGCGGTGGAGGATCTCAAAGCCTGTATACTCCTTTCGGGGGGAGGTAAAAAATAGAGACGAGAAACGGAAGCTCCGGGATATCCAAAGTTCCGGAGAGGATGTACGGAAGCACAAAAGGAGGCGTTTTTTTGCGTACACTCACCACATGTCTGTTCCCTGTAGCGGGGCTTGGAACCCGCTTTCTTCCTGCTACCAAGGAGATCCCCAAGGAGATGATGCCTCTCCTGGACCGGCCGATCATTCATTACGGAGTGGAGGAAGCGGTTCAGTCTGGATGTACCGACGTGGTTTTTGTTACCGGTCGGGGCAAACGATCCATCGAGGATTATTTCGACCGTTCACCGGAACTCGAAGAACTCCTTGAAAACCGAGGCAAGCAGGATCTTTGCGAAATGGTGCGCACCATCTCGCAGATGGCCCGGTTCGCCTACGTTCGCCAAAACGAACCTCTGGGATTAGGACATGCGGTGCTTTGCGGAGAGGCCATCTGCCGCAACGCTCCCTTTGGCGTCATTCTCCCGGATGACGTTATGCTGGGGAATCCTCCGGTGCTCCGGCAGCTTATGGATGTTCAGGCTCGTTTCGGAGGTTCCGTGGTGGCTCTGGAGGAAGTGCCCCGGGAACATGCTTCCCGTTACGGCATCGTAAAGGGGGAAATCCTCGGGGAAGGAATCTGGAAGATTACGGATCTCGTGGAAAAACCCGACCCCGCCGAGGCGCCTTCGAACCTTGCCATCATGGGACGGTATGTGCTTTCTCCGGGAATTTTCGACGAGCTTCACGCCCTCTCTCCCGGAGCGGGGGGGGAGTATCAGCTTACGGATGCCCTCCGGGGCCTTATGGAAAAGGAGCCTCTCTGGGGAGTGGTTTACCGGGGAGAGCGCCTGGATTGCGGTACCAAGGAGAGCTGGCTCGAAGCAACGGTACGGCTGGCGTCCAAGGATCCTGAAATGCGGGAGATGATTCGCAGAATCGCTCTCGAAGAGGGGAGAGATGCGAAGGGAGAAGAAAGACATTCTGAAAATGCGTCCGAAAGCTAAGCGCCTGATCCTCCCGGCGAGGAGGATGACGAGGACAGGAGAGTATCGAAAAATCGGCGGATGCTCCTGAGGGTTCGAAAGAAACCCTGGCAAGGTAAAGGCAAAACTTCCGGGTAACCGGAAGGACAAATCCTTTGCCCTTCTTTCGTGGAAACGGTGAAAGGGGATATACAGGCCTATGTGCGGCATTGTCGGGTACATTGGTTATCGTTGTGCTGTGGACGTTATTCTCCAGGGATTACAGAGGCTGGAGTATCGCGGATATGATTCCGCGGGAATAGCGGTGCGTCAGGGAAATGCGGTGCGGGTGGTCAAAGAGGTGGGCAAGGTGGCGGAGCTCGCCTCCCGAGTGAAGGAAGAACAGATCGAAGGACACCAGGGAATAGGTCACACCCGCTGGGCCACCCACGGCGGGGTTACTCAGGCGAATGCCCATCCTCATACGGATGGAGAAGACCGCATTACCCTGGTACATAACGGAATTATCGAAAATTACGTGGATCTTCGGGAAAAGCTTCAGGCCCGGGGAGTTCTCTTTGCCACCGAAACGGATAGCGAGGTGGTGGCAAAGCTCCTTTCCCAACTCCTTCAGGAAGGACATGCCCTTCAGGAGGCCCTTGTAGTGCTGCAGCAGAGCTTGATTGGCTCATATGCCTTGGTGGTGTTGGATGCCCGGAATCCCGAGGCTCTCTATGCGGTGCGCCGGGGCTCCCCTCTCGTGCTGGGACTGGGAGAAGGTGAAGCCTTCTGTGCTTCCGACGTGCCCGCCCTCCTTACCTATACCCGGAAGGTTTTCTACATGGAAGACGGGGATATGGCCTGCATACGCCGGGACGGAATTTCCCTTTACGACAGTACCGGAAAGGAGATAACCCGGAAGATGCACTCCATCGAATGGGATGTCTCCATGGTAGAGAAGGACGGATATCCTCACTTCATGCTCAAGGAAATTTACGAGCAGGGAGGAGTGCTGCGAGCCACCCTGAAAGATCGCCTTCAGGAGGGACGGGTCTTTCTGGACCCCGAACTCCAGTGGGATATGGATCTCGTGGAGAGTTGGAATCAGATTCACATCGTGGCGTGCGGCACCTCGTACTATGCGGCCCTTGCGGCAGCCCGGAACTTCGAGAAATGGACTGATCTCCGGGTGTTGGTGGAGGTAGCTTCGGAATATCGTTACCGATCGATTCAGCCGGATCGGAGAACCCTGGCAGTTTTCGTCTCCCAGTCCGGCGAAACCGCAGATACCCTGGCGGCTCAGCGAAAAGCCCGGGAAAACGGGGCCCACTGTTTGGGAATCACCAACGTTCGAGGCGCTACGCTTTCCCGGGAAGTGCACAGCATACTCCTTCTCAAGGCGGGGCCGGAGATCGGCGTGGCCGCTACCAAAACCTTCATGGGGCAGCTTGGGGTGCTCTATCTGCTGGCCCTCTATCTGGGAGCCTGCCGTGGAACCCTTCCGGAACATGAAGAGCGTTCTCTGGTGGAGGAATTCATTCAACTCCCTTATCGGGTGGAAAAGGTACTTGCCCGGGGGGAAGAAGTAGCGGAAATCGCCAAGGAATATAGCGGATACGCGGACTTTCTCTATCTGGGCCGGGGGATATCCTATCCCGTAGCCCTGGAGGGGGCGCTGAAACTCAAGGAAATTTCCTACATCCATGCAGAGGCTTACGCCGCAGGAGAGATGAAGCACGGTCCCATAGCGCTTCTCGATGAAAACGTGCCGGTCATGACGGTGATTCCCCGGGACGATCTCTACGAAAAAACCCTCTCTAATATCGAGGAGGCCCGAGCACGGAAAGCTCCTATTCTTGCGGTGGGAACCGAGGGAGACGAGCTGCTGAAAAAGCATGCCAGCCACGTCTTTCACGTGCCCTGGACCCATAGCGAACTTACGCCCTTTCTCACGGTACTTCCCCTGCAGCTTTTCGCCTACTACGTGGCTCTCGAGCGGGGATGCGCCATCGACCAGCCTCGAAATCTCGCCAAGAGCGTTACGGTGGAATAGTTTCGCTCTTGCGGAAAGAACCTATAAAAAACCCCCGAAGAGTTCTTCGGGGGTTTTTTTCATACTCCTGGGAAAAACCAAATGGCCCATAGGTTGCCGATAAAATGGTATGCTATGGAGGGTGTTATGGTTTGGAATTCCTCTCGAAGCTGGGCCATGAAGAGCCCCGGGAAAAAGGTGGCCAGAAAGATGGGAGATGTGCGGAAAAACATATGAGAGCCCGCAAAGATGGCAGCACTCAGAATTACTCCGGATAGGGGCGAAAGCCATCGGCGCAGAAGGGTCTGGAGAAATCCCCGGAAGAAAACCTCTTCCACCACCGCCGCAGTAAGTCCTGCAGCGGCGTAGGAAAAAAACTGCAGGGTTGTTACTTCTCGAGGGAGATTATCTCCGGGCCAGTTCATGGCAACCACCGTAAGAGGGAGCAGGCTGGCGGCACAGTACAGGAGCAGCTTCAGAGTAATCTCCCGATTCCATCGAAAGAAAAGCCCATAGGATTCGTAGGGTTCTTTCCGGAGATAGCACCAGGCAAAGGGGCCGTAGAGCATGAGGATGGCTGTAAAGGTTTGGGTCATGGATTATCGAGGCCTCTCTTCGGAAGGGATGTCCTCGGGAGGAGTCTGTGCGTTTTTCCCCAAAGGGGCCTCCCGTGCAGCGAGATACACTATACCATAGAGAAGCCCCGGAGGAAGCAACAGAGATATGCCTGCCCACCAGGGAACCAGAATCATCAGTAAGAAGAAAGCCCCAAACATAAAAACGCTCCAGCATATCCAGAAGAAGCAAGGGCGTTTTTGGCGGTTCAGGGCGAGAAAGGAGGTCGCGAGAAGCAAGGTGGAAAGCAGGAAGAAAGCGCCGTAGTGCCAGAAAAAGAGGGTGAAAGGGATGTTCCTCATAAATTCCGGTTTTTATTCTTACACCGCCGCAGCTTTGACGGAGCAGGAGGAGCAAAGACCGTGGAAGTAGATCTGGGTGGCACTGATGGTATTCTGGGAGCAGGTTCCCTGTTGGAGTGTCTGGAATACCGACGAGGGAACAAAGACATCTTCTACTCTGCCGCAGCAGGAGCATCGGAAGTGAGCGTGGGGAGTGGGGTTCGAATCGATGAGAATTTTTTTCTCGTCGATGGAAAGTATTTGCACAAGCCCTGCGTCCGCAAGAACCTGGGCGGTGCCGTAGATGGTGGCGTACGAAATGGTGGGGAAGTCCTTTTTCAGCTCCTGATAGATCATTTCCGCCGAAGGGTGATCTTTACGTCCATGAAGGAGTTTAAGAATGCTGATCCTTTGGGCGGTTATTTTAAAGCCTTTGTTCCGTAAAATATGTACACCGTCATCAACGTTCCACATGGGGAATCCTCCTTGAAAAATAGTTCTTTATTGGGTAGGTTTACATCAGAGGTTTTGGTAGGTATTTAAAATGCTTCTCTTGTTAAAGTCATTTTGATGAAGCTAGAGAGAGTATAATGGGAAAGCTCTATTTTTGCAATCCTTGAAAGGAGGTTCCCTTATATAGATTTTACATGAATACAAAAGGGATTCTGAAGGGCCCTGGTAGCTCCTGCGGCGGAAATGCTCTTTTTTGGAAGAACCTTTCGTTTTTCGAAAGCCCGGAAGAATGGCCCTAGTTGCAGAAATTTTTCTTCGATTTCAGGGTTTCCCCCCTATTGAGAGGAAAAATGCGAAAAAGCTGTTCGCGGATGTGTGTGGCTATGTGTAGTTGCGTGCGAGGAGGGATGGTTTTTCATGCAAGAGATGGATCGGAGCGCAAACGCCGAATGGAAAGGAGAAGAACCAAGGAGTCGCGACTTTCGTTCCTTTGGTGGCAGAGTCGTTTCGGAGCGGGCTGCCATATTTTTTTTGGGAATCATTGCCATTATTGTAGTTGGAGCCTTTCTCAAGTCTGCTCAGGGGGTATTTCTTCCCTTCGTTATCGCCTTGTTGATATCGTACATTCTTGCTCCTCCGGTGCGATTTCTCCATAAGTTTGGGGTGCCCACGTCCCTTATCGTGGTGATTATGCTGGGGATTCTCTCGGGAATTTTATTTTTAGGCATTATTTATCTCAATACGAGCCTGGTGGCGTTTTCCACGGAAATACCGGATCTCCAAAGGCGTTTCGTTATCATGGGGAAAGAGATTTCCGAATCCGTGAAAATTGTGCAGTTTCTGTGGAAGAATCTGGCGGATAACTTTGACGTGGGCAGTAAGATAACTCTTCAGATCGTTACCCTTTCACGCTCGCTTTTCTCCATCGTTTCAAAAATGCTCCTGGTGGTGGTTTTTCTCGTGTTTCTCCTTGTGGAAGCTCCCTACTTCGAGGCGAAACTTCGAAAGGCCCTGGCTCGGAAAAATGCCGAGAAGGTGCAACATATCACGGAGACCATTACGATACAGATCGGCTACTATCTGGGGCTTCAATGCATTATAAGTGCGGTTACCGGATTTCTTGCCTGGGCTATTCTTGAGTATATAGGAGTCAAGTTCGCCCTTACCTGGGGAGTGCTTACCTTTCTTCTGAATTTCATTCCTACCCTGGGTTCCGTGGCGGCATCAATTCCTCCGATTCTTATCGCGGCAATTCAGTTTTATCCGAGCTACAGCCAGGTTCTGGCCACGGCTCTTTCTCTTCTCATTCTCCAACAGATCATGGGAAATGTATTGGCTCCCCGAATCTTAGGGGACCGGCTCAATCTGAGCCCTGCCCTGATCCTCTTCTCCCTTCTTTTTTGGGGATGGCTCTGGGGTATTCCGGGGGCTTTGCTTTCGGTACCCATCACCTCGGCGATAAAAATCGTTTTCGAGAATGTGCGTCTCGTTCAGGGCTTTGCGGTGCTCATGGGCTCGGGAAGACAGTATGCCAAGGAAGATGAAGGAAAGTAGGTTTTCTTCCGCAGTAAGAAAATGATCGTAAACTCTTTCAAGAAAACACGCAGATTCCCCGCATCGGATTCCGAGGCGGGGAATCTTGCATCCGAAGTACTTCATCAGGATGACCGAGAATGTCGCAGATGATTTGAGAAACTAGGTACTTATTTCCCCGTCATTCTCTCCGTTTATTGCATTACCATAAACCCGAACCCG
>CAZJHH010000021.1:0-27690 GCA_964545875.1 uncultured Synergistaceae bacterium
TATCATTAAATCTTGTAAATCTTAGCCCCGTTGCACTTGTAGTTTACATCTAGCTACCTTAGAATCTATAGATGATTTTGAGGTTCGCTTGGGAGTGTTGAGAAAACGAGGGGTGGATGCAGAGGGGAAACCTATTTTTACCCAAAAGAAAGTCGATCTTATGCTTGGTGTGGATATTGCTAAGGTGTGCTTATCTGGTTATGTCGATAAAATTATCATTGTTTGATAGTGATCTTATCCCAGCAGTTGCCTTTGCAAAAGAGAATTGGGTTAATGTGATTTTAGCTCACGCTCTTCATGAAAACGGTACTCCAAAAGATTACGATCAAGGACTATGGTTAGCGGTAGATAGGAGAATTGGCATGAGTAAAAGCTTTTTCGAAAGTCTTAAAAGAGAATAAAAAAAGGGGCCTATGGCCCCGTAAAACTGTTAAATGCATTGCTCGCCTAAGAGCTAGCTTCTATATCGTATTGACATAATACCCGCTATTGTGGGCTTTGTCAACCAAAAGAGGTTTAGTAGACCTCTTTCTGCCAACTTGACTACTTGAATTGATAATGATAACCTTGCTTCCAAGGGGGTGAGGAAAAATCGAAAAACGAGTAACTTTAAGTGTAAGGGTTCCTCCAGAGGTGGCAAGACTCTTTAAAATCAAGTGTGCTGCCGAAGGGCTTACGGGACAATCTGTTTTAACGCAAGCCATTGAAGAATTTTTAGCGGAAAGAAAGAAACCCGAATAACCGTGCCTCTCGCCAAAGATAAACGGTTATCCGGGTCCAGAAGCAGCCTCGAAAGGCTGTTCGCTTGTGGATTTATCATACCATTTTCGGAGCTTTTGACAAGTGGACACTCCTTTCTTGTGTTGTTGGCGCATGGAAAGGAGTTTTTTTATGCCCAAAGAAAGACGACAGAGATACGGAAAGGGACACCCATACCATAGCCTTCCCAGAACGATAATGTTTCACAAGGCTTTCTACGAAGCCTTTGCTCTCTGGGATTCGGGAGTCCGAAAGTTTCCGAAAGAGATCAATACCAGTTGGGCCTACGGATACAACATGTTCATGTTTTTTCTTGATATTCGAAACGCTTTCCGGAAAAAAGGCAGAATTCCGAACCGGGAAAAGCTGAAGGCGGAACTTTTGAACAGACAGGCAATCCTGACAGAGAGCGGCAAAAGATTCAAGGGAAAGGAGCTTGTTCAGTTCCGAAATGTTTGGGAGGTGTAAACAACATGGAAAAGGCACAGAAAGAAACATCCATGCAGACGTTCTTATTCGAAAGCAATAATGTTCGGGTAGTGATGAAGGATGAGGAGCCTTGGTTCGTGGCCAAGGATGTGGCCGAGGTGCTGGGGTACGTGAATAGCCGCAAGGCTATTGCAGATCACTGTAAGGCTGTGGATACCGTAACGATTCGTGACGGTTCCTCTGGGAATCCGAATATGACCATCATTCCCGAGCGGGACATGTACCGCCTTATTATGCGTTCCAAACTTCCCGCTGCGGAGCGGTTCGAGGAATGGGTAGTGGGGGAAGTGCTTCCTTCTATCCGCAAGTACGGCGCGTATGCCACCCAGGATCTTCTGGATAGAATGCTGGAAGATCCGGATTATGCCATTAACCTTCTCCAGAAACTGAAATACGAACGCCAGCAGAAAAAGCTTCTCGAATATCAGCGGGATGAAGCCCTTCGAACCAAGGCTCTTATCGGCAATCGCCGGGAAGCCACTGCCATGGCCACCGCAAGCAATGCGGTTCAGCGATGCGGCAAACTGCAAGACGAGCTTGGAAACGGCAAAACCTGGAAGCAGTGTACCGCCATGGAATGGGTAAAAAACTTCTTTGTCACGAGTCGGGGTATGTGGTCGGTACTGGGGCGCAAGATGGCGGCTCTCTCGGTGGATATGGGATATGAGGTGCGGAAAATCGAAAACTCCAGCTACGGCACAGTAAATGCTTACCATGTGAACGTGTGGGAAGAGTTCCGCAGCCGGGTGGAATCCAACCCCGAGATGATGTGGAAATACCGCAAGGCATAAGCGCATAGACGAAAGCTGACCAAAGCTCCTCTACGTAGAGGGGCTTTTTCTTTTGGACGATATTTATTCATCCATGCAGACGGAAATAAGGGTGGGGAAATGTCCCTGGGGAAGGCGAAGCTCTTCTATCGGAGTCGGAGAGGGAACAGGATCGTTATCCATCTCCGAAATGTAGAGAAAACCTTCCAGGGCTTCCCGGGCGTTGGAAAGGGCTTCTTCCAGATCGTCTCCACAGGTGAGGCATCCGGGAAGGTCCGGGTAATAGACGCTGTAACCTTCGCCGTCCTTGTACAGAACGGCGGGATAGATGCGCAGATCCTTTTTCTTCGCCATAGAACAAGGAGAGTTTTGGGGCAGACAGAGGAGGTTAAATTTTGTCTGTTGTTCGTCAGAAAATATTCCTGCCTCGTGCAGATCTTTAGCTGTTTCGTGAACTTCTGCAAGGATACGGCTCATGGTAACACCTCCTTGATCTTATTTTCCCGTGGAGTTGGAGAAAAAGAAAAGACTGTTTTGTAAGGAAAAATTGTAGTACTGAATGCTACTTTTGTAAACGTTGTATCGACTCCTCGTAAATGAGGAGCTTTTTTCATTCTTTTAAATTTCAGGGAGGTGGCGGGGATGCTAGTGTCTTCTCCCTCCCCGCTCCGCAAAACCGGAAAAAGAGGTGATGTCCATGCCATCCATGCGGGGATCCCGGGAAAACGTGGAAACCTCCCCTTCACTTCGGCACGGCTACGTTTCCGCTTACGATCAAAAGAAACACCGGGCGCGGGTGTACTTTCCCGAAAAGGACGGGCTTGTCTCATACTGGTTTCCCGTTCTCGTACCGAACAGCCTCAAAAACAAGGACGAGGTGCCCCTGGATAAGGGGGAGCACGTGGTATGCCTCTGTTTCGGCAACGGACTGGAAGCGGGGGTTATCCTCGGCTCCATCTGGGACGAGAAAAACCAGCCCCCCATAGGCAACAAAGATATCCGGGTAATCACCTTCGAGGACGGTACCCGGATTTTCGTGGATCGAAAAAAGCACATCGTGGACGTGCAGGACAGCCACGGCAGCCGTTATCGAATGGAAAACAGGAATATTTACATCCAGGCGGCTCCGGAGGAGGGGCCGAAACCGGAAGGCAAGGTTTTCATCTATCCCGCTCCGGAGGTTCCTCTGGAACCCTTTGTTTTTCCGGAACCCGAAAGCCCTCCCGGCTCCGGCTGAGGCGCTTCCGTAAAGCCCGAGCCGGAGGCTTAGGCGAAAGGATGGAACAATGATCGGATCTTTCGGAACGGTGGTTTTCGAGGTCTCCAATGAACGGGTTCGAACCTTCGAAGGATTACAGCGCACCAACAGTGCCCGCTACACGGAGCACGAACTGCACCAACACAAATCTCTTTTGGAATACACGGGGAACAAGCCCTCGTCGCTTTCCATGAGCATAACCCTGGATGCGGCTCTGGGGGTTCCTCCGGAGGAGGATCTGGAAAAGCTCCGGAAGATTCTCCGGGAGGGTAAAGCGGTATCCTTCATTCTCGGGGGCGTTCCCCAGGGGGACAACCTGTGGGTGCTGGAGCGTATGACGGAAAATGCGGAGGTGGTAAACAACCGGGGAGAGGTGGTCAAGGTAAAGGTTTCGCTTTCCCTGAAAGAATATGTGGAGGAGGGGGCGAAATAGGGTGGAAGTGGACGTAACATTTCGGCTTGAAGAGGTGCATTTCGCTCCTCCGGATCTGGTAACGGAGATTATCCAGAACATCCGCACCATCTTCACCACCCCGAAATACAGCGTACCCCTGGATAGGCTCTTCGGGGTGGATGCCCGGGTGGTGGACTATCCCACCCCCAGGGCCATGGCGGCACTTACGGCGGATATTGTGGAGGCTATCCACAAGTACGAACCCCGGTGCAGGGTGATCCGGGTGGATTTCGAGGGGGACGCGGACGGCATCCTGCGCCCGAAAGTGAGGGTGAAGATACATGAAGAGTAATCTTTTTCCGCATCTTCCGGATATCACCTTTGCGGAACGGGACGCGGCAATCATAGAGAGGGAGATCGTAGCGGGTTATGAAGAAGCTTTCGAAACCCAGTACGGAGAAACCCGGAAGCTCTATCCGGGAGACCCTGTGCGGCTCTTTCTTGAAACTGTGGCCTTCGTTATCGTGCATCAGCGGTACCTCATCGATCATGCGGCGAAGATGAACCTTCTGGCGTATGCCACGGGAGATCATCTGGATCACCTCGGGGCCTTGCTCGAAGTGCAACGTCTCGCTGCCCGCCCCGCGACGACGACGCTGGAATTCACCCTTTCCGCATTACAGCCCCAGGCGGTGGTCATTCCCAAGGGAACCAGGGCCACTCCGGGGGGAGGAGACATTATCTTCGCCACCCTGGAGGATGCGGAAGTTTCCCCGGGGGAAGCCACCGTAACGGTGGAGGCGGAATGCACTCTTGCCGGAACGAGCGGGAACGGGCTTCTTCCGGGGCAGATCTCCCAGGCGGTGGACGTATTCCCCTGGCTTTCCTCGGTGACGAACGTCACCACATCCTCGGGAGGTTCCGACGTGGAAGACGACGAAAATCTCCGGGAGCGTATCCAGATGGCTCCGGAATCCTTCGCCGCCGCCGGTCCTCGGGGGGCATACGTCTACTACGCCCGGGCGGCGCATCAGGATATCGTGGACGTGGCGGTGCTGGGGCCGCCGGACATCGATCCCGGGGAGGTGGAAATTTACCCTCTGCTCCGGAACGGGGAGCTTCCCACCCAGGACATTCTTGATCTGGTGCTGGAGCAATGCAATGCCGAGGACGTGCGCCCCCTTACGGATCACGTGCAGGCCCTTTCTCCCATGCCCGTGGAATACGATCTGGACGTAACCTACTGGATCGATCGGGAGGATGCCACCAGCGCACGAACCATTCAGGCCTCGGTGGAGGCGGCTCTCGAAAAATGGATTCTCTGGGAGAGGACGAAAATAGGAAGGGATATTCTCCCCTCCCAGCTCGTGCGGTATCTCATGGAAGCGGGGGCGAGGCGGGTGGAGGTACGTTCTCCGATCTACCGGGAACTCGAAAAAAACGAACTTGCCATACCCGGAGAAAGCATAACCCTCCTCTATGGAGGGCTGGAAGATGCGTAACCTCAAAGGGCTTCTCCTCGGGGAAATTCTCCCGGCATCCATCGCCGAAGATAGACAGGTACAGGCCGGGGCTGCTGCGCTGAATCCCGAATTACAGAGTGTCTCTCTGGCGACCCGGGAGGCCTATATACTATCCCGGATCGACGAACTTCCCGAGGCGGTGCTCGATCTTCTGGCCTGGCAGTTCCACGTGGATTTCTACGAACCCCTCAGTCTCTCCGTGGAAGCGAAACGTCGTCTCGTGAAAAACTCCATTCGGTGGCACCGCAAGAAGGGAACCATTTGGGCGGTGCGGCAGATACTCGCGGATCTGGGCGTTACGGATATACGGATCCGGGAATGGTGGGATCTGCAATCGGATCCCTACACGTTTGCGATAGAAGGATATTTCGAAGGGGATTCCGGGGAGATCACCACGTTTCTTGGCCCCGATACGAACAAGTTGCTATGGCGAGCCGTGGAAGTCACCAAGCCGGTACGGAGCTGGCTTCGGTATCTCGTGGTTGTGCCGCCTCCCCCGGAGATCGATCCGGATCATATCTGCAGATGGGACGTTTGTCATTGGTCTCACGGAAGAACGAAGGAATTTTCCCTTTCCATAGACGGTTTTCATGGCGGATTGGACCCCACGGTACGGTATGACGGAGACCTGGGGTTTTTTGATGCCGCCGCATACGAACGTTCCCTGAAATGGGATGTGGGGAGATGGGATTCCTTACTTTTATGTGGTCAAAAGAATCTCGAAAAGAGTTTTTTTGCGGAGACTATATATCGGTGCGGGGATGGAGATCTCGGGTTTTTGAAATGCTATTTCCGGAATATACCGAAATCCCTTGCCGTTTGGGGATGGGATATCTGGGATGGGGATGCCCGTATGGCTCCCCGGAAGCGTGTGGTTCCCGATATGGGAACTTTTGGCGAAAGTGCCTGGTCCGGCGAAAGGATTCCCGGGGCTCATTACGAACCAATTCTGGAATATTCCGCCAGGCGCGAATACGAAAGAGTCGAGCGGTTAGGCACGGTACTCTGTTTCGATGGAGTTCTTCCGGGTTTTGTTTCGCACATACAAATCTTCGCCCCTTTCCTGAATCATGGAAGCACGACCTTTTTTGCAAGCGCGACAAAACGATACGACGGAACGCGACCGTGGATGGGAGGATGGAACGATGTCCCATGGGATTGCATGGATGAAACGTATTGTTATGCGGCAGGCCATTTTACTACGGAGGGATCCTAAATGAGTGTCATGACTGATGTGGGGCGAGCGGTACTTGCCCGAGGAATAAAAGAACAAAGCATATATCTGGCGTGGGGAACCGGGGAGGAGAGTTGGGGAGACGCTCCACCCCCGGAAGATATAGGTGCCACCGCCTTGGTGAACGAAATCGGGAGGAAAGTGTTCTGGCGGTGTCTTTACGTGCTTCCCGACGAAAATGGGGATCTGATTTTGCCGGAAGGGCGTTACCGGGTTTGCGAAAATCCGACGAGGCACCTTTACTTCGAGTTCCTTTTCGATTTTTCAGATGGCGTGGGATTCACCATTCGAGAATATGGGGTTTTCGTTGGAGGTACCGTGCAAGAAGGGTTGTCCCCGGGGCAAACCTATTTCTTACCTGCAGAGGTACAGGATCCGGGGATTCTTTTTCTGCTGAAACATAGAGCGCCGTTGGTGAGAAGCGCTTCGGAGCGCCATACGGCGGGCTTCGTGTGCACCATGTAAAGGAGGAAGAGCGATGCAAATCGATTTGATGGACTATTACAATCGTTTTTCAGCGGAGAAGAATTGGAAACGGGTACTCACCATATCCGGTAGAGGTATTCAGGCCCCCGAGTTCAACGAGGCTCAGGACATGATCGCTTTGGAACTGAGACGGCTTGGAGATGCTATTTTCGCGGATGGAAACATCATTAGCGGGTGTGAATGTAATGTGGATCCGGATACGGGAATTGTTTCCCTGGGAAGCGGCAGAATTTACGCCAAGGGTATGGTTTGGCCCGTCGAAAGTGCTGAAATGCATGCTCCCGAAGAGGGGACATTGGAAATCGGTATACGTATCCGGGAACAAATCGTAACGGAGCTTGAGGACGGAACCCTTCGGGATCCTTCCGTAGGTTGCCCGAACTACATGCAGCCCGGAGCGGCTAGGCTTACGGCGAGGGCGGAGTGGAGTACGGAAGGGGGAATATCTTCCTCGGAGATTTTCTGTCCGATTTACACCATAACAAACCGCATTCTTATAGTGAATAACAAAAAATCCAAAGATTCCAACCTGATGGATGAATTCATCGAAGCTTTAGCCCGATACGACCGGGATTCCCATGGACATTACGTGGTTAGAGGTATGTTGACTTCGGTGGTTTCGGTTTCTGAAGGCACGCAGCGTTTCAACGTATCGGAAGGGCTTGCCCATGTCCGGGGGTATGAAGTGAAGCTTCCCTATTCGGTGCCCTTGGTGGTGGAGGAAGTCCCAAAGTTCGGGGAAACTACCGACGAGCCTCACTCCTTCCAGCCCGACGGAGACGGAAACATGCGGGTGGATCTCCGGCACGGTCCCGTGGAGGCTATCCGTGAAATATCGGTGCGAAAGGCGAAAACCGTGTCTATTGTGCACGGATCGTACACGGGATGTGCGGACCCTCTTCCGGACACCTCGGTAGTATCTATCGTGGCGATTACTCAGGATGCAACGACCTACGTGCAGGGCACGGACTTTCAGCTTACGGCGGATAGGGCAGACTGGTCTCTCCCGGGGAATGAACCGGCTCCCGGAAGCACCTATCAAATTACGTATCAATATCGAACTGCCGTGGCTCCCATATCTCCGGATTCTTACGGCTTTAATGTGAGCGGTCTTGTGCCGGACTCCGAGATTTTTGTCGATTACCAGTATCGTTTGTTGCGGAAAGACCTTATCGTCATCGACAAGGAAGGACAGGTGCGGCACGTGCCTGGCGTATCCCATCGATATGCTCCGGCGTATCCCGCAGAACCCGCAGGAACCCTTACGTTGGCTTTGGTGGATCAGGATTGGGAAGGATCTCCTAAAATCACTCCTTGCGCGGTGAGGGCTGTTCCGATGTCGGAACTTGAATCGATGCAGGCGGAAATATCCCGACTTTTCGATCTGGTGGCCATTGAGCGGTTGCGAACGGATGCAATTATCGCCGAACCTACCGCCACGAGAGGCGTTTTCGTGGATCCTTTCCTGGATGACGACATGAGAGATGCCGGTATGGAACAGACCGCTGCTGTGGTGGATGGGGAGCTTATGCTGCCCATTGCTGCCGAGACGGACCAGTTCGGAGAAGAAAGCTACGTATTGCCTTATGACTACGAACCTCTGGTGGAACAACTCTACAAAACGGGGAAAATGCCTGTTAACCCTTACCAGGCCTTTGATCCTCTGCCTGCCTCTATTTCGGTGGATCCCGCCATAGATCGATGGAATATAACGAATACGCAGTGGGCGTCTCCCATTACCAAGACTTTCAAGCGGGGCCGAGTTAGTTCCAGAACATCGAAAACGCAGACTTTGGAAAGCAGAGAGGTTACTGCCACTATTATGCGACAGAGAAGCGTGGCATTAGAGGGAAAAGGGTTCGGTCCTTCCGAAGAATTTACTGCGTTCTTCGGGGGATATCAGGTAGCTTCCGGTAATGCGAACGAAACGGGGGAAATTTTTGCGACCTTTGAAATTCCTCCTGGAATTCCCGTAGGAACCGCTCTGGTGGAAGTCACAGGTGCCGGAGGAACTCGAGGCGCTACCACCTATGTAGGAACCGGAACGGTTACCACACAAACGTTACGCAAGGTAACAACCGTTATAAAGCGGATACCGTATGATCCTCTCGCTCAGACATTTTTGTTGCCTCAATCGAGAAGTGTGGCGGGAGTGGAGTTGTGGTTCGAAACAGCCGGAGCGAGCCCCGTAAGAGTGCAGATACGAACCGTTGAAAACGGTATCCCCACGGGAAGCATTCTTGCGGAAGGAGAGATTCTTCCCGAGGAGATTAGGGTGGGGGCACCAACGAGAGTGGAGCTACCTCCCGTATACCTTGATGCGGGAGTGTCTTATGCTTTCGTGGTGCTTACGGATACTCCGGATCACGAGGTAGCTCTTGCGGAGCTCGGAGGATGGGACAACAAAAAGGGGCGGGTGCGGGCACAACCTTATGGCGGCGTGTTGCTTTCTTCGGCCAATGCCGAAACGTGGACAGCACATCAGACGATGGATTTGTGGTTCCGCATCCTCGGAGCCAGGTTCGAACCTACTACACGGCGTATACACTTGGGAGATGTGACTTTTACCTCGGTCACGGATATCCTCTCTCTGGTGGAAGTTGAATATCCTGCAGTAGGAACGGAAGCCACTTTTCTTTTTACGCATAAGACGGATACGGATAAATTCGTGAGCGTGCAGTCGGGACAATCCGTGGCTTTGCAGGAGGCGATATCAGGGGAATATGCGGCCGAAATAGAACTTGTAGGGACGGAACATGCATCCCCGAGACTCTACGGAGGATCTCAGATTTTGAAGGGAACGCTTGGAAATACAGGGGATTATATCTCTCGGGCGTTTCTCTGTGGCGCGAATAAAAATGTGCGAATCTGTATCGAAGGATATCTTCCGGGGTCTTCCACTATGAGGATTTATGTGCAAACCGGAGTGGACACCTGGGAAGAGGCTCCTTTGGAAAATTATGAAGAAGTGGGGGATCAATGGCGAAGGTATAACTACAGCCAGGTATGTTCTTTCCCGGAAAGTCGGGTAAAAATTGCACTTCAGGGATCTCCGGCGGAAAGGCCTCTAGCGAGATTATTGAGAGCGGTGGTTGTGGATGCGTGACGAAAAAACGCTGGGGAGAGGATACCCTCTCCCCCATCGATTTAACTCCTTGTCAACGGATGTGGGGCGGATCCGGGAGGCCCTTGCCAAGTTGGATGCGGATATGATCGAGGCCATGGTCACGGGAGAGGCGGAGGTGCAAGAACATCTTCAAAATGCCCCTCACCTGACTGCTCAGGAAGTAATTACCGAAGCTGGCGAGATCGCGGCGGAAGCCGTAACGGCTCACGAATCCGCCAAGCCACACCTGACGGAAAGCCAGGTGGACGGAAGAATAGATGAAAAGATCGCTTCCATTCCGGACCCTGTGCCGACCTTGGTGTTCTGGGAGGTCGTGGAAGGTTTTGCCGGATTGCCTGATGGCACGCCCGTCAAGGTGAAAAATGGAGAGATCGTCACGTATCACATCCTGGGTTTGGGAGATACCCCAATCGGAGAAATCTGCTGGAAGGGAGACGTGACCAGAGTTGTAAAAATTGACGTAAATATCCCCGGCCAGTTTGCGGATACTGCCAACACCGCCGCCATCGTGGAGAAAACGGGAGATCCGCTCCGTTGGGATGGGGGGCCGGGGAAGCTTTGTGCGATAAGGCATGACATGCGAACCCCGGACTCTGCCGCCACGGATGGACAACCCGCTATCAATGTGTCTCTGGGAGGTGTGAATGCCCTTTTTGTGGATTCGGAAACATCTACCGTCAGGAAGACCGAGACATGCAACGCCGATGTGGTTTGCGGAGACGATGTGGAGATAAAGATCGTACAGGCCACGGGAGGGACTCCGGGACATGACGCGGAAAGCCTTTCGGTGTCTTTGCTATTTGCCCTGCTATAGAGGTGATGGCCATGTATAGAAAGAGATGGACAAGTGAAAGCGAGTATGAAATAGAGCAGCTTTCCGCAAAAGGCTATTGGCGTGCTGCATCCGAGGAATCCGCAGGGTATACGGCTTGGATTGCGTCCGGGAATGTTCCTGCGGAAGTGCCGTATGTCGCTCCGGCGGAACCGTCGTTGGAGGATTTGAAGGTAGCGAAAAAAGCAGAGCTCGCCGCAGCACGATATGCCGTCGAAACCGGGGGGGTGGAAATCTCCGGAGCTATCGTTCTTACCGATCGGGAGAGCCAGTCCATGTTGATTGGTGCCGTGTTGCAGGCCATACAGGATAGTGAATACACGTGCCAGTGGAAAACGGCCTCCGGGTGGGTCTCTTTGGACACCACGACATTGATTGCCATGGGGCTGGCGGTGCGTACCCACGTGCAGGCTTGTTTCGACAAGGAGAAAACGCTCTGTGAGGCGGTGGACGCTGCGGCAAATACGGCGGCGCTGGAGCTAATCGCATGGGAGTGATCCTTAGAAAACCTCGGTTCCTCTTGACTGGCGTAAGGGCCGAAGGTGGGACTGTAACGGAGGTTGACGGATATATCTTTCATGCCTTCACCAGCTCCGGAACTTTATTGATTGCGGTAGCTCAAGCCGAGATAGACCTTCTTGTCGTCGGCGGCGGCGGCGGTGCAGGGTTCGGCGGAGGTGCTGGCGGAGGTGGCGTAATCGTGGATTCTTTTCTCCCACCTCTGGGTGAAATTCCCGTGGTTGTTGGAAGCGGGGGGACCGGTATGAACAATGGCGAGAACTCCTCATTTGGAGATATTGTTGCGTCTGGAGGAGGGCATGGGGCAAGCGCCAAAGATAACATCGCGGGCAGTTCTGGAGGATGCGGTGGCGGTGGCGTGAAGTATGTCCCTGTGGATGGTGGCACGTTTTACAACAAAGGAGCCGGAGCTGGAACTGATGGACAAGGGTCTCCCGGGGGAAATCCTTATTATTACACGAGCACCAAGGCTTTTGGGACCGGAGGAGGCGGAGGTGGTGCTGGCGGTGCTGGTGACGGTAATAGTAAATCCACATATTATAAGGCTGGAAATGGTGGCCCCGGTATTTTATGGTATGGAAACGGGCTTTATTATGGCGGCGGCGGAGGCGGTGGTGTTTGTTATGGTAACGGAGGTACGACTGATCCTGGGATTCCCGGTAGTGGCGGAGTTGGCGGGGGAGGAAGTGGCCGCAGGAGTTACCGATGCGGATATAACGGAACCAATGGCCGTGGCGGTGGTGCCGGAGGAGGTTTAGGTGATTCGGGATATTTTTCCGGCACGGCCATGTATTCCAAAGGCGGATCTGGAGTTGTGATTTTACGGTATAAAGCAAATTGAATGTGAAAAACCATACTAAACGCAGAGCCTCTCTGGGGGCTTTTGGGGGGAAGGAAGATCGTAATGAAACTCCGAGTGGCTATTTCGTTAAATAAAACTTGCCGGATCTTGAAAAAGGTTCGGCATTTTTTACGCTCGAAAACGAGTGGAAAGGAGTGTGATTGTGAAACTGACTGAACACTTTGTGGGAGCGGAAATGCGCTGTCGGTGCGGATGCGGGGTGTGTGTCGTTCACCCGGATCTACTTCCCCTGGCGGAAAAGATCCGTTCCATCCTCGGGGACGTTCCCATGATTGTGACATCCGGATATCGGTGTCCCCAACATAATAGGCATGTGGGCGGGGCTCGGGATAGCAAACATACCCTGGGTATGGCCATGGATTTTATCCCCCAGGGGATTGCGATCCCCGAAGCAAAGGAAAGAATCCTGAAAGCCTACGAGGCGGGGAAACTCCCGGAACTCGGAGGACTCGGATACTATCCGGATCAGGGATTTTTGCACATCGATGTGTACCGAACGGGGCATTTGAGGCGGTGGTAGGGCGTGGATGAAATCAAACGGGTATGTGCTTTCCTTCTTCCGGCCGTTTTGATTGCGATGATCGGCAGTCTCGTGCGGTATCTCCGATTCCACCGCCACGAGGTTTTTTCGTGGGGAGCCTTTCTTACCGGCCAGATCACGTCAGCCTTTATAGCAGTTGTAGTCGGGTGTTTTTGCCTGGGGGCGGGACTAAATCAATTGACATCTCTCGCAATCGCGGGGGCTTTCGCATATACGGGAGGTCGCTTTTTGGATGTCGGGCAAGAGGCGCTGTTTAAGTGGGTCGTCCGGTGGTTTGAAAGGAGGAGCAAATAAGGAAGGATAAAACAGACGGCAGATCATTGGCTCCGGTGGCTACGGCCTCCGGATTTTTTTGTGCCTTGAAAGGAGCGGAACATGAGCGTTAAGGAAAAACTGCGCCAGATTCTGGAAAACACCAGCGAATCTTTCCAACAGCTGAAAGAAATCAAGTCCTGGAGCATTTCGTCCCTTTGGGGGAATATCGGAATCATCGTCCAGGCTTCCAAGGACGGGCTCGAGGCCATCGCGGAACTCAAGGAGGTTTTCGGGGACGTGGTCCACGACTCCGAGGCTCAGAACGAACTCGCGGATATCTTGGACGAGGCTATAGAGTTTAACGCCATCTTGGAGGCCGTTGACGGTCTGGTCTTCAAAGTGGCGATCAAAGCCGCTTGCACCGCCCTGGCGCCCTTCGTGGATGACCCCGCGGGAAATCCCGAGGAGGACGGAAGGGAGGTGAGCGCATGAAGCATACCGTGAAGATGGAATACGACGGCGTTCAGATGGACGAAGACGGGTTCCTGCATTTCAAGGCGGGTGAGTACGAGAAGGCCCAGGATTGGAAGCGGTGGACCGTGGGTCTCCTGAACCGGATGCGGGAAGTGGAGCTGGAGCAGAAAGAAGCGTAGCAGGGGGGGCGAAAGCCCCCTCTTTTTTTGTGACAATAGGGTTATTTCCTACGATGGAGCAAAAAATTTTCGGTTTCTAGCTGACTCCATACTGACTCCAAAAAAGAAAAAAGCCCCGGAGGGAAAACCTCCGGGGCCAGTGTTTGTAGTGGTGGGCGACACAGGGCTCGAACCTGTGACCTCTTCCGTGTGAAGGAAGCGCTCTTCCGCTGAGCTAGTCACCCGAAACGGGAGACATTATACCGAGATGCCCGGATCTTTGCAAGGGCTTTTTGCTCCTCTTCGGGGGTTTTCGCCATCTTTCACCTGTCAGCGGCTTATGTGAAGCGGGGGTTTTTTTTATCATTTTCACGGGAAAATATTGCAGATTACAAAAAAAGTAGTACCATGGTTGTGCCTGTAAGAGAGAAGTACCTCTTTTCCTAAAAAAACCGCAGCGAAGTTCTAAAAAAGTTTTCCAACACAAAGGAGAAGTCAAAGAGTGGATTATCAGATAAAGATCTACCAGGGTATTCCCGAGTTCTGGGCCCACTGGGGCTTTGAGCCATGGCGTTGGGAAGGTCTGGAGGGTGTCTGGCGCAGGGTGGATTTTAAAAAAGGCTCCCTTTTGGGCCAGGTGGCTCTCTATTATTCGTACGATTTTATCGTATGGAAGCATCAGGGATTGCTCACCAAGGATTTCCTTTTGCAGCATCGTATGTGGGAGCCGGATCTTATGACCCAGCGTTTTCTCCTTCTCGGAGCCGAAGAGGATTCCCGCCCGTGGATGCGCTCCTTCTATTGGGGGTTCCGTGGGTTTGTGGAGGTGCTCCGGCATTCTCCCGGAGAAAAGAGGGGACATCGCAAATTTCGAGATCTTACGGATCTCGTACGTGCCGTAGGAGGGTATGTGACCCGACGGGAAGAGCTCTCCTCCCGAGCCGACGAGGCTGAAGCCCTGGGTTCCCCATAAAGGATCTCATCCGGAAAATATGTTTTTATAAAAGAATTGCAAAATTTTTTGATTTTGATAAAGAGGGGAGGCGAGGTTTTCGTACCGAATCGGGGAGATTGGATTGGTGTTTTTTACATTCACATTTTTTGGAGGTGGTAGTACATGCTTATGAAGATGTTTCTCTTTGCTGCGGTATTCTTTTTAGTGGCCTATTTTGTTTATGGTCGTTTTCAGAAGCGTCTGTACGGGCTTGATGATTCCCGGAAAACTCCGGCGGAGCTTTATTTCGACGGAGTGGACTACGTTCCCGCCCATCCTTCGGTGCTCCTGGGGCACCACTTTGCCTCTATCGCGGGGGCGGGCCCCATTGTAGGCCCCATTGCGGCGGCTTCCATGTTCGGATGGCTTCCCACCTATATCTGGTGTCTTGTGGGAAGCGTTTTCATTGGAGGCGTCCATGATATGGGCTCTCTCGTGGCATCCATTCGCCACAAGGGGCTTTCCGTGGGCGAGGTGGTAGAGCGCTGGATAGGACATCGCGGAAAGATGCTCTTCCTCACCTTTACCTGGCTTACCCTTATACTTTTGGTGGCGGTCTTCCTGGTGCTTTCCGCGGCCTCCTTCGCCTCGGATCCTGCGGTAGCATTCTCCGCAAGCCTCTACATCCTCATGGCCCTCATTTTTGGAGTGCTTACCTACAAAAAGGGTGTTCCCCTTGCGGTTTCCACGATAATCATGGTTCCCATCGTGCTGGGATCGGTTTTCTTCGGAAGCAGTTCCGAATGGGTGCAGGAAACCTTCAAGTTCGATACCAATACGTGGACCTACGTGCTTATCGTGTATATCTTTGCGGCCTCGGTGCTTCCCGTATGGCTTCTTCTGCAGCCCCGGGACTATCTTGCCTCTTTCATGCTTTACTTTGCGGTTATCATCGGAACCGTGGGCATGGTCTTCGGCAAGGAGTTTGCGGTGAGCCTTCCTGCCTTTAGCGCCACCTTCCCCTACAGTGCCAAGGGAGAATTTGTCTGGCCCATCCTGTTCGTCGTGGTGGCCTGCGGTGCCATTTCGGGATTCCACTCTCTTGTGGGAAGCGGCACTACCGCGAAACAGCTTCGAAAGGAAACGGATTCCATCATCATCGGCTACGGCTCCATGCTTATCGAGGGACTTGTGGCGGTTATCGCCATTGGTACGGTTATGATGGCGGGCTCCATTCTTCAGGGCGGTCCCACGGTTACCTTCGGTGAGGGCATCGGGAAGTTCGCGAGCATTATCGGTATCGATCCTGTGGTTGGAAAGTCTCTGGGGCTCCTGGCGCTGAATTCGTTCCTTCTCACCTCCCTCGACACCGCCACCCGCCTTGCCCGGTATCAGCTTCAGGAATTCACGGGAATGAAGCTCGACAAGTTTACCGCCACCATCATCAGCGTAGCCGCTGCGGCAGCTCTGGTGTTCTTCAAGACCGGAAATACTCCCGCATGGGCTCTTATCTGGCCCATCTTCGGCTCTGCCAACCAGCTTGTGGCGGCTCTGGCGCTTCTCGCGGTGGGAGTTTGGGTCTCCAAGGGGCTGAAAAAGAGCCCTGCCTTCGCCATGATCCCCATGGTTTTCATGTTCGTCACCACCATGGCGGCTCTGATCATTCTCCTCAAGGATAAGGTTCTGGAAGGAAACTATCTCCTTTCGGGAATCTCCGTGGTGCTTCTGGTGCTCGCACTGCTTCTCGCCCGCGAGGCCTGGGGTGCCTTCAAGGCTCCCGCCAGAGGAGAAACCCTCTAGGGCAATCTCGTTTTTCGGAAAATCAGCGGAGCGATAACGGATAACGGTAACAATACAATGGAGGGAAGCCCTTAACGGGCCTCCCTCCATTATTGTGTGCTGTCGTTTTTATCTCGTGTCTCTGCGTATGCCGGTTGATTTGTTATCGTACGCTGTAGCTTTTCCCTCCCCAACGCTTGCCCTTGAGAGGTTCTCCTTCCACGAGCTGGATAAAGCGTCCTTTGCACTGAGGACAGTGATCCGGCTTTTCTTTGGATTCGAAGTTATGCGAGCACTCGATGCAACGGAACTTACGCACGATCCATCACCTCCAAAAGAGATATGTGTGTTTTTTTCTTGTATTTCCGATTATACAGAAAAGAGGAGCCTCCGGGAAGGGTAATCCCGGGACTATATCAGGAAGATTCCGAGAATACCCGCCACAATCATGGAGGGCAGCATATTCATGACGTGTACGTTTTTGATATTCAAAATGGAAAGGCTTACTCCGATAAGAAGCACGCCCCCCACGGCGGAGATCTCCGTAATGACCGCCTCTGAAAGTGCTCCCTGAAGGGTTCCCGCGAAGAGGGTGAGAAGCCCCTGGTAAAGGAACACGGGAATGGCGGAGAAGAGTACTCCCAGCCCGAGGGAAACCGCAAAGGCTATGGAGATGACGCCGTCCATGGCGGATTTTGCCAGGAGCAGCACCGGAAAATGTCCCAGTCCTTCCTGAAAGGATCCCAGCACCGCCATGGAGCCCGTGCAGTAAAGGAGCGAAGCGGTAACGAAGCCTTCCGTAAAGGTGCTCCCCTGGTGGCCGAGCTTCTTTTTGAGCTTTTCTCCCGCCACGGTAAAGAGTCCTTCCAGGTCCAGAAGCTGCCCGAGAAGGCTCCCCGTCACCAGGGAAAAAATGACGATCATGATATGTTTCGTTTGAATTCCCATGGAAATGCCCAAAACAAGCGTAAAGAGCCCCAGGGCATTCACGCTGACATCGGCGTACTTCTGGGAAAACCGGTGTTGCGCCAGAAGGCCTATGCCGGTGCCGGTCATGATGGCGGCGGCGTTGACGAAACTTCCGAAAAGAGGTATGTGCTGTGCGAAATCGATCATGTGTGAGCCCTGCCTTGTCTGAGATGCCCGGGATGTGTGATGCGCATGGTTCCCGAAAAGAATCGTTGCCTTCCTTTGGGGTAATCGAGGTGCATTTTAGAAGAGAAGATAGGTTTGGGTCAAGGTGAAATAGAGCCCTATAAGAAAAAGAATCACTCCCGTGGCAATTCGCACCCATCGCTGGAGGGATTCTACCGAGAAAAGCATTCCCGAAAGGGCGTCCATGCCGAAGCCTGCACAAACCGCTGCTCCCGCCACGGGAAGTCCCGTGCCCATGCCGAAGAGAAGGGGCAGGAGAACCAAAGAATTTTCTTCGATGGCCAGAGGAATGAGGGCACCAAAGAAAAGGGCCGCCGAAACGGGACAGAGGGCCAGGCCGAAAAGAGCTCCCATCAAGAAAGATCCTCCCAGGTTTCTGCCGAAGCGCTGAAGGGGAATTTTCCCCCATCGGGAAGGGCCGAGGGGGAGCAGTTCCAGAACAAAGATAGAGGTGAGCACCAGAAGGGGCCCCACGAAGCGGTTCATGTAGTTCTGGAGAGCCCCCGAAAGGCCGGGAACGGCGAAAAGCCCCCGAAGCACGAGAACTCCCAGCAGTACCGTCACCAGGGTTCTGCCGAGAACGTAGGCGAAGCTGCTTTGGGCGATTTGCTTCGAGCTTCCCCCGCTCTGGAGAAGATAGGAGAGAGCGGCGATGTTCGTGGCCAGGGGACAGGGACTTACCGAGGCGAGAATGCCCAGCCAGAAAGCTCCCGCAAAGGGCAGGAAGAAGGTCATGGCATAAGTCCTCCTTTTTCGAGCATTGCCGTAAGTTCTTCGGCAAAATAGGGGTCGAAGGCGGAGGGATTGTCCGCGAAGTCCCAGACCTTATCAAGGTTTTTCCAGCTCCTGAGGCTGCCCTCTTCGTAGAGGGCCAGTACCACCGAGGTGGCGAAGTACTCGAAGGTGGCGGCGTACTCCTTGTTTTCCGGAAGATCCACGTTGATCTCCCGGTAGATCAGGGTCTTTCTCTCAAGGTGTTCCTGAAAAACGGATCGGAGCGTTTCGGTGGTGCGATCCAGAATATCCTTGCAGGTTATGCATTTGGCGTTGCCATGCAGATAGAGAACGTACACCATGGAATGATTTCCCTCGGGAAAGGACTTGCGGGAAATCTCCTTTTTCTCCTCCCGAAGATCCCGGAACGTGGTGTGCAGGGCGTATCCGAGAGAGACGAGAGAAAAAAGAAGAAGCAGTATTCCCGCAGAGGTTTTTATCCGCACTCGAAAAGCCCTCCTTTCGTATAAGACTAAGGTAAGCGACTCCGTATTGTAGCATCTCCCGGGGAGCTTTATACCCCCCATGAGTATATATGATGTGAAGAATGAGGAATAGGGGATATGGCGGAAAAAAAGAAAAGAAGGTTGTCTTCCTTTTCTGTAACCTGTACAGTAAAGCGGTATCTTAAAAACTTGGAAAAAACGGAAGAGGCGTGGGGAAGAATAGCATGAAAAAAGAACGGAGGGTGGTGGCCATGCAACAGTTTCCCCGGAAAGGAAACCGGGATGTTTCCATTGTGCTTTGCGGTGCCGCAGGGCAGGGAATTCAAACGGTGGAGGAACTTCTTGTCCGATTGGGCAAGAAGCTGGGATATCACGTATACGCCAATCGGGAATATATGTCCCGGGTTCGGGGAGGACATAACTCTACTGCGGTACGCATCGCTTCCTGTCCCGTGCGGGCTCTGGTGGATCGCATCGATATTCTCGTTCCCCTGGGTGGAGGCATACGCAAAAACGTGCTGGATCGTGTGGATTCGCAAACTCTTGTGCTGGGAGATATGAAGGAGCTCGAAAAAGATTTCGAGGGGCGTGCTTTTCGGAGCGTGCACGTTCCTTTTCTCGATATCGCCAAAGAAGCCGGTGGAGCGGTATTTGCCAATCTGGTGGCCACGGCGGTTATCGCGGGGCTCTTCGCGGATACCCCCGAAGTGCTCCGTCCTCTGGTGCAGCAGCGTTTCGGTGCAAAGGGAGATGACGTGGTAGAGAAAAATATGGCCGCCGCATCTCTCGGATTCCGCCGGGGGCAGGAAATCCTGCGTTCCGGAGAATGTGCCTTCTCCCTCGATGCTGCAGGAGATCTTTCCGGGCGACTGGCCTTCGATGGAGCCCAGGGTGTTTCTCTGGGAGCCCTTGCGGGAGGGTGCACCTTCTGCTGCGGTTATCCCATGTCTCCTGCCACGGGAATTCTCACGTTCATGATCCAGCAGGCTGAGCGCTTTGGCGTGGCGGCGGAACAGGTGGAAGACGAAATTGCGGCGGTGAATATGGCGGTGGGAGCTTCTTATGGAGGGGCCCGCTCCCTGGTAACTACCTCGGGAGGAGGATTTGCCCTCATGACCGAGGGCTTCAGTCTTGCGGGAGTTACCGAATGCCCTCTGGTGGTGCATCTGGCCCAACGTCCCGGCCCCGCCACGGGAATGGCTACCCGAACCGAACAGGCGGACCTCGCCTTCGCTCTTTATGGAGGGCATGGAGAATTTCCCCGGGCTATCCTCGCTCCGGGAACCCTGGAAGAAGCCTTTTTCTGTGCCAAACATGCCTTTTATCTGGCAGACCGGTATCAGATCCCCGTGGTGGTTCTGACGGATCAGTACCTTATGAACACCTACTACGATCTTCCCCGGGAGGATCTGGACCTTCGGCCTCTGGAGCCTCACATGGTGGAAATATCCCGGGACTACCGAAGATACGAAGTTACCGAAGACGGCATCTCCCCCCGGGGAATTCCCGGGTACGGTGAGGGACTTGTGGGAGTGGACAGCCACGAACACGACGAAGAGGGGCACGTGTGGGAGGATTTCGAACTCCGAACCCGGATGAACGCCAAGCGGCTCCGGAAGCTTGAGGGCCTCCGGGAGGAGGCTCTGGAGCCCACCCTTCTCGGGCCGGAAACCTATCGAACCCTTCTTCTTTCCTGGGGATCTACCCGAAATATCCTGGAGGAGGCTCTGGAGCGTCTCGGCTGGGAGGATGCGGCGGTACTGCATATTCTTCAGCCCTGGCCGCTTCACGAGAAGGTACTCGCCTATCTGGAAAAGGCCGAGAGAGTGATATCCGTGGAGGGAAACGCCACGGGGCAGCTCTGTACGCTTCTGCGGTCCGAATTCGGTTTCGAAGTGAACGAAAGGGTGCTTACCTGGAAGGGGCTTCAGTTTTCGGTGGAGGAAGTTATGGCGGGGCTCCGGGAGCTTTCTGCGGAGGGAGGAGAAAATCATGCGTGATCCTCGGCACTACGATCTTCCCGGGGCGGATGTGGCATGGTGCCCCGGATGCGGCAACTTTCAGATTATGGAATCCCTCAAGGAGGCCCTGGCAGAGCTCGAATACGCCCCCGAGCAGGTAGTGCTGGTTTCGGGGATCGGTCAGGCCGCCAAGATGCCTCACTTCATGAAGGGGCACTTTTTCAACGGTTTGCACGGCCGAGCTCTTTCGGTTGCCACGGGAGTGAAGGCGGCGAATCCCGAACTTCTGGTTGTCGCCATCGGAGGGGACGGGGATATGTACGGTGAAGGTGGAAATCACTTTCTGCACACCATGAGGCGCAATCCCGACGTGGTCAATCTGGTGCACAACAACATGGTCTACGGCCTTACCAAGGGGCAGTATTCCCCCACCAGCCCCCAGGGCTTCGTTTCCCCCACCTCCCCCAAAGGGGTGACCAACCTTCCTGTAAATCCCATGGCTCTCGCCATCGCCTCGGGAGCCTCCTTTGTGGCCCGGGCTTTTTCGGGAGATCCCGAGCAGACCCGGGAGATCATGAAAAAAGCCATTCTTCACCGAGGATATGCTCTGGTGGATATCTTTCAGCCCTGCGTCTCCTTCAATCGAGTGAACACCTTCAAATGGTACAAAGACCACACCTACTACCTCGAGGAGAGTTACGACCCCTCGGATAAAAAAACCGCCATGAACAAGGCCCTGGAAGAAGACCGCTATGCCCTGGGGGTGCTCTACCGTACGGAGCGGCCCTCCTTTGAAAAGTCCCTGGGAGCCTACCGCAACGATTCGCGTCCCCTCTTCGCACGAGAACCCTCGGAAGAGGATTTGGCCGCCTTCCTGGAAGAAAACTACGGGTAAGGGATCATGACTGCCTACGAGGGAATACTCTTTTTCGGCATAGGGGCCTACAGCATGGTGGCTCTCGCGGTTTTTTCCGCCCTGGGGGCCAAACGATGGAAAAAACGCTGGCTTTTCAAGTTTCACCGCATCGTGGGAACGACGGCTTTTCTCTTGGCTACCGTTCATGGAGGATTGGTACTCTATCTGTACGTGCTGTAATATTTTTTAAGGAGGTCGATGATGCCATGCGGAAATCGGTGTTGTTCGTAATTCTGTGCGCTGTTTTACTTTTTGCGGGAGAGGCTTTTGCTCATCCCCCGAGTGGCATGGAGGTCGCCTTCGATCCTTCCGAAGGGATGCTGCACGTCACCATAGCCCACGGGGTAAGGGATGCGGAAGATCACTACATAAGCGAGGTTCGCATTCTTCGGGAGGGAACGGAGCTTCTTGCCCGAACCTACACGTCCCAGACCACGAAAAAGGATTTTGAAGAGGCTTATCCCATGCCGGAGCTCCGGGAGGGAGACGTCATCACCCTGGAAGCCACGTGCAATAAATTCGGTTCCATGAAAAAAGACTTTACTCTCTAACCCCCCGGTATTTTCGGACCATTTTGCCAAAAACCTCCTTCGGGAGGTTTTTTATATTCGGGGGTTATGCGGTACAATACGGATGTTTTTTTGCGTCGTATCGAAGAAGTTCCGGGGATGTTACCGCCCCCCGGGTTGCTTTGTGCATATAATCAACGGAAGGAGGATGAGAGGCAAATGCTCTATGAAAAAGAGCGAACTCTCATCGTGGAGGCGGGGCGGCAGCTGTTGGCCTCGGGCCTTACCGAAGGAACCGGGGGAAATCTGAGCATCTGCGTGGAGCCTCGGAAGGCCTTTCTGATCTCTCCCAGCGGTATGGATTACAATTCCGTCTCTTCGGAAGACGTGATTCTTCTGGGCTGGAACGGAGAGATTCTCGAAGGGGATCGTACTCCTTCCAGTGAGTGGGAACTTCACCGGGAGGCCTATAACGTGCGTGACGAAGCCCGGGGGGTGGTGCATACCCACTCGGAATATGCCACTGCCTTCTCCTGCCTGGGGCAGGATCTCCCGCCGGTGCACTATCTCATAGGTTATGCGGGAAGCTTTGTTCCCTGGACCCCCTATGCGCTCTTCGGCTCTTCGGAACTTGCCCGCAGTGCCGCTCCTGCTCTTGCAAAAAGCCGGGCGGTGCTTTTGGGTAATCACGGGGTGCTGGCGGTGGGAACGTCTCTTGCGAAAGCCTATGCCACCGCGGAAGCGGTGGAATATGTAGCGAAAATTTACTGTCATGCCCGCAGGATGGGGGAGCCTCGAATCCTCTCGGAAGAGCAGATGGAGGAGGCCCTCCGCCGCTTTGCCACCTATGGGCAGCAGAGAGAAAAATCAAAGGGGGAAGCGTGTTGATGGATTACCTGCTTTTTCTGCTCACCCTGGGCCTTTTTGCCTGGACCCTGCCGGTGTTGTATCTTCGTTTTCTCACGCCTCTCTTTGCCCGGGGGCGGCAATTCTTTTCCTCCAGCACCGAAGGAAAGGTCGGCAACCTGATTACCCAGCTTTCCTGTTTTCTTTTCGCGGGGATCGAAGCCTACATTCTGAGCGGATGGACTGCGTTCTGCGTCTTCAGATCCATGGAAATGGCCCGGCTCCCTCATACTGCCGGATGGATCTACCTGACCACTGGTTTCGTGCTCTGCCAGATTCCCCTGGGGTTGATCGCGGTACGGGATCACCAAAAGGAGTTCGTCCTGGTCCTGCGTACGGTAATCCCCATGGGAGCCTTTGCGGTTTTTGCCATGGTGCCCGCACGAATCGATATCTTTTATGCCTGGATAGCTCCGGTGTTCTCGGGAAATCTTTTGCGGGGGTTCTTCGGCTTCGGAGGATAAATCCGGAAATCCGAGGGGATCCTCGCCATGCCTCCCCGGATTTTATGCATCGAAAATGGCTGTATGGTACGAATATGGTTGAAAGGATGATGGCCTGTGGCTTTTGAGCGGAATCAAGTTATGGGGTTCTGCGATGTTGATGAAGGGCTTGCCCTTCATTTAATTATGGGCAAGGAGCACCCCTGGATTTCCATCGATAATAAAATGACGGGCAAAAAAAAGTCGGTCCGCATGTTTTTCGTGGAAAACAGCAAGGATCTCCAGATCCGCACGGGTAAGGCGGGGACGAAAAACTATCCCCATGCGGAAATTGTGGATGCCCTGAAGGAGCTTTGCGCTCAGGCTATGACCGTTCCTGTTTTGCGAGAACGGTACGTTCAGGTTCTCGGCATTCTGCTTACCAAGCTTCATGATCCCCGCTACGTTACCCGGGAGTCGGATTTTCTGGTGCTTCCCGATGAAAAGAGAAAGAGCCTTTGGCTGGGATGTTTTGAAGAGCCTTCGGCACCGGGGGTCATGAGACCCTGTTTCCCTGTGGACTCCGGGGAACGGCAGGTTCTGGAGGGGCTTATGAATGAGGATATCCCTCCCTTTGGCAGGGGGTTTGCCCTGGCTTCGGGAAAGAGAAGCGCAGAGGTTCTTAAAGAGCACGGAGTGTTGCAGAAGCTTATCGCCGCCTCCCCCGGGCGGTGGCTCGAACCCGTGAGCATTGCCGCGGCAGCGGTTTTTTTCGGCATGACCGAATGGAGCATGGAGGAAACGCTTCCCCTCTTCAAACACATGTGGCGTCCTCTGCTGGACGCGCCGTCGAATTCCTCCAGGGGAAACGTGGACGAGCTTCGGGATGCTTCCCGAGGGCTTGCGGAGGTCTTGGGGCGATACGTGAAAATTTATCATGCCCTTCCGGGAATCGAAACGGAAGAGATCATGGATGCGGAGGATGCACTTAAGGAGGAAGGTTACGGAAGAAGAGAGCGTTTCGATGACCACTCGAACATCCTGGGAAATCACGTCTATCAGCTAGAGCGTTTTATCCGGGAAGACAATTCGACGGTACTCGTACAGAAAATAAAGGGACAGCGCACCCATCCGGATACGGTGGTACGGCTCCGGCCGGGACTCTACGAAGAGTGCCTTCGGGAGGATGCCTGCGGCAGTGTGGAGGACAGCCGCTTTACCACGCTCCATATCCTCTTCGGGCTTCGCATCTCCCGATGGCTTGACCTTGCCCGAAGGATCGTGGGGCCTTCGGTTCTCCGAAAATAGGCATTTTTTCGGGAGCCAGGGGCGCGAAGATTTTGCGGGTGGATGTGGCGAGGAGACAAGGAGGAACCTATGTTGGAATACATTCCTTTTCCTATCGGTAAGGCGGGGCTCATATGGCTTGCATTGCAGATGATCCCCATGCTTGGACATATGTGGAAGCTCATGCGGCGGAGGTCTTCCGAAAGATTTTTCGTGTTGGGAGGATTTTTCGGGTTCTATGCGCTCTTTATTCTTTTCAGGGGGTGGGAGCTCCTCGTCTTTGGGCGTCCGGGAGTGCCCTGGTATCAGATGCCTCTGGGATTCATCGCCTGGGTTTTTCTCTACTTTCCTTCCATTCCTTATCTCGTAATGGCCCGGCTGGGGGCGCTCCGCTGTGCCGTCAAGGGAGGAGTGCAATGAGCCGGGCGTTTGTGAAAGAAGACGACGACATGCAGCGTTTCCGCGAGGAGGCCATGGAGGAGAGCCAGCTTCGGGAGTGGCTTGCCATCCAGGAAAAAAAACTGCGCTTCTTGAAAGAAAGCCCCAAGGCGCTGGAGCTCGCTCCCGAAAAACGCCAGGAATGGGTTCTTTCTATAGAAGAAGACGTGCGGCGGTGCAGGGCTATTCTGGGAGTTCCGGATGAAGTGTAGTTCCGGGTTTTTTCGCCGATTCATGCCCGTAATCCGGTGCAAGGAGGAGTAGCGGTGCCCTTTCTCCTATTTCCCTTCATGGTTTTCCTGCGAATATTCCGATTTATCTTTCCCCTTCTCATGCTCTATATCATCTTCCGCATTCTTTCGGGAGCGTTCTCTTCGGGGTTCCGAGGAGCCGGCCCTTTTTCCGGCGGAGGCCCCGGAAGGGGGCCTTCCGGCGGGGACTCCCGGGATTCTTACGGAAAAACGGAAAGGCCCCGGGAATCCCGGAACCCCTATGAAATTCTCGGCTGCTCTTCCGGCGACACGAACGAGCAAATCCGCCGGCATTACCGGGATCTCGTGGCAAAATACCATCCGGACCGATTCATCGGTATGGATCTCGATGCGGATTTCGTTCGGCTTGCATCGGAGCGTTTTTCCGAAATTCAAGAGGCCTACAAACAGATACGCCGCCTTCGGGGACTTTCCTGAAGAGGGGGGAGTTCGTCCGTTTTCGTTGCCCCAGCTAGAAATACGGAGTAGGTTTCCTGGTGGTTATGGTCTGCACCACCTTGCCGATAACCCGAAACCATTCCTCTCTTCCTGCAAGCTCTTCGGGAATGACCATGGGCTGATAGGAAGGGTTGGCGCTTCGCAGTTCCACATCTCCATTACTCTTCGGAATGAGCCACTTGATACTCCAGCGATCGTTGTAGCATACCAGGGTAGCATCTCCGGGATAGACGGTCTCTGCGGGGTTAATGACGGCAATGCAGCCATCGGGAATTCCCGCTCCTTCCATGGAGTCTCCCTCTACGTGAATTCCGAAGGGCCTTTGGAGCATGTCGATCCGGGAAAAGGATCTGCGGGGGAGGATCATGGTGTCGGAGTCTTCCATGGAAGTGCCGCAATAATCGAACCCGTTTCCCGCACAGGCTGTAAAGCCCTTGTCCATCAGGGGGACGTGAAGAAAATCTTCGAAAAACCTTTCTTGGGAGGGGGTGGAACGCTGGGGGAACTCGGGATTTTCAGCCTCTCCCAAAAGCCATGCGGCGGAACACTCCAGGGCTTCCGCGATACGGCCGAGTTTTTCCATATCCGGCGAAAAACTGCCCCGTTCCCACTGAATAACCGTTTGTCGGGTTACCCCCACACTTTCTCCAAGCTCCTCCTGGGTGAGTCGAAGTTCTTTTCGTCTTTTCCTGAGGCGTTCTCCGAATAAATCCTGAGCCATGAAAAGCCCTCCTCCTGATTCATATGAATATAGACTGACAGAAAGCTCTTGAAAAGTCAACAGTTTCTTTCTTTCTCTCGGGCCAGCAATTTCTTTCGGAGGTTTAAAACGCAAAAATGTGACTTGTAAGCGATAAAAAAATAGATTGAAACGCATTTTTGTGAAGCATCATTGACATTATGTTCCTTATGCTGTACATTCTGAGGAGTGAACGACAAATGCGACGGCAGAGGAGTGGAGACCATGATGTGCGTAGAGATCGGGAATGCGGTAATGCAGTGTCTTTCGGAAAGAGGTGGTGTTACGGCTCCCATGGTTGTGGCCGGGGGCGTGATCCGGCATCGCGGAGAGGCCCGGCAATCCGTGGATGAAGCCTATGTGAGGGCGGGAACGGCTCTCCTGAAAAAAGGCGCCTCCGGTTTTTCCGGAACGGAATAGCTCAAAGAAGCTGAGGGCTATCCGAAGTTTCTGATTTTCAGGGTTCTCCGCAAATTGAGACGGAAACAGGGGACGGAGGCTTCCGAAAAATCCCCCCAAACCTGTTGACAAGCCAGAGAAAAACGGTATAATCCTATTCCGTCACGCCGGTGTAGCTCAGTTGGTAGAGCAGCTGACTTGTAATCAGCAGGTCGGGGGTTCAAGTCCTCTCGCCGGCTCCATGAAGAAACAAATTTATTACGTGGTGGGATGGCCGAGTGGTCAAAGGCAGCAGACTGTAAATCTGCCGACGGACGTCTACGTAGGTTCAAATCCTACTCCCACCACCACTCTATGGAAATGGGGTGCCGACTTAGCTCAGTAGGTAGAGCACATCCATGGTAAGGATGGGGTCTCCGGTTCGAGTCCGGAAGTCGGCTCCAGTAAGTTGCCCGGAGCGCTTGACAGGTGTTCCGGGTTTTTTTAGTATTATCCCTTATGGGTCGATGTGGTACAATTCACTCAGACTTGAATCCCCGTTCTGTGCGGGGAATTATACCATTTTGGGAGGTTGCACTCATGGCAAAAGAAAAATTTGAGCGATCGAAACCGCATTTGAACATCGGCACCATTG
>CAZJHH010000022.1:0-22399 GCA_964545875.1 uncultured Synergistaceae bacterium
TCGAGTCGCCCGCCTTCGACCGCTCGGCCACCCCTCCGCATAATCGCCCCTGAAAATTACTTCTTCCGCTTCTCCAGAAAAAAATCCTGTAAAAGCTTTTTACATTCCTCTTCAAGAACTCCCTTATAGACCTTGCAGCGAAAGGGCATTCTTGAATCTTCCGGAATGTTGTAGAGCGTTCCCGCCCCTCCTGCCCGAGGATCCGAAGCCCCGTAGCAGATGCTTCCCACCCGGCACTGCAGAAGAGCTCCGCAACACATGATACAGGGTTCCAGGGTCACATAAAGCTCCGCTCCGTCAAAACGCCAGGAGTTTTCTCTGGCCGCCGCCTTCTGAAGAACTTCGAATTCCGCATGTCCCAAGGGGTTATTACGTTGAACTCGGACGTTCCCCGCCGAAGCGAGAACTCGATCTCCCCGGACAAGCACCGCTCCTACGGGAACATCTCCCCTTTGGGCGGCATCTTCCGCTTCTTTGAGAGCGAGGCGCATATACCGCTCCCGACGCTCGGAATTCACGGAAAAGCTCTCCGTAAAACACAGCGATGAGGATTGTAGCAGAAAAGCGGCGTTCTGAAAAGGGGGAAACGGGAAAATAGTTTCATTTACATTTTTCTCACGTTTCTCCCGGTAAAGATCTCGTACATTTCCTTCTTGAGAGCCTGTTTTATCCGTTTCTTCTCCCGGGGGATAAAATCTTTCTTGCCCGCCCCGAAGAGATAGTTGTCAAGATCGAACTCCTTGAGAATCATCTTGGTTTGGAAAATGTTCTCCTGATACACGTTGATATCGATCATCTGGTATCTATCCCTGGTGTCGCTGGCGATATAGTTCTGGATAGAGTTGATTTTATGATCGATAAAGATCTTCTCTCCGTCCACGGTACGGGTGAATCCCCGCACCCGATAGTCGATGATGGCGATATCGGGATCGAATTCGTGGAGAAGGTAGTTCAACGCCTTGAGGGGCGATATGCGCCCACAGGTGGAAACGTCGATATCTGCCCGAAAGGTGCTGATTCCCTGGTAGGGATGACTTTCCGGATAGGTGTGCACCGTGATATGGCTCTTGTCGAGATGGGCCACCACCGCATCGGGGAGAGGCCCCGGAGCTTCGTCTTCCTCTGTTATCTTGGGATCGATCTCTGGCAGGTCTTCGCTCTCGAGGGGCTCATGCTGCTCCACCATCTCTTCCGAAACCAGCATGGTCACGCTGGCTCCCTGGGGATCGTAATCCTGTTTGGCAATGTTGAGAATCTGGGATCCGATGATATTGTTCACTTCTGTAAGAATTCCCGTAAGGCGGTCCGCATTGTATTCTTCGTCGATGTAGGCGATATACTCCTTACGGTGCTGCGGTGTCTTGGCATAGCAAATATCGTACATGTTAAAGCTCAGGGTTTTGGTGAGGTTGTTGAAACCATAGAGCTTCATTTTTTTTACCTTTTTGACGGGTTTTATCTCCAACTTTCTACCTCCCTCGTGTTTCCCGGGGCTTCTTTTGTGAAAACATGCCCCCTTCCGGTACGCGGATAAACCGTGATTTTTCTCGAAGACCGCAGACGTTTTCCGAAAACGGCTCTATCCCGGCGAGTCCATGATTTCCCCCCCCCCTGGATCATATTTTACAGCTGCAAACATAACAAAATCAGGAGGAAGACAACGTCTGGTTCTGTTTGTCTTCCTCCACTGCGAAATCTATTATACGCTATTCTGGAAATTTCGGAATATCCCGGGGGAATTTTTCTAGAAATGCCAGCTTACGCTCAGGCCGATAAGCTGGGTATCCCCGTCGGTAAGGCGCGAGGAATAGATTCCCGCGGCGGGATCTCCAGCTACGTAACGATCTTCCATGTCCAGATACATGTAGGAGAAGTCCACGTTCCAGCGTTCTCCCTTCCAGCCGAAGCCGAGACAGTAGATTTTTCGGCTATCCGTAGGAACGATATAATCCACATAGGCATCGGGAATGGGAGATTGGTCGTACACGTAGCCCAGCCGGATATCCCAGGTATCCGAAAGGGCATACTCCACTCCTATGGCATACCGCCACGCGTCTTCCCAATGCTTGGGAGCATAGGTGGATTTGGAGTCCGGGTTGATGGGCACCAAGGGGTTGTCGTAGTTGATTATCAGGGCATCATAGGTGCTCCACTTGGTCCAAACTCCTCCGATTTCCACGGAAAGACGATCCGAAACCTGATAGGCCCATCCGAGGGAAAGAGTGTCCGGCAAGGTTACGTCTCCCCGAGCTCCGGTGTTTTCGAAAAATCCGTCGGGAATGGTGTAGGGATCGGGAAGTGTGGGCTTTTGAAACGTAATGTCTCCCTTGAGGCTCTGTTTTACCGAGCTTCGCCAGCTTACGCCAAAACGGGATTTCTCGGTGGGGCGCCAGTGAAGGGCGAGGTTCACGCCGTATCCCCAACTATCTCCCAAAAGGTGGCTGTCGATATCCGCCATATGGGTGGAAGGGTCTGGAGCGGTTCCCGAAGCGATGGCAGCCCAGTCGAGTTTTTTGCGGGTATCGTACTCGAACCACATGGCTTCCACGCCGAAGGCCACCGAGAGAGCTTCGTTCAGTTTCCACGCATAGACGGGATTCAGGGAAAGGCTGGTAATCTCCGTTTTATAGTGGTTATAACGCCCGAACCAATCGGGATCGAAATCCGTTCCCAGGCCGAAACGGGTGAAGATGCCCACTCCCCACCATTGGGTATCGCTGATCTGCTTGGTATAGTACATATGGGGAGGCCAGAAGGTTTTATCCCGATTCTTGCCCGTTCCCCAATCCACAGCCTCTATTTTTGCAGAGGGGCTGATGGCGGTGACTCCCGCCATGATCCATTCGCCCTCAAGCTGGGTAATTCCCGCCGGATTGAAATAAACCGCCGAAGCATCGTCCGCCCGACCCACGAGGGTGCCCCCCAGGGCGTTTCCCCGGGCACCGAACTCGTACAGAGCAAATCCCGCAGCCAACGACTTTCCCGGAGCAAGAACAAGACCCCAAAGCGCAAGAACCACTCCGTAAAACAGGTGCCATCGTTCCGTCTTCTTCGCCACACAAAACGCCATCCCTTCTCCCCCTCGTCTTGAGATCTTCGGAAAGCTTCGCAAGGCCGGGAAAAAGAAAATCCGGAACTGCCGGTTTTCAGAAGAAAAAATCGGAGCTCTTTTTCCGGGGTTTGCCATACTTGCAAGAACTCTCACGAAGGCCTTGATTGTGTTGCGTACATGTATAGCATAGACACACAATTCCATCTATAGAGCGGTTTTCTTTTTCCCTACCCTATCGTCACAATATTCCAATATATTTTATTAAAAATGTCGCATAGCTCCCCCGAGGCAATGTGAAAGAGAGCGTTATTTTATGAGACTTCCCGGTTTCGTCGCTTTCAGCAAAGCTCTTCGCTTCTTTGGGAAAAACCAGGGAAGGACGCTCGAAAGAGCCGAAATAGGCCCTTTGAAGTTCCGGAAGAGAAAAGAGTTCCGGAACAAGATCCCTCTCTTCGAGAATTTCCATCCAAAGCTTCGCCATATCCTCCTGCATGGAAGGAACTTCCCCTGTATGGGAGGGAATCATGCACGGCTCGGGAAAAGAGAACTCTCGATTTCCCGACACTCCCACCGGAACCGCCCAGGGGCCGCAGAAACAATGCACCAGATCTTTTTCCGGATATCCCCGAAAGAGGTATTTTCCCAAAAGCCGGTTCCAGAGAAAGGACTGAAAGGAGGAGAGGTACAACCCCAAATGCTCTCCGGGAAGAGCGTTCACTCCCTTCCAGAAGCCCTGAAGAGAGTCGTCCTGCCTGAGAATGCCGAGAATTTTGGAAGGCAGCCCTCTTTTGCAGAAGGGATAAATTTTCCGCCAATCTCCCCAGTTTCGGGAGATAAGGTCGCTCCTTCTCCGCACTTTTGCGGGAGCGTGGGGATGAATTTCCGCAAAATAGAGACGCAGAGCTTCGGAAGGATCCCCCCGAAGAAGCTTCTCCGCAAAAAATTCCCGGGAACTTCCCTGGGCACCGAAACGTTGGTCATCATAGTAGTTCGGCATTCCCCGGAGGGACAATCCCTTCGCCCTTTTGCAAATTCCCTGCGCCTCTTCCGGGGAGGAAATCTCTCGAAGCACCAAGCGGAAAGCGTTTTCCACAATCCATAAGGGCCCCATGGGGGCTGAGGCATATCCCTCCAGAGAGCAGGAAAGATCCTCCTCCCGGCAGGCAAGATTTCGAGAGGAGGGAACCGTTATGAACTGCACCGTCTCTCCCTGGCGGTCCTTCTTTCCTCCGTAGCGAATCTCCCCTTGGGGAATGCGGCAGAAACGGGAAAGCCTTCGAAGAGCCTCCAGAGTGGTAAGCCCCCGCTTCCAAAGGCGGTACACCCCATAGGCCCCCCGGGAAACTATGGGAAGGGAAATGCGTTCCTCCACCTGAAAATCCTGGGGGATGCTTTTTATTTTCACGCTATTTTCACCAACTCTTCAATTTTTGGCTGCCTTGCCCGTCACCTTGCCTGTAAGAATACGTCCCTTTGCCGTTTTTTTCAAATATCCTTGGAAATTTTTCGGAGATACGAAATACACAAATCCTCAAAAAAATCTACATTTCGAAAGATTCCATGCAAGACAGAAAAAACAATATTGCACACAAGAAGGAGATATGGTATGCTAAAGAAAATGTACACGATATTTATCGGAGGTGATTTGCGTTGCAGATTGTTCAGATAGGGGCAGGCTTGGTAGGACAGGTTATCGTGGAGGATCTTCTCGGAGATTTTGAAGTTACCGTGGTGGATCCCAATCCGAAAGCCCTGGAAAAAATTAAAAAAAAGTTTCCTCAGGTAACTACCCAAGTGGCTTCAGGAACGGATGCCGCCGCACTGCGCACGATTCTGGAGAAAGCCGATGTAGCCACCGCAGGCGTACCGGGACAGTTCGGATACGAAATGATGAAGGCGGTTATCGAAACGGGAACCTCCCTGGCGGACATTTCCTTCATGGCGGAGGACTTTGATCTTCTTCACGATCTGGCGCTGCAAAACAACGTTACGGTGATTCCCGATATCGGGGTGGCTCCGGGGATGTCAAACTTTCTCATGGGCCGGGGAGCGGCTCTTTTGGACGAAGTGGATGAGGCGTTCATCTACGTGGGGGGCATCCCGGACAAGCCCGTTCCGCCCTTTAACTACCAGGTCACCTGGTCTCCCAAGGACTGTATCGAAGAGTTCACCCGCCCCGCCCGATACATTCAGGAGGGCAAGCTGGTGGTGGACGAAGCTACTTCGGGACTCCATCTCAAGGAGTTTCCCGTGGGCACCCTGGAAGTTTTTTACACCGATGGTCTCAGAAGCCTTCTGAAGAATATTCCGGGGCGCAACGTGGGAGAGATGACCATGCGCTGGCCGGGGCATGTGGAGCAGATGCGCCTTCTCCGGAGCATGGGGCTCTTCGATGCCACTCCCCGAAAGCTCGGCGGCGCCGAGGTCTCTCCTCTGGAGGTGGCGGCGGATCTTCTTTTCCCCATGTGGGAAATGAAACCCGAGGAGGGCGATCGGGATCTTACGGTAATGCTCGTGGAAGTGGAAGGATTTCAAGGCAAGGATCGGGTACGCTACAGCTGGTACCTGGAGGATCGATTCGACGAAGCGAGCTGGAACACCTCCATGAGCCGCTGTACCGGATGCACCTGCGCCATCTTCGCCCGGGCCATAGCCAAGGGACTCGTTACGCAAAAGGGAGTGCTGGCACCGGAGAAGCTTGCCGCTTCGGATGAGCTTTTCGAATTCGTCATGAAGGAACAGAAAAAACGCAACCTGAAATATCTGGAAACTTTCGAGCGCACCAAGGATATCCGGGGATAGGATTCCTCTTCCTCCTGCTCCACGCTTTTTGAGAGACGAGCAAATCCCCGGAAAGAACCCGCTTCAAAGGGCGGATCCTTTCCGGGGATTATGTTTATGCAAAAGGCCTCAAGGATTAGGGCCTTCGTTCTTTCGGAAATCAAAAAAGAACGTCTTCGCCCTCTTCCTCCTCCGGCATGCCCAGGGCTTCCTCGAAAAAGGATTCGAAATAACTGTCCAAATCCTCCGGAGCGAGAAGAAGGTTTTCGTCCTCCGCGCTCGAAAGGAGAACCTTTCCCTGGGCAACTCCCTCCCGGGTTATCTGAAGAACCCAGGGGAAACGAAGCACCATGGCATTGAACTCCCGGTTTTTAGGTTTTTCCGTGCAGTCATCCGTGAGGGTGGGAATGTCCGCTTCTTCCAAACGTTCCCGAACTTCTTCCAGGAGATCTCCCGCTTCTTCGGAGTCTTCCGCATCTTCTCCCACGTAGAGATAGGCCACAAAAGGAGCCAGGAGGAGAGGAAGGGGGCTTTCTCCTTCGAAGAGAGAGAGAAGAATCTGTTCCAGATCAACCCGGCCGCTCAAGAACTGGGGCTCCCTTTTCTGGTGTTCCTCATCCCGGTAGTCCAGGCTGGAGTAGCGGGCTCGAAGTCCCGGAGCGGTACCGAAAGAGGCGACTTTGCGCCAGGTCTGTTTTTGCAGAGGATTTTTACAACGAGGACAGGGAGAGCCCTCTTCCAGCTGCAGAAGATCCGTTACGTGAGGCGTGCTGAAATCCCTGCCCCAACAAGCCCCGGTGCAATGATAATCGGGCTTGTTCGCTCCCACCGCCACATTCACAAGCCCTTCCACGCTGCCATCCGCCACCATCATGACGTTTTCGGGAACTCCCTGGGGGCCAAGATATCCCCCGAGAATACCCATGGCCTTATGGAGCTCCTCCGGGGTGGCGAGGCGTACCGAGGGGGCATTGAGACACTTGGCAAGCTTGAGGGGGCTGATCTTGCGGTCTCCCCGCATAAGGGCCACCACCACCCGGGAAGTCTCCTCTCCTTCGGTGCTGAAAAACATGGTTTTCAGGGTCTTTTCCGGAGGAAGATCAAGCTGCCGGCAAAGCTCCTCTATGGTGTCCGCTCCGGGGGTATGCACCTCTCTCAGAGGCTGGAGATCTTCCTGCTTCTCTTCTTCATCCTCGGAAAAATCCTCCGAGAGCAGAGAGTCCGCATGCCCCCCCCATGCACATTCTGTACAGATAAACCCCTCCTCCCCCTTCCAGGCATGGAGTTCTGCGGGAACATAGAAAGACCAGTGTTCCTCCCAGATCCCCTCTTCATAGGAAGCTTCCCCTACGAATGCGGAATAGACTTCTACGTAATCGAGGGTCTTATAGAGTCTCACCAGAAAATCTTCCATCCAAGCCACCATAGAGTCCTGATCTGAAAGAACTGCGGATAGGTAAAAGGCATTTTCGCTCCTTTCCATGAAAAGGAGGGGAAGTTGGTTCTGGGTTTTAAGCGTTCGGGAGGCAACCATAAGAGCTCCCTCCTCGGGATTTCCGGTACAAATACTCTGCACCCCCCGGGCGGAAAAGGTGTCTTCCAATTCCTCCGCAAGGCTTTCTCTAAGCCTTATTCCCAGAGGAAGCAGCAGGAGAGCGTCCCTGTGGTTATCGTAAAGGGCATAGCCCGCCTTTACGATATTCACGAGCCCCGGATCCTTCACCTTGGCAGGACCATTCTTATTTATCGGCACGAAAAGCGAAGACAGAAACATGGCCATTCCTCCTTGCATATGAGCTGAAGCTTGTACATCGAACACCCACACTACTGTGCAGTGTAGCAGAAGAATGGATTTTTCTCATCTTTCCTCTCGCACATCTTGGCTTTGCACGTAAAAATCAGCGAGGGAATTTTTCTCAAAACTTCGGTCCCGAATCTTTTTTTCATCCCCAGGGAGAGAAAAGTATTGTATGATATGTATTAGTTGTTGTCCTAAACTCCTCCTCACGGAAAGGCGGTATCAAATTCCCATGCCCATAAGCCCTATTCCGGAAGTAAAGTCCCTGCGTCAATACATTTACGATTTTCTGCGTCATGAAATGAATTCGGGAAAAATCAAGCCCGGCTCCTTTCTCAACCTTAACGAACTGAGCCGGGATTTGGGAATGAGCAAAACCCCCCTTCGGGACGCTCTGCTCCACCTGGAAGCCGAAGGATTCGTCACCTTCTTTCCCCGCAAAGGCGTTATGGTAAATGTCCTCACTCTGGAAAAAATCCGGGATCTTTACGAGATTATCGGAGCCCTGGAAGCCCAGACTATTCACAGCGCCGGAGATCTCATCACCATCAAGGACATCGACCACATGGAGAGATTGAACGAAGAAATGCGCCAAGCCCTGGAGCAGGACGATTTTCCACTCTTCTACGAAAAAAACCTCACCTTTCACGACGTGTATCTGAATCTTTCCGTAAACCAGGAAATGGTTCATACGGTACAGATTCTCAAACAGCGGCTGTACGATTTTCCAAGGCTCCGGGGCTTCGTCAAGGAATGGGAAATCCGTTCCACGGGAGAACACGAGGACATCATTCACCGCCTCCGACAGGGAGATCTCTGGGCAGCGGCGGACTACATCCGGGACGTGCATTGGTCTTTCAAAGTCCAGGAACGGTTTATTCGGAAATACTATTTTCTGCACCAGGAGCAGGAAAACCCGGATAGATAGCTCTTGTGAAAAACCAGGCAATCCCCTTGAGAAGCGCTGCGACACAAGACAATCATGAGGAGATTCCCACTTTCGAACCTTCGGAAAATCTCCTCATGGTAATCAATACAGCGACTGCGAAACGGTGTGCTACTTTTTATTTTCGTAAATCTGTATCATCGAATAAATAGGGTCGAACAGGTCATTGGGCACGGGAAAGCTCAAGTTGTACTGAACAATTTTCCACCCGTCATGGTGCAGTCTGAGAACTCCGGTACCTCTCGCCTCTCCCATGGAATGATCCAAGCGTTCGTCAAACCAGGCAATTTTCCCATCCTCGCTGAAAAAAATGTTTCTTTCCACGGGCTTGTAGGTCCAACCAGTACCGGTATCGAATCGTTTTTGCCCGTAGGGCATAAACTCCGACAAGGGCCAACGCTCCGTTTTATCCGTGCCGAAAAATACCGCATCCTCCGCATAAAGGGCAAAATACGTTTTCCCATCCGCCTTGGATGCCGCTTCGTGCAAGGCATCCAGGACTTTGGTCACGTCGTGTCCCTGACTGGAAACATCCGCATAAGAAACTCCCAATCCCATAAGACAAACCAGACAAAGAGAAAACGCTAAAATCTGAAACGACCTCATTCGACATCACTCCCTTTTGAAAATATAGCAAAAATTTTTAAAAAATATTCTAATTATAAATTCTACCGTCCTTTTTCCTCCTTGTCAATTCTCTCATAATAAACATAAATCATGAATTTCTTTTCATCCTCAACAAAGGCTGCACAAAACACAAGAGGCTCCCGGATTTTTCCGAAAGCCTCTTGAAGCAGTTCTTCGCCATGCTTATGGCCTATCCAATGACCAAACCACGTATCAGTCAGAGATCTGAAGACCCCACGTAAACTCTGTTGCCATGCATTCCCTGGTCACGAGACACGAGAGGGCCTCTGTTTGGAGTAGCTCGGTTCAGCACGAAATTTCATTTCACCGCGCACCTTTGGAGTTTTCAGCATTCCTCCCGGCGAAGGTTGAAGAAGATGCAGTAGAGCACGGGAACCACCAGAAGAGTGAGCAGCGTGGCGAAGGTAAGGCCGAACATGATGGTCACCGCCAGGGGAGCGAAAAAGTCGTCGAAAATAAGAGGCGACATGCCGAGCACCGTAGTCATGGCGGCCATCATGACCGGCCGGATACGGGTTATGGTGGAGTGCACCACCGCTTCGTAGGGAGGCTTTCCCTCCCGTATTTCCAGGTTCACCTGATCCAGGAGCACGATACCGTTTTTCAGAAGCATTCCCGCCAGGCTGAGCAATCCTAAAAGGGCCACGAAGCTGAAAGGCTGCCTCAAAAGAAGAAGTCCCAAGGTTACCCCAATGATGGAGAGAGAGAGGGTAAGAAAAAGGATCACCGGCTGTCGGAAGGAGTTGAAAAGCATCACCAGAAGCATCACCATGAGCAGGAAGCTGAGGGGAACGAATTTCATCACCGCCGCCTGGGCATCCCGGGAGCTTTCATGATCTCCTCCCCACTCCATAACGTACCCCGGAGGAAGATCCACAGCTTCGATCTGAGAAGCCATTTCATTGAAAAGTTCCTGAGTATTGTATCCCTCTACGGGATCACACTGAACGGTGAGCGTAAGCATGCGGTCCCGCCTGCGAAGAGAGGCGTTCTCGAAGGTAGTTTCCAGGCTCCGCACCACCTGCCCCAGGGGAACGAATTGTTGAAGATTGGGGCTCCAGATCTGGGTGGCCAGAACATTCTCCACCTTTCCCCGTTCATCTTCGGGAAGCCGGATCTTTATGGGGAGCATCTGGTCTTCCTCACGGAAAAGCCCCGTGGTATAGCCATCATAGGCCATCTGCACCGCCTGGTTGATCTGAGGCCGGGTCAGCCCCGCCCTCTTCGCCTGGTTTTCCGCAATAATGGGACGGAGTACTTTCACCTTCATGCGCCAGTCGTCGGTAACCCCCATGGTATGAGGATTCCGGAGCATGATTTTCCGAACCTGGTTCGCCAGATCCCGCAGGACGTCCTCCCGAGGACCGCTCAGCCGGGCTTCGATCTGGGGCCCCGACCCGGAACCCTTGGAAAAGCGCTTTACCTGAATGGGCCGGGCCTGGGGAACAAGGTTCTCCACTTCCCGCTGAGCCTTGGGAATAAAGGTATTCAAATCCTTGGGCTCCCTGAGGGAGACGATAAATTGCCCGTAGGCGCTGTTGGAATCCGCCGGGCTGTAGGTAAGGGTAAATCGAAGGGCGCCGCCTCCCGCAAAGGTACTGTAGGAATCCACTTCCTCCTGGGAGTCGAGCCAGTCTTCCACCACCCGCATTTGTGCAAGGGTATCATCGATATGAGTTCCTTCGGGCATCCAGAAGTCGATGGTACACTCGCTCCTCGTGGAGGGGGGAAAGAAGATCTTTTCCACGAAACGGAAGGAAAAGACCGCCAGAACCAAAAGGCCCACCAGAACGAGCATAAAGGCATAGCGAAAGCGGATGAGTTTTTCCAGAGAACTTCGGAAAAGCCTGAAAAATGCGGACCCGTAGGGATCTTTGGCCTCTCCTTCCTTGGGAGGACGGATAAACATAACGCAGAAGAGGGGGGTTATGGTAATGGCAAGTACCCAGCTCGCCCCCAGAGAGATGGCCACCACCTGAAAGAGGCTCCGCAAGTACTCGCCGGAACTATCGTTGGAAAAAGCTATGGAAGAAAAGGCGAGAATGGCGATACAGGTAGCTCCGAGAAGGGCCATCTTGGTGTCCTTTACCACCTGAAGAGCGGTTTTCTCCTTCTCTTGTCCCTGCTCGACCCCTACCAGCACTCCTTCGGCCACCACGATGGCATTATCCACCAGCATCCCCAAAGCGATGATGAGAGCCGAGAGGGAGATCTGCTGAAGGCTGATCTGCATGAAAAACATGAAAATAAAGGTTACCAGAATGGTAACGAGAAGCACTCCCCCGATAATCATTCCTACCGTAGGGCCCATGAAGACGAGTAGCAGGCCGATGACGATAACCACCGATTCGATAAGATTGATGACGAATCCCCGTACCGCCTCCACCACTTCCCTGGACTGCATTTCGATGGGGCGAAGCTCCATACCGAGGGGAATCGTGTCTTTGAGTTCCTGCAGGCGCCTTTCCACCGCCTCTCCCATGACAACCACGTTTCCTCCGGAAACCGTGGAGATTCCCAGAGTCACCGCAGGCTCTCCGTCAAAGCGGTCGTACTGGCTGGCGGGAGAGACATAACCATGATAGATCTTGGCTACGTCTCCCAGACGGACAAGGCTCCCGTCTTCTCCGGGAACGAGCAGATCCCCAATCTCTTCGATGGATTCGAATCCCCCGGTGGGGTCGATGCGGAGGTATTGAGATCCCACGTGGACGTTTCCCGTCGAGGTCACGAGATTCTGCTGCTGCAAGAGCCCCAGGATGGTCTGCATGGTACTCCCCAGTCGATCGAGCCGACTCCGGGAAATTTCAACAAAGATAGCTTCCTGTTGGCTGCCGCTGTAGACGACCTTGGCTACCTGGTCTACCAGAACAAGCTCCTTTTTAAGGGATTCCGCCACGTCCCGAAGCTCCAGGTAGCTGTATCCCGGTCCCACCAGAGCGTAGTACATGCCGTAGACATCCCCGTAGTCATCGTTTACCACCGAAGGGCCCGCTCCGGGAGGAAGCTGATACTGCATATCTCCCACCTTGTGACGCAGCCGGGTCCACACCTCCGGGAGCTCGTCTTTCAGATACTTATCCTGAATGTCCACGTAGATGGTGGAGCTTCCGAAACGCGAGAGAGAGCGGATGTGCTTGATCTCTCCCATCTGCTGCACCGCATCTTCCACTTTATTGGTCACTTCCTGAAGCACCTGCTCCGGGGTGGCTCCGGGATAGGGGGTGTAGATCACTGCAGTTTTAATGGTGAATTCCGGATCTTCCAGCATTCCCAGGCGGCTGAAACAAAAGATGCCCCCCAATACCAACAGCATGGTAATGAAGATGGTGGTTAACCGGTTCCGCAAACAGAAACCCGCCAGATCCATTATTGATCACTCCCGCTTTCCCGGGATTGAAAAAGCCGCACCTTGTCACCGTCGTGGAGGATATCTCCTCCTGCAGCGACGATTCGTTCACCTCCATCGAAAAGCCCCGCCACGGCAACTTCGCCGCCGCTGTAGGCCCCCAGCGCCACTTCCCGGGGGTGTACCACCATGTTCTTTTCATCCACCACCCATACGGTTCCCCGGGAGGGATTGTCGGGATTTTCAACCACCGCTTCCACGGGAACCATGAAAGAGCCTCCTCCCACGGAGGTTCCCATCACCGCCTTGACCTGCACCGAGGCCGCCATGCCGGGAAGGATGGAGCCCACCCGTGCGGTATGGGGCATGGTAAAGGTGACAGGGTATGTCTGGGTGCGATTATCCGGCTGGGTACCCCACTCCTTGACATGAAGAGGAAATTCCTGATTCGGCAGGGAATCGAATCGGGCGGTAACGACAATGTCTCCCGCAGCGGAATCCGCCCGGGAGATGTCCTGCTCGGGAACATAAATGCGGATTTCCAGCTCCCCGAGATCCTGAAGACGAACAATGGCCTGCTTGGCATTCACGTCCTGGAAGTTATCCACGTACTTGTTCGTCACGGTTCCGTCAAAGGGAGCCACCAGTCGCGTATCCGCCAGAGCATCCTCCGCGGCTTTCTTCTTCGCCTCAAGTCCCCGGATCTGGGCTTCCATGGCCTGGATATCCTCGGGACGCGCTCCGGTCTGAGCCTTTTTCAAATCCTGCTGGGCCGCTGCCACGGCGGACTGAGCCACGTTATAGGTGGTGCGATACCGGTCGAATTCCGCTTCGGAAATGGCCTCTTCACTCAACAGCTGCTTGAACCGCTCGTAGTTCGCCTTAGCCTCGGAAAGCTTGGCCTGGGCCGAAGCCAGATTAGCCTGGGCTACTGCGATATCCTCCTGGCGGGCTCCCTTTTTCATGGCCTCCAGCTGCTTTTTTGCGTTATCAAGAGCGCTGACGGCCTCGTTGAGGGTGGTCTGAAAATCCCGGGAGTCGATGGCCGCCACGAGATCCCCCTTGGCCAGGGTCTTTCCCTCCGTCACCGGAAGCTCCACCAGGGGCCCGGAAACCCGGAAAGAAAGGTCCACCTGGTTCGAAGCCTGAACCGTACCAGGATATTCTCTGCGGAAGGTATCTCCCGGACGGTGGATCACAAAGGTTTTCACGAGAAATGTCCGATCTTCCTGAACCACCGGAGCCTCTTTTTTCCGCTCCATCCCGAAGAAGGCAATGCCTCCTCCCACTACCGCCACGAGGGCGATCCACATAAGAGATTTTCCGTATTTTTTAGGCCACCATTTTTTTACATCCAACGTTTTTTCCTCCTCATCTCATCCGAACTAACCATATAAAAAGGTTGAAATTTCAATTCTTCCTCTCCTGCCACACCACGCTTAAAGGGGATTGTACTGCGCTTTTTCCTTCTTTGCACCACATGACAGGCATGATGTTCCGAATCTTTCCACATTTTCGGAAGGGAAAAACCCGGAAAGTCCAAAAATTTGGCGTTTTTGGATCTTCGAATTCTCCTCTTCCACGGAAAAAAGATTTATCGCACAAAAACCTCGAAAACATCCCCCGAAACCCCCGCGACCACGACGAAACTTCCCTCGGGAACGTACCGTTCGCCGTCATTCAAGAGACTGTCATAGAGAGATGTTACGCCTCCTTCTCCTTCGGAGAAGACCATGATCCGTCCCTTTTCGGGCTTTCCGAAGGACAGGATACTTCCTTGGGACAGCCGCATCCACTCGTTTTCCCCCTCGGAACCTATGTGTATCCGGTTTTCTCCGGAGACCAGCTCCTTCGCCCCGAATTCGGGAGAAAAGATACACATTCCCAAACGGACGCGAGGCTCTTCCTCCACGGAAAGAAGATGCAGGGACATCTGATCTCGAAAGGCCGTAGCCGCAATAGTCCCGAATTCAGGAGTCTCCCCTCGCAGAACGTTCAGAAAATGTACGTATCCGGGCAATTCGGAAACCGTGGAAGACCGAACCATCATGAGATCTCCCATGATCTGAGTCATGGGAAGGACGTTCCGCCGCAGCCAGAGGACGTGGTCCATTTCCACTCCCAGAGATATCGGAGAAGACATTGTTTCGATTTTCTGAAGCATGGGAGCATCGAAGCCGTAGAGAGGCATTTTGTGCGCCACGAGATAGTGTTCTCCTCGCCGATCGAGAAAATAATAGCTCCCCCCGTCATGGGTATCGTAGAACAAACCGTCCTGATGAGCCAAAACCCGGACAGGGATATCCTTCTCCTCCGCCGGAGGAGCGGGAAGAAGGGGGTACATTTCCACAAGCCCCTCTTCCCGTTTGAAGTCGAGACGGAAGGCATCCTCTCCGTTCACGTAGATCCCCTGGAAAGGAAGGAGCTCCTGAGGAATTTCCCCGGGTTCCGCAGGCTTTCGCACCGGCTCTTTTTCCGGAGCATCGAGGCCTTTCTCGCGCATGAGGGCATCCAGAATTTCCCGGGTAATGGCCTCTCCGCTGGCCCTTCCCGAAAGGCTTACCGCCACGACGATTCTCTCGGCAGGGAGCATCTGAAGGTTGGTGGAATAGAAAAAGGTGCCCCCGCTCTTGGCGAGCACTTGATATCCCAGATCTTCGTAGGCCGGAAGAAAGGCGTAGTCCCATCCGAAGGAATCCAGGATAGCCTTCCCCCGCAGAGCCTCGGAAAAGGGCGTGGGTTGCAGGGAAAGAACTTCTTCAAGGGAAGAGGGAGAGAGGATTTGATTTTCTCCGGGGAAAAAGCTGGCCCCAAAACGACAGAGATCCGACGCCGTAGAGGAGAGTCCTCCGGCGCCGTAGACGGAAACTCTTTCCAGGGGGTATTTTTCCCCTGCGGGGATCTCGTAGTAGACCGCCACCTTTCCCGGCTCTTCTCCTACGCTCGCTCCGGTATGCTGCATTCCGAGAGGCTCAAAAACCCGTTCCTCCAGAAAATCGAGGAAACTTGTACCCGAGAGACGCTCCACCACCATCTCCGCCAGGGTGAATCCATCGTTGCAATAAATGCTTCTGGATCCCGGATCGTGCTTCAGGTTTTCTTTCCGCAAAACCTCGAGAAGCACCACATGCGGGTTCTCCTGCTTTGCAAATTCGAATTCGAAGGTAGATCCCGGAAGCCCCGAAGAGTGATTGAAGAGCATGCGCACCGTAATATCCTTGTACCGGGGATCGTTCATGACAAACTCGGGAAGATGTTTTACCACGGGATCATCCAGAGAAAGCTTTCCCTCGTCCCGAAGGAGCAGAATCGCCACGGCGGCGAACATTTTGCTGGTGGAGCCGATGTTGAAGCGGGTTTCCCCGTCCACGAGGCGGCCGCTTCTTCGATCTCCCGCCCCGAAACCCTCGGCATAGACGATTTTTCCCTGGTCCATCACCGCCACGGTAGCCGCGTTGACACTTCCCGCAGCAAGAGTCTTCCAGAGCACTTCTCTGGCAGTGCCCATCGTTTCGGCATACGGTCCTTCCGGTTTTTCCGCCATGCAGGAACGTGTTCCGAAAAGTACCAGAAGTACGCACAACCCTATCCACGCCACTCGCCACTTTTTCATTCTTCTCACCCCGTCTTTCTTTATCGATTGTTCATATGGTACGCAGGCGTACTTTCGGGAAATCCCCTCGCTACTTTTTAAAAATACCCTGAAATCCTTGGTTGGCAGCTTGCGGAAACGCTCCTTTCGAGGCGCAAGACCGGGGTATCTCCATCATTCCTTTACCTCACGAAGACCGGATACGCAGGGAGTTGAGAATGACCGAGATGGAGCTGAAACCCATGGCGGCTTCGGCGATGACCGGATGAAGAACCCCCAGCAGGGCCAGAGGAATGGCCACGAAGTTATAGGCGAAGGCCCAGAAAAGGTTTTGCCGAATGGCCCGAAAGGTGGATCTCGAAATCTCAAGGGCCTCAAGCACCCGGTCTACGTGTCCCCGGACCACCACGATATCCGCACTCTCCATGGCGAGATCCGTGCCGGAGCCCATGGCGAGGCCCACATCCGCCCCCTTGAGAGCCGCCGCATCGTTCATGCCGTCCCCCACCATGGCCACCCGCCTCCCTTCTCCCTGAAGAGTCCGTACGATGTCCAATTTTTCTTCGGGTCGTACTCCCGCATAGATCCGGGATATGCCGATCTGTTCCGCCACCACCCGGGCGACTCCGGGATTATCCCCCGTGGCCATGACCACCAGGATTCCCAGTTCCTGCAAACGGCCAATTGCCCGGGACACTCCTTCACGGAGGGGATCCGTGATCATCAGGGCTCCGAGGATACGACCCTCCGAACGGACCTCCACCACCGTACATCCCTGGCTAATTTTCTCCTGGTAGATTTCGGGTTTTTCCGGACGCCCCACGAAAAGGGGCTCTCCCTCCACAAGCCCCACGATACCTTCTCCCGCAATCTCATGAACCTCCCGAACTTCCAGGGAAATTCCGGAATCCCCCAGAGACGCGATGGCCTTGGCCAGAGGATGATTGGATTCTCCCTCCAGAGCCGCCGCCCGGAAGAGATCTTCCGGAGAAAGGGTATGTTCCACCACCGAAGGGGTTCCCTCGGTAAGAGTTCCGGTTTTGTCCAACACCAGAGCATCGATATCCCGGGCGGTCTGAATGGCCTCGGCGTTCCGGATGATCAGCCCCTTCCGGGAAGCCCTTCCCACTCCCACCATGAGAGCCATGGGAGTGGCCAGTCCGAGGGCACAGGGGCATGCGATGACCACGGTGGCCACGAAGACGAAGATTGCCATGGAGAGGTTGTCCAAAGAGCGCACCCAGGGCAGAAAGGAGAACCATGCCGCCACGGAAGATCCGAAACGGGGGTTGAAGAAGTACCAGAAGAATCCTCCCCCCAGGGCGAGAGCGATGATGAGGGGGACAAAAAATCCCGTGATTCTATCTGCCAGAGCCTGAATGGGGATTTTCGCACCCTGGGCTTCCTGAACCAGGGAGATCATCCGGGCGAGAAAGCTCTCCTCCCCCAGACCGGTAATTTCCATACGAAAACTCCCCGTAAGGTTGAGGCTTCCTCCTACCAGAGGATCCCCGGGCTTCTTCGAAACCGGCAGAGCTTCTCCGGAAATCATGGATTCATCCACCGAGGTCTCCCCTTCCCGAAGCACTCCGTCTCCGGGGATTCTCTCTCCCGGCCGCAGTAACGCCACCGCTCCTGGAGAGACCGCTTCGAGGGGTACCGTAAAAGGAGTACCCTCTTCATCCAAAAGGCGAACCTCCGTAACCTGAAGATCCATGAGCTGTCGCACCTCTCGGGTGGCCCGATCCCGCAGCCAGGATTCGATGAACCGCCCCGTGAGGTGAAGCCCCATAATCATGGCTCCCACAGCGCCGAAGGAAGCCACGGGAACGCCCAGAGCTTCGAGAATGGCGGTGCTCCATGCGGCGAGGGCCCCGAAGACCACCAGCACGTCCATGTTGGCATGATAGTGCGAGAGGGCTATCCAGGCCCCCCGGAAGCTGGGGTACCCTGCCCCGAAGAGTACCACGGCGCCCCCCAGAATTTCCATGGTCCCGTAGAAGGGAACGTGACGCCCCGTCATCTGCAAGAGCATGAGCACCATGAGAGGCCCCGTGATGATCCAGGCAAGAGTCATACTTCGAAGCTGCTGACGATACCGTTTTTTCTCCATATCTTCCGGAGTGTCCCGGGTAACGCTGTAGCCCGCCCGGGATACCGCCCCGTAAAGCTCCTCTTCCGAAAGGGGCTCCTTAAGCACCACGAAGGCACTTTCCGTGGCAAGGTTCACCGCCGCAAACTTCACCGCTTCGAGCTTTCTGAGGCCTATTTCCACCCTCCGGGCACAGGCGGCACAGGTCATTCCCGCCACTCGAAAGGTATGTTTTTCCTGAAACTCCTGGTTAGCGTTCATGCGGAACCTCCTCTCCGGCAAAAAAACATGTCAGAAAAGCACGGGTGTGCTCTTCGGAAGGAATTCCCTTCCGAAGAGCACACCCGAAAAGGCCGAACCACCGAGGAGAACCGGAGCATCCGACGCCCCTCCCGAAAGATAAAACTACAGCACCCTGGTAGGAGTGTATCCCTCGTTCCGAAGAGCTTCCTCCGCTCTTTCGAGAACGAGAGGATCCTCGGCTTTAAGAACCACTTGTTTCGTGTGAAGAAGCACCTCGAAATCCGAAGATGGGAGCACTCCCTCCAAAGCACCTGTAATGGCCTTGACACAGTGCTCACAGGCCATATCCGGAACGGAGAAAATATGTTTTTCCACAAGAACAACCTCCTTCTCTGTTTTTCTATCTCTAGCCGGCCATCTCTCTCTTCGTCACGGGATACAAACCTTCCGTATTTTTCCCGGGTAACCCACTGCTTACTGTTTCAGGGTTTGAGAAATCTGCTCGAATTCCTTCCACATGGCCTCGTTATCGAAGAGAAGCATTTCGGGCAAACTAAGGGATGTGAGGGCCTCGAATTCCTCCCGGTTGGTACGGATCATATCCAGAAGACTGCTGCTGAGAGCCACAGTTTTGTAGGAGTTCAGAGCCACCACGTAGTCTCTTTCGAAATTTGCCCGAGCCTTCTGGGCATCCCGTCTCTGGGTACCGAGATAGTTGCGGTATTGCAAGATTACCGTTAGCGTGAGAGTGTTGGACTTGATATTCGACTCCAGAGTCTTCTGCTGGGTCGAGGAGAGCCCACCCTGGCGAAGGTGGTTTTTCGCTTCGTTTCGAAGGGCCACTGCCTGCTTTTCCAGATCTTCCAGCACCGGAAGATACTTGGCATCGATCTTCTCGATAAAACGATCGTTCATGACCATGCAGGTCCGGATAAGCAGGGCGTAAACGCCGTAGTACCGTTTAGCCATGCCCGGGCTTCCGGATTCCTTGGAGAGAAGGTCTCCCATGGCATCCGAAAAGGCTCGCACGTGGCGGTAGACGCCGTACATTCCGAGGATATCATCTCCGGTAACGCTCACGAGAATACCCTTTGCGTCTTCCTCGGAAACCATGATGCCTTCCTCTTTCAAGCTTGCCACGATAGCCTGAAGACATTCCTCGAGAGTTCGATCGGTCTCCGCCACCTCTTGCCGGAGTTCCGCAATTTTCTCCCGCCAGTCCTCCCGGGATTTGGTGAGAAGGGATCCCTTTTCCGGAGCAGTGAGCATTTTTTCTTCATATGCGGCTATCTCCGCCTCCTTCTCCGCCCGATATCCCCGAAGTTCCTGGGCTTGCTGACGAAGCCTCGCAGTTCGGGAATCTGAAAGAAGAAGCAAAAGATCTTCAAGAATTTCTTCTATTTCCTGGTCGTTCTTGGTTTTATCATGACCCATGAACTTCTTATCCGGCAAAGAATCGTGCTGATCCAGAAGGCCCAGGGCACTGTCAAGTTTCTTCATGGTGCTATCCCAGGCCTGTTCAAAACTTGGAGGCTCCCCCTTCCCCCACCAGGGAAAGGATATGGCCTCGGAAGGAGCGGCCATGGAAAGAAACAACATTGCGCAAAAGAGAGACACCACTCCAAAAAACAAAACGCCACGATGCATTGTATGTTCACGCATGATCGAATTCCCCCTTGCTTTGATGATTTCCGGGAGGTTGCGGAGGAGAGTTCTCCGGATATCTTTTCCAAGTATAGCATTTTCCGCAGTTCTATCGGAAAAATCCCAGGCACTTTGGAGGGGCTTTTCTTCGAAAAAGGGGGGATTCCCTTTACATGCTTCTGGAGTATCATGGAGGAAAGCTTTGCATTCCAGGAGGTTCATCCATGTCCAGCTATACCCGGCTTCCCAAAGAATTTCTTCTCTGTTTCACCGCAGCCTTCTTTGGCTATACCTGCGTAGCCATCTTCTTTCTGCATCCCCTTATACTCCAGCTCCAGCACGTATCCCCCCTGGCCATCGGCACGGTGTGGTTTCTTTTCGAAGCGGGCATAAGCGGCTTTCGCCCCTGGGCAAACATCCTCATCCAAAAACGGGGCTCCCGATGGGGAATTCAGTGCGGCCTCTGGCTTCTTTTGGGAGGCACCGCCATTCTCTGCGTGACCTCCTCTCTGGGAGCCATTCTCCTGGGGCGAGGCATCCAGGGAATGGGATGGGGTATCTTTACGGTGGCGGCCTTTCTCCATCAGGCGGCGGTGCTCCCTCCGGATATTCGGGGACTGGGCTTCGGCCTTTCGGGACTCTCTCAGCTTCTTCCTCAGATAGCCCTGGTTCCTCTGGCGGAATATCTGATCCTTCACGGATTTCTCCGAGCCCCTCTCCTGCTGGCTCTGGGAGCTACGGGAATTGGGCTCGGAGCGACCTTTCTCCTTAAACTCCGGGGGGGCCAGCCCGGCGAGGACTCTTCTCCGGTGCTCCTGCGGCACGCCGCACGCACCGCCTGGAAAAACCCTCTTCTTCGAGGCATCATCCTTTCCTACGCCATATACGCTCTCATGACCGCCCCGGTAATGCCCTTCATCGCCAACGCCGCCAAAGAGTGGGGTACTGCGGGATCTTTCTTTCTTTTTCCCTGCGCCCTGGCGGCGGTGCTCTCCCGAGCTCTCCTCACCCGGACCGTGGACCGCCTGGGAGCGAAACTCCTCCTTCCGGCCTTTACCACCCTTTTCGGCGGTGCCCTCGTAGCCCTCTGGGGCAAAAGCACCTTTTTCTTCCTCCTGGGAGGAAGCTGCTCCGGCGTGGGCATGGGGCTGGTACAGCCTCTCCTTCAATCCCTTCTCACCCACCATACCCCGGAGGCCCTCCGGCCCTCCCAATTCGCCCTTTTCGGGGCCGCCATGGACCTTATATGGCTCGGCACGCCCTTCGTAGTATCCGGAGGGGCAGCTCTCATCGGCTACGGAGGCATTCTGCGCATCACCTCCACCCTGGCCTTCGCCACCCTGCCCCTGCTTCACTTCTTTCTCTGGCCGCCTCTGAAAGAAAAGAACCCCTCCTCCGCACTCTAGCGGAAAAGGGGTTCCTGCCCCGTCGTTTCTCATGAAAGGATCCGGTTCAGGAAAAAACCCGCTCTTTTTCGATACTCCGGGAATATCCCATGGCTTCCGCCATGGCAAGCATGTGAAGCATCTTCTGGTGAGATCCCTCCGCAAGGCTCCACATCATGTCATTTGCTTGCTGAAGCGTGGAAAAATCCCGAAAAAAGGAACGGATCTCCTCCACCGGAATAGAGCCCGTAGATTTCATATGTCGACCTCCCTTCTTCCCCCTCGGATTTTATTTGTGCATTGCATAAAAAACATCAAATAGTTAAAGACATTAAACATGGTAGCAAAAAAGTCTTCTTCCGAAAGAACCTCAAAAACATGAAATTCTTCAACAATCTGGGTACAGGTACCCAAATTCATGGATTCTTTCTCGAAAAAGCCTGTTCAAATCATAAGAGGCTCTCTTTTTTTGAAGAGAGCCTCTTATGATTTGAACAAAATCCGAAAAAACGAAACTTCTTTTTTAAGAAAGTAACGGTGCCAGGAACGTAGCGATAGCTCCTGCGGTGAGAAGACGCATGACAGCACCGAGAACCGCCGCACTCAGAGCTTCACGCTCCGAAAGATCCGTGCATTCGCTCCAGATGGTAGGGATCTGCCCGAAAAGTACGGAGAAGGGAAATCCCGAGGCACTGAGTACGAAGGAGCCGATGACAAGCTGGGCAGGCATGGTGGCAGCCACATCCTTGAGCTGGGCCATGGCGAGGGTGGGAGATGCCAGAATCGCCACCATTCCCGTCTGGGGATCTATGGAAAAGGCATGGAGCACCGCGGTAAGGCCGGATTCGATAAAAGGCCATATATTCAAA
>CAZJHH010000023.1:0-16745 GCA_964545875.1 uncultured Synergistaceae bacterium
CTCTTTTTTTCTTGTATCATGATATTTCAGATTCTCAAGATCGTACAGCCGAAATAAAGCGAGCTTGGATCAGTTGCCAAGGCATTCTTTTCCCTCCCCTTACATCGCCCTTTTTCACATCAAAAACCTCTTTATCTGCGGGAATACGGGTATTTTTTCGTTTTTCCCAAAAAGAAAGCCCCGGCCAAAAGATGTGCTTTGATGTTTCGAATTTTTCAAGATTATGCCAGAAAAATCGTATTTTTTGGATAAGGAGACCACTCTCTCTTGAGAAAGCAGACCGAACTTCAGAAGGTGATCCAGCGCAAATACATGGTACTTACCCTTATGCTTACCGGGGTTTCTCTAGCTGTGATAGCCCTCTTCCACATGGTGGGGCAAATCGGCCTCTCTTCGTTTCTGGAAAAGACCATGCTCTCTCAAGTTTCGGGAATCCTCGGCTATCATAACGAATATTCCATGGAAATGCAGGAAAACCAGAACTCCTTTCTTCTCTCGTTTCTCCGGAAAACCTCGCAGATCCGGGAAACCTCTCGGGACATTTCCTTCGAGGAGCTTCTCCACCGGGGAATCGAAACCTTTCCTCCGGAGGTTTTCATGTCTCTTGCGGGAAAAGATCTTCACCTGTACCGAGTTTCTCCGGAGGGAGTGATAACGGAGAGCACCTTTCCCCAGGATTTGGGACTGGATCTCTCTCGATATCCCCGATTCTGGAAAAGGCTCCTCTCCCTGGGAGCAGGAAAAACCGTCGTGGCGGAACCCATTCCCTCCACCGCCGAAGCGAGGCTCACCCGGTATGCCTATCTCAAACAAAAAGACGGCTCTTTTCTGGAGGCAAGCCTCTCCGCGGAGGATTGCCTTATGACGGAAGCTCTGGGTATTTTGAAAACCCTGCCTCTGGTACGACACGTGGCTCTTTACCATTACCCTACGCTCCTTCCGGGAAGCGAGGGAACCCCTCCCCTGGAAAATACACAGACCGCCTTTATTCAACCCCTCCTGGAAAGAGAAGAAGGATTCCTTCCCCTGCGAAAGGATTTTCTCACCCGGGAAATCTTTTTTCTCTGGAAAAACTCCGACATCCCCGCCCAGGGGGATCGTCATTTTACGGGAATGTGGATTGTTCACCTTCATCTTGACGTTCTCTGGATTCAAAAGCTCTTCCATATAGCTCTTGCAACTCTTTCGGGAGCCCTCCTCCTGGCGGGAACCCTTTTTTCCCTCCGGGGCAAAAAACTTGCCCTTGCCATAAAGAAGCCCGTGGAGGATTTGCTTTTCAGAATGCAGCTCCTTTCGGAACATGCGGAACATGCGAATCTAAAGGAAATGTTCTTGAAAGAAAAGCCCTTTTCGGAAATATTGGAAGTCCAACAGCTTTCCCAAGGGTTCGATACCATGGCTCTTCAGGTACGGGATGCCTTTCTCAAACAGGAACGGGCCCTCCGAGGAAAGCATGACGTCACCCAGCGGTTGAACAAGGTTCTGGAGAGCACTCTGGAGCTCACCGAGGTCATTGCCTCCAAATCGGGCACCCTGTTTTCCACGGCGCTGAAGAACGCCATCTCCCTGGTGCCCGAGGCGGAGTACGGGGCCATCACACAGATCGAAGAGGGAATCTGCCATTTCCGTGCCATACACAGCTCCTCGGGATATGCTCCGTTAGATCGTGTCATCCTCTTTCCTCATTCGAGGGATGGAGGGGCTTCCTTCGGAACCCTCCGGAAGAGACATTACGCGGACACGCTACCCTCTTCCCTGAACGCCGAGATCCGGACAAAGATTTTCGATGCCATTCCCTCTTCCCGGGAAACCCTGGTGAAACCCCTCTTTTTCGGCACCCAATGTGCGGGAGAGCTGATTTTGAGCATTCCCGAAGGATCCCGGCACAGCGAATTCTCCCAGGAATCCCTGTACATCACCGAAGCCCTGGGAAACGGCCTTGCCGCCTTCCTCGGCCTAGACAGCTTCATCAAATCGCAGGAACTTTTCCAGAAAGAACTTCTCATGACCATCACGGGAATTCTCGAAACTCACGATGCCTACACCCAGGGGCATTCGGAATCCGTGGCCTTTCTGGGAGGCCGCATCGCTCGGGCACTGAATCTTCCGGAAAAGGACGTCCAGAAAACCTATTGGGCAGGGTTGGTGCACGACATCGGCAAAATCCTTATTCCCAAGGAAATTCTCAATAAACCCTCTTCGCTCTCTCCGGAGGAGTACGCTGTCATTCAGGAGCATCCCGCCCTGGGATATACCATGCTCACCAAGGCGGAGCGCCTCGAGGGAATAGCCCCGTTCGTGCTGCATCACCACGAACGCTGGGACGGAAGAGGCTATCCGAATTGCCTCCAGGGAAACGACATACCTCTCATATCCCGCATTCTTTCCGTGGCCGATGCCTGGGATGCCATGACAAGCAGCCGCTCCTACCGCCAGGCTCTTTCGGAGGACATTGCCCGGAGGGAAATTCTTCTGGGCAGAGAAACTCAATTCGATCCCCAAGTGGTGGACGCTTTTTTTTCCATCCAGAAAAACCCTCCGGAAATGCGATAATGCTTCAAAGCACTTTTTCTCTCTTAAAATGAGGAATCCCCAAGGAGATCTTTTATGAACGCACAAAGAAATCATCCCCATTCCCCCCTCCAAATTTCACCCCGAGAACAGATCAAGGGAGTTCTCGCGGGAGCAGGAACCTTTATCTTCTGGGGCATCATGCCCATTTACTGGCACGCCATCGCTTCCGTATCTCCTCCGGAGATTCTCGGACACCGCATTGTCTGGTCCGTGGGAGTTCTCACCCTTCTCCTCACCCTCCAGGGGCGATGGAAAGAAGTCCGTTCCTGCCTGGAATCGAGAACAACTCTCCCTCTTCTCCTGGCAAGCAGCGCCACCATAGCCTGCAACTGGCTTCTTTACATTTGGGCGGTAAATTCGGGGCATGTGCTTGACGCAAGCCTGGGCTACTTCATCAATCCTCTGATAAACGCACTTCTGGGCATTCTCTTTCTCCAGGAGAAACTTCGAAAGGTACAGGTTCTGGCAATTGTTCTCGCCGGAATCGGCGTACTCTATCAAATTTTTCTCCAAGGAACCTTTCCCCTGGTGGCCCTCGGAATTGGAGGAACCTTTGCCCTTTACGGCCTGCTGCGGAAAAAGGCCGAAGTACGCCCCCTTCCGGGACTTTTCGTGGAAACCGTTCTTCTTGTTCTGCCCGCCCTGATATATCTGGGCTATCTGTTTTTTTCCGGAACCCTGGGTTTTGGCCATCAGAATCTCCGGCTGGATCTCCTTTTGATCGGATGCGGCGTGGTCACTTCTGTTCCCCTTATGACCTTCGCCTACGGAGCGAAACGGCTTCGGCTCACCACGGTGGGAATTCTCCAGTACCTTTCTCCCACCCTTTCCTTCCTCCTGGGGCTCTTTTTCTTCGGAGAAAGCATGAAACCCGGTGATCTGGTGACCTTTTCCCTCATTTGGATAGCCCTGGGAATTTATTCCGGGGAGGCTTTCCTTTTTGGAAGAAGAACCACGAAAAAAGCCCCGCTCCCGGAGGAGGGGACTTTGTAAAAAGTTCGGATCCGCTTCGCGCTTCTTCGGAGCTCAAGACCTACATGAAGTTTTTGAGGGATATCCACGCTTCCCGGCGGTCTTCGTGCGCTTTCGATTCTATCCGAAAGCTTACGAAGATCGCCGCTTTTCTTTGCTCCTCTCAGTTTCCCGATGTTTCGAAGGCTTTGCGGATCTCCCTGCGGAGAGGTTCGTCGAGGATAACCCGAAGCAATGCCTTGGCGAGAATTCGGGCTCCTTTCCGTATGGATTCGTGGGCTTCTTGGGTGGCTCCGCAGAAGGCGGCATATTCCCGAGTGTGGGCTGCAATAGCCTCGTCCACCACACCCAGCACGGGCTGGAGGGCGGGGCAGCGATGCCCTACATTGCCCACATCCGAAGAACCGCAGAATTTCGGAGGTGTGGTGAGCGTAATGCCCTCTTCCCGGTAAATTTCTTCAAGAAGAGCCCGGGCTGGAAGGTTTTTAGGAAGATTGTCAAAACTAATTTCGTATTTTTGCCAGGAGACTTCGGTCTCCGTGGCGAGAGCCGCGCCTCGCGCACAATTATATATTTTCTTAACAAGTTCGTTAAGATACTCCCGTTCGGGAGCCCGAAAATAGAAGCGGCACACCCCTCTATCGGGAACGATGTTCGCCGCATTGCCTCCATCCACTACTATGCCATGAATCCGCACATCGGGATAGACATGTTGACGCAGCATGTCCACCGCGTGGAAGAAAAGCTGTACTCCGTTGAGAGCGTTCCGTCCTTCCCAGGGAGAGGCCGCAGCATGAGCGGTTTTCCCGGAAAAGGTAAACTCCAGCGCATCCATGGCAAGACAGGAATAATCCACAAAGTTCCTTCCCGCCCCGGTATGGATCATGATGGCCAGATCCGCCCCGTCGAAAATCCCCTCCTCCGCCATGGAGACCTTGGCTCCGTTGGTTTCCTCTGCGGGGGTTCCCACCACTTCGATACGGCATGGAAGCTCGTTCGCGATCTCCCTAAGTCCCGCAGCGGCGAGAAGGCTCATGACGCCATGGACGTTATGACCGCAGGCATGCCCGATTTCAGGCAGCGCATCGTACTCCGCCAGAAGAACCACCCGAGGCTTCTCCGAGCTCCCCGCGACCCCCCGATAGGCGGTTTCCTTACCGCAGAAAGGTTTTTCCACCTCGTATCCCCGGGCCTCGAGAAAGGCCGCATGCCTGGCGCTTGCCTCGTACTCCTGATCTCCCAATTCCGGGTGCGCCGCCATAAAATCGCTGATCTCGTTCGCTTCTTTCCAGTGACTTTCGATAGCCCTTTCCACCTTGCTCCAGAGTTCATCGTAATGTGTTGTCATCGTTCTTCCCCCTCCGTCGAAAAATGCCCCGTTCCTCGGAAAATCCCCATGCAGAAAGCGTTATGCCAGCACCTGGTCGAAACGGCGCAAAAACCGTCCTCTGGGAATTTCGAGAATCTCCCCATTGCGTACCGCCAACTCGCCGTTTACAAAAACCCAGTGGATTCCCCGGGGAGGAGAAAGCTGGTTTTCGAAGGTGGCAGTATCTTCAAGCGTTCGGGGATCGAAGATCACGAGATCCCCCGGTCCTCCGGCTTTGAGACGGCCACCATCGGACCATATCATATCCGCCGGCAGAGAGGTAACGTGACGCAGCGCTTCCTCCCAGGAGAGCCCCCCCTCCCGAAGCCAGCGTAAAGCCCGCGGAAAGGTTCCCGCCGCCCGGGGGTGCCCCTGACCTTCAAAAAGAACTCCATCGGAAGCCACCGCGCATCGAGGATGCACGAGGCAGTTCCGAACTTCCGCCTCGTTCAACACGTGGGCAATACCAAGATCCCGGGGATAGTTTTCCCGTAAATCCCGATAACTTTCAGGAGTAAGTCTTTGTCCCTTGTATTTTCCGGATCCCGCCTCGATGGATTCCAATCCCTTGCCGCTCCATCGCTCCTCGAAGCCCGGATCAAAAACCGCGGAACCTATGCGGGTACAAAAGGCCGCATAGGGATAGCAATCCAGGGTGATATCCACTCCCTCTTTCCAGGCATCTTCGAGAAGATCCAGGGAAGCCTGGCAGTTGCCAAAGGCGTTCATGCTTCCGAAGTGGGATATCTGCACCCGGAGCCCATGCTTTTTGGCGATATCCACGGTCTCCCGTACTCCTTCCAGGCATCGGGGACCATCGTAGCGGATATGTACGGCGATCCAGCGTCTGGGATATCCTTTCACCACCGAAGCGAGGCCATGAATTTCCTCCGGGCTCGTCCGAGGCATATACTCCAGGCCGAAGGAAAGCCCCAGAGATCCCTTGCGAAGCTCTTCCTCCAGAAGAATCTTCATGGAGTGAATTTCCTCTTCCGTGGCAGCGCGGTAGCGGTCTTCCACTCCCACCTTCTCTCGAAGCGTGGTATGTCCCGTAAGATAGCCCAGGTTAAGCCAGGGGTTTTTTCGATAGGGGGCGATATCCTCAAAGAGAGGCCCCGCACCGCAATTCCCCGCTATGGCAGTGGTTACACCCTGGAGCAGAAGAGCCTTCTCTATGGTGTGAGGATCCGCAACTTGTTCGTCGTGCATGTGGCTGTCGATAAATCCCGGGCTCACGATACACCCCGAAGCATCTATCTCATTCCAGCCTTCCGAAAAGGAACAGGCGCCTATTTCCTGGATTTTTCCCTTGGCCACCGCCACCGAAACGGGACGGAGCTTCTCCTCCTCCGGGAGATAGACCTCTCCTCCACGGATCACATATCTCGCTTGCTGCATGAGGGTTCCCTCCTTCGTGCTTCGAAATCATGCCAATCGGCGTGTATGCCGGTCTTTCGAGAATATCGCCGACACTTCGGGAATTCTTAAATTTTATACATCCAGGGTCATGACGAGGATGCCGAGAAAGATGGCCATAATTCCTCCCAGGCGCCAGCGGTTGAGGCGTTCTCCAAAAAAAAGCATGGATCCCGCAAGAACGAGAAGAAAGGCCGCACCAATGCAGAAAGGGTATGCGAAGGAAAGATCCACCTTCGAAAGGAGTGCCGCATAGAAGAGAAAGGAAAGCCCGTAGGCAAGAATGCCTCCCATGGCAAAGGGATTCAGAAGGATGCGTACCAAAGCATCTTTCATGTTTTTAGAAGCTTCCACCCCGTGCCGGGACATGCCTTCCTTGATGAGCACGTGGGCTCCCGCATTGGCGAGAATGTCCCCCACCAGAAGAAAAACGATAAAAGGAGTCACCTATTCACCTCCAGAATGGGAAAGGCTTTTTTATATGCCCTCCCTGGACCCGGACTAAAAAGTCGAGGCCATGCTTCGCAAAACATCATGCGAATGTAACACCGTTACCCTATGCTCCGCCGGGAAAATTCGTTCCGCCACCCAAATCCGCCGTGCAAATCGAAAGGGAGAATCCGCTCTCGAAGAGATTCCTCACCGAGACATCAGGAGATATCCATTTGATCCAGAAAATCCCGAAGCCCCGGAAGCAGGATATCCTTCCAGTAGGAGGCGCTGGCTTCTTCTCCGTCTGCTGCAATTTTTTCAAGGCTCCGCGCGAGATCCTGAAGATCCCTCAAACCCAAATAGCCAAGAATTCCCTTCAGCTGATGAGCATTTCGGGATAGATTTTCCCAGTCTTTCACTGCCGCAGCGCTTTTCATATCTCTCAAAAGGTTCATCAGAGTGCTTCGGGCATCTTGGAGAAGCTCCTCCACCGCCTCCGGAGAAAGATCGTATTCCCGGGCAAGAAAATCTCTGAAAAAGAGTTTTTCCACAGCACACCGCCTTTCCCTGTCCTCAGCCCCCGGGTTTCTCCCATCTCCGCATTCACTGCAATCGGTCTGCCTCAAGGGTAAAAAACCGCGCAAGAACGTCATGAAAGGCATCCTTCTTCAAAGGCTTCGCCACGTAACCGTCCATTCCCGCAGCAAGGCACTTCTCTCTGTCTTCCGCATAGGCGTTGGCAGTCATGGCAAGAATGGGAAGGTGCGGAAGCCCCCGAGACTTTTCTCGTTCCCTGATTTTTCGCGTTGCCTGAAGACCATCCATTTCGGGCATCTGTACGTCCATGAGTACGAGATCGTATTTTTTACGCTCGGTCATTTTCAATGCTTCCAAGCCGTTTTGCGCACAGTCCCCGAGAATTCCCCAGCCTTCCAGGAGTTTCAGGACAAGCTTTTGATTGAAGAGGTTATCTTCCACCAGAAGTACCTGCCAGGCTCGATCTGCCGGGGGAAGAGGGAGAACCTTCGCTGACAGTTTTTCGGAAATCTGGCGCCTCTTTTCCTCCATGACCTTTTCAGTGGCGTAGATCCTTGTAAAAAAACAGGAAAATCCGAAGATGGATCCCTTTCCAAGAGTGCTTCGAACCCAGAGATCCCCCCCCATGATACGCACCAGTTCCCGGGAGATGGCGAGCCCCAGGCCGGTACCTCCATATTTTCGGGATATGGTTCCGTCCCCCTGCTGAAACGGTGAAAAGATATGCCGCTGTTTCTGCTCGGAAATTCCCATTCCCGTATCGTGTACCTGAAATTCGAGCACCTGCGCGTCCTCTCGAGAAGAGAGAACCCGCACCTCGAGACGTATCTCTCCTTGGGAGGTGAACTTGATGGCATTGCTCAGCAGGTTTAGAAGCACCTGCCGAAGGCGATACGAATCTCCCCGGTAGAATCCGGAAATTCCCGGATCCAGAGAGCAGAAAAAATTCAGTCCTTTTTGCAATGCCAGGGGGTGGCAGATGCTTTGCACCGTTTCCAGCACCTCGGGGATATCGAAGAGAGCCTCCTCCATCTCCAGCATACCCGCTTCGATTTTCGATATATCCAGGATGTCGTTAATGAGCCCCAAAAGCTCTTCGCTGCTCTTCTGTACCATCAAGGCATAGTCCTGCTGGTCTTCTGAAAGAGGGGTACTCAGAAGGAGTTCCGTCATGCCTATAATGGAATTCATGGGAGTGCGTATCTCGTGGCTTACATTGGCCACGAACTCGCTTTTCATGCGATTTGCCTCCTCGGCCTGACGTTTTGCCTCTTCCAGAGCTTTTGCGCTCTCTTCTCGTTCCCGAAGGCGAATCTGAAGAACCAGGTGTTTCTGATTGGCCGAAAACGCGTGAAAAAGCCCCCACCAGACAAGAAGGGTAAGAGCTCCTACCACCACAATAATCACCTGATTCGAAAAATATGCGTAAAGACTCTTATCCGGGCGGATCCAGTGAAGGGTAAACGACGTTTTAGGTACCGGTACTGAAAGGGAGGCCATAAAGGTGGGAGAGGAATCGAAAAATCCTTGCTTCGCGGGAGAGCCACTTTTCGGCAGAATTCCTGCGGGAAGGGAAAAGGAGGAAAATCCTTGGGATGAGGTATTCAGGGCGTTTCTCAAGAGATCTTCGGGAAGATGAGGAGGCGTAAAAAGGAAAGTCTCCCCTTCCGAAAGGGCCAGAAAGTTTCCCTCCCGAGAATCCCGGAAACCGAGGAAATTCCGAAAGAGCACCTCCGTATCGATATATGCCACAATCCATCCCGCTACCTGGGATTTAAAAAAAATGGGACTGGATATGGAAAAAAGCATGCCCCCCTTTTCTTCGAAGAAAAGCTGCCGCAGAGTACAGTTTTGATCTTCGGAGAAAAGTGTTCGTATTTCCGGCTTCGACCAGGCTTCTCCATGGCTGCTATATACGATGTTGGAGTCCTCTCCCCGGAGGAAGAAAAAATCTCCGTATATGGGGTTGCCCTCGAGGGTTCGGCTCTTCTGATAACGTCGCAAGAGGGCGAGAACTCGATGAAAACTCTCCTGAAGCCCATACTGCATGCTCATTCCCAGAGCCTTGTTGGCGAAAAAACCCTGGACTTCCGAAGACTGGCACAAATCCTGGAGGTCATAACACCGCTCCTCGAGAAAATACCCCAAAACCTGGGCTCGATTGACCGCATCCCCCATCCATTGATCTGCCGCCGCCTCCTGCAATTTTCTCCCCGAGTACAGGCTGAAGGAGACGAAAAGGAAAGCGATGAGAAGGGAGATTAATCCAAGAACCACCAGAAGCGTATGCCCCCGATATCCTAAAGGAGTATGAGTGTTTTCCTTCAAAGGAACAGCCCCCTATCGAACAAAACCAGCACGGTACGTTAAAAGTTCTGATAGCCTCCGAAGCAAGATTTTGCGGCCTTAGGGTCTTTCGAAAAAAACCGGGAAACAGCGAGCCATTCCAGGATAATAACGTTCCACAAGTTCCTTGTAGGTTCCCTCGGCTCGGATCGTATCCAGATACTCGTTAAACGCCTTCAGCAATGCGGGAGAATCTTTTCGGAAAGCCCCCGCCATATACTGGAACGTGGAAATCGGGCCGATGACCTTGACCTTGCCGGGCCATTTCGCAAGAGCCATCAGGGAATCCGGTACATCCAGGAGGGTGGCATCCGCCTCTCCCGCAAGCACGGCAGGAGCCAAATCGTTAAGATTTCCCTCAAAATAGACGAATCGGGCTCCGCATTCCTTCAGGCAGTAGAGAGCGGGATCCATACCGGTCATATTCATGCCCAATACCACGAGCCCCCTCATTTTCTCCCGGGTTCTTCGAATATCCTCTTCGAGGTTGCCTGAAGGGGCTATGGGATCCGCAGAGATATCGCTCCTGGCGAGAAGCCATACCTGGGAAATGAAAGTGGGGTTTGAGAAGGCAAGGATCTCTTCTCGCCAGGGAAGTATGGTAAAGCCCATGGCAATAAGATCGCCCCGAACAGGCACGGGGGCTCCCAAGGAAACTCCGGATTCGTCGAGAAACACCTCCCGTCCCAGGAGATCCTGCAATATCGAATCTTTAGTGGCAGGGACGAAACGATACGTCACTTCGAGAAACGCCGCAAAACCTTTTACGAGATCCACGGAAAAACCGTCTCCCGCTCCGGAAATAAAATTCGCATAGGGAAGCCCAAGATGGAGGAGTTCGCCCCGGGCAAGCACCTCGGGAAGATCTCTTCCCCAGGTATGAAGCGGGAAAAAGGCGATAAAAAAGAACACCGCCGCAAAAAATCCCCAAGCTATGAGAAGAGCTCTTCGGTGACATTTTGAGAAAAGCGGATTCCTTCTCATAAACTGCCTCCTTCGGCAATTGTTCTATCACCTATAGCATAGTGGAAAATCCCTTTTTTATAAAGGAGGAATCTGATGCGCAGATCTTTTTTGAAGGGCTTCAAATGTTTCGTCGGCATGAGAAATGGTGGACTCCGGTGGAAGGCTTTTCCCAAGGACACCGAATTTCCCCTGGAGGGGAATGTCTCCCAAACCGTTTTCATTTCGATAGAAAAACTTCTGAAACCGCTCATGCAGACATGGGATCAATATATGGGAAAGCGAGGAAATTTTTCAAAAAACCCTTCGTGTTCCTCGGAAACTACACGGATCAAAAAATCTCGTAGTCCATATTCCTGGCAGCATCGATGATTTTATCCAAGTGATCCAACAGAGCCCGTTCCGCCTGGTCGGGATTCCGGCGCATCACGGCCTGAGCGATGGCAAGATGATCTCCTCGGATAGAATAGCGCTCATCATTTCTGACGTTTGCCAGAGGGCGCCAGAAGGACGGACCTCGGTGAATGAGTCGGAGAGCCGCGAGAAGCACCGCATTCCTTGAAGCAGCGGCTATGGCCTCGTGAAACTTGTGATCCATCACCGCCGCATGGCGTTCGGAGAAGCTCTCTCCCTGCTCCAGGATTTCCGCAAAAGTCACAATTTCCTCGGCCTCCCGTTCGGTGGCGTGGACAGCCGCGAGCCGGCAGGTTTCCCGTTCGATGGCCCGGCGCGCCACGAGCACTCCTATCATCTCTTCGGAATTCCCCCGGCGGATTTCCTGGAGAAGCTGAAACGCGAGTCCCTGCAAATGCTCCTGTTCTTCAAGATCTTCCAGAAAAGCCTTTCCCTGCTCCGAGAGCACCCGCCCCTTATTGCTCACCTGCACCAGGTATTTCTGCTCTTCCAGCTCCCCGAGAAGGCGTCCTGCGGTAGCGGAGCTTACGTATATCCCCTCCCCCTGCAGGGCTGCCGCAAGGGCACTGGCCCCCAAAGGTTTCCGTGCGGCATATATCGTGTGAAGAATCTGCTGGTGCAGGCGAAGCGATTTCTCTTCCACAATCATCGTCTCCTCCCAAAATTTCCCGTCCGTGGCAGGAAAGACTCCTGCGGTAATGAAGCTAGAGGAAGAACACCTTTTCGTCAACCGTTCAAAGCATTTTTGTGACGGGACAGGGAAAATGTCATCCCCCATGTCAGAAGAGTGGAATGAGGAAAGGTATTTTCTTGAGCGTACAGATAGCGAAAAAAGCGATGGTTATGGACAGGGCGGTAAGGGGGGAAATGACGGCGGAGGAGGAAACGGCCCGGCTCGTGGTGAGCACGGGACAGGTCTTTCGGCTGTAAGCACGAGTTGCACGGAAGGATATTGCTTCCCTGTTCCACGGAAACCGGTATCGGAAACCCGCAAACGCCATTCCTGAAACAGTCCGGAAGCTGGTTTGTTCCAGAACCCGGGAAGATTATGGCGGCACGAGCCTTGCCCATATGGCAGAGCTTCTGGAACGTTTCAGGGAAACGCATGTCAGCTTGAAAATGCGAAGGGCAGAAAAATGCTCTGGAGAAAAAGCTACAAAACGAATTTTGGGCATGAGTATTTTGGAAAAGAGACGGAAAACGACCTTTGCGGAAGAGTCAAAAACCATCAGTAGCTTTGCCTCGCTTCGGCAAAGCGCAGGGACCATTCTCCGCAAAATCGCAGGATTCCCTCCCGGGTTTCAGCGGTTTCCTCTAAAAAACGGCGATACTCATAAAGGAAAATCCCCTTCCCCGCTTCGGGAAAAGATCGTTCCTCCACATGAAGATTCTCTTTTTCCTCTTTCTGACCACGCTCCCAAGGATCCCTGGCAAGGAGCACCCGGGCAAAAGAGATATCCTCCGGCCCGGAAAGAGGGGCTTTGCCCTCCAAAAGATTTTTACGTCTCTGCTTTTCTTGGAAGTCCTGGGGAAAAACTTTTTCATATCCCGGCCACATCATGGCTTGTGCATTCATTTCACAAACCCTCCCTCATGGATATTCCAAAATTCCCTCTATAAGGAAAAGAAGGGTTTCCCTCTGATGCTCTGCTGTTCTGAATGATATAATGACGCAAACACCCATATTTTGCAAGGAGGGGTTCTCGTGTCAGAAACATGGAACAGTCTCTACTCTCAGGTAGGAAATGCTCTCAAGCCTTCCCCCATAAGGGAGCTTCTCAAGCTTACAAAAAAACCCGGCATGATCTCTTTCGCCGGAGGCATGCCGGACCCTCAGGTTTTTCCTGTAAAGGAATTTCTTCAGGCCACATCCATCCTCGAAAAAGAGGGAAAATCGGTTCTTCAGTACGGAGCCACCGACGGCTACGAGCCGCTCAAGGATTTTCTTGCCCAGTGGATGGCCCCCCGAATGGGAAGAGTGACCAAACCCGAAGAGATGCTTATCACCACGGGATCCCAGCAAGTTATGGATCTTTTTGCGGCGGTTATGCTCGATCCGGGAAACGCGGTACTTCTCGAAGCTCCCTCCTATCCCGGAGCACTCCATGCCCTTCGGAACCGGAATGCCACCTTTGTTTCCGTTCCCTGCGACGAAGAGGGCATGATGGTCAGCAAAATGCCGGAGATCATCGAGAAAGCCCAAAAGGAAGGGAAAAAAATCAAGTTCATCTACTCCATCGTGAACTTCCAGAATCCTTCCGGGAGCACCCTCACCAAGGAGCGGCGGATTCAGCTTCTGGAGGTGGCAAAAAAGTACGGCATTCCCATCTTCGAGGATGACCCCTACGGACATCTTCGGTTCGAAGGAGAACACGAACCCACCATTTTCTCCCTGGATAAGGACGGCCTCGTCCTCTATGCCTGCTCCTTCTCCAAGATTCTCGCCCCCGGAACCCGGGTGGCCTGGGTGGTGGCTCCGGAGGATGTCATCAAAAAGATGGTCATGATCAAGCAGGGAAGCGATCTCTGTACCAGCGTGGTCTCCCAGGCTCTGGTGTACGAATACTGCCGACTGGGACTCCTGGACTCCTTCCTTCCGAAAATTCTGGATCACTACCGGAAGAAACGGGACGGCATGAAAGAAGCATTCCAGGAATACCTTCCGGAGAACGCGGAATACGCAATTCCTCAGGGAGGGTTCTTCTACTGGCTCCGTCTTCCCGGCATGGATACCAAAGAAGTTTTCTACAAAGCGGTGGAGCGGGGAGTAGCCTTCGTCATCGGAGAATCCTTCTTCCCCAACGGAGGAGGCAGCGAATACCTCCGTACCTGCTATACTTTCGCGGAAACCGCAGATTTCGTGGAGGGCTCCAAACGCCTGGCTTTGGCCATCAAAGACACTCAGAAATAATTCTCACGCACTTGCCGCGCCCTACATGATATCCCGGCTCCCCGCATACTCTCTCTTCCACGATGAGCCTATGCAGGGGAGCCGCCATTATTAAGGAGGAACGAAATATGAGCCTTTGGGAACAGTGTCTCAGCAACGCATCCCTATCTTTGCAGCCTTCTCCCATTCGAGAGATACTCCACGTCATCCGGCAACCCGGCATGATTTCCTTTGCCGGAGGCATGCCTGATCCGGCAATCTTTCCGGTGGAAGAGTTTTATGCATGCTCCGAAATTCTTCGACGAGAAGGCCGGGATGTGCTCCAGTACGGCACCACCGAAGGATATGCTCCTCTCAAGGAATTTCTGGCCACATGGCTTGCCCCCCGACTCGGAAGAACTCCGAAAATGGAGGAAATTCTCATCACCACAGGCTCCACCCAGGTAGTTGATCTCCTCAACTGGGCCACCATCAACGAGGGAGATGCGATTATCGTAGAAAATCCCACGTTCCTGGGATCCACCCTCAATATGCATAATCACGGAGCCCACTTCCTCCCCGTTTCCTGTGACGAAAAGGGAATGCTGGTGGAAGATCTCCCGGAACTCATCGAAAAGGCCCAGGCAGAAGGACGAAAGGTTCGATACATATACTGTATCGTAAACTTTCACAACCCCCTGGGATGTACCCTTTCTCTGGAACGCCGTAAAAGACTTCTGGAGATTTCCGAACGATACGGAGTGCCGATTCTCGAAGACGATCCCTACGGATACGTGCGTTTCGACGGAGAACATCTCCCCTCGCTCTACTCTCTGGACAAAGATCAGGCAACCCTCTATGCGGGGAGCTTTTCGAAAATCCTCGCCCCGGGAACCAGAATCGCCTGGTGCGTGGGCCCCGCGGACATTATCCGGAAAATGACCGTCTTCAAACAGGGAACAGATGTCTGCTCCAGCGTAGTTACCCAGGCTCTCGTATACGAATACTGCCGACGGGGATATCTGGACTCTTTTCTTCCGAAGATTATCGCTCATTACCACAAAAAGCGGGATGCCATGGAAGAAGCTTTCCGGATCCATCTTCCCAAAGACAAGGTCTCCTACGTCACTCCCGAGGGAGGATTCTTTTACTGGCTTTCCACACCGGAAATTCCTGTAAACACCCTCTTCGAGAAAGCTATCGAAAAGAAGGTGGCCTTTGTAAAAGGGCAGCCTTTCTATCCCATGGGAAACGGGGGAGATCATCAGTTCCGAATGTGTTACACTTTTGCTTCCCCCGAACAGATCGACGAAGGATGCTCCCGCCTCGGCAAGGCCATGAAGGAGCTTCTCTAAGTCCCAAGAGTTTTTCTGAATTCTCGTCTCTGTTCGGAAACTTTATTCCGGAGCTGATGACACCCTATGAACGACACCATTGCGGCCATGGCAACTCCTTCGGGGGAAGGCGGAATTTCCATCATACGCATTTCGGGAAGCTCCGCCTTCCCTCTTTTATACAAGCATCTTCAACCTCGCAAAGCAGGAGAAAAGCTCGACTTTCCTCCCCGAACCATGGTGCTTGCGAACTTTGTCACTCTTCGGGGAGACATTGCGGATCAGGTCTTGGGAGTCCGCTTCCCTGCCCCTCGAAGCTACACCGGAGAAGACGTGGCGGAAATCCATGCTCACGGTGGATACAGTGCGGCCCAGGTGATCCTCGAAAACCTCCGCCTCTCGGGAATCCGCATGGCAGACCCCGGGGAATTCACCCGGCGAGCCTTTCTTAACGGTAAGATCTCTCTTCCTCAGGCGGAGGCAATTTTAGGTGTCATCACCTCCCGAACGCCCCAGGGAATGTATGCCGCTTCCCGGGGAGTGCAGGGAGAGACCGAAGGGCAGATAGAGCCGCTCCTTGCAAAACTTCTTTCCTTTCTCGGAGAAATCCAGGTGCTTCTCGATTTTCCCGAAGAAGAATATTACGGGGATTCCAACAAAAAGCTCCTCCAAAGGCTGACAGAACTCCAACAGGAAGCCGCAGATATTCGGGAACGGCTTTTTTCGGGCTTTCTTCTGAACAAGGGAATTCATGTAGTTTTGGCGGGCAAACCCAACGTGGGAAAATCTTCCCTCTTCAACGCCCTTTTGGGAAAAGATCGGGCCATCGTCACTTCCATTCCGGGAACCACCCGGGACGTAGTGACAGATTCCTTCGCACATCGCGGCATGACATGCTTTCTTCATGACGTGGCGGGGCTCCGTCATACTGAAGATGTTATCGAAAAGCTCGGCGTTCATCTCGCCCGGGAGAAAATACGTACCTGCAACATTATACTTGCCCTCTTCGATGGAAGCGAAACCACCCCGGGAGATCCCTATCTTCTGGATCTCCTCGAGTCCCTTTCCGGGGCGATCTGTATTCCCGTACTCTCCAAATCGGATCTTCGAAAACCAAGTTTAGGAAATCTACCTGCAGATTTTCAAAATCACCGTCTCTGGAGCTCTCCGCCTCTCCTGGTAAGCTCACTCCAGGGCCGGGGAATAGAGGAAATCAAAAACCGTATCGTAGACTGCGTGGCCAGGGAACATACTCTTTCCCAATCCGTGTATGCCACGGAAAGGCAGCTAGAAGAAATGGACATCTGCATGGAGCACCTTCACGATGCCGGAAGAGCCCTTCAAGCATCCGAAGAATTAGATGCAGCCTCCTCCTCGCTCTCTCTAGGTCTTCTCTCGCTTCAGCGGATTCTGGGAAAGGAATGGGACGATCTTCTTTTGGAAGAGATTTTCAGCAAATTCTGCGTGGGGAAATAATCGATTATACCGACCCACCGTTTCTCCCTGGCAGCTAACAGGA
>CAZJHH010000024.1:0-15946 GCA_964545875.1 uncultured Synergistaceae bacterium
AGGAGGTCAGGCTATGGAACAGAATATCACCATTTCAGAATCTACACTAGCCATGTTTGAAGATGCGGCGAACACACTTGAACAGGCCATCACCGCCTACGAAATCGCAGATGAAAAACTTGACGGGGAATCCAGGCGAACAATTCAGGGGACGGCGTTCACGCTCTTTCTGATAGCCAACAACAAAATGACCACTATTCTTTCCCGCATCTATCAGGCCCAGAAAGAGGCGGTGCAGCAATGACTCCCCGCCAAAGAGCGGAGCGAGTGCGGCGCATCCTTGAGCGGTTGGAAGCCCGGCTTTTCCGGGCGGTGCGGGAGGGGTGACAATGACGATCCGCAGGGCTTGCCAGATTCAGCACAGCATCAGGGCGGGCGTGTTCTTTTGGCTGTTTTTGAAGGCCCGTGTGAGGTAGAAAATAGATCCCCCTTCTATCCTAGGGAGGGGAATTTTCCCTTTTTGAGATTTTCGCCTATTTTGAAAGCAGTTACCTAGATACCTGAAAGAGCGAAAAACTCAAATTCTCAAAATTGACGGAGGTGCATATGCTTTTCGATCGTGGAGACTGGAGGCTTTTCCTCAACAAAAATACCCTGACCCAGGCCGCCGGAGTTCCCGAGCATGTCCTTATCCCCCTTGCGGTAAAGGAGCTTGCGGACAATGCCCTGGATGTGACCGAGGAGTCCGGTGCAGACATTACCGCCGTTGGAATTGATCTGATCCCTTCCGGCTTTTCCGTGCAGGACGGCGGCCCCGGAATGGATCGGGATACCGTTATCCGAGCCTTCTCGGTAAGCAGGTCGCTGGTCTCTTCCAAGCTCCTGCGCCTTCCGACTCGGGGGGCGTTGGGTAACGGCCTCCGTGTGGTAGGGGGCGTAGCGGCGGCCTTCGGTGCAGATCTCACGGTACACAGCAACGGCAGGGCCTACAATCTCAAAATATCCAGAGAGACCGGAGAGGCCGAAGTTCTTGAAGAGTTCCCTTCGGACCATTCCCAGGGCATGAGGGTGGAGATGACATTTTCTCCCGAGGATGTGCCATGCGAGAGGGCTCTTGTCTGGGGGGAAGAGGCTTTTCTTTTGGCACAAGGGAAGGGCGGGTACTCTGGGAAAACATCCCCCTTTTGGTACACGGCGGCAGATCTCCACGAACTTCTTCTTGCGGCAGAAGGGACGATCCGAGAGGTGGCGGTACTCTTCGAAGGAAACGCCCAGGTGCGTATAGGCGATCTGGGGAGAGTGACGACTCCCACGCTGGAAGATGCGGAAAATCTTCTTGGCATTCTTCGAGGGAACGCCAGCCCCTTCAATCCCAAGAGGATGAAGCCCTTGGGACCGATCCCCGGCTTCCCCGAGGCATACGCCACCGGAGCGGGGGAATATGAACTTGACGATGGAGCGGCCATTATCCCCTTCCGGGTTGACGTATGGGCGGCGGTTTCGGAAGAGGAGTCTTTAAGGCTATTCGTGAACAGAACCCCCGCAGCGGGGGCGAGACCCTTCGCAAGCTGGAGCAAAAACAGCCAGACTCTTTATTTCTCTCCCGGCTCCATCAGGGTGAACGTGGGGAAAAAGCCCCTCTCGGTGAAGGTGCATATTTCCACGCCCTATATTTCCTTCCTTTCCGGCGGCAAGGCCCCCGATCTTTCAGCAATTCTTCGATCTGGAGTGATGGAGGAGACCACGCAGAAGGCGGTAAGCAGTGCCAAGAGAAAAGCCAGAGAAGCATTCCCCGCGAGAGGATCGGCCCCTTCTCAAAAGCAGGTCATGATGGAGGTGTTCCCCGAAGCCGCAAAAACCACCGGAGGAGACGGAAAGTATGAATTCAGCCAGCGGCAATTATTCTATGTGGTGCGGCCCTTCGTGGCAGAGGCCACCGGCGAAGATCTCCAGTACGAGCACTTCACCAGAGTATTGACGGAGTACGAGAACGAGAACGGGGACATTCCGGGCCTGTACCGAGACAACCGAGGTACGCTGTACGTTCCCCACGGCGGCGGGGAGATATCCATAGGAACCCGGAGCGTCGCCCGGTTCAAGCGGCCCGCATGGACGTTTCACAAAATCCTCTATTGCGAGAAGGAAGGATTTTTCCCTACTCTTCGATCTGCAAAGTGGCCCGAAACGTGGGATTGCGCGCTTCTCACTTCCAAGGGCTACGCTTCTCGTGCGGTGAAAGACCTTCTCGACATGCTGGAGGATGACGGGGAGCCCGTCATGTGCTTCTGCATCCACGATGCTGACGCAGATGGAACCATGATTTACCAGAGCCTTGTAGAAGAAACCGCCAGCCGTGGGAGGCGAAGGGTTGAAATTGTCAATCTGGGCCTAGATCCCGAAGAGGCCGTAACCATGGGGTTACCTTCGGAGAAGGTGGACCGGAGCAAGGGAAAATCCCCCGCTGGTTATCTTTCTTCGCGGGAAAGGGAATGGCTCAGGTATAACCGCATCGAACTCAACGCCATGACCACCCCGCAGTTCCTTTCTTGGCTGGATTCGAAAATGGAGCAGTACGAGCCGAAGAAGTTGATACCGCCAGCCGAAACGATCCGGGAAAAGTTCGAAGAGGAATTACTTTTGGGTATAAGCGAGACCATCACGGAAAAGATTCTCAAAGAGGCCAAAGCCGGGGAGCAGATCGAGGTGGCTTTCGAGAATGCCAAAGAGAAGGTGCTGGGGGAAAATTGGGAGCCGGAGATTATAGAGGCTCTGGAGGAGAACCCCACCTTTGGGTGGCGATCCCCAGTAACGGACATTGCCGGGAGGATTGCCAAGGGTGGGACAAAGGGGGACCAGGAATGAACACCATGGCACGAGCCCACGAATACGCCAGAGCCCACCGGAGCGAGTTCGACACGTACAAAGAAGCCCTGCGTCAGGGCTTGAAACTTGCTCATCAGGAGGCGAAGCAAGCCAAGGAGAAGCCCCAGGTCAAACACGAACTCCTCACAGCATACGACACGCCAGAGACGCGAGCCGCCGCCATCATCCGCGAGGGTGTGGTGCGATACCGGGAGCGTGTTCCGCTGCTTTTGAAAGATTGGAAATCCGGCGATTACGACGGCAGGAGAGACTTTTGCAGATATCAGGTTATCCGGTAGGGTGTCCGGGAGGTAACGCGTTGCGTAACCGCTACGTACACATCTCGTAGCCGTCTACATTGTCCGGGGGGGTGTCCGGGGGGACATGGGGCGGACAGGTGGGAGGACATGGTAAGGCTTTCAGCAAGCCTTCCATAAAGCCTTTCGGAAGCCTTCGGGTAAGCCTTCCATCCCTCGCGTGAAAAATCCCCCTCCCAGATTGCCCGCGAAGGTATGGAGCTGCAACGGATCGAAAGTGAGAGGGCGAAGCAGAGGCAGGGAACACGGAGCGACTTGGGGAACGTCCTCCTGAATTCAGGAGAAGGTACAACAGAATCCCACGTCGCCTCCTCTCTAGGCATCTCCCGCGACCGCTGGTACAAGCTCAAAACGGCCCATTATCCCCGCGAAAGGGAGAACTCACCATCAGAACCCCCCCCAGCCAAGAAACCAGCCCGATACAGCCACGCAGAGCCCCGTTCTTTTGGCTGGAGGTGTAAGTTATCCCCTTTTGGCCCCGATTGCAGTACAGCGGCTCTCAGGGGCCTTAGCGTTGAAATGTGTTGAACGACGGGGGTTTCAGGGCACGGAAGACACCAAAAAGCCCCCGGAGCAATCCGAGGGCGTGAAAGTCTCTTCCTTCGTGGGCAGTTCTTCGGAAATTCCGAACAACCGGAGCCCCTATATCTCTATCCCCCGCAGTCTTTTCTTTTTCGGCTTCTTCCTATCCGGTTCCTCTTCCACGAGGGCGAGCACAACCCCGGCTTGCCCGTGAGCTCTCCGGGTATCCTCGCTGGTCAAGTTGATATAATGCCGTGTCATATCCATGGTGGAGTGGCCCATGATCCGTTGCAAGCTGAAAGCATCCATACCATGCCGAAGCATGAGCAGGGCGGCGGTATGGCGCAGGGCGTAGGCTGTTATATCGAGCCCGCACCTTTTCCCGTAGGCTTTCACGCGGCGGCTCCAGGAAGTTACATTCCAGGGCTCTCCCGTCTCGGTGCAGAATATCGGGGCTTCTCTCCAGTCCCAGGGGCGTACCTTGAGGATTCTTTGAATCACTTCCAGAGTGGGGCCGGATAATGGTAAGGTTCGGGGCGTTCTTGTCTTGGCAACTTCGGCACGGACGGCAAGCTCTTCCTTCTCGGGGTGGATATCATCCGGCAAAAGCTGGAGAGCTTCACCGGGCCTTATGCCGGTATCCAGGGAGAGCAGGAGCAGCGCATAATCCCGGAGCCCGCAGTATGTTTTCTGGTCAGGAGTTCGGAGCAGGGCGGCCACATCCTTCTCCTCAAGTTGAACAATGCGGCCCTGGGTTTTTCTCTTCTTGAGCCCATGCAGAGGATGAATACCGCCGCGGAAATATCCCTCCGAGAGTGTCCAGTCCCAGAACACTTTCAAATAGGCGTGGCATTGATTGTAGGTATAGGCGTTCTCGTATTGGCCCAGGAACTCAAGAGTTCGTTCCCTTGGCTTGTCAAGGCCATCAGGGTATCGAGAGAAGAAGAGGTTTAGAGTCTTTCGGTATCCCTTGAGCGTATCCGGAGCAGAGCCCCCGGCCTTCTTGAAGATCAGGAAGGCGGGAATAATGTCTTCCGGTTGTGCTTCTCGGTGTTCCTTACATATCGGAACGGTATTCATGGAATGTAACCCCCTTGTTGGTTGACATTCCGAGAAAGCGGGGTGTTCCCCAGGGGCAGACGACTACCCCCGGAAATCCTTCAAAAAAAGCATCTTGCCACAACTCCGTTTTTGCGGTACAATCCCCTGCGTTGCATATCTTTCAGGGGCGATTATGCGGAGGGGTGGCCGAGCGGTCGAAGGCGGGCGACTCGAAATCGTCTGGGCGGTGCTGAACCGTCCCGTGGGTTCAAATCCCACCCTCTCCGCCAGTAACAAACCATATAATGCACATCTAGAGTGTGGAGGAGTGGCCGAGAGGTCGAAGGCGCACGCCTGGAGAGCGTGTAGACGGGCCCAAACCTGTCTCGTGGGTTCAAATCCCACCTCCTCCGCCATGAATATAACGGCAACCCTCGGGGAAATTATCCTGAAGGTTGCTTTTTTATTTCCTTTGGTTCTCCCTTTGCATGTTTTCTTTTTGCCCTTGCTCGGGCTCGTCGCTTCAGCCTCGCCTTCCATGGGGTGGCTGAGACGTGTCGGTATGTCCGCCTGCCGCCGAGGCCCTTGGGGACGTAAAGCTGCACTCGCTGACCACTATGCCGCTGCCGGGAGGATTTCTGATAGGTCCGGAAAAAGAGCTTTCCGCTCCGCTCTTCCGCCTTTTATGCCCGAAATCGTTTTCCTTCTATCCTTTCAGAACTCCCAGAGGTTCCAACCGTGCTACTTTATGGCTGATTCCCGCCTTATGCACCACCTCCACCACCGAGGATATCTCCTTGTATGCCTGGGGAGCTTCCTCGCCAAGGGTTTTCGGGCTGGCGGCCATTACCTGGATTCCCCGGGACGCTAATTGACGGCAGAGGTTCTCCTTGTGGGTTTCTCTAAGGGCTTTGCTCCGGCTCATGCTGCGTCCCGCTCCGTGACAGGTGGAGCCGAAAGTCTCCTCTTCCGCTCGTTTCGTTCCCACCAGTACGTAGCTCGAGGTTCCCATGCTTCCCGGAATAAGCACGGGCTGGCCTTCAAAGGCCCGGGTGGCTCCCTTGCGGTGCACACAGAGGGTTTGCTCCTTTCCTTCCCAAACGTGTTTTTCCAGATGTGCCAGGTTGTGGCTCACATCCCAGACCGTTCGAAAAGGTTTTCCCGGAAAGAAGTTTTCCAAAACACGCCGCACTCCGGCGACGATGATCTGACGGTTCGCCATGGCGTAGTTGGCGGCCCCTCGCATGGCTCCAAGATATTCCCGGCCTTCCCTGGACGAAAGGGGAACACAGCAGAGCTGGCGGTCCGGCACGGCGATCTCCCATCGTGTCATGGCCCGTCGCATGATCTTTATGGAGTCGTCGCATACCTGGTGTCCCAGCCCCCGGCTTCCGCAGTGAATCATGATGGTGAGACATCCCTGTTCAAGTCCCATTTTTGCCGCTTCCGGGGCATCGAAAATTTCCTTCACTTCCTGGATTTCCAGAAAGTGATTTCCCGATCCCAGGGTTCCGAGCTGGCTTTTTCCCCGTTCCTTGGCCCGTTCGGAAATGGCCTGCGGCAGGGCGCCTTGCAGAATTCCTCCTTCTTCTATATGCTCCAGGTCTTCCGGGGTGCCAAATCCCGCCTTTACCGCCCAAAGAGCTCCCTTTTCCAGTACTTTGAGAAGTTCTTTAGAGCTGAGGACTTTGCCTCCTCCGGGAACCGCTCCGGAAGGTATGGCTCCGAAGAGAGCAGGGAGAAGCCGAGGCATGGCCTTTTCCCCCTCCTCTGCGGGAATGCGGGAGGTGAGAAGGCGAACGCCGCAGGAGATGTCGTATCCCACGCCACCGGGGCTGATGATGCCTTCTTCCGCATCGAAGGCCGCCACTCCTCCGATGGGAAAGCCGTATCCCCAGTGGATGTCGGGCATGCCGAAGCTGTATCCCCGTATTCCCGGAAGAGTGGCCACCTGGGCTACCTGAAGCAGGGCATTTTCCTGCTCCAACAGGGATTCCACATATTTGTCCGCATAGATCAGGCCGGGAACCCTCATTCCCGGTACGGCGTGGGGGTGGAGAAGAAGCCTGGTGTCGTCAAGGCGTTCCAGGTGTTTGTGCATGGTCTGTACCTCCCGTTACATATCCAGGAAAAGACGCAGAAAAGGAGAGGGGGTTTCTCGAAATTCCATGCCTCCGTAGGTGGCGGCCTTTACGGGAATGCGCACTCCCGGAAGGGAAAGAAGCGTTCCTTCTCCCCGAAGGCTCGGAGGATTTCGTCGTATTTGAAGGCTCGAGGGAACGAAGAGGGCTTTCCGGCTTTCCAGAAGAAAGAGCAGTTCGTTGATCCAGGAAACCGCCAGCTCTTCGAGATCCATGGCTTCGAGGGTTATGTTATGAAGAGGAGAAGCCTTTTCTCCATTTCTTTGTCGGAGCGGCTCTTCAAGGCACAGGGCACAGAAGGCTTCCCGGGCCTGAAGAAAGAGCTCTTCCAGGGATTTTGCGGTCACTTCGAATCCCGCATCCGCAGTGTGTTCGATGATTTTCCAGCTCATGGCGGTCTCCTTGGGGTTTCCAGCCTGTGGAGAAGAAAAGGATATGAAAAAAGCGCCCTTCCAGGGAAGCTGTTCCTCCCTGAACGGCGCTATACTGATCTTTGGTGCCGGAGGGGAGACCCTAAAAAGCTATGTCAAACCCTTGCAGATACGGAATTCTCATTTTCGCTGTATGCGATTTTGTGTGCGGTTTCGTTGTTGCAAGCGGAGGAGAGGAAAGCAACCTTTGGCGTAAAGGTGGAGGAGCCTTGGGTCTCCTTTTGCTTGAGAGCCACAAGCACAGAGGCCATATCTCGAACTTCTTCCAGGGAAAGGTTGTCGAAATTGTCAAGCTTGGCGGAGATGCCCGAAAGACATTCTGCTTTCCATCCCCGGGGACTGCGGCCTTTGTCCTTATCCTTCCCTCGCAGAAAGTATGTGGCCACGGAGGCGGTAAACATGCCCAGAAAGCCTATACCTACCAACATAAGCACTACAGCGACGATTCTACCCCCTACAGTGGCCGGGGAGATGTCGCCGTAGCCCACGGTAGTCGTCGTTACAAACGACCACCACAGGGCATCTCCGAAGGCCATTCCCTCAAGATAGGTTATTGCAACGGCTCCAAGGAAGATGGTCGAGAAGGTGAGCCATAGCACGTGGTGAAAATTATTTGTGTGAAGTACCTCGGAGATTCTTCGGTTGATGCGCCCGATGAAAACGAAAGCCCTGAGCATCCGGAAGGCTCGAAAGAGGCGGGTTGCTTTGGCAACCCGAGCGAGGCGCAAAACTCGGAGGCCCTTGAACATGGCGTTGAAGGGGAGTATTGCTATAAGCTCTATGATATTTCCGCGGAAAAAGGCCCGCTTGTTCCGTGCAAAGAACAGGCGAGTAAAATAATCAGCTACGAAAATGATCCAGATGGCAAGGTCAGCCCTTTGGATTGCGGTAATTTGATACGCCGTCAGCGAGCTTTTCCCTTCCAAAATAAGCAGGGCAATAGCGAGTACCGCAAGCAGGGACATAAAAATATCATAGGCGAGAGACGCCTTTTTGTTTTCGAGAAACTTCAGCATGGGGATCACCTCCATGCTTATAATATCACTTCTTGTAAACTTTATGGCTTGTTATTTTTTCAAGGGAAGGACGAGGAGAGGAATCAAAAGCAGGATGTACGGCCCGAAGCCGGTAGAGCAGCCGCCGCCGGAGGAACCCGAAGATGCTTGGGGAACAGGCGTGGGCGTTGGAGGTGAGTCCGACTTGGTAGCCGTATACTCTATGGCTGCCGCTTTGCCGTCTGTTTCGTCTTCGTAGTAAAGCCCCATGCTTGAATCGCTAGGGGTGAAGAAATGGTATTTGGTAAGCCCCTGCTCCAAGATAAACCCATCTTCCGTGAAAGAAGTTACTTCTCCGCTGCCTGTCGAATAAAAGCCCACGGTTTCTTTCTCTCCGTTATCGCGATATATGCGCTCTTCAGAAAAATCAAGGCGGGTTGCCCACACTTCCGTGCCGGTGTCGTTTCTTGCAAGTCCAACACGCCACCATCCAGTGCTATCAATTCCTCTGCAATTAACTGTGCCTGATCCGCTAAAAAACCAGTACGCATCCATATCTGGGAGCTGGGGCGCCAGTTCTCCTACGCAAAGGACAATACAGCCTGTTACGGCCTGGGAAGGCCTTGTAAGATCGTATTCTCCAGATTTTAAAACATCGTATGTGTCAAAGAGCCACATGGATGTTGTCAGCTTATCGTAAACATTGTCATATCCGCCGTCTGTTCTTTCGAGGTAAATTTGCACGGGTCGTTCTCCTTCGGGGCTTTCGAAGTTTATCCCGAACTCCAGAACATTTTCCCGCTGCTGGAAAATGGAAGCGCTGGCTCTCAAGGCTTTAACGCAATCAGGGAAAATGGCTTTTTTCTCTGCCGTCATATCGGTATATGTGCCGTCTATAGGAAAATTTGTTTCTGTAGTGATTTCGTACGTAAATCCTGATGCTGTTATTGGAATACAGAAAACCAAAATGGTGTAAATGGAAATTTTAGAGAAAATATTCCATAAGCGAGATAAATATTTCACAAGCAAACACCCACCTTTTCAAAAATAGTTCCGTTGGTTTTGATACCCCCCGCACTTATTCGTCATATACCCCCACAGCTTTTCTCAACAGATCCGCGTGCAGGGGAATGTCGCTTAGGCATGCAAGATCGAAGCGTTCTTCCTCCTTGGGGGCTGTGAAAATGCCTATTCTCATCTTGTTTGGGTTGTTGAAATACAGCCGGCAAATAGGTTTCCGGTTGCTGTCATCCAGAATGATGCCGCAGTAGCTTAGGGTGTCTCTCATGACGACGCGGTTTGTGTCCACCACATCACGAATCATTGCCCTCACGATCTCGAATCCCGCTATCTCTTCCTGGGTAGTTATAATCTGCTGTCCAGGATCTTCAATAGGACTTTCTTCGGTGGAGGCATGGTCTTCCCGAAGGGATGCCTCTTCCGCCAGGGCCGATTTGAGCCTGTCACTTACCTTGTCGCTTACAAACTGGTTGAACGCCTTCTTCACGATTCCCGAAAAGCGCTCTTTTACGGTCTGTGTCGTGCGACCGGAATAGACTTGAGCAGTGAAGAATCTGATAAAGTCGTCGCTTGGATCCTGGAGTTCTTCCGAAAGGAGGCGTTTTATTTCCTTGGTGTATTTGAGTTCTGATGCTGCGGGGATGATGTCCTCGATGCTGAAGGCGGACTTGGAAAACTTTTTGAGTTCCCGGATGGCAAAATCATCATAGTTGAGAATGTTAAATTCGAAGAAAGGTTTTTGATCCATCTTGTTGGGTTCGTCAAGGTCGGAAAAAAAGCGATATGTGAGGCCGTTTGTCAGTATGCCGATCCGGGAGGGCTGCGTGGAGAAGTAGCGGTAAAGCTGGGTGGGGTCTATCTCGTTAAGGTTCGTTCCGCATTGCTTGCATTCGATGAGAATCATGGGGGTGTTTTCCAGCACTATGGCATAATCAACTTTTTCGCCTTTTTTTGTGCCCATGTCGGAAGTAAACTCCGGAACGACTTCTCTCGGGTTAAACACGTCATAGCCGAGGGCTTGTAGAAAAGGCATGACGAAAGCCGTTTTGGTGGCCTCTTCCGTTTGGATATGCTCTATCTGTTTGGGAAATCTTGATGACAGCTCCTGAATTTTCTGCTCCACCGAATACCCCTCCTGTATTTACAATCTGTTTTATCCCCTAAAAAACCCTGCCAATTGGTTGTATCTCCGGTTTCGGTGCCTTTCCTATTACCACCCCCAGAATGTAGAACTCCGCATCCTCTTCAACGGCTTTGTCCTGGTAGCTCTTGTTGAAGGGGTGCATGGTAATGGCTCCGTCGGGAGAGAAGAGCAACCCCCGTATCATGAGCCGTCCTGCGTAGCGGATCACCGCCACATCTCCATCCCCCGCCTGGGCTCCCATGGCGAAAATAAGATAATCCCCGTCCTGTATGCGGGGTTCCATGGAATCACCCTCGGCAATGATGACTCGGAAGGAATCGCATTGCCAGCTATAACCCATCAAATCCTTGTCGTAAACAAAGCAATACTCACCCGAAAGCTCCCATTCCACTTCAAGAGGGTAGGTATTGCCGTTGCCGCAGCAGACCTTTATCTCCTTGGTGACCACGGGAATAGGGGTTACGTCCATCCCCGCGGAAGAGACTGCCCGAAGATGATCCTCAAGTTTGGGGCTCTTTTTCTGTGGAGGTTGCGCTGCTTCCCTGGCCCCTGGGGGGGAGGGGGTGTCGGTTTCGCCCAGGAGGTAAGAAATAGGGGCTTTCAAAGCTTGTGCTAACTCTTCAAGGTGTTTTGCGTTCGGGGATTTCCTTCCGGCTTCCCAATCAATAATAGTGAAACGCGAAACTCCAATGGCCTCACCTAGTTTTATTTGGGAGAGATTCGCTTCCTTCCTTAGCTGTGAAAGTCTTTGGGCGAAAAGTAATGTGTTCATACACATATTGTTGTTTTTTCTCAACAAAAAAACAAGCAGGAGAAAGACAACAAAATATGTTGACAAAAACCAACTCGAAAGGTATTATGTGTTTGATGTTGGTATTTATCAACATATTTTGTTGTGTGGGAGGTGATGAAATGCGAAATTTAAAACGACTTCGGGAGAAACGGGAGTTCTCGCAGGAGTCTCTTGGGGCTATTGTTGGTGTTTCTCGTTTTTCTATTCTTGATTACGAAAATGGTAGGAAATCGCCCACATATATTGTGGCGAAAAAAATCGCAGAAGCGTTGGATTGTTCTCTGGAGGATTTGGACTCAAACCCTATAGCCCCCGCCCCGGAGTAGCGGCATCACCCCAGGGCGGGGAGGAGCAAAGCATCCTGGGGGCTGTCAACACGGTATCCCGATTTATCGCAAGTCTCCAAGCCCTGGCCGCCACCTGTGACGAAGCAGGCGAGATAACAGCGATCACCATGGATGTGGCGGCGGATGGGCGGCTTAGCGGAGAGGGAACGATAACTCTTCGATCCAGATACAGCGAAGCGAAAGCGGCATTTCTGGATCTGGGAAACCTGATAGGGGCATAGCGAACGCCCGAAAGAGAGGTGGATTTCTGTGCTTCACAAGCTACTTTGCAAACTTTTAAGAAAAGTGGTTATCAGGATTGTTGCGGACGACATTGGTCGGAATGGTGAGCTCCGACGTGTTGTAAAAAGCGCAATGCACTAGATTTTAAATGATTTGGGCTTCCGCAAATCCTCTCAATCGGGTAAGCGAAGCATATCACATGGCCCAGCGAAGGCATGCAAGCCAAAGGAAAGAAGGTGAAATACATGGGTGTTGTGGAAAACGTGAAATTCGAGAAACGACTGCGCAAACTGGAAATAATGGTGGAATACCTCCGGGAGGTGCATCGAATTTCCTTGTGTGGTAGGAACAACGGACTTTCCTCCGAAGAAAAGGCTTATGAAAAAGCAAAAAAAACCGCCGCCGATGAAGGGATCGATGCTCTGTTTGGGAGGCCTAATGTTCCATATAGGGATGGTTTTTAGAGAGCACTATTTATCCAATTCCACATATCCTCATCAAGAAATCCCTGCATGTCTGTAGGAGTAATTGCTGTCACAAACAAATAGTCGTTTTTGTCCAAAAGATCCTGGAGGTTGTCGTAAATAGTGTTTGCATTGTGTTCTTTAGTGGCAACCAACCACGTCGTTGTAAGAATGTGTGCATATGGCAACCCTGAATTTTCGATTCTTTCAGTGATTTCCTTGTGCTTCTGTCCTGGCGAATTCAAATCGTAGGTTACGAGGTAGATCAACTTTTTATCACCTCTTTCGTGATGGCGGCGGCTATCAGAACATTAACATGAATTCTAAGGGGAGGATATTTAAAAATGAATGGTTGGGAGGAGGTGATCACATGGCCACGGTGGAGCTGGTAACAGCGAAAGACCTGAACGGGATACAAGAGGCGAACCAGAAGATCCTTGATCGCCTGGGCTTTCTGGAAGGCTTGCTACAGGTCTCTGTGAGCCTGGCGAAGGAAAAGCAGGATCGCTACATGAGCGCCAACAGCATGGCGGCTTACTACGATATCGGCGTGAGTACATGGTGGGAATGGGTGCGTGATGGCAAGGTGCCTCCTGCGGAAAAGATCGGGCCAAACACCTCACGGTGGCGGCTGGCAGATGTGGAGCAGGCCCTCCAGGCAAGAGGGCAAGGAGAGGGAAAAATATGAAAGCAGTTTGGATAGCTGTCGGCGGTTTTGGGGGTCTCTGGTTTGCATGGACGTTGCTACGGTTGACGGCTTACCTGTATGAGGAGCGCTGTTATCGGCGTCACAAGCTACTGCGGAAAAAGGCGTTGCAGTCCATGAGGATAAATCCGTGATACGCCCGCTTTACCCTCGGCGTTGCGGTGAGTGCGCCCGGTATGCCCGCACTGGAGTAATCGCAGGCAGGTGCATCCTCTCCGGGGCTTATGTGGCCAGCTTCAACCCGGCGTGCGATTACTCCATATGGCGAGATGAAGAAAAGTGGTTGCCTCTCCAGGAGTTGGAATTGCGCCACGAGATGGCGAGAGCGGGGGCGATTCGCAATGTTCGTCGGGCTAACAGAAGCGAACGAAAGATTCAGGAGGGGGCATAGAGTGATGCCTCGCGTTGTTTTGGAAACGCAAGACCTATGCGGGGCAATACCCCATTTTTGCAGAGGTTGCCCAGGGTTCCGCCGTCATGGGGGGACATGGTCTTGTGACGGGCGGTGCATATGCAGGAAGGCAGAAAAATACGAGATCAGGTGCTCACAACACCTGACTGGCAGAACGGCAAAGGAGGAATAGCAGAATGATTAACATACCGCAGGTTCCGGCAAAACTTACCACGATTTGCAACGGAGAGTTGGAAGATCGTTTTCAGGAGGCTTTACAGCAGGTCATTACAAACCTGAAGCCCGGCGAAAAGGGCGGCATCACCATAACCCTTGGCTTTTGTCGGGAGCAGGAAAGCGAGAGCATTATTTCCACCAAGTTCAATGTGTCCACAAAGCTTCCCCCGGCGAAAAAGGCCAGCTTTATCCGTGATTTGGGAGCCGAGGGATTGCAGACGGACGCTCCGATGGAACAAAAAGATCTGCATTTTTTGGAGCCGCAAACGAAGAATGTGTTTGATATGGCAGACCGGGAAACCGGAACGGCGAAGGAGGCGTAGAGATGATGGAGCAGATGATGGAGCAGCGAGAACAAATCAACGTGTGTGCGAAAGAGGGAGAAATTATCATCCGGCACGGGGAAGCGAAGCCCATTTTTACGTTTAAGGGCACCTCTTACAAGACGAAGACCGTGCAGGGATTTGCGAGTCTTGTTAAGAGCAAGGGCCAGCAGGAACATGCGGTTATCTTCAGTTCCATCGATAACTCTGCCGTGGCGATCTTGGACGATAGGGTACAGGATCGCGAGCAGGATAAGGTTTATTACAACGGTCAGGTTTCCGTGCAGTTCGATGAGTGGCGCGGGATCCTCGGGGGAGCGAACTTCAGCCAGAAGGAATTTATAGAGTTCCTTCAGCGACGAGAGGGTGGAGAGGTGGGGGAGCGGGACGCTCTGATCCAGCATCTCAAAAACTTCCGCTACGTCACCAATATTTCCGGAGATTTCACGTACGATTCCGCGAATAACTATACCTTCATGGTCAAGGTCGGAGAGGCAGAAGGTACCGTGAGGATTCCCCAGGCAATGACGGCGAATATTGAGGTGTTTCTGGACTCCGGGTTTTTACAGGAAATGGAGGTCGAGATTGAAATTACAAAGCCCAAATCGGAAAACGAAAAGCCTCGCTTCGCTCTGAGCTGCCCGAAGCTGAAGAGATATCTCAAAAAGGCCAATGACCACGAAATGGAAGTGCTTCATGCGGAGCTGGAGGGATGGCTCGTGGTTGCTGGACAACCTGCATAACCCAACATAAAGGCTAAAGCAAGAGCCTCCCCGATGGGGAGGCTCAGCAGAAAAATACGAGATCAGGTGCTCACAACACCTGATCCCGATTATATCACATCAAGGAGGACTCCAAAAATGCTGAAACACGGGCATGAGGCTGATAAAAATCGGGCAAACTACGCGAGAGAGCGGGCATGTATTCTTTCCCGGGAAACCAAAGAGATCCACTATGCCGTTCGGGTGGGGGGGATTTACGGCCCTACCCGGAGAGAGCGGGGCTGGAGCGAGTGTTTTGGGATCTTCGAGGGCGGGAAGGAGGTTACAGCATGATGAAAAACATGGACGATGTTGCCAGTGCAATGGATGAAGTAATCAGACTTCGCGATATCCTGGGAGAAAATCAAGACCAGATTGGGCTTTGCGAAGCCATAGAATTTCACCTGCGATGCAAGTCTAAAGTATGCCCCCAATCCTTTTTTTATACGAAATCAAAAGAGCTTTTCCTTGAGCACGACCTTGTGACGGTGGATCGCCAGTTCCTGGCAGAAATGGCAGACGCTATGAAGCATTTGTTGATGCGACTCCACGAAAGTTTCGATGCAAGAGATATGGAGTCTCAAATTAAAGGTGTGGCGGAAGAGCTTTTACAGGCTCTTGGTAGAGTTCCCGAGTCTGACGAGATCGGCAGAGGCGATTTCCACGATGAGCCCGCAGATGCTTACGCGGACAGCGGGGTCGATCGGATGTGTTGGAGGGACGGGCCATGCAAATGACCGAAGAAGAACTGAGAAGAGAAGCTCACAGTTTGCGGTCTCAGGTGTACACATGCACCGCAGAAGAGATCAAGCATAGGCATTTGTCCGAGGAATACATGAAAAAGGGAGAGGCGCTAGCAAGGGAGCGCGATGCCCTTGAGCAAGAAATTGAGCGCAGATTCGGGAAAAACGAAACCGCCCCCACAGAGTGAGGGCGAGAACAAAAAACAATCGCCGGGCGCTGCAACGCCCGGCCTCCATTGTAACACGGTAAGCCTAGAAGGAGGTGTTGGTATGGCGCGAGGATTCAATAAAGCGATCATTATCGGGAACCTTACCAAAGATCCCAAACTCCAATATACCCCCCAGGGAACCCCTGTTTGTAGAGTAACCATAGCGACAAGCCGCAAATACAAAAACCAGAACGGGGAAACCTGCGAAGAGGTGGATTTCATTCCCGTGGTGATTTGGGGGAGAAATGCTGAAAACTGCGATACCTACCAGAAAAAGGGCGATGCCCTCCTCGTGGAAGGGCGGATCTCCACTCGAAATTACACGGATAAGGACGGC
>CAZJHH010000025.1:0-11622 GCA_964545875.1 uncultured Synergistaceae bacterium
AGACATACTTCACCGGGATGGCCAAGAGCGTTGCACTTGATTTGACAAATCAAGTTTTTATATTCCTTTTCTGCTCTGTGCTCCACATCACTCTTATGCTGCATCACGCCACCCCTCCCAAATCCTAATCATTCACGCCTAGTGTACTACGTTTAACCTCTCCCGTCTTCCATTTTCATTTTTCGGCTCCATTTATCTCAGAAAAACAAGGGAAAAATTCACTTCCCCCCTTCAAGCAGAAACGAAATTTGGTGATTCAGTTCCTTCTTCATTCGCTCCGCCGTGGTGGTCTCTATTTCCTCAGCTATTCTGTCGTGGTGCAGCATCTGGGGAACCGAGGGGCCGTAAAGTTTTCTTATGGGCGCTCTGCGCCCCCGGCCCTTGCGCTGAAAGAGCCCCACCCCGGAATTCATGCGTGCCAGAAAAGCCCGCTGAAGCGTCGTCTGCTTTCCCCTGGTTACGGAAAGACGAACCCGGGGGCGGCTTTGCACGCTTTTTCCCCGGGTGGATTTCGGAGCTTTCGGAGTGACTTTGAACCGTGTAAGCGATAGGGGTCTTCCCCGGGAAACGAGAAATCCCCGGGGTTTCGTATAGGAGGCCTTTCGGATCTCCATAGTATCCCGTACCGTTTGAGCCTTGACGATGAATTTCCCCCGCACCTGGCGCACCGCCTCGGCTCGGGTTCCCGTGAGAGTTCTGTTTACAGCCCTCGCAAGGGCTTTTTCCGCTCCCTTCGGGATGTGTCGCAAAAGGCTTTGAGCATTCCGAATATCTTCAAGAGCCCCTTCCATGCCGAAAGACCGTTTCGTTACGCCCCGGCCACTCATGATTCGTTCGATTCCAGAGTTATTTCCAGGAGTTTTTCTCCACAGGCCACTTCCGATACGGTCCATTCCTTACCTTCCACGGTCAGGAGAGATCCTTTTTCGGGACGATAGCCGAGGTCTTCCAGGCGACAGAAGAGCAAGAGCCCCGCCCCCCAGATTCCCTCGGCATAATCCTGCTGTTTTCGGGCTTGCCTGGCGCGGTATTCATCCTCATCAATCACGGCATAAATGTTTTTGCCTCCTACGGACCTCACATCGCCGAAGATTTCCAGCAGAGTAAGGTCCGCCGCCTCCATGGCCTGACCGAAAGACATTATTCCCGGTCCTTTCGCCGTTCCTCCAGTTTGGCGAGGAGTTTTTCCAGAGACCAGTCGTCTCGGGGCTGTCCTCCGAGTTCCCGATATTCCTTCTCCAGCTCCTCCCGGCTTACCTCCTCTTCGCTATCTTCATCGGGAATTTCCGGTAGGTTTCCCTCCTCGACGAGAGCTTCGGGATTTTCTTCCTCAGCATCCTGCGAATTTTTACCGGGCTCTTCGGATTCCGGATCTTTCGGAGAATTCCCCGTTTCGGACTGTACATACTCCGCAGCTCCCAGGGCCACGAGGCGCTTTTCATCCCCTTCTCCGGCGGAAAAGACGTCTCCCTTTTCGTATACCGTTCCATCGTGACGTGTCCACGTTTTCGCCCGGATCATGACCCTACTCCAATACGGTGCATCGCAGGGATGCGTTTTTCTCCACCGGTACGGGAAGGGGACGGCAGGAAAGCCGAACGTACCGGGCGGAACCGTCGGGTTCGTCCCAACTAAAGGGAACCCGCCGGGCGGCCACCACGCCGATCTTCGTATTGCTCACCGCCCCGTAGAGCATGTCGTACCGGCTGGCGGGGTTGGCGAGCAGAATCTTTTTGGCGGGCACGATCTCTTTGTTGGTTCCCGTGGCTTCGTCGTATGCCCACTCTTCGTAGCAAAGGAGATCGAGAGATACCCCGGGAGCGAGAAGGCGGCCGAGGTAACTCGTTCCGTTGGGCATCTCGGCGGGCTTGATCTCCCCCATATCCACCCGTCGCATATCCATAAACTTCAGCAGTTTTTCGTTTTCCAGCAAAACACTGGCGGCGTCGCTTCCCAGAATGGCCATGGTGGGAGAGTATCCGGAGCTTTTCCGCATCAGCGATGCCCAGGCTTTGAAATCCGCCAGGGGATCCGAGGTGGTGGCACTCCAGAGAGATCCCCCGGAAAGGGCCACCGAGGGCAGACCGAAGTCCATTTCATCATCTATCCCCTCGGAGGGATCGTAGAGTACGATCTTTCCGTCGAAGAGCACCTGGGCCGCCATCACCTCTTCCCGGCGGGTGATCATATCTTCCAGGGAGGCCATATCCTTGCCGAGCTGTTCCGCTGCTCGCTGTTCCGGTGTTTTCTCCCCTCCGTAAATGGTCTCTCCGGGGGTCCGCTTGAGAAGATCTTCCGCGGTGGTTACGCACTGGGGCCCCACAAGAGGGGGCTTGTAGCTCTTGGTGGAGTATCCCCCTCGATCCACCGTCTTGCCTCCCTTGCGGGGACGCACGAAGGGAGCCACCCGACGCTTGGCTTCCGCACTGTCGATATCCACGCTTTCGGTATCGAAAGTCTCCACGTTGCTGAAAAAGGTTTTCATAAGGAACGTCTTCGGGGTAAAGTGCTGAAGCAGAGCCCGAAGCATGGTCCTTGTATTGAACATGTTGATAGACATCGATATTCCTCCGTTCTACGCGCCCACGGTGGCGCGGAAATATATTCCCAGATCTCTTGCCTGGGCTTCGAAATCCGAGGCGGCGCTTCCCTCCGCGAAGGCAAGGGCGGAAATGGCGAATTCTCCGGAAAAATACGCTTCCGCCGAGACACTTTCTTCCCCCGCCGTAACGTCATCCGCAAGAATGGCGTACAGGTTCTGGGAGCCGTCCTCTTTGGACTTGTCCAGGGGTACGCACTGCCCGGAGACGGTAGCTTTCCCGAGAGCGGTCCCCCTGGCCAGAGTCTGGGAAGGAGCGATTTCCGCAAGCCCCATAACCCGTTCCGCCGGTCCCGCTATCAGGTTGTCCCTGGTGCAGGAGCCCATATCTTCAATTCCCGCATAGTTACTCATGGTTTATTTCCTCCCTCCGAACCCGGCCCCGAAGGCCGCGCAAAAAGCCTCTTCCTCTTCCGCTTTGCCCCTGGCATTCTCCGGGAAGCCTTTGGGGGCATCCCCGCCGCCGATTTTCGGCAGTTCTGCCGCATCCGCCATAAGGTTTTTGTGAGCCTCGGCTCCCTGCTGCTTCTGACGCTCCAGCACACGCCTGGCGAAGGTTTCCGCAGAGCAGGGGTTTTCGAACTTGGCATCATGGCCGAGGTCTCCCGTTGCCACCGATCCAAGGCCTTCAATGGCCTGAATGCGCTTTCTCTCCTCCAGGGCTCCCTCCTCTGCGGCGGCCTTGAAGATTTCCGGGTATTTCGCTTTCAATTCCGCAAGATCCACTATGATTTCCTCCTCTTTCTCCTTCGTTTCTCCGGGCTCTTCCTTTTCTGGAGCCCGGGGTTCTTCTTCCGGTTTTTCCTCCGCTACGGGCACAAAAAAACCCGGTACATTTCTGTACCGGGAGGCATCGAAACGCAGGATTCGTTCACCGCAGGCGAGTATCGCCGTATTTCCCTCCAGCCTGGCCGCAATCTCCAGAGATCCCTCCACCTTGTCCGCGAAACCGAGGTCTACCGCCTCCCGGGCGGTGAGCCAGGTTTCCGCTTCGAGGAGATTTCGTATTTCCTCCTCGCTCTGGCCGCTTCTTTTGTAGAGGCCAATCATGGAGTTCTGCACCTTTTCCAGAGTATCCGCCATCTTGCGCATTTCTGCGGCGTTGCAGCTTCCCAGATAGACCAGGGGAGAGTGGATCATCATCATGCTGTGTTCGGGCATGATGATTTCATCCCCCGCCATGGCCACCATGGAGGCGGCGGAGGCGGCAATACCATCCACGTATACCGTAACCTTTGCCTTGTGCCTCTGCAGCATGCTGCAAATCGCCTGAGCGGTGGTAACGGATCCCCCGGGAGAGTTGATCCGTACCGCTATTTCCGATACGGGGCCGAGATCCTTCAACTCCCTGGCGATTCCTTTCGCCGACACATCGCAGAGGTCTTCCCCGAAAATCCGAAAATCCCCGAGATCTCCGTAAAGCAGAAGCTCCGCGCTCTCCCCCTCCGAAGATGCTTTTATTTCCCAGAACTTATTTTCCCTTTTCGCCTTCGGCACCGACAAGCCCTCCTTCCCTTCGCGCTTTCTCTTCCGCCACTCTTTGGCGGTGGTTTCGCTCCCAGTCTCCTCCGGTGAGTTCCGCCGTTTCGTGGCTTCTGGTGGAAAAGCCCTGGTTTACTCTCTCGGTGGCGGCATTTACTTCCTGCATGGGGTTCAACTGCCCCTGGGATGGGCCATGCCATACGGCTCCACAGTAGGCCTTTCGTGTCATGGGATCGTCGAAAAATCCGGGGGCCCAGATCCTTCCCGAGGCCACCGCTTCTTCCAGCCAGGCTTCATAGATGGGGCTGCAGAAGCTTCCGGAAAACCAGAATCGCCACATCTTGAAGAACTTCCACGCCTCCAGCAGAGCCCCCCGAGAGGCGGAGTAGCTGGCGGTAAAGTGCTTTATCAACACCTCGTAGGGAAGCCCCAGGGCCGCCCCTATCTGGCGGCTCATGGCGGTTACAAAATAGTCGAAGGCCACTGTGGGCCTTTTGGAATCCACGGTTTGCACTTTTTCCCCCGGTTCCAGACTCAAGACGGTGCCTGTTCCCAACTCCATAGCCTGGGGATCGTCCACGGGGGCTCCTTCGTCTAAAAAGCCCCCCATGCCTTCCATTGCTTCGGGCTTTTCAGAGGTGATAAAGACCGTGAGAAATCCGTTCACCACAGCAGCCATGAGTTCCGCCTCGGTATACCGGGCAATCTGTTTCAAATCTTCGATCACCGGAGCCAGAAAGGGGGTTCCCCGCCTCTGGTTTATTCTCTCGGGATCCATGAGATGCAGGATGTTCCGCCTTCCGGAGCGTTCGCCGTAGGCTGGCCACCGTTCCCACTGATAGCGCCTCCGGATGGCGCTTGATGTGGAGGTGGTGCTTTTGGGGTGGGCTTTGCAAATCCAATACGCCACGGGGGCGCCGTTTTCATCCACTTCCACCCCTCCCCGGATATCCCTATCCGGAGGGATATTTTCCGGGTTACAGACCACATCACCCTCCAGCAGACGCACCCGCAGGGCGTAGGGCAGGCGGGAAGACTCCTGCATGATGAGGGGAACAAAAACATCCCCGTTCATAAGAAAGGAGAGAAAGGCCAGCCGCTGTAGCCCGTAGAAGTCGCAGATTCTTGCGGCATCGCACAGGGGAGATTCCGCCCACAGGGAGAACTCTCGTTCGGTTTGCCGCTCCCATCTTCTGGCCTCTTCATCCGAAAAGCCCAGGTATTCCGAATCTATCTGAGCGTTCAGCTTGAGCCCCGGCCCCACTACATTGGCCCTCACGGTCTTTATGGCCCCCGCCGCCAGGCCGCCCCCCATGTAGAGATCCCGGGAACGTTCCCGGAGGGTTTCTAGATTGTCGGTTATATCGCCGTCCGGGTCTCCTCCTCCGGATTGCCAGCGGAACATGCTCCGCTTTTTCCGGGAGGCTCCGTGCTTGCCGTATCCACCGCCGGAGATGCTATCCAGAGCTTCCAGCTTCATTCTCGCCTCTCGGCGACGGAGGGCCATGCCAGGGGAGAGGGTTTCCACCAGGTCATCCACAAGTTTTCTCATGTCACAGATCGCGCGGAATTACGTGGAATATCCGCCTGCCTCCTCCCTCAAGTTTCGATACTTCCCGCCGCCAGTAGCCTATGCGTTCCACGATGTAGGGTAGATCCGGCATGGCAAGTTTGCGGCTTCCCATGCTGAATTCCTGCCCTTCTGCAACCTTGAGTTCCGCCTCCATCCAGGCGCAGAGGTGCCTTTTTGCTTCTTCCAATCGTTCCGCCTTGGTCATGCGGATACCCCCTTACTCAAAACCCTGCGCTTTCGCGGTGCTCCCCTGCCTGGTCCGGTTTCCGCCAGGCGTTTCAGATCCGGGTTCAATATCCCTATGGCCGCCGTGGCGTATACCCGGCAATCCAGGGGCTCGTTCCGGGCTTTCTGGGATTTTTTTACCCATTCCACCTTGCGCCCCTTGGGGCTCATTTTGATAACCTTCCGCTCCGAAGTGAGGCCATCGAAGTAGGTTCCGTCATATCCGGTTTCCCCTCCCCGGGGCCAGTGACAGTAATCGGGGCCTTCATCCTCTACTCGCAGCCGGGCATAGAGAAGCGTTTTCAGGGCATCCACCCCCAAAGTGAAGAGAACTGCCTTTTCACGCCCCGCCCGGGTAGGCTTTCCTATCTGAGGAACCCCCGGTCCCCCACGCCCCTTGATGGCGAAGATGCGCCGCTGTTGCCGGAGTTTCGTAAATCGGTACACCTGGGAGGTGCAGTGGCCTCCGGAATCAACGCAGGTACAGGAAATTCCGAGCTTTACACCGTCCGCCCGAGCCCAGGCTTTTTTCAGGAATTCGTCCAACTGTGTCCAGACATGAAGATCCTTGGCGGGATCCCCCATAAAGACCTTGTATTCGATTCCCCAGCTTTCGAAGCCCACGCCCCAGCCCACCACTTCCGCTTCCAGCCGATCGTCCTGCACGTCCACTCCCACGGTGAGCACCAGCACGCCGAGAGGAAGCCCTTCGCCGTACACGCCTCTCCGGCGTTCCAGCATGGAGGACTCTACCGTAGAGCCCCCTTCATCCCAGGTCAGGGCGAGCCGGGTGTTGTAAAACACCTGCATGGCCTGGATGCCCCCGCTTTCCTTGGCCTCCAGGAATTCTTCCACCAACTCCACCCAGGTTACCCAGGGAGAGACAAGCCCCGTAAGGTGAAAGGATCGATGCCGCCGCTTTTCCGGATGAAGGGCTATCCATTTTCCCGGAGCGGATTTCCATACCGTTTCTCCGTATTCCTTGCCGCAACGGGCACAGCGTAATACGGGATCCGTTTCCCGATTCCGGAAAATGAGCAAATCCCATTTCGGCTCCACATATTCGCCGCAGCCGGGGCACTTCCAGTGCCACCGCTCCATACTCCCTTTTTCGTATTCGCTTTCTATGGGCGAGAGATCCTTTATGGTGGGGGTGGACACCTGAATGATGAGGCTGTTCCAAAAGGTGGATACCCGTTTTTCCGCTATCTTCCGGGGATCTCCCTCGGTGCCCGCGCTGGCGGGATAGCCGTCGATTTCGTCCATCAGCAATACCCGCACCGGGCGGGAAGCGAGCTTCTTGGGAGCGTTGGCCCCCACGAGAGCGAGGTATCCCCCGGGAAATTTCTTGTTGAGGATGGTGTTTCCCGAGGTTCGGGATTTTGCCTCCCGCACTCGATCCCGAAGAACCGGGGTGCTCTGTATGGTGGGGGCAAGTCGCTCCTTCGAAAACGCTTCCGCAAGATCCTCCGTGGGCCATGTCCAGAGCATTGGGCAGGGATCCACGGTAACGAAGCGTCCGAAGACATTCATTTCGAGTTCCGTTTTTCCCACCTGGGCCGCCGCCATCACGGACACCCGCCGCAATCCGGGGTCCGCGGTGCAATCCATGAGCTCCCGCTGAAAGGGTGCCCGGCTCGTTTTCCATCTCCCCGGTTCCGAAGCATATTCGCTGGATAGCTGCCGGTTGCTATCCGCCCATTCCGATACCGTCAGTTTCGGAGGGGGATTCGTCATCTTCAGGATCTTCCGGCAAAGCTCTTTCAACGACGTCTTCCGGGTCGAACCTCGCAAGATCCTCAAGGGCATCCCTCACCTCCTCCATAATCAGGTTCCGGATTTCCGCGGGATCCTCCTTGAGGGCGAGAATGGCCGCCATCTTGTTCGGCAATCCCAGCATCCTGCTACGAAAGACCGTAACGAGATCCCCCCACATCTGGCCTACCGCTTCGATACGCACGGTCTCGCCGAGCAGCATTTCCACGGAGATTTCCGCTTTGTCCGCCTTCGCCCGGGTAAGCCGCAGGGTTTCCGCATCCAGATCCCCCTGGTTGCTTTTCGTGGCTCCCCGAAGATATTCGCAGTACCCCTGCACGGCTTCCGCAAGCCCGTACCGATCTTCCGCATTCTTTTTAAGAGTTCCGTCAACGGTAAGTTTCTGCACCCACCGGGGAGAGATGCCCAGAAGGTCCGCAAGCTCCGACGAGGAGACGGAACGAGCAAGGGGATCGCCGTTTTCCACCACGTTGGAGGAAGGAGCTTTCCCCTGCCTCTGGTCATAATAGGCTTTCACGGACTCCCGAAGGTCGTATACCCCTCTGCGAATCTTTACTAAAAACCCTTTCTTGGCCATCTCCCGGATTTGTCGCGACGTTACTCCCAGGAGATCTGCAAGATCTTCGGCACTGCCCTCGGGAACCGAATATACCGGCAGGTCGTCAGCCATCAAAAACCCCCCTCCCAAGAGCTAAACCGCCACACCATAAAAGTTTACAAAATGGAAGTGACAGGCGAAGCGAACACCCCCTGAACCAGTTCGCACCTATGTCAAAGCCGCGGTGTCGTTCGCCCCCACGCTTTTGGCTCCCAGAAGAACCTATAAAATTCTATACAATTTCACGAAAAGGCTTGTCACAAGGGCTCTTCTACCACACTAAAGGATTGTGTACCTATCACGTATAACGTACATTGTCCGTGATAACGTGGAACCCCCATTAAAGCCAGTGACCGCAAAACTTGAACAGCGTTTTGCCTTCACCGTTGAGAGGCCTTTATTAACGAAAAAGCCCTTTCGCCGGTGAATGACAGAATCAATCAAAAAGAACGTTTTTCTTAATCGTCTTTTATGTCAAAAAACCCCTCTTTTCGAGCACCCCCCTGTCAAAAGGAAGAGGCCTTTTGCGTCGAAAACCGCACCTTCTTGTACGCTGTATCGTGATCATCCTGGGTGATGCCGATGTACCGCAGGGTTATGCTTGGGGAGCTGTGGGCAAATAAACTTTGCAGGGTGGCCACGTCCTTGGTCTCTTTGTAGTAATGGTGGCCAAAGGTCTTGCGCAGTGTATGTGTGCCTATTCTTCCGGGTACGCCGCAAGCTTCGGCAGCCCGCTTCAGCACATGCCGTACCTGCCATTCCCCCAGGGCACGAATGCCCTCATCGCTCATGTAGCGAGAGGGAAAGAGCGGGGACGAAAGATCCCAGGCGGTAATGGGAGAAAGGCAACCCCGGATAACGTTTTCGAGTTCCGTTCCCCGGATAAGGATGCTTCTCTCCCGATTGGTCTTCATGGTTTTCTTCTCCCGGATACGCACACGCTCGGCCCATCTGCGCCGTCCCGAGGCATATTCGTCGATGATGTGTCCGAAGGTGAGGCGCTGGAGGTCCGAAATCCGCAACCCCGTATGTATGCCGAACTCGAAGAGAAGATAGTATTTTTCGTTCCATCGCCGCAGATACCGGGACATTTCCGCCACCTGCCTCCGGTCGCGTATGGGATCCACCGATTCCATTCCACCCCTCCCTTCGACATACAAAAAACCCCTATCCGGGGCTACTGAATCGAGGCCTGTTCCACGGGATCTTCCAGCCGTTTCCGAGCAATCTCCGCATAGAGCGGCTCCATTTCGATACCGATGAAATTCCGCCCTTCCAATCCGGCGGCAACGCACGTGGTGCCGGAACCCGCGAAAGGGTCCAGAATGAGACTTCCCAGGGGAACGATCTTCACCAATTCCCGCATCAGAAGTGTGGGTTTGCCCGTCATATGGAACTTATCCTTTTGCTTCACGGGAAAGCGGAAACATCCCGGGAAGGGGCCAAGTGCATTTTTCGGCAAATTCCCTTTGCTCCCCCAAAGAATGTATTCGCACTGGTGCCGGAAGTATCCCGTGTGGGGAGGCCGAGCGGCTTCCGTTTTATCCCACGCCACCACCCCACGCCAGGTAATGCCCCCGGCCTGCAATACATCGCTGGCTTTGGGTAACTGCCTCCAATCCGAAAACATGAGGAAATATCCCCCGGGTTTCAAAACGCGTAAACATTCCGAAATCCAAAGGCAGCACCAATATCCCCAGGAACGCTGATCCCGAACATCTCCCGCAAAGGTTGGGCGGCTCAGTTTCGTTCCCGCCTGCACATATTTTTCCTCCGGTGCTTTTTGTCTCGCCGCCGCACTATTACCTCCACTGCAATAGGGAGGATCCGTGATAACTGCATCCACCATGTTTTCCGGGAAACCCTTCAAAAGCTCGAGGCTGTTCCCGTGCAAAATCACATTTCTTTTCGTTTCGAACACGGCACTCCTTTCATCTCAAAAACGATGCCCCTCAGCGGAATTTTCCGCCGAGGGGCTTTCTGTTATACCTTGTGAACCTATTTTTTTCGACACCTTTAATTGACACGCATAATGTGCGCATAGTACAATAGCATCAACAAGGGGGGTGATGATATCGGCAGCTCAAGGGATTTGATCAAGGCGCTAAGGAAGGCAGGGTGGGAATTGGAACGAATAGAAGGATCGCACCACCACTTCAAACACTCGGAAAGAGACGAAATCATCACGGTACCACACCCCAGAAAAGACCTGAAAAAAGGCACGGAACAAAAAATACGAAAGCTGGCGGGGCTCCTCTGAAAAGAGGGGCAGCCAGCTTCAACAGACAAAAAAAGGCGGTGTTTACAATGGCAAGAACGAAAAAGCCCGATCGTTATATTTTCCCCGCCATCTTCACATACGAAGAAGACGGAGGGATCTCGGTATCCTTCCCGGATCTCCCCGGATGCCTGACCTGTGCAGAAAACCAGGAAGAAGCGTTGCTTATGGCCCAGGATGCCTTGCGGGGACACCTCGCCACTCTTGAGGATCTTAAGAGAGAGATCCCCAAGGCTTCTGACATCCGGAAAATCGAGAAAGATCCTGGCGAGGAAATCGTGATCGTCGAAGCCTGGATGCTCCCCCTTCGGAATAAAACGGTTCGCAAGAATCTCACCATTCCCTCCTACCTCGCAACAGCCGCAGATAAGGCAGGGATAAACTTTTCCCAGGTACTTTCCGATGCACTCAGGTCGGAACTCGGTATGCAATAGGAACTCCATGCCGACATATGAAAAGCCCCTCCTCAAGAATTTCGCCGGGAGGGGCTTTCTGCATCCTTCTTGCCGATGGTACTATTTTATCGCGGTTTACGGATTATGGAGGGAATAAAACGGGAATATCTCGGGAACATTTCGGGAATAAAAAGGGAATATCTCGGGAATAAATCGGGAAATCGGGAATCAGAAAAGAAACCTCTGGGGCATTCGCGCCAAACATGCAATTCTCCCCGGGACGTCCTTTCTGTATTTCCGGATCATTTTTATATCCAATCCCCCCGTTTTCTGGCTTATCGTTATTATTACCGATGTCGGTTCGCTTCGGGGAGTCCATCCAGGCTTTTCCACCAGGGTGATATACAGCACGAAAACCTTCCACATATCTTTGAAATCCTGAGCGAAATTACTGGTTGCGGCTACTATGGCATTCCACCCCACCACCTGAAGAGCCGAAAAATAAGGGTCCACGCTTTCCACGGCAACCGCCTGGGGAGCGGCATTTTTTCCGGGAACCCTTATAGCCGGGTCCGTTCGGCCGCTCTGAGAGCGATGATGCTGAAAAATTTCCCGCAGCTCTTCTTTTGTTGGAGGAGGAGCTTCCCCCGAAAGGATTCTCAGCCCGTCTCTATGTCGCGATGCCACCAGCTCTAT
>CAZJHH010000026.1:0-10621 GCA_964545875.1 uncultured Synergistaceae bacterium
GCCGTTGTGAAGAGGTCACCCTGGGAGAGATCCGGGAATGGATCGCCAAGGGATACGACAGCTTCGAAGAACTCAAGCGGGTGCTGCGTGTAGGCATGGGCCCCTGTCAGGGCCGGGGATGCCGGGACATCATCCTTCGAGAGATCTGCAAGATGACCGGAACTCCCTATGCGGAAATTCCTCAGGGAGTTATTCGTCCTCCCGTAAAGCCCATCAAGATCGGAACCATCTACAAATCTCTTTCTGAAAAAGAGTAGCTCTCCCGGGACCAGCCCTCCTTCTTTTGGGGAGCACATCATATGCATAAAGCCCCGGTTCCTCTCCTGCAAGAGAGAACCGGGGCTTTCAGAAAGCGGTGAGGCCCCTTCTTCCTGCTAAGAAAGGGCCTCGTAAGGCTAGGTGGTTTGGTGGTTCTTGTGTGGTGTGTGCTTCGGCCTTAGGCCGAGAAGGAATCTTTCCGGCAAAAAAGATTCCTCAGGAGAGGTTGCTGGTTTTGCTTTCCGAGTTCATGCCTTTGCGAGGCATGGGGTGGGGCTGAAGTCTTTCAACAAGTGTCTTTCGGGATTATTTGGTTTTGACGGTTTAGTTGATCCCCAGCAGTACAAGCACGAAACCCATAGCGAAAACCATGGTGCCTATGAGGATGATCCTGTCAAGATACTTCGTCATAACCTTTCCCTCCCTTATGTTGGGTAATCTTGGGAAGTTTCTTCCCAAGTTCTTCTCGTTGGATTGAGTATATGAGGGAATCCAAAAAAGATCATTAGGCGAAACCGCCGAAAAGAACCCGAGAAAAGCCCGGGGTTTTTGTGCATTATGCATAAAAACCCCGGGCAATCTTTTTTTGACGAGTAGAGCCCACGAAAAATCCTTGGAATAAGGAGGTTTCTGGAAGGGAGTGCGAGTTCTCTGAAAACTGAGAAAGCAATTTGCGTAATTCTGCCCAATGTGAATAATTTAGCACCTTTTTGCCGATCAGGTGCGAAGTTTTGGTTGATTTCGAGAAACATCTTCCTATGCCCGGCACTTGGGAAGACATGCCGGCAAGGGGATCCTCCCGTCCATTCCTGAAAATGAGCTTGGTTCGTCAAGCCAAGGGCGGTGTTCTTGGTCATGTTGATGAACTAAAAAGTCGTTTCGGTTTCTTCTTTTCCTTTCGTTACGGCTCGGTAGATTTCCTTCATGAGGGGAATCGGCGGTTGAGGAAAACGATGCTCATTTTTCAAAGGATGAAGGTGTTTCCCGCATTGTAAAGGGCCAGCTTCATATATCTGAAATGTGTGCCGAGAGGATTGTGCCATTCTCCCGGACGAGAGACCGAAGAATTTTCAGAAAAAACTTGAAGTGTTCCAAACAATAGGTATCCTGGAATGCGCGGCGCCGTAAATATATCCCCCGAGGAGGTTTTATTTATGGAAAAATTCAAGATTGTCCGGATCGGAACGATTCGAAGCGATGCGGAGGGTATGAGGGTGGAGCTGGAGAAAGGCTATGTTCCCGCCCTGAAAGGGCTTGAAGGGTTCAGCCATCTTCAGGTTCTGTGGTGGTTCTCCGAGAGCGATACCCCCCGGGAGAGAGGCCGTCTCCGGGAAGATTCTCCCTACAAAAACGCTCCTGCGGAAATGGGAATTTTCGCCACCCGTTCGCCGAATCGTCCCAACCCCGTGGCCCTCTCATGCGCGGAGGTGCTTTCCGTGGATTACGAGAGAGGAGTGATCCGCCTCGCCTACATCGATGCCCTGGAGGGCTCTCCGGTGCTGGATCTCAAACCCTATACCCCGAGCCTCGACCGGGTGGAGCATCCATCGGTGCCCTCCTGGTGCGAGAATTGGCCGAAATCCCTGGAGGAATCCGGAGATTTCGATTGGAATTCGGTGTTTACCTTTCGAGAGTCCTAGAACTTTGTAGAACTTCCGAAAAAAGCCCGGAAATATCCCGAAGGCGGCGGCTCCCGATTCAAGGGGGCCGCCGTCCCTTTATGGAGTGGCGAGTCCGAAACATCCCCGGAACGTCTTGTGCGGCATCTTTCGAAAGGTTTTTTCCGAAGGGAGGAAATTATTCTCCTTGACAAATGACCGACTGTCAGTCATTATTCGAGAAGGCGGTCAAAAAGTTTTTCAAAACGAACAATTTTGAGAGAGTGAAGGTGCGGGAAATGTTTGCGAAGGCTGCAGAAGTGATGGAAAGAGAAGGCCTTTTCTACCGAAAAGATTCTCGGGGAAAGCCCCGGAATTTTCGGCCCTGGAAGGGGGATTACCTGGCGTTTTTTTACGACAGTTTCATGAATTATGTGGTTTTTCCGAAAAAGTTCGGAGCCTCTCGGGAAAGACACGAAGCGATCCTGAGAAAGGAGCTGCAGTGTTTCGAGGGACAGACGGTTTTGGATGTGGGAGCCGGAAGCGGCGCGGCGGCAAACGTGCTTCCCTCGAATATCTCCTATTGGGGAGTGGATATCAGCCCCCGCTTGCTTCAGCGCGGCAAGGCCCGCTTTGCCGCCCGGGGTTTTTCCCGATGCGGCTTTTTCGTGGCTTCTGCGGAAGATCTTCCCTTCGGGGATCATGTTTTTTCTCTCTGCCTCTGTGCCCTTTCTCTCAATTTTTTCCCGGATATTTCCCGGGTCTTCCAGGAGATTCGAAGAGTCCTTCAGGAGGGAGGAACCTTTTTCTGCGTGGTTCCCGTGACGGATCGGCAGGTGCGAAAAAGCGTCATCCGGGGAACGCTCCATTCCGAGGGAGAGCTCAAGATTCTTTGCGAAGGGGAAGGATTTTCTTTCCGCCCTCTGGAGCATGAGAACGGGGTACTGCTTTACTTCGAGGCCCGTACAAAGGGGTAAAAACTTTTCATGTCAAATTTTCTGGAGGTGTTTTTCCATGGATGCCCATTCTTCCGGAACGAGAAAGGATAGAAAAGAACGGCGCCGCAAGGATCTTCTTCGGGTTGCCTGGGAGCTTTTCGGAGAAAAGGGGTTCGATGCCGCCACCATCGACGATATTACCCGGCGCGCGGGAATCTCCCACGGCACCTTTTACAACTACTTTGCTTCCAAGGAATCGGTGTTGCAGCATCTGGGAAGAGAGGTGCTGGAGGACATGCTGCTCTTTGCCCGGGATATGGTTTCCCGAAAGGAATACTCTCCCCAGGAACGGCTTTTCCGGATGGTAAAGCATCTGCTCGCTTTCCATGAAGAGCAGGGGTTTCGCATGGATCTCCACGATGTCATCCACCGGAAGATGCACGACGAGCTCATGGAGGAGGGGCGGCGTCTTTTTCTGCCCCTGGTGGCTTCTCTGCTTCGGGAGGGTGTGGCGCTGGGGGAGATGCATATTGCGCATCCCGAAGAGACTGCGGCGTTTCTCGTGCTTCTTCTCGCCGAGCTGGAGCATGGCATTGAAAGCTTGTGGGAGGATACGGCATCCCGTGAAAAGGCTGCGGAGGCTCTCCGGGAGCTTTTGATACGGACCCTTGGAGGTGAGGATCATGTTTTTCCGGAGCCCCTGTTCTGAGAAAAGGCAAGGCTTTTTTCTCGTACAATCCTGAAGCGGCTGGGAGTATTGACCGGTTTCCTGTTCTGGATGGAAATGCTTTTTCTGTTCTACCAAAAGGGCAATTCCCTGGAAGTGCTTTCGGCGGAGGAGCGGCCTGTTTCTCCGGTTTGTACGGTGCTGGTGGCGTCTGTAAATGCGGCGCCGGAGCATCGGGAAATTCGCTTTTTCGGCGTTACCCGCTCCATGCAGCAGGCGGTGATAAGTCCTCTGGTGAGGGGGAAGCTTCAGAGCAGGAGTGTTTCCGTGGGAGATTTCGTGCGTGCCGGAGAAGAGATCGCCTGGATGGATTCCCGGGAGTATGCCCATCTGGCAGCCATTAAGAAAGCCTTTTTGGACGAGAGCAGGGAGAAGCTCCGGCAGGGGGAAAGGAATCTCGAACGTATGAAAGGACTTTACCGGGATCAGGTGATCTCTCCCCAGGAGATGGAACAGGAAGAGACTTCCTTTCAGGTACTTCAAGCTCATGGCGAGGCTTTGGAGAGCGAGCTGGCCGAGGCGATGCGGAAGCTTGCAGAAACTCGCATCGGTGCCTCCTTCGACATCGTTCTCCTGGACGTGGTGGAGCTTCGCAGAAAAGAAGGGAGATCCGTGGAAGAGGCCCTGGAGGGGGCGGTGTAGGAACGGCTTTGGCCGATTTTGTTTACCACGGGAACCACCGTGGCGGGACTTTTCCCCCTGGCCTCCTCTTGCCTGGGCCATGATTTCCGGACTTACGGCTTCCACGGGGCTCACGCTCTTCGTGATTCCCGCCATGTACCGGGTATGGTCTCTTCCCTTGTAGAGCTTGGAGCTGTCGATTGCCGGAGCTTCCGAGGCCATGAGGAGAAATTCCGGAATATCTTCGAGGCGCCGATTCAGAAAGCCTGCTGAGATCCTTCATGGCACTTTTGGAAAGCCGGTGCATTCCCACCAGACGAGAGGTGTCTCCGTCCATGGCGATGAACATGCTGGCGGAAGGAATGGGGATGGTTACGGCTCTTTGTACGGGTTCCGAAAGAACGATTTCCTGTCCCCCCTGATCGGTAAAGACCGTCTCTCCCGAAGCGGGGAGGCCCCAGAGCAGAAGGGGAATGAGACCTGACAGCACGGCTGCTTTTGTGCGAAACATAAAAAATTCTCGCTCCTTTCTTGAAAGGGCTTCGAGAGAATTCGTACCCTTGGCACAGGTACCTGTTTCGAGCCCTTGTGGTTAGATCTTGCTAACTATAGAGGTGATAGTTAGATTTGTCAAACTAAAAATGCCCTGGGAGTGCCGGAAAAAAGGCCCGGGAGCATCCTTTTGCAGGAGTCTCCCGGGCTCTCGGGGAATGCAGAACCTTTGTTCGATTAATTAAATCTCTGTGACCGTCGTTTTATGGGTGGAGCTTGCGTATTCCCAGGCTGAGGAGATAGGCGGTGCCCGCCAGAAGAATGATCACCGGTCCGCTGGAGAGGTTCAGATGGTAGCTCAGAAAAAGCCCTCCGCTGGTGAAAAGCAGGCAGAGCAGTACCGCCAGCACCATCATGGGAAAGAAGCGCCGGGTGTACTGGGCCGCCACCGCCGCAGGAAGGGTCAGCAGGGCCACCACCAGGATGATTCCCACGATGCGCACCATGAGCACCACCGTGAGGGCGGTGAGGCAGAGCAGAAGAAGGTGTAGAAATCCTACGGGAATACCCCGGAGAAGGGCGAACTCCGCATCGAAGGCCGCCGCGAGGAGCTGACGGTACCAGAGAGCTACCACGGCGAGGATCACTCCGTCCAGTATCAGTACCGTCCGGAAGTCTTCGGGGGAGATGAGCAGGATATCCCCGAAGAGGTAGCTGGTGGCGTTGAAGTATCCCGGTGTAAGATCCAAAAGAAGAAGTCCCGCTGCCATGCCGATGGCCCAGAGGGCCCCGATGACTGTATCCTCCCTCTCCTGAAAACGGAGTCCGATCCATCCGATGAGGAGCGCCGATCCCAGAGCTACCAGCAGGGCTCCCGAAAAAGGCCCCGCCCAGGTAAATCCCCAGGCGTGCCGCAGATAGAGTCCCAGACCGATGCCTCCGAAGGCGCAGTGGGCGATGGACCCCGCGAGATAGCTGATGCGCCTCGTTACCACGAAGGTTCCCATAACTCCGAAGGCCACCGAGGCGAGGGCTCCCACGCCGAGGGCGAGCCCGAGGAAGGTGTAGGCGGGGTTCGTGAAAAGTTCTCCCAGGCTAGACATGGGGTTCCTCTTCGGGAAAGGAGCAGAGAGAAGAAGCGTGGTGCTTATCGTGGCGCACCACCCGGTAGTTTTCGCCGTAGAGATCCCGGAGGTGGGCCCCCGAAAGCTCCTGGGTGGGGTGCATGTTCACCTGGCGATTCACGCAGATTACGCTTCGCACCACGGAAGAGACGAATCCCACGTCGTGGGAGACCAGCAGGATTCCCATGGTTTGGTTCAGCTCCTCGAGAATATGCAGAATCTGTTCTCCCGTATCGGGATCCACGTTGGCGGTAGGTTCGTCCAGCAGCAGCAGCTCCGGATCGCCGCAGAGGGCCCGGGCGATGAGCACTCGCTGCTGCTGTCCCCCCGAAAGGGCCCGGAAGGGACGGCGTTCCAGATCGTAAAGCCGCACCTGCTCCAGGGCTTTCCGGGCCGCTCCGAGATCTTCCGAAGCATAGCCTCCCCAGGTTTTTCCCTTGAGCCTCCCCGTAAGCACCACCTCCAGTACCGATATGGGAAAGGCCCGGTCGAAAAGGGCGTGCTGGGGAGTGTAGCCCGCCCGGTGCCGGCTTTCTTCGGGAGGAGAGCCGAAGAGAAGTACCCTTCCCTTTCGGGGCGCAAGGAGCCCCAGGGCCAGCTTGAGGAGGGTGGTTTTCCCGCCTCCGTTGGGGCCCACGATGCTGGCGAATTCCCGGGGGCCCACGGAGAGGTTCACTTCCTCCAGAACGAGGCGGTTTTCATACTCGAAGGAAACATCCTGAAATTCCAGAATGGGCGTGGTTTTTTCGGTCACCTGTACGAAGCTCCTTTCGGAATCTGCTGTGTCATGGGGCCTGGAGCTCTCTTCTCAGTATCGCTCCCATGGTTTGAAGATAGGTCATGTAGTCCAGGGGAAAGGGGTCGAAGGAAAGCACTCGGGCTCCTATGGCGGAGGCTACGGTTTGGGCTGTTCGCTGATCGAACTGGGGTTGGGTGAAAATGGCCTGAATCCGTTCCTTCTCGGCAATTCGGATGAGATCGGTCAGTTCCTTTCCCTTGGGGGCTTTTCCCTCCCGTTCCACCGCCATCTGTTGCAGCCCGTAGGCATGGCAGAAATAGCCGTAGGCGGGGTGGAACACCAGAAGAGTTCGCCCCCGCACGGGCTTGAGGACGCTCTCCAGGTAGCCGTGAAGCACCTCGAGTTGATCCACCAGAACATCGGCGTTGGCGGCGTAGAGATCTTTACGAGATGGGTCGAGCTCTTGCAGGGTTTTCTCCATGGTCCGGGCCATGAGGGCCATGTTGCGGGGGTTCAGCCAGACATGGGGATCGTATCCCTCCAGGCTTGGAAGAGGGTTTTCTCCGGGTTTTTCGTCGTGGGCCGCGCCTTCCCGAAGAGCGGCATCTCCGGAGTGATGCGAATGCTCTTCGGAACCTTCGGCATGATGTTCTTCGTCATCTCCGGAATCTTCCAGGCTCTTTCCATGGTCATGTTCCGCATCTTCGTGGTGGTGATGGCGGTGTTCCATGGTCCGCAGGGAAATTCCCGAAAGGAGGGAGATCACCCGGAGATCTTCTCCGGTTCCTCGTGCCCGGAGAAGATCCAGTTCCAGAGGAAGTCCGAGGTAGAAAAAGCAGGATGCCCGGGCCAACTCCCGAAGCTGTCCCGGCAGGGGCGTGTAGGTGTGGGGATCCCGCCCGGGAGGAAGAAGAGTCTGTATCGTTACGGCCTCGCCCCCGATACGTTCTGCCAGAAACTGGATCGGAGGAATGGGAACCACCAGGCTGAGAGGTTCTGCACCGGCCCAGGATTCCGAAGAAAGGGAGAGAAGGGAAAAGAGGGCGGCTCCCCAAAGAAAAAGAGAGTTTTTTCGTTTCATTGCGTTGATACCTCCTAATGGAACTAGCGGAAAATGTGTCACTTTCGGAGAGGATAGCATATGTTAGATAAAAAAAACATCAGTAGCCCCCTCTCTGAATTTTTGGGGCGGCGAGGGGATGAAAACTTTCTTATGTGGTCTCTCGTCGTTTCCGGCGGATTTTACGCAGAAAAAGAAAGAAGAGCCCCGGTCCGAAGGCCAGAAGCGCCACGGAAAGCCCCGCTACGATGGCGCAGTAGGTAAAGAACGGGGCACAGCATTCCTGACGGTGCCGGGCGATCACGTGACTTGGCAGAGCCACCAGAATTTCCAGAATGCTTCCTCGCAGAAGCCGGGAGGTAGCCCAGGAGAAAAAGGCCTCGGGATCTTTCTCCGAAAGATATTTATAGAAGAGATGTCCCCAGAAGAGCCAGAAGAGGCCGGGGAGGATCAGAACAGGCCAGCTGTAGAGCAGATTTCCCCCCCGGGCCTCGCCCCAGATAAGCAGCCCCAGAGAGAGAACGAACCCCAGAAGAAGCAGCCCCATGGGCAGTGATCCAAAAAGGGCTGCCGTGACAATGCTGCGCCGCCCCAGGGGGCGCCCTGTCTCCACCCGCACGGGTACCAGCAGAAGCGCCCCTGCGGCTGCAACCAGGGGAAGCAGTACCGTGAGGGCAAAGAAGAAGAGTAGCCCCCGGGAGTCTTTGAAATCCTGGAAAAATTCCAGATCTTTCCAGAAGAGAAGCCCGAAGAGAAAAATCCCCAGTATGCAGATTCCGTACAGCAGTACCGTAAGCAGGGCCCAGCGTTTCATGAAATTTCCCTCCTCGTGAAGTACGTCGATGGCCGATTGAAGAAGCCTTTTAAGATATGGCACCATTGCGACATGGGTGATCTTTGCCTCCATGAAAAGAGAAGCGGCATAAAAGCCCTCTTCGAAGCATACCGAAACATGCCGGGGTCATCGTGGGGTATCGTCTGTGGCACTTCTTGCCCCGGTGTCGCAAACCGCCGTTTCGTTTGCTGAAGCGTAAAGATTTCCATGAGGCCAAATTCCGTGCCGAGGTTGGGTTTACTCCCGCTTCTTCGAAAAGGTGCGGAGAAAGCGCTGGTTCTGGTCGTGGGCTCCCACTACCGCCAGGTAGTCCTCCGGGAGGAGCTGAAAGGCTCCGTCCAGATTGGAAAAAAGCTCCTCCCCCCGTTTGATCGCCACCACCGAGAGGCCGAACTCCCGTCGTATGGCGGATTCCGCCAGGGTTTTGCCTGCCAGGGGACTTTCTTCGTGGATGTAGAGCCATTCCAGCTGGAGCAGAGCGGTGGCGTTTCGGAGGTCTTTCAGGGCTTCGTGCTCCGGAAGGATTTCCAGAGGATTCCAGGAGCTCAAGCGCCGCAGGGCCTCGATCTCCCGCAGCACCAGGGTGGCGGGGAGGTTCAATTGCAGCAGGGCCTGCCGGGCCATCTCCAGCCCCGCCTCGAGCTCGGGATTGATGATTCGGGTGACCCCGTGCTGTTCCAGGAGGCGGCATTCTTCGGGGCCCTCTCCCCGGGCGAGAATTGCCAGTCTTGCATTGGCGCGCCGCACCCGCTTTACCACGTCGAGAATTTCCATGCGTCCCGAAAGGGTTACGATAAGGAGCCGTGCCCTTGCCATTCCTGCAGCCTGAAGCATTACGTCCTGTCCGGGATCTCCGTAGAGAAGCCGGAGCCCCTCCTTCTGTTCCCGCAAAAAGGTGGCGTGATGGGGCTCGATGATTACGTAGGGATGTTCCAGGCTCTGGAGAACAAGCCCCACTCGGGCGCCCAGGGGCCCCCCTCCGGCGATGATCACGTGATTGGAAAGATCCGGAGAGGCAAGCATCATGGTGGAGGCCCCGGGAGATTTTCGAAGGCGCTTCACAAAAGAGTAGATCGGAGCGGTGAGTCCCGTGGCGAAAGGCCCCAGAAGCATGGAGAGCACCACCACGCTCAGGGTGGTGGCGTAGACCGTCTGGTCCAGAGCTCCCGACTCCAGGCCGTGCTGGAGCACGATGAAGGCGATTTCCGAAATGGGCATCATTCCCAGGAACATGGCCAGAGGAATGACGTTGCGGTATCCGAAGAGCCGCCCGGTTCCTCCGAGGATGAGTCCCTTCGCCAGAAGTACTCCCCCCAGAAGAAGTCCCACGGTTTTGAAATGGCTCAAAAGAAAAAGAGGATCCAGCAGCATGCCGATGGAGACGAAGAAGAGAAGTCCGAAGAGATCCCGCACGGGAATCAGGTCGTTCAGAGCCGCCCGGCCGTAGTCGGATTCGCTCAGCACCAGTCCCGCCAGAAAGGCTCCGAAGGCGAAGGAGAGATCCATGGTGTAGGTGAGATATCCCACCCCCAGACCGATTCCCGTAACCGCAAGAACGAAGAGCTCCCGGGATTCCCACTTGGCCACGTGGCGCATCAGCCGGGGGAGTACGTGGGCTCCTCCGAAGAGCATGGCCCCCACCACGAGAACTACCTTGGCCAGGGGAAAAAGAGCGCTTGCCGGAGATATGCCCGAAGCGTTCAGGTTCATGAGAATCACCATAAGAGGGATCACCAGAATGTCCTGAACGATGGACATCCCCAGCATGACCTGGCTCGAAAGGGTTCCCATCTGCCCCCGGGAGGAAAGGGTTTTCAGAATTACCGCGGTACTGGAGGAAACCATGGCGGTGGCGAACCAGAGGGTGCCCAGGGAACTCCACGCCATGAAGTGCCCCAGACCGTAACATGCCAGAAGAGTGAGGCCTATCTGGAGAACCGTTCCTCCCAGAGCGATCTTCCGGATGGGTTTCAGGCTCTTGAGAGAAAACTCCAGCCCCAGGGAGAAGAGAAGAAGGGCTACGCCGATTTCTGCGAGCTGCTCCACCTCGGCGATTTCCGAGACCGTGATGCCCCCCGTAAAGGGGCCTACGGCGATTCCCGCCAGGATGTACCCGATAATGAGAGGCTGGTTGAGCCTCCGGGCGGCAAGCCCCCCCAGAAGGCCCGCAAGAACGATGATAATGAGATCCGTGGCGATTCCCATGAAGCCCCTCCTCCGATGTTTCCT
>CAZJHH010000027.1:0-9460 GCA_964545875.1 uncultured Synergistaceae bacterium
CCGTACGTGAAGGCGGCCGGACCGTGGGCGCTGGCGTAGTCACCAAGATTCTCGATTAAAGGAGAACCATACATTAGTTTGGAGGCGTCTTTTACATGGCCGATATCGTAGGATTGCAGTGCACCGAGTGCAAGCGTCGTAATTATGTCACGAAGGTGAACAAGAAAAAGCAACAGAAGAAGCTTGAAAAAAAGAAGTTCTGTCGTTTTTGCAAGGGACACACCTTGCACAAGGAGTGCAAGTAGGGTATAATTCCCCAGGTGCGTAGGTCCGTAGCTCAATTGGCAGAGCACCGGTCTCCAAAACCGGGGGCTGCAGGTTCAAGTCCTGCCGGGCCTGCCATATCTATTTAGAATAAAAACTTCGAGGGGAGGCCGAGCATGAATGGGTAAGCTCTTTAGCTTTTTCAGAGAAGCCAAGGCTGAACTCAAGAAGGTTACTTGGCCCGGAAAACAGCAGGTATGGTACTCCACGCTTATCGTAATTGCGGTTACCTTTATGATGGCGGCCTACCTTGGTGTAGTGGACATGCTTCTAACCGCAGTGTTTTCTCGTGTTGTCGGTTAGGAAACCCGAAGAGAAATCAGCACTCTCTAACTGGGAGGTGAGGGGGCCACTTTATGGCCCCCTTTTAAGTGATGAGTGAAAACAGCCAAAAACGTTGGTACATAGTCCAGACCTACTCTGGATACGAAAATAAGGTCAAGGCAAACCTGGAACAGCGGATCGCCACCATGGGAATGGAGGACCGCATTTTTAGCGTGCTCGTTCCCATCGAGGAGCGTTTACAGGTTAAGGATGGCAAGACCAAACGTATCCGCCGTAAACTCTACCCGAGCTATGTCCTGGTGGAGATGATCTTGAGCGACCAATCCTGGTTCGTTGTCCGGCATACCCCGGGAGTTACGGGTTTCGTGGGAGCCGGCAATCACCCCATGCCCCTTTCGGACAAGGAAATCCAGGATGTCATGGACAAGATCGGTCTCGGACAGGCGAAACCTCGCATGGAGATCGATCTTAAACCGGGAGACGTGGTTACCGTAAGGTCCGGTGCCTTTGAAGGACAGAGCGGTCCGGTGGTGGAAGTTTTGGCCGAAAAAGGCAAGGTCAAGTTCTCCGTCACCGTGTTCGGTCGTGAAACGGTGGTTGAAGCGGACTACAGCGAGCTCCAGAAGCTCTAGAGCTATAGATTGGTGTAGTGAAAAAATTTAAACGCCTCCTCTCGCTTTTTTCGGGCGGGAAAAAGAGGCGACAAGGAAGAAGGGAGCAAGTGGTATGGCAAAAAAGGTAATCGGAGAAATCAAGCTCCAGCTGCCTGCAGGAAAGGCAACCCCCGCACCTCCCGTGGGGCCTGCTCTTGGACAGCATGGAGTGAACATCATGGAGTTTTGCAAGCAGTTCAACGCTAAAACTTCCGATCAGCCGGGAATGATCATTCCCGTGGTGATTACGGTGTATGCGGATCGCAGCTTCTCTTTCATCATGAAGACCCCCCCCGCCAGCGTGCTTATCAAAAAGGCTATCGGGCTGGAGAAGGGTTCCGGGGAGCCCAACAAAAATAAGGTGGGCAAGATTTCTCTGGCTCAGATAGAGGAGATTGCAAAAATCAAGATGGAGGATCTCAACGCGAACACCGTGGAGGCCGCCATGGAGATGATCAAGGGAACCGCCCGCTCCATGGGCGTGGAGGTTCGTTAGAGAAGACGCTCGTTTCGGGCTTCTTCCGGTTAGCATAGGTGGCAGGAGGAAACTCCGCTATGACCACAAGGAGGAATAGTAATGGCCAAAAAGAGTAAACGTTATAAGGCTCTTCTCGAGAAGGTTGATGCGGATCGTCTGTACAGTCTCAAAGAAGCGGTGGCTCTGGTGCCTCAAATCGCCACTGCCAAGTTTGACGAGAGTGTGGAGATTCATGTCCGGCTGGGCGTCGATCCCCGTCATGCGGACCAGCAGGTGCGGAGCACCGTCTCTCTTCCTCACGGAACGGGAGTGACCAAGCGGGTTCTCGCAATTGCCAGCGGCGAGAAGGTTACCGAAGCCGAAGCTGCGGGAGCGGACTTCGTCGGCGGCGAGGATGTGGTGCAGAAAATCCAGGGAGGATGGCTGGATTTCGATGCGGTGGTGGCTACTCCTGACATGATGAAGGTCGTGGGCCGTCTCGGCAAGATCCTCGGCCCCCGGGGCATGATGCCCAGTGCCAAGGCTAATACCGTAACGGACAACATCGGTGGTGCCATCACGGAAATCAAGGCGGGGCGAGTGGAGTTCCGGGTGGACAAGTTCGCCATCATCCACAACTCCGTGGGCAAGGCGAGCTTTGGAGAAGAGAAGCTTTTCGACAACATCGCCACCATGCTGCGGGCCATCGTAAAAGCCAAACCTTCTGTCGCCAAGGGGCAGTACATCCGAAGCTTTACCATCTCCACCACCATGGGAGTTGCCATTCCCGTGGATGCCGCTTCGGCTCAGAAGGAAATCGTAGACTAACGTAAAAAACGCTTTTTCTTCACAGAAGAACGTGCTATAATCGGCACGTTTTGGGACTGTAGAAAGCTGGTGCGCTTCAGAGCGCTTAATTTTGCCCGCCGAGGTCCGGGATATTCGTGTGCAAAGAATTTATTCTTGCCATGCGTAGGTGCTCCCGGTTTCGGAACCGGGAGCACCTTTTTTGTGAGGAGGTGAAACGATGCCTAATGAAAAGCGAGTGCAGCAAGTAGCGGAATACAAAGAAATGCTGGAACGTGCCGAGGCGGTTCTCATTGTAGAATACCGCGGTCTCACGGTGGCCCAGATGACGGAAGTCCGCAGCAAGGTCCGGGAAGCCGGAGGAGAGATGAAGATAGGAAAAAACACTCTCTTCCGTATCGCTCTGGAGGAGGCGGGACTTCCAGTCCCCCAGGAGTATACTCTCGGAGCCAACGCCTATACCATGGTCTATGACGATGTGGCGGCGGTGGCCAAGGCTCTTCGGGATTTCTCCAAGGAAAAGAAGAACAAGGATCTTCTTATCAAGGCGGGAATTCTCGGGGGCAAAATTATCGGAGGCGAACAGGTTCTTGCCCTGGCAGACCTTCCCAGCCGGGAGCAGCTTCTTGCCCAGGTGGTGGGAACCATGGTGGGCCCCATTCGCGGACTGGTTACAGTGCTTTCCGGAAACGTGCGCGGGTTGGTTACCGCCCTTTCCCAGATCAAAGAGCAGAAAGAAAAGGATGCAGCCTAAAAAGGCTTTGTCCCCACATATTTTCGTAAACTATCAAGGAGTGTGACCGTATTATGACCCGTGCAGATATCATCAAAGCGATTGAAGAAATGAGCGTACTTGAGCTTTCCGAGCTCGTGAAGGAACTTGAGGACAAGTTCGGTGTTTCCGCTGCGGCTCCCGCCATGGCTATGCCCATGATGATGCCCGGCGCTGGCGCTGCGGCTGCGGAAGAGGAGCAGACGGAGTTCGACGTAATCCTCAAGGGTGCGGGCTCCAACAAGATCGCCACCATCAAGGTGGTTCGCGAGATCACCGGCCTTGGCCTGAAGGAAGCCAAGGAGCTCGTGGATGGCGCCCCCAAGCCCCTCAAGGAAGGGGTCACCAAGGAAGAGGCCGAAGAAGTCAAAAAGAAGATCGAAGAGGCCGGTGCCGAAGTAGAAGTGAAGTAACACGCTTCTCTCCGCTTTTCCGTGATATACTTTAAGGGGCGATGGCGCTGAGCCGTCGTCCCTTTTCCGTATCTGCATTTTTCGGATTTCCCGATTCCGTGGGAGATGTCTGCGAAAAGGGAGAACGTTTTCATGTCCCGGTTGTACAGAGAATACGCACAGATTCAGGAAAACCTTCGAAAATTACTCCCTCCGCCTTCGGAAATTTTCGGAGCCTGCACCCTCGTAGGAGGCACTGACGTATCCTATTTTTCTTCTTCCCGAGGAACGCTCTTCGCCCTTGGGGGGCTGGTTCTCTTTTCGTACCCCCATCTACGCCTTGTGGATCGAGCCTTTGCGGTATCCCCCGTAACGGTTCCCTACGTTCCGGGGTATCTTTCCTTTCGAGAAATTCCGGTGCTTCTTGAGGCTTTCGAAAAACTTACTCTGCTTCCGGATCTTTGGCTGGTGGACGGCGCGGGAATTGCCCACCCTCGATTCTTCGGCCTGGCCTCACATTTCGGGCTTCTCACGGGCATTCCTTCCGTGGGAGTAGCCAAGAGCCATCTCGTGGGAACCTTTGCTCCCCCCGGGCCTTCTAAGGGGGACAGGGAGCCCCTGAGGGGCAAAGACGGCTCTCTTCTCGGCATGGTGGTGCGTTCCCGGGAGAGAGTGAAGCCTCTTTATGTCAGCGTAGGATGGGGTATTTCCCTGGAAAAGGGAGTTTCCATGGTGCTTTCCTGCTGTATCCGTTACCGCCTTCCCGAGCCGGTGCGCTGGGCTCATCGGCTTTGTGCGGAAGAAAAAGAACACTGTAAGGAGGAAGCGGATGGTGATTATTGATACGCATGTCCACGTATATCCCCCGGAAATCGAGCGCCACTGGGAGAAAATAGCCGAGAGAGAGCCGTACTTTGCATCCCTCGTTCAAAGCCGGGCGCATCGATGGGGAACCCTGGAGAATCTCCTGAAGGCCATGGAGGAGGACCAGGTGGATCAATCCTGGATATGCGGTTTCGGTTTTACCGACATGGGGCTCTGCCGGGAGGTGAACGACTACGTTCTCGAAGCGGCGGAGCAGAACCCGGAAAAGATTCTTCCCCTGGCGGTGGTGCCGCCTCTTCACCCCGATGTGGAGAGTGAAGTGTCCCGATGCGCGGAAAAAGGAGCCATCGGAGTGGGAGAAATCTTTCCCGGAGGGCAGCGATGGGATATCGACGATATGCGACAGACCTGGCGGCTTGCGGGGCTTTGCCACGAGGCGTCCCTCGCTCTTCTCATCCATACGGCGGAACCTCTGGGGCACGACTATCCCGGAAAAGGTTCTACGGGGCCCCGGGAGGCTGCGGCATTTTGCACCCATCACCCCGAGGTGTCCGTAATTTTCGCGCACTGGGGAGGCGGGCTCTGGATGTATGAAACCATGCCCGAGATACGGCGCTATCTTCGGAATGCATGGTATGACGTGGCGGCATCTCCCTTTCTCTACGAAAAAGAAATTTTCCGGATTCTTTCGGGAAGTCCCCATGTCATGAGCCGCACCCTTTACGGAAGCGACTATCCCCTTCTGCGTTTTCCCCGTTATCGCAGCCTTTTGGAAGAAGCTTTTCCGGATACCTTCGGTGAATATGCGCCGGGGCTTTTCGGAGAAAATGCCCGGCGCCTTCTCGGAAAACTCCGGGGAGAAGCTCCTCCGAAGAGCTCTCGGGAAAAAAATTGCAGAAAATCCGCTTTGGAGGCTTGACACAAAGCCCGGGTCTGGATATACTTACCCTCGCGCCGGTCAGGAAGCAGTAAAAAGAGCCGAAGCGGCGGGGCGGATAGCTCAGCGGAAGAGCACCTGCCTTACAAGCAGGGGGTCGTTGGTTCGAACCCATCTCCGCCCACCAAATTTGAAGGCACCTTGTAAAGCATAGAATTATGCGGGGTTGTAGCTCAGTCGGTTAGAGTGCCGGCCTGTCACGCCGGAGGTCGCGAGTTCGAGTCTCGTCAGCCCCGCCATTTTTCATGTCCCCATCGTGTATGGCGAGATAGCTCAGTAGGTAGAGCAGAGGACTGAAAATCCTCGTGTCCCCAGTTCGATTCTGGGTCTCGCCACCACTTGTAATTCCTGCGGAAGTAGCTCAGTGGTAGAGCACAACCTTGCCAAGGTTGGGGTCGCGGGTTCGAATCCCGTCTTCCGCTCCATAAGAGAGCAAATGGGGCGGCATAGCCAAGTGGTAAGGCAGAGGACTGCAAATCCTTTATCCCCCGGTTCGAATCCGGGTGCCGCCTCCACGTAACTAGCGTGTCTCATTTAGTGTTTTGTGCATTCCTCGGTAGCTCAATCGGCAGAGCGGGTGGCTGTTAACCACTAGGTTCGAGGTTCAAGTCCTCGCCGAGGAGCCAAGAATCGGTAGATGTCCTCTTTCGCCACGGGGGAAAGAGGACATTTTTCTGTGTTTTCTGCCTTCCCCGGAAGTCCCTCCGCCTTTTCCCACAAGATGGAAGAACTGAAATTCTTTTTCGTACAAAAACCGGAGATCTCACCTCCTCTTTGTATGCCGGAAATGAAAGTTTTCGCTCTTTTCGCATTCAGTCCTTCGCTGGGGAAATCGTGCGGGAAAAGCGGGAGAACCGATTCGAAAAGATTGCCGCAATCATGGAGCCGGGAAAAACACCCCCGGTACTTCTCGGGAAGAACGCATAAACCTTCGGCATGCTCGAAAAGCTCTGGTCTCGTCCTTATCCGGAGAGACATCGGAGAACTTCCTGGCTTGAGATCTCTCAGGACGGAAGAATCCTCCGGAAAAGCCGGAAATAATCAAAGAAGTAGTCAAAAAGGAGAAAAATATTATATGAAGTTAGTTTATATTCAGGGGAAACCCTATTGGATGACCCCGGAAGGTCGTTTTATCGAAGTACGCGCCGCTTCCGTTCAGGAATACGGCGGCCTTTACCTGAAAACCCCCGAAGGCACCCATCTCATGGGCCAGCGGGAGTATCAGCTTTAGAAACGGTAGTTTATAACCGAAACGAAGGGCTTCCTTTCCGAAAAGGGGAGTCTTCTGAAAAACGAAAAGCTCTCTCTTCCCCCTCGGGTGAGGAGAGAGCTTTTTTATTTTTTCATGTGAAGGGAATTTTCATGGTTGGAGGGTATGCTCCTGGAAGTGCGGAAAACACATCCGCTTGAATTCGTAAAAAACTGCTGCAATAATCCGAAGCAGGAGGAATGGGTTGTACTCAGAAGTAGGGATGTGGTTTAATAGTAATGAACAACTCATTATTTTCCTTGCAGCTCTTTATGGGTGTCCCTTGCCGTTAAACCACATCAAAGAACCCAAGCGGATCAAAGCCACGTTTTCGTTTCTATTTTCACAAAATGCGGATGGGCTGGCTGCGAACCAGCCATCGACAGTGGAGGTTGCCCAGTGATTCAGAACGTCAAACCAACGGATGAGTGCAAATATGAAGGCATGCTCTCCCGCGCCCAGGGTTCTCTGCTCGGCCAGCTTGCCGGAGACTCTCTTGGCAGCCTGGTGGAGTTTCGTTCTCCGGATGATATCCGGCGAGAATACCCGAACGGTGTCCGTAATCTTGCGGACGGTGGTACATGGAACACCATCGCTGGCCAACCGACGGACGATTCCGAGATGGCGCTTTCGCTGGCCCGCATGCTGGCGGGCCAGCGAAAGTACGATCCCGAGGAAGCCAGGAAAGCGTATATCTTTTGGCTGGACTCCGGGCCCTTCGATTGCGGCATGACAGTCTCCAGTAGCCTGCGGGGTCGGGTCAATCCAGACAGCCAGGCCAACGGCGCTATGATGCGGATCAGCCCTTTGGGCATCTTCGGAGCCAACCATGCCCCGGGGCTGGTTGCCGAGTGGGCACGGCAGGACGCAGCGATCACCCATCCCCATCCGGTCTGCCAACAAGCTAATGCGCTGTTCACGATGTCCATCGCTCATGCCGTCCACCACGGGTGTGACGCTCGAAATCTGTATCAGCAGATCATGACGTGGGCGGAAGAAATGAAGGTGGATCGGAGTCTTCTGAATGCGGTCAGGGGAGCCGCTGAAGCGCCCCCCGCCGATTATCTCCACCAGCAGGGGTGGGTTCTGACGGCATTTCGCAACGCCCTGTGGGAGCTCTTGCATGCTCCGAATTTGGAGGAGGCCGTGGTGGGCACCGTCATGCGCGGAGGAGACACCGACACCAACGCTGCCATCTGTGGCGCACTGCTGGGCGCTGTGTACGGCCGTAACGCCGTCCCTGGCCAATGGGTGGAATCCCTGCTCGAATGCCGCCCTGCGGCAGGACAGCCAGATGTATGCCATCCCCGGCCCGAGTGTTTCTGGCCCGTGGACGCATTCGAGCTGGCGGAGCGACTGATAGGCGAACAAGGAGAGGGTTCATGAAAATCCCCAACAGCCGGCAAATGGCCAAAACCTGGCCTTACACGCGATACAAGAGCTTCGAGGCATCTCTGCGCAAGGCGGCGGAACAATGGTTTAGCAAACGGGGGTACGAAACCCATCCCAAGATGGGGTACTGCCTCGCTCGTCATGATCTGTGGGCCAGGAATCTTATCTGTGAAGATGTCGCGGATTACATTCGCCAAGAACAGGAAAAACACCTCGGCGAAGATTCATTCCCTTTGCACAAATATCTTCATCACGGGCTAAGCAGTCAGGCCATGACATTTAATCTGATTGGCCCTCTGATCGTCCGAAACGATCTTGCTCCTTTGAAGATTGCGATTGAAAAGTTGGGCGTCCCATGGCCGAAAGGGAAGGTTGAAGCAGCTTTTGAGCACGACGACCGGTCAGTTTTTAACGAGGATAGTGGGCAACCCACGTCTATCGACATCATTTTGTCAGGTTCGTACGACAGCATTTTTATCGAGGCAAAGATGGTGGAACGAGAGTTTGGCGGTTGCTCCGTTTTCGCTGGTGGCGATTGCGAAGGTCGAAATCCGTATCCAGAAAGGCTTGGTGAATGTTACCTGTACCATATCGGCAGGCAATATTGGCAGCGTTTGGATGAACTTGGTTTTTCGGAGGCGACTCTTGTTAAAGGGGCAATCTGCCCGTTCGCGAACTACTACCAATTTTTCCGCGAGGCAACATTTGCCTTTGCCAAGCAAGGGAGCTTCATTCTGCTGCACGATTCGAGGAATCCCGCATTCTTGAAGTCCGCGAATGATAGGAATGACCAAAGTGGTTTGTGGCCCTTCCTATATGAAGCAATTCCGCAGAACCTGCGTTATCGAGTTGGCAGGTTGACCATTCAGATGGTTGTCGAGGCCATACAAGAATCGGGCGGGCATGAAGATTGGATTGAAGAGTTCAAGGATAAATATGGACTTCGGTAAGCCGTCACCAGGTGCGGCCCGATCTTCGATAATTCGTTGATTATTGAAGGTCTTTAGTTAATCGCAGGAGAAAGAGAACGGTTATGAAGAGGGTTGCACACGGGGAGTGTGTTCGTCAATCCAAAAGGAACTCACCTTGGTAACCGAAAAGGGATCCGCCCCTCGACGAGAGGCACCTCTTCTTCACTCTTTCGGAGAACCGGTAGGACTCTCCGTTGAAGAGAAGAACGTGGGAATGATGGGTAAGGCGGTCGAGTAGCGCCGCGGCGAGTGAAACATCCTGAAAGACTTCGGTCCAGCGGCTGAATTCGAGATTCGTGGTAATCAGGACACTCCCCCTTTCATAGCGTTCCGAGAAGAACTGGAAGAGCATGGGGCCTCCGACGTTTTCCGGATACGGTGAGGCGCATCCGGGCTACCGCCTTGCGTACCGTGGAGGAGGAGCCGGAAAAACCGTATTCCTCCACGAGCCTTTGG
>CAZJHH010000028.1:0-3557 GCA_964545875.1 uncultured Synergistaceae bacterium
TGCCCTCCTCGTGGAAGGGCGGATCTCCACTCGAAATTACACGGATAAGGACGGCGTCAAACGATACGTTACGGAGGTTATCGCCCAGACGATTCAATTCATGCCCAAAGGGCGGAAAAATAATCAGCAGCAGGATGAATATTTCGAAGAAACTCCAGGGGAAGGTCGGTGGTAAACGGTGGCGACGGAACGGGTATCGGTGGTTGATAAGGGGTCATATTGGTTTTGTTTTCTTGATCTATCCGTTATGCGAGAGACAGCTTTGTCGGTCTACGACAAAGCTGTCTATGCCGCGCTTTGTTCGTTTGTATCTGGAGGCAACCCAGGGGCCGGGTGCTTTCCTTCCCTGGAATCCGTTGCGGAAAGAGCAAGCTGCTCCAGGCGCCAGGTAATCCGTTGCATCGAAGCCTTGGAAGCAAAGGGGTATATCGAGGTGCACCGCCGAGCTGAAAAACGCAAAAGCTCGGTGTATTACCTCACTCGCAAACGAGACGATGTGGTGCCAGACAGTCACCCAACTAGTGACAGGGAGTCACCAATGGAAAAGGGGTGGTGCCAGTCAGTCACTAGTGAAGTGCCACACAGTCACCTCACTAGTGACAGGGAGTCACCCGAAGAAGAATCACTAAATAGAGAATCATCTAAGGAGAATCACTATAGCGGTGGCGGCGACATTACGCCCCCCGCTCCCCCTGCTCTCGAATCCAAAACCCCAGTAAAAATCCCCTACACGGAGATCGTACAATCCTACAACGATATCCTTGGAGATTCCCTCCGAAGAGCAAAAGGAACTACGAAATCCCGCAGGAAATCTATCCATGCCCGATGGTCGGAAGTTCGGGAGAGGCAATCCCTCGAGTGGTGGAGGAAATTTTTCAGACTGGTCAAAACGATGCCATTTCTCCTCGGAAGAAACGACCGGAACTGGCAAGCGGACCTGGATTGGCTGCTTCGAGAAACGAGCATGGTGAACGTGTTGGAGGGGAAATATGCAGCGCCTATTCCGCCCCAAAGGCCGGACGGCGCCCCCGGGCAGGGTGGAGTTGACCTGGAAGCCCTGAAGGAAAAATACGGGGGGTTCGTGCAATGAGCGCCGCCAGTCCGAAGAGCCTGTTTTTGGAGCTTGCAGGGGTAACGCCTGAAGAGGCCCGAAGGTACGCTGAAGAAAACCGCCGTGAAGCCGTGGCATGGCTTGAAGAGCAGTTTCCGGACTTGGTGGGGGAGGACGCTCCGTGGATCTCAGGCGGGGAGAGGGCCCTCGACGCCATAGCGATTTTGGAAGCCAAGGAGAGCCGAATGAATTGCGGAAACTGTCCGGGTTATGACACTTGCCCAAACATCCCCCGGGGGCATTCCAGAAGAGTCTATGTGGAGCATGGCAGGGTGGAAGTTGTGGTAACTCACATGTGTCAGGCCAAACGACAGGCGGAGTGGAGCCGGAACCTTGAACGCACCATGCAGAAATCCCAGCTTCCGCCGCTCCTCCAGGCGAAGGGCTTTCGCAACTTCGTCAAGACCGCACACCCCCATGCAGCGAAGATGGCCAAGGTTGCGGAAGAAGCCGCCAAATCCGGGCGGTCTTTGGTGCTGGCAGGGAATTACGGCTGTGGGAAAAGCCACTTGGCGGCGGCGACACTCAACAACGCCATGCGCAAGCAGAAAACGGGGCTCTATATCTCCGTGCCGGAAATGATCGACGTTTTACGGAGCGCCGCATGGTCCAACGAAAAGCCCGTGAAGGTGCTTGAGGGGATTGTGGAGGTGGATGTGCTTGTGCTCGATGACCTGGGAAAGGAACGCCCCACCGCCTTCGCCAGCGAACAGCTTTTCCGGATTATCGACGGACGTTATACGGCCCAGAAGCAGACCATCGTTACCACGAACCACACGGAGCCTCAAACCTTGGCTTATAAATCCGGGGATCACGGAGAGGCTATCTGCTCGCGGCTGCAAGAAATGTGCGGTGCTGGCGGGTGGATTGTAAGCCAGGCTCCGGATTATCGGCGCACTTTCTGCGGAGGGAGCGTGGCGGTATGAGCAAAATGCAAGAAATCATTACAGCGCTCAAGGAAATTGGCCGTCCGGCATATGCTACGGAGATAGCCGAAAAAACGGGTACGGACGGACATACGGTTTCGGCGTACCTCAACAGCAAAGCGAAGGAAGAGGGTTTTCTGATAGGTTGCAGATTGATTGCGGTGAGTAGGTGTAAACGAGTGGCCCTTTATTATCTGCGCGCCTGGGATGAAAAAGTAATTCAGAGGCAGCCCCCTAAGTATGTACCTTTAAGATCCACACTGAAAAAACGTCCCATTACGGACCCCCGGGAATTTGGATGGCATAGGCGTGGAATCGCCAGATACGGGGCATGTAAGTGGGCATGGATTGTCAACAGAGATCCCGTGGATCTGTTGCAAAAATTGAGCATGAAGAACTGTGAGGAGGCAAAACATGAACCTGAACGAATGGGCAAAAGAGATCCACGAAAACGCGAAAAATCACGGCTGGTGGGATGACGATCGGAGCTTTGGGGATGTGATAGCCCTCTGTCACTCCGAACTCTCTGAAGCCCTGGAAGAATATCGAAACGGGAAGCCGGCCCTCTACATCGAAAACGGGAAGCCCGAAGGCACAGCGGTAGAAATGGCGGACTGCCTGATCCGTATCCTGGACTGGTTCGGGCACGAGGGTATTAACCCGGAAAAGATCGTCGGGGTGAAGCATCATTACAACCTGGGGCGACCGCACCGACATGGCGGGAAGAAGCTGTGACGGAGCGGCTGAGAGGGGTTTTGGAGGGGAAAGAACGAGATGAAAGCTAGGGAATTACGAGACAGACTTACCAGGATCATCGAAAAATCCGGTTGTGAAGACGCTGATATTTCATGTTCTGTGGACATGTCGGTTCATGGGGATGAAGATACTTATGATAGGCGAGTTTTTGGGAAAGGCGTTTGCGACATCGTTCCTACCTCGACGGGAGGGTATAACGGGGAAGTGATTGAGCTTACTCTCTGCTTTGAGGTCGGGAGTAAGAACTATAAGGACGAAAACCAATGGGTTCCTGTGCAGGAACGAATGCCGAAGTTAAGGCCACAGAAAACAGAATTACGCCCGTTATTAATTGTTTCTAATGGTGTTGTTCTGAAGGTTGTTTATTCAAGCGAAGGGTGGTTCAACGGTGGTTTTGACGATTATGGTTTTAAGATTCCTCCGGAAGATGTTTCTCACTGGATGCCGATGCCAAAAGCACCGAAAAGCAAGGCCACATCATGACCACCGAGAAGAAACGTACCCGCTGCCAGATCTATTCCCGGGTGGTTGGATTTTTGACCCCCATCTCCCAATGGAACAAAGGGAAGCGGGAGGAGTTCAAGGACCGTAAAACCTTCGATCCCGAGAAGTGTCCGGAAAAGCTGGAACCGAAAAAAGAGCTAGGAACAGGGGAAAGAAAACCCCGAAAGGAGGCACCTGCGTGGGGCATGACTACATCGAGGAGCTCATAGAGCTGGTGGCATCGCGACATAGAGACGGGCTGAGAATCCTTTCGGGGGAAG
>CAZJHH010000029.1:0-2504 GCA_964545875.1 uncultured Synergistaceae bacterium
AGACGGCGGCGGTGGGGTTGTTATGGATCTCATCAAGGCGGTACAGGGGGTTAGGATTGCCTGTAACCTTCTGATAGCCGCCGTTCTGCCAAGAACCGTTGACCATGGTGGATTGTGGGAATTCCTTCTCTTTCCGTCCCTGGGCTATTAGAGCTGGGGGATTGCGGTACCTCTCGATTTTCAGGAGGGGATTCCCTCTTTCGTCCGTGTAGATGAAAGTGCCCTCGTGGGTTCGCTGCTTCGGGGCCTCTCTCCGTTTCTGGAAGCACTCGGGGGGATCTACGCTCAACCTTTGAGCAAGGGCCACAATCCCGCCCTTGTCGCCGGTGGCGAGATCGTGCCAAGTTCCCTTTTCATAATTGATCGAAAAGGAGGGGCTTTTATCCTCCCGCAGGGGGGAATGAACAACCGCATCACAGCCGTTCCACCTGATAGGCTTGCCGTTGTTTGGGATGTTGAGTTCAAGCCAGGCCCGGACTTCTTCGGGGATGAGTTGGTAGGTCATCACGCCCGCTCCCCTTCCTGGGGGAAAAGGCCCTTACCGCTGTTCCGGGTGGTGGAGATGAGCCAATACCGAGACCAGCGTTTCCCGCCGCCCCTGACGGTTTCGGAGACGATAAGCCAGCCGGATTCCCGAAGATCTCGGACTCTGGCCGCAAGGCGTTGAATGCCGTACAACCTCAAGGCTGTGAGAGCATCCAGGGGGCCGGTATCCCGAAGATGGCAAAGAACTTGCTGGCGTTGGCTTTTGTAGACGCTGGACATCAGCACCGCCCCCCTTCTTGGGAGCCGTGCACCATGGCATGATGGGTATTTTGGGAAAGGATGTTACATGGGAAGGGTGCTACAAAAGACGCTGGCGGTTCTGGATCTGAACCTCCGGAGTCGTCGCCACCATCACCGCCGCCGCCGCCGGAAGATGAGGCAGAAGGGGAACGCCGTGGATCGCTCTTGTATTCTTTGGAACGGGAGAAGGTGGTGGATGCGCTGATGATGATGACGGGGACTGTGGTGCTACGGCTGGCATCTCTCCCAGTCTTGATGCTTTGCAGGGTTTGCGCTGCTGCCTTGCGGAATCGCCGCAACCCCCCCTCCTCTTGGCTTACGCACAAACTCACCAGCTCCGCCATTCCGGGGCCTTCCTCCTTCTCTAGGGTTCTGGCTCGGGCCTTCTTGATGCGTCGCAGTGCTTGCCGTGCCCCTGCGCAGGGGAACCGTTCAAACCCCCCACGGTACGCCTTATACAAAAGCCAACGATCCGGGTTGCTCGTGTCCTGAAAAAGCCCACGTTCGCCCCATTCATCTACCAAGGCCACAACCATCTCCCGGAAGATGGCACGGCGTAAGCGAACTTCGCTCTCCTCTGGGGACACCCGAACCCCCGTCTCATCAACTTTTTGCACTTGGCGCAAAATAGCCTGTACATACTCCTCTGAGGCATGGAAGGTGCACGACTGCCCGCACTCTCTAAGGAGCCGCACCGCCGCATCTTCTGTAAAGGCTAAGCGTAAGTCACTATCAAGGAGTCCCCCTGTTTCTTTGTAAAATCTCAAGGAAAGCTCGTCTATGTCGTGAGACATAACCGGAATAGAGAAAAGAAACCCCGGGGGGATATCCTGCTCCCCGAGAAAGAGCCGTGCCCCCGTTGCTTCAAGCCCTTCTTGCTGGGTTCTGTCTAGCGTCTCACGCAAAAGAGCCACGGTTTCGGCTGCCGTTTCGGCTCTGGGAATATCGCCCGGAGCATTGCCACCACTGCATTTTGTGGTATAATTGTCGCACGCCGTAGTAACCATGTTTCACAACCTTTCTTCACGCTCGCCGCCGTTGGAATGCCCTCCAGCGGCTTTTTTTTTGTGCCTCGATTTCAGACACGCCTTTTCACGCTGAAACAAGCTCCTCCCTGGTAACTGGCCGCACCTCCCCTTTGTCAGTAAAAAGCATCTCCGCAGGAACTCCGAAGTGTTCCGCTACTCGTTCTTGTCGGGCTTTCGGGAGCCTTGCTCTTCCCTGTTCCAAGCTGCACCAGTTCGTATTATGCCACCCCGCAACCTTGGCAAGCTCCTTTTGATCCATCCCAGCCGCAAGCCTTAGCGCCTTCACCCTGGCTAACATGACTCTGCCTCCTTTCGCTCATTCGTGGTAAAATGCCTGTGAACAAAAGAATTGTATCATAAATTTGTTTCCTTCCCAGAGACTTTAGCACTATATATGTTGTGTTTTTTTAAGGGAACACAACATCTGTGGATACTTCGGTGGATATCTTGGTAGGTATTTTTCGGAAAGTTCGAATGAAAGGAGATGGTTCCACGCTGCGGAAAAACACAAAAAAACCGCCTATCCTGGCCCGGATAGACGGCTATTAAAAAGGTGAAATGTAAGGTATGGGAAAAGGGGTTATCTGCCTACTTTTTCCCTATCGAAACCGAGAAAGTGAGTGTTTGCAAGGGTTGCACCGCCCAGACGATTTCGAGTCGCCCGCCTTCGACCGCTCGGCCACCCCTCCG
>CAZJHH010000030.1:0-1999 GCA_964545875.1 uncultured Synergistaceae bacterium
ACAAGAAGAAGATAACCTTCAGCTTCGACGGCAGGAAGATGGAGGGATTTGCGGGGGAACCCATCGCCGCGGCGCTTCACGCCAACGGAGTTCGAACCTACCGGATCACCCCGGAAATGAAACGTCCCCGGGGCTTCTTCTGCGCCATCGGAAAATGCTCCTCCTGCTTCATGACGGTAAACGGAGTGCCCAACGTACGAACCTGCGTAACTCCCCTTGAAGAGGGAATGCGGGTGGAAACCCAAACGGGCAAAGGCGTCGTGGCGGCGGAAGGCTAAGGGGAGGAAAAACCATGAAAAGCACGGAAATACTCGTCATCGGCGGAGGCCCTGCGGGGCTCTCGGCGGCCATAGAAGCGGCCTCCCTTGGAGCGGAAGTCACGGTTCTGGACAGTGACCTCAAACTCGGAGGGCAGCTCATCAAGCAAACCCACAAATTCTTCGGTTCCAAAGAAGAACATGCGGGCACCCGGGGACTTGCCATAGCGGACATCCTCTTCGAAGAACTCGAAGGTCACCAGGCCTCGGGCAAAGTCAAAGTTCTCTCCAACGCTACCGCCACGGGATACTACAAAGAAGACGGAGTAGTCAGCTACGTGGTGGGAGAAGACGAATACGTCCGGATCAAGCCCAGGAAAATCGTCATGGCCACGGGAGCTCAGGAACGACTCATCCCCTTCCCCAACAACGACCTTCCCGGAGTCTACGGAGCCGGAGCCATCCAAACCCTCATGAACGTCTACGGAGTCACCCCTGGGGACAAAGTCCTCATGGTAGGAGCCGGCAACATCGGCCTCATCGTCAGCTATCAGCTCATGCAGGCGGGAGTTCAAATCGTAGGCATCCTCGAAGCCCTTCCCAAAATCGGAGGCTACTGGGTCCACGCCGCCAAAATCCGGCGCATGGGAGTTCCCATCCTTCTCCAGCACACCATCTCGGAAGCCCTCGGAGACAACCTCATCGAAGGAGCCCTCATCCAGGAAATCGACAACTGCTTCAAACCCGTGGGGTCGCCCAAAAAAGTGGACTGCGACATCATCTGTCTCGCCGTAGGCCTCACCCCCACCTGTGAACTCCTCTGGCAAGCGGACTGCTCCATGAAATTCGTCCCTCAGCTCTGCGGCTACGTAGCCCGTCGGGACGCCCTCATGCGCACCTCCCACCCGGACATCTGGGTAGCCGGAGACGCCGCGGGCATCGAAGAAGCCTCCGCCGCCATGGTGGAAGGGCGCATAGCGGGACTCGCCGCCGCGGCCAGCCTCAGCCACGGCACCCCGGAAGAACACAAAGAGCGCTCCGCCCTCTACCACAAACGCCTCGAAGACCTCCGGGCAGGAGAAGTAGGCGAAAAAATCCGGGCAGGCCTCTGTGAAGTCTGCTGTGAATGTTGGGGGTAGAAAATCATGACGGACAAAGAAAAACTCTATAACAGCGGCATCCTCACGGAAGAATGCCCCGGAGCGGTAACTCCTCCCCGGGAACTCTGGGAAAGCAAAAAGAATGGGCTCGTCCTCATCGAATGCCCCCAGCGCATCCCCTGCAACCCGTGCCACACCAGCTGCCCCACCGGAGCGGTGCTCCCCTTCGACGACATCAACGACACCCCCCGGATCGACTACAGCAAATGCACCGGCTGCGCTCTCTGTGTAGCCAAATGTCCGGGGCTCGCCTGCTTCGTGGTGGACCTCACCTGGGGAGAAGCCAATCAGGCTCTCATGAAACTTCCCTACGAAATGCTCCCTCTCCCCGCCAAGGGAGACTCCATAGCCTGTTGCAACCGACAGGGCGAAGAAGTGCACCGGGGCACGGTAATCTCCGTAACGGAACCCTGGAAAGACAAAACCTATGTGGTCCATGTATCGGTTCCCAAGGATCTGGTCATGGAAATCCGGGCGGTAAAGGTGGTGGACTGACATGGCGGACAAAGAGAAGGACATCGTTATATGCCGTTGTGAAGAGGTCACCCTGGGAGAGATCCGGGAATGGATCGCCAAGGGATA
>CAZJHH010000031.1:0-1369 GCA_964545875.1 uncultured Synergistaceae bacterium
GCCACCTCAAGCCCTGCGGAACGCATCCAGACCCTGATTGCTCCGTGGAAGGCCACTTCCGTACCGCCCGGCAACGTTCGGAAGGTTTCCAGATCTCGCCGCCACATATCAATGATTTTCTCCGGGGCTCCTTCAAGCTCTGGGGGAAGGGGAACGCTCCCCGGATCGTACCGGGGAACGCTCAACTTTGAGCTGTCCAGCGGGGGAACCTGGCGGCTCATGCTGCGCCCTCCGCCCTGACAAGAGTCTCCTTTTCCGCTCTGGTTCGGGCCTCATCCAGGGTTTTCCCGTCCCGCCGGTGATAGGCTTCTCTCTCAAGAAAATAGTTCCGGAGAGTGGGCCGCAACCCCCGGATGCTTGCGGGATAGTCCAGTTTTATGCGGGACTTTTCCTTTGGCGGTGGATCTTCGCCGGATATTTCCCGAAGCTCCCTGAGCTTGTCCAGCGCGTGCGGGTCGAACTCGGGCTCTTCGGTGTCGGAATAATCTTCTGGGTTCGAAGGAGGAGAGCCACCTTCCGGTTCATCCTCTTCGGGTTCCTCCTCGATGCTGGTCAGGATTTCCGAAGGCGGTGCTCCTGCTTCCTGGGAATCGAGATATGCCGCCTCGATGAGCTGGCGGGATATTCGCTCCCGATCTTCGGAGGATATGTCCGGGAAGGCTAGGAGCTTTTCTCCCCGGCTTCGGATCGCCTCCCGGTCAGCTTCGGGGAGAGAGGAATACCAGTTTCGGATTTCGGGATTGTCGGGGTCCGAAAGAGAAGATTCCCCGGATGATTCGACACCCGATTCTCCCGTGGGGATGGCAAGGTGACGAATCATGCCTCTATCCCGGTCACCGCAAGGCTTCCGATTCGTCACCCTGGGTGTCGAATGGGTGTCGAATGGATTTTGAGCCTCGGGGGATTCGTCACGATTCGTCACCATGGGTGACGAATGGGAGCCGTTGGTATCACTGGGTTTGATTGATGATTCGTCACATTGTAAGCTCTCTATAGAAAAACCTAGTGACGAATCTTTTCCCCCTGAATTCTCCTCTTTCGAACCCTGTACCCAATAGAGAGTATTTTTTGTTTTCCCCTGCTTTTTCAGCCGCCCCGAGTCGGTAAGCTCTGCCAGATACTTTTTCAGCATGGTATCTCCCACGGGGTTTCCCACCTCCCGCAGGTACTTTGCTACGTCCGATGCGGAAAACTTTTCTCCGGGCTTCTGGATGCTGAACACAAAGGCCTCTACCGCTCCTCTGGTGTTATGTGCTGGCGGCTTGGGGTTGTCGTTGACGGTCACTCCGGCGAGTTCGGTTTTCCCGGTGTAGGGGTTCTCCCCTCCGTGGATGGTGAAGGAAAAGAGATCTCCCCGCTTGCCTGTCCA
>CAZJHH010000032.1:0-1218 GCA_964545875.1 uncultured Synergistaceae bacterium
CCAGGGGGCCGGTATCCCGAAGATGGCAAAGAACTTGCTGGCGTTGGCTTTTGTAAATGGTCATCAGCACCGCCTCCCTTCTTGGGAGCCGTGCGCAATGGCATGATGGGTATTTTGGGAAAGGATATCACAGGGAAAGGGTACTACAAAAGACGCTGGCGGTTCCGGTTGGTCTGAACCTCCGGGATCGTCGCCACTGTCACCACCGCCGCCGCTGCCAGAAGAGGAAGCAGAAGAGGAACGCCGGGAAGGGCTGCGGTATTCTTTGGCTCGGGAATAAATAGCCACTGTGGGAATGGTGGGGGCCATGGTGCGGGCCACCTTTCCGGGGTTGTTCCCCATACGGGAGATCTCGTCCCTCAAGTCCTTTGCAAGTTTTACGTAGTGCGCCACCTTGGCCTTGCGGTTATGCTCTATTGGCTCCGATCCGTGAAAAAGGCTCTCTATCTGGGCCAACTGCGCCGCCACCAGACTACGAACCTTTTCAGCCCCACGACGGCACCCCAGCATGGAAAGCCCCCGAAGGATATCCTTCTTGGACTTCCTTTCCCATAGCTCCAAAGATAGGCATCTCTCTTCCGGGGTGAAGCCGGGAAGGAACTCAACCTCTTCGGGATCGAAGGCCTCAAGGAGCCGGGCCGGTGAGGCGCAGGCAGAAAAGTCGTGTTCTCCCGATTCGTCAAACCTCACGATCATTGGAGAATCCAATCGTGCCCGATCCTCACGAATTTCTTCTTTAAGCGCACGGATTACATCCTTCGAACCGTTGCCGCTGCCACATTCTGTGGTATAATGTAACTGCATAGAACACAACCTTTCTATCTCGCTCGCCGCCGTTGGAATGCCCTCCAGCGGCTTTTTTTATGCCCTCTTGCCGGGCCCGGTCTCACGCCTGCAAAACTGCCTCGATGGGTAACTCTCGGGCTCTTCCTTCAGCATCCCATAGAACACCCTCCGGGGCCTCGTACAATCCGCTCAACAAACTTCGAACCTCCTCCGGGGCCTTTCGGGCTCCGCTCTCCCACAAGCTCAAGCTTGCATAGCACTTTCCCGTTTTGCGCTCCACGTCTGCCAAGGTATAGCCTCTCAAGCTCCGCAGCACGCCGACTTTCGTCATCTTCAATGGTCTGCACCTCCTTTCGTGATTCGTGATAAAATGTTTTGAACCTTGATTTGTCAAATCAAGTGCAACGCTCTTGGCCATCCCGGTGAAGTATG
>CAZJHH010000033.1:0-1190 GCA_964545875.1 uncultured Synergistaceae bacterium
ATGGCAAAAGAAAAATTTGAGCGATCGAAACCGCATTTGAACATCGGCACCATTGGTCACATCGACCATGGCAAGACCACGCTCACTGCGGCGATCACCAAGACCCTGGCGCGTCACGGCATGGCGGACTTCACCCCCTTCGAGAACATCGACAAGGCGCCGGAGGAGCGTGAGCGGGGCATCACCATCAACATCGCCCACGTGGAATACCAGACCGAGACCCGTCACTACGCGCACATCGACTGCCCGGGACACGCGGACTACATCAAGAACATGATCACCGGAGCGGCCCAGATGGACGGCGCCATCCTGGTGGTCTCCGCTGCTGACGGCCCCATGCCCCAGACCCGGGAGCACGTGCTTCTCGCTCGTCAGGTAAACGTTCCCGCCCTGGTGGTCTTCATGAACAAGGTGGACATGGTGGACGACGAAGAGCTTCTGGACCTGGTGGAAATGGAAATCCGGGATCTTCTGAGCAAATACGACTTCCCCGGGGATGACGTTCCCATCGTGCGGGGTTCCGCCCTCAAGGCCGGAGAAACCGACGAGGACAACGAGTGGACCGACGGCATCTTCGAACTCATGAAGGCTTGCGACGAGCACATTCCTCAGCCCGAGCGCGCCACGGAAAAGCCCTTCCTCATGCCCATCGAAGACGTCTTCACCATCACCGGACGCGGCACCGTGGTCACCGGCCGTATGGAGCGGGGCATCATCACCCCCGGCGCGGAAGTGGAAATCATCGGCATGCAGGAAGACAAAATCAAGAGCGTAGCCACCTCGCTTGAAATGTTCCGGAAGATTCTGGACGACGCTCAGGCGGGAGACAACGTGGGCATTCTTCTTCGTGGCGTGGGCAAAGACGACGTGGAGCGGGGCATGGTAGTAGCCAAGCCCGGCAGCGTAACCCCCCACAAGCACTTCTTCGCGGAAGTCTACGTACTGAAAAAGGAAGAAGGCGGTCGTCACACGCCCTTCTTCAGCGGCTACAAACCCCAGTTCTATTTCCGTACCACCGACGTAACCGGAGACATCAAACTTCCGGACGGCGTGGAAATGGTTATGCCCGGGGACAACTCGCAGTTCGAAGTGAATCTCATCGTGCCTATCGCCATGGAAGAAGGTCTTCGTTTCGCCGTACGTGAAGGCGGCCGGACCGTGGGCGCTGGCGTAGTCACCAAGATTCTCGA
>CAZJHH010000034.1:0-1120 GCA_964545875.1 uncultured Synergistaceae bacterium
GGTTCTCCCCTCCGTGGATGGTGAAGGAAAAGAGATCTCCCCGCTTGCCTGTCCAGTTCTTGAGAACCGTAACGAACACTTCCGGCTCTTTGGCCTCCTGTAGTATTTCCACCCCCACCACGAACCCGGCCTTTCTGGTCAGGGTGGAACTGCCAATCACGTCGTCAAGGTGCATCCTGTCTTTCCTTTCGAACCCCTTCTTTTTCCGGGGATGGTGTATGAGAGGGATAGCACAGTTTTTTTCCGATGCAAGGCGTAGCAGAAGGGTTGTCAACGGGTTCATTTTCTCGGGATCTGATTCGTTCCCGTCAGTCAACCCCGTGAGGCTGTCCAGCACAAGCACATCCCATTTCCGGCTGTCGGCTATGATGCGGAAGTTTTTCAGCCCTTCGGGGCTCGAAAGGTCAAGATTCATCCCTTCCAGGGCCGCATCAATGGCAGAAAATATTTTGAAGTTCGCCGGGTTGTATTCCCAGCCGGTAGTTTTCTGCCGCCATTGCATCAAGGCCTTGGGAAGCTCTCCGGTGATGTACCCTACCACAAGCCCCTCCATAGACCACTTGGAACACAGATACTGCATGAGCACAGATTTTCCTACCCCGGCTTGCCCTGCCAGAATAGAGAGCTGCCCCCTGGTGAAAATGCCTCCAATCTTTTCCGGGGGTTCATTACCAGGTACCCAGTCAAGAGTGCTTTCAATGTCGAGGATGCTTTTCTTGGGGGCTTCGGAGCACTCCACCGCACCCGCCCATGGCTTCGCCGTGGCGAGTATCGCCCTGGCCTCCTCGGGGGAAGCGCAGTCGCATATATCGCCCTTGTGGGGGAAATTTTCCGGATAGGCGGCAACCTTGATACTCTTCACCTTGCCCGAAAGGAGAGCCGCAATCTTCGCCATGGCCTTCTTTCCGGGGCCGTCGTTATCGGGAATCAGCACCACATCCCGCCCGTGAAGCGGTGAAAAATCGGCTTTGCCGATTCCCTGGGCTCCTCCTGGCCAGCACGTATGTGTGCCCGGAAGATTCCATTCCCTGGCCCTGTCAGCCTTGATTTCCCCTTCGTGGATATAGACGGCGGCGGTGGGGTTGTTATGGATCTCATCAAGGCGGTACAGGGGGTTAGG